>JAUIBT010000026.1 GCA_030428255.1 Alphaproteobacteria bacterium | reverse complement strand
CACAATGCGCTCGCGTAAATCCGCCGATAAGGGTTTGCCCATGATCCACCTCCAAGGAGGGAGAATCACAAATCAAACAAAAAGGGAACCCCAAAAACAGATTCAGGCTAATCGCCCGACGCTCTAATCCGCTCAGCTTTGCTCAAGCTGCGTGCGCAGCGCTTGTTTGTGCTCATTTGACAGGCGCCGGCAGTCCAGACCCACCAAAGCAGCCTCCATGGCCCAGAGCGCGTTCAGCGTCATCTCTCGACCGAACTGGAATTTGAGGCGGCGATAAGCCTCGACGGCACCAAGCGCGCGCAGTTCGCCTGCGGTGTTCACGCCGATGTCCGCCAAGCGGCGGGCCATATAGGGGCCAAGGTTGGGCAAATCTTCAATCTTGCTGGTCACGTGGGTTTTGCTCGTTGATGCGGGCGTGGAAGTCAGCATAGCGCTTACTGCCCACCATTTCGCAACAGAATATGATGGATCGAAAATAACCCGGCTTATAGCCTGGTGTCAGTTGCAAACTCCTTGCCACAGGGATCGACGGCTTGGCCTGTGGGAAGGCCGCGTGACGCTTGAGCGCAAAAAGACAGGGCAGCCCGCGCTTTGCGATCCGCCCTGTTCTGCGTTCCTTGGATCCAACCCGCTTAGCGCAAAGGCCGAGCAATCGCGCTCGATTGCGCCAAACCTGCCCGGGGTGCATTTGCAGCTATATCAAAGAGATAGAGCGCGTAAGCTGAATGCGATTTAGTGAAACGTTCTCTAGAAGTTCAAGTCCGGCTGGCTTCCTTTTTTCTCTGCCACATAGGCGCAAAGTGCTTCGTCGATCGCAGGATCGATGGTTGGCGCTTGATAGGTGGCGAGCATCTTCTTGAAGATGTCATTGGCGCGCTGGTAGGCGTCGCGTGAGCCTTCCGCCTCCCACTGTTCAAAGGAGTTGGAGTCCGCATAGGTGGACTTGTAGAAGGCCGTTTCAAAGTTGCGCTGGGTGTGGGCTGACCCCAAGAAGTGCGAGCCAGGGCCGACTTCGCGTAGGGCATCCATCGCTTGCGCATTCTCGTCAACGCCAGGACCGCCCTGCATAATCTGCATCATGTGCAGGTTGTCGGCGTCCAAAATCAGCTTCTCAGGTGAGGACACCAGGCCGCCTTCCAGCCAGCCCGCAGCGTGCAGCATGAAGTTCACGCCACCGCAAACTGCGGGGTAGAGGGTGTTCAACGACTCATAGGCGGCCTGAGCATCCGGGGTCTTGGAGGCACACAAAGAGCCGCCAGATCGGAAGGGGACGCCAAGGCGCCGAGCAAGCTGGGCCATGCCCATAATGACCATCGCGGGCTCGGGCGTGCCAAAGGTCGGCGCGCCGGTTTGCATGGACATAGAGGCCGCGAAAGTACCAAAGACCATGGGCGAACCCGGTCGCAGCAACTGGGTGAAGGCCAGGCCAGACAGGGCCTCGGCCAGCGCCTGGGTCATGGTGCCCATCGGCGTCACCGGCGACATAGCGCCGGCGATGATGAAGGGCGAGACGATACAAGCTTGGTTGTTGCGTGCGTAGACTTTCAATGCGCCCAGCATGGTGTCATCGAACACCAGCGGCGAGTTGGCGTTGATCAAGCTGATCGAGCAGGCGTTTTGGTCGACAAACTCATCGCCGAACACGATCTTCAGCATGTCCACTGTGTCTTGCGCGCGCTCGGGTGCCGTCACCGATCCCATGATGGGCTTGTCCGACCAGCGCAAGTGGGCGTAAACCATGTCCAGGTGACGCTTGTTGACCGGTACATCCACCGGCTCGCAGACTGTGCCGCCTGAATGGTGCAGGGCGGGCAGCATATAGACCAGCTTCACCAGGTTTTCGAAGTCATTGATGGTGGCGTAGCGCCGCCCGGTCTCGTAGTCGCGATAGAACGGAGGGCCATAAACCGGAGCGAAGACGGTGCGATTGCCGCCGATCATCACGTTCCGATCCCGGTTGCGTGCGAACTGCTCGAACTCAGACGGCAGCGTCTGGCAGAGCTGGCGACACATACCCTTTTCAAAGCGCACCCGCTGGCCTTGGACATCGGCCCCGGCCTCTTTCCAGATCTCCAGGGCTTCTTCGTCACGGAATTCGATGCCGATTTCCTGCAATATGGTCTCGGCGTTGGCCTCAATCGTTTCCAAGCCTTCAGGGCTCAGAACTTCCATCAGCGGCAGGTTGCGCTGCAGCACAGGCAGGCTGGTATGGACCGCTGCGGTGCGCGATGCGCGGCGCGACGCCGCTCCGCCTGACTTAGAGCGTCCGCGACGGGCGCCGCCGTCAGAGGTGGGTGTGTCTTGTTCGTTGGTCATGACCGACTCCTATAATTTGAAGCAGAGCATGGCCCAAAGGCGTCGATCGCATTGCTAAAAAAGCGACCTACAAATCGCTTGGCGCGAAAACCCGCTTGCTGAGCTCGTGATTTACCAGTATAAAAATATAAAGCTATATTTATGAGTTGTTCTATGCCTGCTCTCGCCACTCTCCGCACTTTGATCGATCAGCAAGGCTACGTGCTGCTGGACGGTGCCACTGGGACCAACCTGTTTGAGCGCGGCTTGACCAGCGGCGATGCGCCCGAGCTGTGGAACAGGGACAAGCCAGAAATCATCCAAGGGCTGTACGCGGACTGGACCGCGGCGGGCTCGAACGTGATCTTGACCAACTCCTTTGGCGGCAATCGCCACCGCTTAAAGCTGCACAACGCCCAGGACAGCGTGCAGGAGCTCAACCAACGTGCCGCCGAACTGGCACGCGAAGAAGCTGACAAGGCCGAGCAAACCGTGTTGGTGGCGGGCTCAATGGGCCCCACCGGTGAGCTGATGGAGCCTTTGGGCGCTTTGACCGCTGCTGGTGCGGTCGAGGCGTTCGAAGAGCAAGCCCAAGCCCTGAAAGACGGCGGCGCTGACATTTTGTGGGTTGAGACCATCTCGGCCTCTGAGGAAATGGCGGCGGCCCTGCAAGCCTGCAAGAATGTCGGCTTACCGCACTTCTGCACCCTGTCTTTTGACACCAACGGCCACACCATGATGGGCATAGCGCCGGGTGCGATGCCAGGATTGGTGCGCGATTTGGGCGGTGCGAATGGCTTCGGCGCCAACTGTGGCACGGGCCCGTCTGAGTTGGTGGCGGTCATCACCGCCATGCGCGCTGCGGCTGAGCCGGATGAATTGCTGGTGGCCAAGGCCAACTGCGGTATCCCGGAGTTCAAAGAGGGTAAAATCCAATATTCAGGCGACATTGCTTTGATGTCTGCCTACGCCAAGTTGGCGCTGGCCGCCGGCGCGCAGTTGGTCGGTGGCTGCTGTGGTACCTCGCCCGCCCACATCCGCGCGATGAAAGAGGCGCTGGAGAGCTATACGCCGCGTTTGGCGCCCGACTACGACGAGATTGAAGCCGTGTTGGGTGCGATCACGCGTCCGGACTCAGGGCCAAAGGGCAGCGCTGATGGCGCTGGCCGTCGCAGCCGTCGCCGTCGCGGTTGACAGCTCCCCGCGCAATCGACCCCAACCAAATGGCGCCGTGCATAACAAAACCCCCGTTGGAGAGCTCCAGCGGGGGTTTGTTGTTGGGCGAGGTGCTTGTTGGCGCTGGGCTTAACAACCAGGGCGCGGGCGACGCACAATGGTCAGCTCAACCCGGCGGTTGGCAGCGCGACCGGCGGCGCTGTAGTTGTCGGCAATCGGGCGGGTCTCGCCAAAGCCGCGAATGCGCATGCGGTTCCAGCCAACGCCGTTGCGGTTCAAAATGCTGGCCACAGACGAGGCGCGCGCTTCTGACAGGCCTTGGTTGTACTGGTAGCCGCCAATGCTGTCGGTGTGACCTAGAACGCGTACGCGGGTGTGATCCCAGCGCGCCAGGCGGCGCGCAACGCGGCGCAGCATGGGTCGGAAGCCAGGCTTCACATAGGCCGAGCCAGAATCAAAGGTCACATTGGAGGGCAGGTTGACGATGATCCGCTGACCCTTGTGTTTCACGGTGGCTCCGGTGCCGTGAAGCATGGTGCGCAGCTTGGACTTCATTTGAAAAGTCGTCGGGCCACAAGTGTCTTTGGGTGGTTTGACGATCTTGTGCTGGCCGACTTGACCGTAGGGCGGTTGCGGCAAGATCGGGGTCGGAGCAGGTGGCGCAATGACTGTGGGTTGCAGCGGCGCCGGAGCAACCACATTGCTAGGTGCAACGATGTGGTTGGGGGCGATGATCGGGAAGGGGTTGACGATCACCTGAAAATTGGGGCCATAGGGCTTGAACTTATGCTTGGCCTCGGCGCCGCTTGAAGCGACGGCCAGCAGGGCAAGGCCTGCGATCAGGGGCCAAGCAGTTTTTTGAACCAGGTTGGTTTGGACCTGTGAACGCGATGCGAGTTGTGCAAACATGGGACTTCATCCTTGAGGCTTGTGACCAAAGCTGGTCTTAATTGGGGAGGTTGGGTCTTGTGCATGACCATGGATGTGTCTTAGCAAGGCTGCACTGAATGCTGTCTGAACCCCATCTGAACCTTGCCTGAACGGCGCGTCTTTGATCCGTCGCGCCTCTGCAGAGCTGCAAAGGAAAGCCCCATGTCCGCCTCGTCCCCCCTACAAGTCGCACTGCAAATGGACCCGCTGGAGCCGATCAATCTGGATGGCGACAGCAGCTTTGTGCTGGGCCTTGAAGCGCAAAAGCGCGGCTATGAGCTGTGGCACTATCTGGTGAGCGATCTGACCTATTGGCACGGCCAGGTCTGCGCCTCGGCGCGCCCGGTGACGCTGCGCCGCGAGGTGGGCAACCACTTCACCGTCGGTAAGACGGTAGCGCGCAAGTCGATCAAAGACTTCGACGTGGTGCTGATGCGTCAAGATCCGCCCTTTGACATGCAGTACATCGCCGCCACGCACCTGTTGGAGCTGGATCACCCGCGCCCGCTGGTGGTCAACCATCCCTTCCACGTGCGCAATTCGCCTGAAAAGCTGTTGGTGACCCACTTCCCAGACCTCATGCCGCCGACTATGATCACTCGCAATCTGGACGACATTCGCGCCTTCCGCGCGGAGTATGAGGACATCATTGTCAAGCCGCTGTTCGGCAATGGCGGCGCGGGGGTTTTCCACCTGAAGCCCGGTGACGAGAACCTGAGCGCTTTGTTTGAAAACCACATGGCGACCTCGCGCGAGCAACTCATGGTGCAGCAGTACGTGCCAGCGGTGCGCCAAGGCGATAAGCGCATCATCCTGGTCGACGGTCAGCCGATTGGTGCCATCAATCGCGTTCCAGCCGCTGGCGAGGCGCGCGCCAACATGCACGTGGGTGGCCGCGCGGAGCCCATCGAGCTGACGGACCGCGACCGCGAGATCTGCGCACGCCTGCAACAGACCCTGGTCGAGCGCGACCTGATTTTTGTTGGCATTGATGTCATCGGCGATGTGCTGACCGAGATCAACGTGACCTCGCCCACGGGCCTGCAAGAGCTGAAGCGCTTTAGCGGGGTTGATGGGGCAGCGCTGATCTGGGACGCGATTGAAAAGCGCCTGTAGGTCAAACGCCCGGTGGTCGCGCATATCCAAACTCTGGCCTTTCGCGGCATCGAAGTTGCTGCGGTGGACGTGCAGGTGCAGCTCTCGGGCGGCCTGCCGGCCTTTACGCTGGTGGGGCTGCCGGACAAGGCGGTTGCGGAGTCCAAGGAGCGGGTGCGCGCCGCTCTCAGTGCCATTGGCCTGGCCTTACCGCCCAAACGCATCACCGTCAACTTGGCTCCCGCAGACATGCTCAAGGAGGGCAGTCATTTCGATTTGCCGATTGCGTTGGGCTTGCTGGTAGCTATGGAGCTAATCGCCCAAGATGAAATCGATGGCTACCTGGCCTTGGGCGAATTGGGTCTGGACGGCTCTTTGGCGGCGGTGTCGGGCATCCTGGCCGCCGCCCGCTTTGGCGCCGAGCGTGACTTGGGGCTGATCTGCCCGCAGTCTCAAGGCGGTGAGGCGGCCTGGGCCAGCCCGCCAAGCGTGCTCGCGCCTGCGCATTTGCTGGACCTGATCGGCCATTTCAAGGGTGAGACCGCCTTGCAGCCGCCCGAACCCCAGGTGGCGGAGGCCAGCTTTCGCAGCAGCGACTTTGCTCACATCAAAGGCCAGACCAGCGCCAAGCGTGTCATGGAGATCGCAGCGGCAGGCGGTCACAATGTATTGATGATCGGGCCCCCCGGAGCGGGCAAGTCCATGCTGGCCGCGGCCCTGCCCAGCATCTTGCCGCCCCTGTCACCTGCCGAGGCGCTGGAGGTCTCCACCATTCATTCGATTGCGGGGCAGTTGGACGGCGGCCGCCTGCTGCGCCAAAGGCCATTTCGTGATCCTCACCACTCGGCGTCGCTGCCCGCGTTGACTGGGGGCGGCCTGCGCGCCAAGCCGGGCGAAATCTCGCTGGCGCACCGTGGCGTCCTGTTCTTGGACGAGCTGCCCGAGTTCGACCGCCGCACGCTGGAGGCCCTGCGTCAGCCGCTGGAGACCGGCAGCGTGTCGCTGGCGCGTGCCAATGCCCACGTTACCTATCCGGCGCGCTTTCAGTTGATTGGCGCGATGAATCCCTGCCGTTGCGGCTATCTGGGCGATCCGGACATGGCCTGCAACAAAGCGCCGGTCTGCGGGCAGGACTATCAGAACCGCCTTTCGGGGCCCTTGTTGGACCGCATTGACTTGGTGATCGAAATGACCAGCCTGTCACCGCTTGAGCTGGCCAAAGAAGCCACTGGCGAGGCCTCAGCGGTGATCTTGCAGCGGGTGGAGGTGGCACGAGACCGCCAGGTTCAGCGCTTTGCGGCCCTGGGCGCGCCGGCGGACCTACGCTGCAACGCCGAACTCAGTGGCGATGTACTGGAACGCGCCGCGCCGCTGGACCCCGCCGCCACCGCGCTGATGGAAAACGCCGTAGAGCAGTTGCGCTTGTCGGCGCGCGGCTTTTATCGGGTGATCAAGGTGGCGCGCAGCATCGCCGACCTGGCGGGCGATGAGGCCATCACCAGCCTGCATCTGTCCGAGGCCCTACAGTACCGCAGGCGCGCTCTGCCACAGCCCAGCAAAACCCGCTTTGGTGGTTAGCGTGGCTGGTTAGCGTGGCTGGTTCGGGGGGCTGGTTCGGGGGGGGGCTGGCTAGGTCGCTGCGGGCGGGCTGAAGTCCTTCAGGGCAATTAGCACCACCGCCAGGGCCAAGAACAACGCCGACACCAGGTGTAAGACCAGCGCTTGGCGTCCGCCCAACAGGGTTTTGCGCGACCAAGCCGCCAAGCTGGCATAGAACAGCATGGCCGGATACTCCAAGGTCAAGGACAACAGAGCCAGTGCGATCATGCGCCATGCCAGGCCGTCGCCGGGGCCCGCAAAAACCGGCAGCATCAAGCCAAACGATAGCAGCGAGGTTGGATTTGAGACCTGCAAGACAAAACTGCCAACGAACAGGCGCCACAGGGGGCGTGCTGGCCGCGTTTTGAGTTGGCCTTGATGCGCCTGCCAGGCTGCGCGCAGAGCGCCAAAGGCCAAATAGCTCAGGTAGGCAAGCCCGAACCACTTGATGGCCCACAAGACGCCGGGGAAGGCGAAGACCAGCACCGCAACGCCTGTGGCCGCCAAAACGGCGTAAAAGAAATTGGCCGCAAAGACCCCTGCAATACTGGCGTGCGCGGGACCAAGGCCAGAAGCCATGGCGTCGCTGGCGACCTTAAACACCGCCGGTCCAGGCGTGAAATTCAGCGCCAGCATGACCGTTATAAAGCTGATAAGCAGCCAGGGGTCGCTGGGCGTCAGTTGAGCAAGATCGGTCATGGTCAGGCTCTTACCTCCTTGCGGCGGGCAACGATGCGGTATTGGTCCGGTGGGCGGCGGTGCTTGCCCTTAAACCCGATTGGCTCTAGCGTGCTGCTTTGCTGCCGTCTAGCCGAATTTCAGGCGGCGATCTGCCCTCCTAATCTGGCTCTGTCATTATGCAGTCTCTTCGCGCTGTGCCTTGGGTGACCTTTGTGGTCATGGCCATGGTTTCGCTCTTTTCCATGGGCCAAGGGCTGTCCTACCCCTTGTTGGCAGCCATTTTGGCGCGCCAAGGCCACGGCGAAGCGATGATCGGCCTGAACGCCGCCATGACCCCGATTGGCATCATGACCTTGGGCCTGATCGTCTCACCGCTGACAGCTCGGGTGGGCGCGCGGCGCTGGGCGATCCTGTCGGCGCTCATTTTGGGGCTAACCATGCTGGTCATCGGCATGGTGCAAAACATCTGGCTGTGGTTTCCTTTGCGATTTGTGCTGGGAGTTTGTGTTGCCTCGCAATTCGTGATTGCTGAAACCTGGATCTTGATGGCGACGCCCAATGCGGCGCGCGGGCGGGTGCTTGGGTTCTACAATTTTTTGACCTCGGCAGGCTTTGCTCTGGGGCCGTCGATTTTGGCCTGGGTTGGGACGCGAGACCTGACGCCCTTCGTCCTCAGTGCTTGTTTTGCGACCGGGGTGGCGGTGATGGTGGCCTGCGTCTACCACAAGCTGCCGCGCTGGAAGGCGGATCGTGCGGCCTCCAGCCCCTGGTCAGTGCTGCCGCTCATGCTGTTCTTGGCGCTGGCCACCTTGATGATCGGCGGCCTGGATCAAGTGATCTTGGCCTTCTTTGCCATTTTCATGCAGGACCGCGGCATGGCGTTGAACGATGCGCTTCAACTCCTGTCTGTGATCATGGCGTCGGGAGCGGTGTTTATGCTGGTCTATGGCTGGTTGATTGATGTGACGCCGCGCCGTCTGCTGTGGCTCGTGACTTTGACCTCTGCGACCATTCTGCCTTGGGGCTTGCTGCTGCTGCCAGCCCAGTCGATCTGGATCTGGCCGATTTCGATCGCGCTCGGCTGTTCGCTGATGCCTATGTTCATCTTGTGCATGGTTGAACTGGGCGAGCGCTTTGCAGGCCAGAGCTTGCTAGCGGCTAACGGGGTCTTTTCGCTCGGTTGGGGGTTGGGGGGAATCATTTTGCCGCCGGTCGCTGGTACGGGCATGCAGCTTTTTGGCTCTCAAGCGCTGATTTGGGTCTTGAGCGCTTTGACCGGCGGCATGCTGTTGGTGGCCTTGTTCCGGCGAATTCCGGTCCATCGAACCACCAGTACGAGCGCTGGGGGGTGACACAACTTCTTTGCAATGTATATAAGGGCGCTGATAAGCAAATCTTCTAGAGCGAGGCCTAAGCATGAGCGAGACCCCGAACCCGAATAAGTCCGAGTTGGATGACGACCTGCCCGAGCTGTCGCAAGGCCAGCGGCGGATCATCACGACCGAGAGTATAATTTTGGGCTTCTTGCTCGGGGCGGTCTTGATTTGGTGGGCTTTTCCTTGGAAAGATGGTCACATCTCGCACGGCCCGGTCCACCTGAGCGCAACCGTCGAAACGTTGCTGGTCGCGCTGTATCTGACCATGGTGGTGGCCTACTGCGGCTTTAAAATGCCGACCTTCTTCACCCGCTCGAATTTCTGGTCCACCTTTGCCTTGGTGGTGTTCGCTGGGCATATTTCGCTCTTCTTTGACAGCTTTGCAGTAATATTGCTGCTGTCGACCGGCATTGTCTTCTTCCCAACCCAGACGCCGAACAACTTTAACGCCTTTGCCGTCAAAGCGATGGCGGCCTTTGCGGCGCTGACCGTGGGCGGCGGTTTCTACTTGGGTGAGCTGTGGGGCTTGCCCTACTACATCACCGCTGGCTTGGACAATCCCAACGCTGGCTGGCCCTTGCTGCTGGTCCTGACGCCCTTTAGCATCGTGCTGGGTTTGATTGCGGGCGCAGCTTTTCCGGTGCAAATCCAAGCCGCTCCTTTTGACCGCAAGCAGGCGATGGCCGGGGCTGAATTCGTGGTGGCGCTGTTGGCAATTATCATTACCCACAACCCCTTCTTCTGCATTGGCTTGGTGTTCCTTTATTCCGCGATTTCGCCCCTGTGGTACGGCATGCGCGGCCACAAAGACACGCTCGACCTGGTGCACCGCACGGCGCACGAGCTGACCGATGGCGGTCTGAACGCGCTGGGCCTGATCATGCTGGCGGTCTTGATCCAGCAAATCCCGGGCATGGGCGAGATGATCACAGCCAAGTTGCACGGTTTAGGTCTGTTCGTCGGCGCGGCGATTTCCTCGCCATTTGCCGGCGCGATGGTGGCGCCGCCGGCCAGCCTGGAGGAGTTCTATTGGAACCTGTCGCTGATCATGTTGGGTGCGCCCATGTTCGTCTTTTCTTCGCTGGTCGCGATTGTGGTTTTCACCAACCAGATCCGCCGCGAGGAACTGCCAAGCTGGATGCTGATTCCCGCGCGCGCCATTGGCTTTCGTGGACCCTACGTGCCCGAGGCCATTGCCTACACGCTGTTGGTCATTCCGATGAACATTGGCTTGGCTGTGCTGATCATTTTGGCCAACAAGATGGGCTGGTTCGTTGATCTGGGCGTCATGCTGGGCATGGACGAGGTGCTGAAGGCCGCACTTGAGGAAGCTGCAAGCAAGGGCGCGGGCGTGAGCGCCGGTCACTAAAGCGCAGGCAAACCTGGCGTGTTGATCGCGCCAGGTTAGAATCCAAAAATGGCTCGTGCCTCATGCAGGTGCGGGCCGTTTCTTGTGCCTGGCTCTGTTGGATTGTAGATTTCTGATTGCCAGGCTTGGCCACCGCCGCCTAGAGTTTGGCCTGCCTCCCTTTGCCTGTTTTCGCCATCTCAAGGGCCAATCATGACCCCAACCACACCGCAGCCGAACAGCGCCTTTGCCACGGTCTTGACCATCGGTGCCTTGCTGTGGGGCGCGGCGATTGCCTTGGTCGGTACGACCCTGCTGGGAATTGTCTTGGCCTTGCAGATGGAGAGCCGGGGCTACGACACCACAGTGACTTCGCTGGTGATGGCCAGCAACTTCGCGGGCTTTCTGGTGGGCGCGCTCTATGCCACCTGGCTAATCAACCAAGTCGGCCACATTCGCGCCTTCGCAATATTTGCCACTCTGCAATCGGCCCTGTTCTTAACCCACCCCATTTTGGACCACTGGATGGTTTGGGCGGTACTGCGTCTGCTGTCGGGGGCGTGTTTGGCGGGGATCTTTACGGCGGTCGAAAGCTGGATGAATGATCGCACGCCTGCTGAGAGCCGGGGCACGGTCCTGGCGATCTACGTCATCACCAGCTATATCGCGCAAATCGGCGGCCAGCTTTTGGTCAATGTTTGGGACTTTACCCGGTTCGAGCCCTTTATTGTCGCGTCAATTTTGGGCTCTTTGTCCTTGATCCCTGTCGCCATGACCCGTTTGCATGCGCCAGAGCTCAGCGATGTCCAGCGCATGGGCCTGATCGAGCTGTTCAACGCCTCGCCGACTGCGATTGCGGGGACCATCGGCAGCGGGGTACTGGTGGGCTCAACGCAGGCGCTGGGCGCGGTTTTTGCTCAGCGCTTGGGCCTAAGCGTCTACGAGACATCTTTGTTTACCGGCTCGATCTTTGTCGGCGGCATGCTGTTGACGTTTCCGGTCGGGCGCTTGGCAGATGCCTTTGATCGCCGCTTGGTGCTGATTGGGCTTCTGGCGGTCGCTATGGCCATTTCTGTGCTGCTTTTGACCAGCGCCAGCCACCTGCCGAGCATCTGGATGCTGTTGGGCTTGATGGTGGTATTTGGGGGCGCACAGGCGTCGGTCTACCCGATCTCCATCGCCCAGGCCTTCGACTACATCGCGCCTCAAAAGTACGTCTCAGCGGCTTCAGGCTTGCTAATTGTTTTTTCGGTTGGGGCGACGCTGGGGCCGATCTTGGCCTCCTTCGCCATGCGGTGGCGCGCGGAGGGTTTGTTCCTAACCACCGCTGTGCTCTCCGCTGCTATGGTCGCTTTTATCGCCTACCGCATGACTGAGCGCGACGCGGTGCCCGAAGAAATGCAGGAGAGTGTGACCATCCTTCCGACCACGCCAGGCGCGATTGAGATGATGGATCTGACGGACGATACCGCTGATTTCGAAGATCATTTGGACGAAAAGCTGGAAAGCATCGACGATGAGTAGACGAGCGCCTTGCTCCAGTGACCGCTGGCCAGGCTGATACGTCGTTGCAATACACGCCGAGCCAAGGCTTTGCACGGTATGGGGCGACGCGGCTTTGGCTTCACTATTTAATTTTGACGCAAATGCACCTTGCGATCCTTTGGCACACTCGAGGGCGATTGCTCGGGCTTTGCGCTAGAGCCCCAGTACATGGCGCATGGAATAAAGGCCCGCAGGCTGGCCGGGCAGCCAGAGCGCGCCCTTCACCGCACCGGCGGCAAAGATCGAGCGGCTGGTGGCGCGGTGGGTCAACTCGATGCGCTCTTGCTCGCCGACCAACATGACCGTGTGCTCGCCCGCGACATCGCCGCCGCGCAGCGTGGCAAAGCCGATCTCACCATCCGGGCGCGCGCCGACATGGCCATCGCGGGCATAGCACGCGACCTCTGAGAGGTTTTGCGCGCGGCCCTTGGCGGCGGCCTCGCCCAGCATAAGCGCTGTGCCGGACGGCGCATCGACCTTTTTGTTGTGGTGAATTTCGACCACTTCAATGTCAAAGCTGGGGTCCAAGGCCTTGGCGGCTTGCTCGACCAGCAAGGCCAGCAGGTTGACGCCCAGGCTGGTGTTAGCGGCCCAGCAGATGGCCACCTGCTCAGCGGTCTTGCGCACCCGATCTTGCGTGGCTTCGGTCAGGCCGGTCGTGCCCAAGAACAAGGGCGTGCCTGTTTCAGCGGCCAGAGCCAAGCTTTCATCCGTGGCACTGAAGTGGGTGAAATCGATCACCACGTCGGCAGCTTCGAACACCGCGCGCCGATTGTCGCTGGCGAGAATGCCAATGGGCGGGCGGTTGGCCAAGCTGGCGAGATCTTGGCCAACAACATCCGAGCCCGCCATATCCGCGCCTGCGGCTAGGCTTGCGCCCGGTTGTGCCAAGATCGTCTTTATCAGCATGCGCCCCATGCGCCCGCCAGCGCCCATAAGACCGAGCTTGATGGCCGGGGGGTGCGAGCGGGTCGAGGTGGCGGTCATGCGTTTGTCTCCATCGAGGGGCAAGGTTGGGAGCCGTGACAAAGGGTTCCAAGGCTCGTTGAGCGTGGCTGTGAGGGCTAGGGGCAGACGGTCTTGAGGCTTTCCATTGCCCCGACCAAGGCGCGCCGCATGGAGGTCTCCATGGCGGAATGACCGCCCATCGCAATAAAGCGGAGCTGGGCGGCAGGCCAGGCGGCGGCCAGGCGATAGGCGGTTTGAGGCGGACAAATCACATCGTGGCGTCCGTGAATGATGATGCCAGGAATTTCTGCGATACGGGGCATGGCGGACAGGATTTGCTCGGGCTCCAAAAAGAAGCGGTTCACCATATAGTGCGCTTCCAAGCGCGCGAGCGCCAAGGAGCCCGGGCCCGCTTGCTGGTGTTTGGCTGGCGGGCTGGGGTGCCCTGCGACCAGGGTCGCGCTGGCGGGCTGGGTCGCGCTGGCGGATTGGGCTGGAGCCGTGCGCGCCCTTAGGCCTTTGGAGTGGTTGGTTCCGCGTGGCTCGACGCTCGAACAGCTCATTTCATAGCGGGTCCAGTGCGCGGCCGCAGGCCCATGGATGTCTGGGGCTGGATCGATCAAGCGTTGATAGTAGGCTTCTAGCGGTCGGCAGCGGTCCTCGGCAGGCAGGCATTCCAAGAAGGCTGCCCGCTGCTCGGGATAGAACTGTGCGATGCCGTTCAAGTACCAGTCGATCTCGGCTTGGCTGCCCAAGAAGACGCCACGCAGGCACAGCGCCAAACAGCGCTCGGGCCAGCGTTGTGCGGTCAACAAAGCCAAAGTGCTGCCCCAGGAGCCGCCAAAAAGAATCCAACGCTCAATATTTAAGTGCAGGCGCAGCGCTTCGATATCGTCCAGCAAGGCTTGGCTGGTGTTGTTCTGAACGCTGGCGTAAGGGGTCGAGCGTCCACAGCCACGCTGGTCCAGCATGATGACCTTGTAGTGCTGTGGGTCAAAGAAGCGGCGGAAAATGGCGTTGCAGCTGCCGCCTGGGCCGCCGTGCAGGTACAACACGGGCACGCCCTCAGGGTTGCCCGCGACGCTCCAGTGCAGCGTGTGGCCGTCGCCAACCGCCAGCAGGCCGTGATCATAGGCGGCAAAGGCCGCGTAGAGCTCCCGGTCGAGAGGTTTTAGGGCGACGGAATCTAACACGAAGGCATCCAGCAAGAAGCAGGCGAGTACAATAGATCAGCACGGAAAAGCACTGACGGCGCAAAGGTGCTGCTATTTTGCCCCGCCCAGCAGCGCGAAACAAGGCGCTTGGCGCTTTTCCCTGTCCAAGCGCGCGGTTTAGTCATGGACAAATGCCGCTTGGAATCGTTTATGAGACCCCAAGACACGAAGGCCAGCGCTGCTATCGCCGGGCCCTGGGCGTATCGAGCGAACGCCAGCTCACAGGAGGACTGACCGCAATCATGGTGAAAAGGCTCAATCGTCTGCTGTTGCGGGCCTTGATCGCGGTCTTTCAGTACGCGCTGCCGACGGTCCTTTGGTGGATCTACAAGAGCCAGCGCTCGTGGGATATTCGCATGTCGCCCGAGGCTGAGGCCTATTCGGAAGGGCAGAAGTCTTATGTCGCGTGTTTTTGGCACAGCCGCATCTTGATGATGGCTCCGCTCTACTACGACGGGTTTCAAATCAATCATAAGCACGCGTTGAGCATGTTGGTCTCTCCATCGCGTGATGGCGATATCGTTGAGCGCCTGGCTTGGCGCTTTCGTATCAAGACCATTCGCGGCTCGGGCGTTGAGGCACCGATTGCGGCCACGCGGCAAATGGTGCGTGCTCTAAGGCGCGGCGATGCCATCGGCATTACCCCCGACGGTCCGCGCGGTCCGCGTTACGAATTCAACTCGGTGGGTCACAAGCTGGCGAAGGATCACCAGGTGCCACTGTTTTTGTGCAGCTTTTCTTGTACCAAAGGCTTCTTGGTGACCCGCTCCTGGGATCACATGTTGGTGCCGCTGCCTTTTGGTCGAGGCGTGTTGCTAATCGACGGCCCGTTTTGGCTCGATGATCAAAACCAAGAGGAGATGGCCGAGCGCCTCAATGCGCTGACCGAGGAGGCGGACAGGCTTTGTGGCCGCGGGCCCTTGGTCATGCCCGACGCCGCCGAGCGGCAGGCGGCCCTGCGCAAGATTGCCAAGGCGCGCGATAAGCACGGCAAGCGGCGCAAAGCGCGCTATGAAGAGGCTCGTTTGAACGAGCGCAACCGGCAGGCTCAGCCAGGGGTCCAGGAAGCGGCTGCGGTTGAGGCCCAAGATGCTGGCCAGCTCGCCCCACCTGAAACACAGCCCGAAACGCAGCCTGAAACCTCCCTGGGAAATGCGCAGACTGCGACGGCCAGTGCAACTGCTGACCAAAACAACGATCAGGCTGCGCCGCGCGCTGGCGACGGTAAACACCTTGGCGGCTAGGCGGCGGCGTCCGCCCAAGCGCAGCTGCCATGATCGTGAAAAAAATTCTGATTCGAGGCCGGCTCATACAGGTGGCAATCTGTGGTCAAGCGCATGATTTTTGCCCGCATTATCAATGCAAAGAGGGCAGAGGGTCGGTGGCAGCCAGCGCCGCATCCCAGCCAGGCGAGTCGGTTTGCCGCTTGCACGCCTGGCCGCCATCAGGCATAGCCTAAAGCCAGTTTCCCTTGTCCGGAGCCGCACTCCCCGCAGCCTTGTTGCAGTGAAGATTTGTGCGCCCGTGATCCAGTCAGCGCGTCGCCCATGCCCCTACGTCACGCCTATGCTTTGTTCAGTGCCGCCTCTGGTCCGGTGCTGCGTGCGCTGCTTGGCTGGCGGCGCAAGAAAGACAAAGAGGACCCGCATCGCTTGGTCGAACGCATGGGTCAGCCCAGCCAGGTACGACCAGATGGGCGCTTGATCTGGTTTCATGGTGCCAGCGTCGGCGAGAGCCAGACGGTTTTGCCATTGATCGACGCCCTGCTGGCGGACGATGCAAGCTTGTCGGTGCTGATCACCACCGGCACGCGCACCTCAGCCGAGCTGTTGGCAGGCAGTCTGCCAGAGCGCGCGTTTCACCAGTATGCGCCCTTGGACAACCCGCATTGGATCAAGCGATTTTTGGCCCATTGGCGGCCCGATTGTGCTGTGTGGATCGAATCCGAGTTGTGGCCCAACATGATCGGCCTTACCGCCAAGCAAGGCATACCGCTTGCGCTGATCAATGCGCGCTTGTCGGCGCGTTCGGCGCGGCGCTGGCGGCGGGTAGGGCGGGCTTTCTTCGCCAGCATTTTGGCGCGCTTTGACCTGATCTTAGCTCAAGACGAGGCGGTGGCTCGGCGCTTTGAGCGCGACCTAGGCGTGTCGGTCGATGGCATCGCCAATCTAAAGCAAATCTTTGACCGCCCGCGCCAGGTTCCCGATGCGGCCCTGCCCAAGCTTGACGCGCTGCGCTGCTATCCCAAGTGCTGGCTGGCGGCCAGCACCCACCCAGGCGAAGAGTCCTTAGTGTTTGCCAGCGCCGTTCAGTTGGGCCAACGGTTTGACGGCCTGGTCACGGTTTTGGCCCCCCGCCACCCAGATCGCGTCCCCGAGCTGGTGAGCGAAGCCGAGGCGACCGGGCTGAGTGTGACCCTCATGTCGCGCTGGCAACCCGAGCAAGACCCAAAGCCAGAGGTCTTGATCGTTGACAGCATGGGCCTGTTGCAAGGTCTGTATGCAGCGGTGCCGATTTCTTTTCTGGGCGGTAGCATGAACCTGGGGTTGGGCGGGCACAATGCGTTCGAGCCGCTGCGCGCCCCGACCTGCCTGATCTTTGGCCCGGACATGGCCAATTTGCGCCGTGTTGCCGATGATCTGATCGCAACCGGTGCGGCTCGCCAAATCGACGATGGCCAAGCGTTGACCGATGTCGTGGCGAGCCTGTTGGACTCGCCCGAGCAGCAAAGCGCAATGATGGCGGCTGCTGAACGCTTTAGTTTGCAAGATCAACGGCGTAGCCAGGCTGTGTTGGCAGCTTTGCGGGCTCTTCTGGAGGGGCGCTATCAAGCTGGCGACTTTGCCAAGATTTCTGTAGCCGAGCCGAGCCATGGTTGAGCTGAAGGCCCCACGCTTCTGGTCTGAAGGGGGCTGGCAGGCGCAGGCTCTAGCTCCAGTGGCTTGGGCCTATGGGGGGCTGGTGCGCGGTTATCGCGCCTTTAAGCGGCCCGTGAAGGCGCCTTTGCCGCTGATTTGTGTCGGCAATTTCACCGCAGGCGGTGCCGGTAAGACGCCCGTTGTGCGCGCGCTGGTCGAAGGCTTGAGCGGGCGCGGCCATCGCCCCCTTGTTCTTTCTAAGGGCTACGGCGGGCAACTCAGTGGTCCCTTGTGGGTTGATCCCCTGAACCACACGGCCGCGCAGGTTGGCGACGAACCCCTGTTGCTGGCCGAAAACTGCCCGGTCCTGGTCGCCCATTCTCGCGCGCAAGGCATGGCGTTCTTGCGCCGCGCTTTGGCTGCACCGGGCTCGGCGAGCTTTGATGTCATCGTCATGGATGACGGTCTGCAAAACCCGGCGTTGCGCCCGGACCTAACCTTCGCAGTGGTGGATGCAGGCACCGGCATTGGCAATCAGCGCACCTTGCCTGCGGGCCCATTGCGCGAGCCGTTGAAATTGGGCTTGGCGCGCAGTCAGGCGTTGATCGTCTTGCGCACCGGTGAAGAGCCCGACCACCCAAGTTTGCCCGGCCTCTTGCAGTCCGCGAAGGCCAGAGGGTTGGTGCTGCTGGAGGGGCAGACCTTTTTACAGCCAGCCCCGGCGCGACCTCTGGTGCTGGCTTTTTGCGGCATAGCGCGCCCGGCCAAGTTCTTCCGTTCGCTCAGTGAGGCGGGCTATCGCTTGACCGATACCCAGCCGTTCGGCGATCACCAGCCGTTCCCGGAGGCAGCCCTGGGCAATCTTTACCGCCGTGCGCGGGCCGATGAAGCCCAGTTGATCACCACCGAAAAAGATTGGTTACGCCTGCCCGAGGCCTGGCGCTCCAAGGTCCACTTCGCGCCTCTGCATTTGCGCTGGCCGCGCAACGAGGCCTTGGCCTTGATTGAAGCTGCGATTGAAAGGGCGAGCGCGGGGGGCAAGAACCCGAGCTGAACTGCAGTCAGGCCCGCCGCTGCTTTGGCCATCGCGCGCCGGAACAACAAAAAAGGCCGAGCTGGGACGCTCGGCCTTTGATGGATGCCTTGGGCTCCAGCTCAACGCGGTCTGCGCCAAGTCAGGATCCTCAATCAGACCTGGATCAGTCGCTGCTGAACAGGCTCATCATCCACACGAAGATGGTCACGAAGTAGCCGTACAGCACAAACGCACCCATGACAGCGAACTGCTTGTCCATGCCGTGCGCAGCCGCCTGAGCGTACATCTGCTTGATGTTCTGGGTCTCATAGGCGGTCAGGCCAGCAAAGACCAAGATGACTGCAAGCGCCATCAGCATGTGGAAGGTCGAGCCAAGGGTGAAGAAGGTGATGCCGAACAGCGGCAAAATCCAGCTTGCCAGCACGATGAAGAACAAGCCAAAGGCTGCCATCGACAAGAAGCGACCCATGGGCCCCAAGTCACGCTTGGTTGTGTAGCCGAACAGGCTGGTGGACGCGAACATGGCCGAAGTCATGAAGAAGGCGTTGATCACCTGTGAGGCTTGCAAAATGTAGAACCAAGGCGCAATCAGGATGCCCCACAAGGCGGCGTAGACGAAGAAGGCGACGTAGCCCACCATGGGGTTGCGCGCAAAGAACAGGCGATTGGCAAAGAAGCCCATGCCGATAACGCCCAAGAAGAGCGCGAACTTCAATGACATGAGCGGGGCAAGCAGCGCGGGGCTGCTGGACACCAGCCAGGCCACTGCACCGGTCAGCGCAACGCCCAAAGTCATGTAGTTGTAAACGCGCAGCATATACTGGCGCAGGCCCTCGTCATAGGCGGCCTGCGAGCTAGCCGTGCTGGTCGCGTAGCGAGTTTGGTTTACCATGTCATTTCCCTGTCAAAATGGAAGATGTTTGTTCTTGCCATGTAGGAACGATAAGAACAATGTCAATCGCTCTGGTTGGCGAATTATTTAAGCGATTATGGGGAAAAATATGGAATTTCGTAAGCTTGGGCGATCGGACATTCGCGTGTCGGTCATGGCCTTGGGCTCCATGACTTGGGGGGAGCAGAATTCGGAGGCCGAGGCCCACGCCCAACTTGATTTGGCCTGCGATCGTGGCGTCAACTTTATCGACACTGCTGAGCTTTATGCCGTGCCGCGCAAGGCTGAAACCTATGGGCTGACCGAACGCTATATCGGGAGCTGGCTGGCCGCGCGCGGCAGGCGCGATCAGGTGGTGCTGGCCAGCAAGGTCGTTGGCCCCATGGGCGAGGCTAAGTGGATTCGCGGTGGCGAAAACCGCTTTACCCCTGCGCACCTGACCCAAGCCCTGGACGACAGTCTTAAGCGCTGCCAGACCGATTACTTCGATCTCTATCAACTGCACTGGCCTGAGCGCGATGTTCAAAAGTTTGGCCGAGGCGGCACCACCTTTATGCGCGACATCGACCACGACTTCACGCCTTTTCTGGAGGTGCTGGACACGCTTCAAGATTTCGTGAAGGAAGGCAAAGTGCGCCAAGTTGGGCTGTCGAACGAGACCGCTTGGGGCACCATGCGCTATCTAGCGGCGCACGAGATCCAACCCGACCAGCGCCCGCGCATGGCCAGCATTCAGAACGCCTATTCGCTGCTCAATCGCACCTTTGAAGGCGACTTGGCTGAGGTGGCGCTGTACGAAGATTGCGGCCTGCTGGCCTATTCGACCCTGGCCAACGGCCTTTTGACCGGCAAGTACCAGGGCGGTGCTATGCCCGAAGGCTCACGGTTCACTGTTTGGCAGAACCCACGCTATTTGAAGGCCCCATACATGCAACCGGCACTGGACGCCTATTTGGCGCTGGCCGCCGAGCATGGCTTGGACCCGGCGCAGATGGCGCTGGCGTTTGTCAATGATCGGCCCTTTGTGACCAGCAACATCATCGGGGCAACCTCGATCCAGCAGTTGGCGCACAATCTGAAGGCCGCAGACATGACGCTCAGCCAAGAGGTACTTGAGGGCATCGACGCCATTCATCGCCAATTCACCAACCCTTGCCCCTAGAGGTGCGGGGCTGTGCGCATTGTGGTCATTTGCACGCTTTCGACCGGCTTGCCCGCCATCAGCCGGGCTCTGCGCCAGGGCGTGCCGATTGCTAAGCTCATTGGTCTGAACCCTGATGCCGTCCGCGACCGCGACCGGGTCTCGGGCTTTGTCGATATCGCAGACTTTGCCCAATCCCAGGGGCTCAACTTTGCTTATGCCCAAGACTACAGCCTGCGCAGCGATGATCTCAGTTTGCTGGGCCCCGCGCCGGACCTGCTTTGGGTCACGGGCTGGCAGCGGCTTTTGCCGCCTGCCTTCTTGAACGCCGCGCGATGGGGGGCTTTGGGTGTTCATGGCAGCTGTGATGGCATTCGCCTGGGGCGTGGCCGCTCGCCCCAGAATTGGGCGCTTATCATGGGCAAGACCAGCTTTGAGCTGTCGCTGTTTCGCATTACGCCCGGTATAGATGACGGCGCGGTTGTCGCGAGCCGCCGCTTTGCTTTGAGTGCCAGTGACACCATTCGCCAATCTTACGCGAAGGTTGCCGAAGCCTCGGCGGACATGCTGGCTCAGGTTGTGAGCGACGCTGGGATGATTGACCGGGCGCGCCCGCAAGTTGGCCCGTTTGCCTATTTCCCTAAGCGTACAGCAGACGACGGCTTGATCGACTGGCGGCAGGACTTTCGCGATGTCGCCAACCTGGTCCGCGCGCTGGCGCATCCTTATCCGCAGGCTCGCTGTTTGGTGGCAGGGCGAATGGTGCGCATTGAAAGCGCCACGCCCCGAGATATTGGCCAGCAGGGCGAACCTGGTGAGGTCCTGGAAGCTCTGGAAAGCGGCGCGGTACTGGTGCAGGCGGCGGGCGGCGGGCTGCAGATCGATGCGCTAGCACGGGGCTGTGGGCTGCCATCTGTTACGCTTCAGCCTGGCCAGCGCTTGGTGAGTAGCGATGCTAGGGCGCAGGTCACGACCATCCTAGAGCGGTTTGGCCGCGAATTTCCGGGCAAGCGGCTCAATCCATCGTTGCGTGGTTTCTGGCAAAGCCGAGGACATCTTTAGGGCCACTGATCTTCGGGCAGTTGCTCGTACAGGGTCGGTCCAGCGGGCTGAGCGTCTGCCCCCCAACAGCCTTCCCACTCGACCGCGGCAGCGGGAATGTACCCGACGGTTTGGCGCTCGTACACTTCAGCCCAGGCTTCATCGGGAGTCGCGCCATAGACGTGGATCTGGCGACCTGGCCCGCCGCCTTGCAGTTGGAACAAGACCGGGGAGTCTGCAACAGGCGCCGCATGAACCGGTGCGTTTTGGATCAGGCACATGGTGGCGTCAAAGCGGAAAATCGCGGTACTGTCGCTGTAGAGCGAGGCGCGGGCAGGCAGGCTGCTAAGCAGAGTACCAGCGGCCAAGCATACGGCCAAGAAAGCAACCAAGCGGTGGGCAGGAAACATCAAAGCAGGGTCTTTCCGCAAGGGTGGGGTGGAAGCACAGTGCCTAGCACCGTAGTCAGCTCTGATTATCAAGCCAAATCACCACTACGCTAGCAGGACGCATGTGTCCGCGCTTGACGCTATGTTCGTTACCCGAAATAAAGTCCGTGCAGCATCGCGCCCGCTTGGGCTAGGCTTGCTCGCTGAACCTGATGGGAAAGGAGCGCTATGAACAACGCATCTGGCTGGGGCAACAATCGCGTGACCCCGACCCACATTCTGATCACCGCCGCAACGCTGGTCATCATTGGGGCTATTGGCTACTTCCTGTCCACCTGGCGCGCGGTTTTGGTGCCAGTGGCTATAGCCTTTATGACCTGGTTCCTGATCTCCGCGCTGTCGTATCGCATCCATAAGATCACCCGCCTCCCGCGCTGGTTCGCGCAGCTTTTCACCATTATGGCGCTGGCCTCACTGTTCTACGTCGCCGGTCGAATCATCTTCGCCCAGTTTTGGGCGATTCAGGCTGAGGCTCCCGTTTATCAAGCCAAACTCACCGCGCTATTTCGCGATCTCGCAACGCGCGTCGGGCTAGAGAGCAGCGACATCAACATGGTGCTGGATCAATTCAACTTCGTCGCTCTGGCGGGCAGTTTGGCCAATACCGCGCGCGGTCTGGTTACTTCGTCTTTTTTGGTCTTGCTCTACGTCTTGCTTTTGTCGTTGGAGCAGCACCTCTTCCCCATGAAAATGACCGCCATCTTTGGCAAGGGCGAGGCGCATGCCGCGGTGCAAAAGACCCTGACCCAAATCCAGCGGCGCGTGCAGTCCTATGTGGCGGTCAAGACCCTGGTCAGTTTTCTGACAGGCGCGATCTCCTGCGTTATCATGCTGGCCCTTGGGGTTGATCACGGCATTTTCTGGGCCTTCTTGATCTTCATGTTGAATTATATTCCCAACATAGGCTCGGTGATTGCGGTGCTGATGCCCGTGCTCATGACCTTACTGCAGACCGGTGATTGGGGGTCTACACTGGGCTTGGCCATCGCATTGACCATCGTGCAACAGGTCTTGGGCTCGCTGGTCGAGCCGCGCCTTATGGGCTCCTCGCTGAACATCTCGCCCTTTGTGGTGCTCTTGTCCTTGACGGTCTGGGGCTCCATGTGGGGTCTGCCGGGCATGTTCTTGTGCGTGCCGCTGACCGTCGTGGCGATGATTATCATGGCCGAATTCCCCAACACCCGCGCCATCGCCTTGCTGCTGTCCCGCGACGGCAGCTTGACGGAGAACCGGCCCTAGGCCGGCCCGCAGCGTGAGCGACCCCGCAGCCAAGATCTGGACGATCCCCGCCTGTTGCGCCTTCACAGACGTGCTGGCGGCGCAATTGCTGCACGAGGTGGCAGAGGGCAGCCTGGTGCTGGAAGAGGCTACCATCTTGCTGCCCAATCGGCGCGCGGTGCGCAGCTTGCAAGAGGCTTTCTTACGCCAGTCCGAGGCCAAGGCGCTGTTGTTGCCGCGCCTGATGGCGGTGGGTGACTTGGACAGCGACGAACTTGAGGCGCTGGACCTCATGGCGCTGCCAACCGAGGTCGCGACCCGTTTGGCGTTCGAACAGGACATGCCCGAGGCCATCGCGCCCCAAGATCGACGCCTGCTGCTGACGCGCCTTATTCTGGCGGCCAAGGGGCTGTTCTCGCACTCGATTGAACAAGCGCTGGCCATGGCTGACGAGCTGGCACGCTTACTGGATCAATGCCAGACCGAAGCCATCGACCTTGGCCAGCTTGACACCTTGGCGCAAGAAGCCGAGCTGTCCGAGCACTGGCAAAAGACGCTAAAATTTCTCACCATCATCCGCGAACTTTGGCCCGCGCTGTTGGCCGAGCGAGGGCGCAGCGATCCGGCCGAGCGCCGCCATCACCTCATGATGCTGCAAGCCCAGCTTTGGGCAGACCTAACGCCGCCGCAACCTTTTATTCTGGCGGGCTCTACGGGCTCGATCAAAGCCACGCGCGCGCTGATGAAAACGGTGCTTGGCTTGCCGCGCGGTCGCCTGATCCTGCCGGGCCTGGATACCAGCTTGCCCGCTGAGGTCTGGGAGGATATCGCGCGCGCACCCAGCCATCCGCAGTACGGCTTTGCCCTGCTGCGCCAAGACATAGCCTTTGACCCGGCCAGCGTGCCCGCACTGGAGCTGGCCAGCCAAGCCCGCTTTACCCTCTGCCCGCCTGAGCGTTTGGCCCTGTTGCAGCTCGCCATGCTGCCCGCCGAGGCCATCGCGGCCCCTGAACACGGCTGGCAGGCGCGCGGCGACTTGCAGCCCGAGGCCTGGCAGGGTGTCTCCTATCTAGAGAGCCCCGACGGTGCCCAAGAAGCAGCAGTGATTGCGCTCGCTTTGCGCCACGCACTGGAGACGCCCGAGCGCACGGCGGCGCTGGTAACGCCCGATCGTGGACTGGCGCGCCGTGTGCAGGCCGAGCTTGCCCGCTTTGACGTGCTGGTGGAGGAGAGCGCCGGAACGCCGCTCAAGAACACCGCGCTTGGGGCCTTTGTTCGTCTGACCGCGCGGCTGCTGGCCGAGGATATGGCGCCGGTCGCGCTGCTGTCGGTCCTCAAGCACCCCATGGCGCGCTTGGGCTGCGAGCGCGGCCTTTTGCGCCGCCAAGTGCGCGCGCTGGAGCTGTTGGTGTTGCGCGGACCGCGCCCGGCGCGGCGCGGCTTTGCAGGGCTTGCGGAGGCGGTCGATCTGCGCATTCGTGCCATCAAGGAAGAGGGCGGCCACCTGGCGCGTTTGGAGCGCCACATCGCCCCCGCCCAAGCGCTTATGGTGCTGTTGGAGCCGCTGGGCGCGGTGATCGATGCCGGCTGGCAACGCGGCGAGCAGGACTTGCACGCGCGCCTGGCCTGTCATTTGGAGGTGCTGGAGCGCCTGGCCGAGCTGCCTGCGGATGAAGCGCAAGCGACCGATGACCCTGCTGGCGAAGTTGGCCCTGCGGCCTCGCCCTTGTGGCAAGGCGAAGAGGGCCAGGCCTTCGAACACCTGGCCGTGGAAATCATGAACGCCGCTCAAGGATTGGCCGACTTATTGGTGCCAGCCAAGACCTACCACGAGGTCTTTGACAGCCTGATGGGCGATCTGCCGATCCGCAAAGCCTATGGCACCCATCCGCGCTTGGCCATCTGGGGCACCATGGAGGCGCGGCTGCAAAAGGCTGACCTGATGATCCTGGGCGGGCTCAATGAAGGCGTCTGGCCGGTGCCGACCGACACAGGGCCCTGGATGTCGCGGCCCATGCGCGCAGCCATCGGCTTGCCCGCTCCTGAGCGCAAGATCGGCCTGTCTGCACACGACTTTTGCCAAGCCTTTGGCGCGCGCCAGGTCATGGTCTGCCGCGCGGCCAAACAGGGCAGTGCACCCTCGGTGCGCTCGCGCTGGCTGGCGCGTTTGGACTCGGTGCTGCCGCCGGGGGCCAAGTTGGCCGACCTGACCCCAAACGAGCCCTATACGGTGTGGCTGGACCGCTTGCGCCATCCTGAGGGCATTCAGCCGCGCTCGCGCCCCGCAGCGCTGCCACCAGTAGACAAGCGGCCGCAATCTTTGTCGGTCACCCACATTCGCACCTGGATGCGCGACCCCTACGACCTCTATGCCAAGAAGATCTTGAACCTCAACGCTTTGGAGCCCGTCGACGCGGACCCCTCGCCAGCCGACCGTGGCAATGCCTTGCACAAGAGCCTGGAGGATTTTCTGATCCGCTACGGCGTCACCCTGCCGCCTGAGGCCGAGGCCTGGTTGCTGGCACACGCCAAGGTTTGCGCCGAGGCCAAGCTGAACGCCCCCTTGGAGCGCCGTTTTTGGCAAGAGCGCCTGGAGCGCATCATCCCCTGGTTCATCGCAACCCAGCGTGAGCGCTTGGCGGACATCGCTGCCATCCAAGGCGAGTTCGAAGAGCGCTGGCCGCTTAGTGGGCTGAAGGCTGACCTGCCGTTTATTCTAAAGGCACGCGCCGACCGCGTGGACCGGATGAAGGCGGGCGGCCTGACGATCATCGACTACAAGACCGGCCAAGCGCCCAGCGTGGCGGACATGCGTCGGGGCCTGCAACCCCAGTTGCCGCTGGAGGCGGTGATCGCGCAGAACAAGGGCTGGGACAGCTTTGCCCCTCAGCCAGTGACCAGCTTGGAGCATTGGCGTTTGCACGGCGGGCGCGGGGTGGCTGAAATCAAGCCGGTGCGTGAGAAAGACGGCCTGGCCGCACTGATCGAAGAGGCCGAAGCGGGCTTGCGGGCGCTGGTGGATGCTTATTTCGAGCCCGATCAAGCCTATTACTCCTTTGCCGATATCGGGCCCAAGAAATCCTACGACGATTACGAGCACCTTCACCGTATGGCAGAATGGCAGGGCAACGATCATGACACGTGACGATCAACCGCTCAGCGGTGGACAGGAACAGGTCGCTAGAGCCAGCCACATTCAGCGCTTAGCCAGCGATCCTGGGGCCTCGGCTTGGGTGGGGGCCTCGGCGGGCTCGGGCAAGACCAAGGTCTTGATCGATCGCATGCTGCGCCTGCTGGTCGATGGCGCCGAGCCGCACCGCATCTTGGCGCTGACCTTCACCAACACGGCAGCCGCAGAGATGGCCAACCGCCTGCAAGCCAAGCTGGCCGAATGGGCTGTGATGGCGCGCGCGAAACTGGCTGAAGAGCTGAAAGACGACTTGTTGCAACGCTCGCCGAGCGAAGAAGAACTGGCGCGGGCCCAAGCCCTGTTTGCGCGGGTGTTGGAAGCGCCGGGCGGGATGAAAATTCAGACCATCCACTCGTTTTGTCAGTCGCTATTGGGGCGCTTTCCGGTGGAGAGCCAGACCCCGCCGCGCTTTCGCCTGCTGGATGATCGCGGCCGCGCCGAGCTGTTGAATCAAGAGCTGACTGAGCTGATCCAAGACGCCTACCAAGACCCCGACGGGGACATGGGGCGCGCGGCGACCCTGATGACCGGCTTGTTGCAGGACACCAGGTTTCGCGACGCCATGCTGACCGCAGCCAACAAGCGGGCGCGTTTGCACCGCCTGATCGGCCAGGGGCTGCCGGTGGTGCTGGACGAGCTGCGGGGCAAGCTTGGCGTCGATCTGAACCAAAGCCGCCAAGACCTGATCCTTAGCGCCATTGGACCTGAGCCCGTGGCGGCCTTCCGTCCGGCTTGGCAGACCTTGAGCCAGGGAGCGGGCAAATCGATCACCAAGTTTTTGCTGCCCCTGGCGGCGCTGATTGATGGCAGTGCAGATCTTGACGAAGCCTGGGAGGCGGCTTGCAAAGAGCTGCTGTCGAACGGCGGGGCCAAGATCCGTGACCATCATTTCCCGTCTCGATCAGATGCCGAGGCTTTTCCCGCCGAAATCCCAGCACTGCGCAGCTTCCAAGACGGGGTTAAGCGCACCTTCGACGCTTTGCAGGCCCAAGAGCTGTACCGCGCGAACGAGGCCTTCTTAACCCTGCTGGCCGAGCTGCTGACTCGCTTTGAACGCGCCAAGCTGGCCCGCTCCTTACTGGACTTTGATGACTTGATCGAGCGCGCGGGCCTGTTGCTGAAAGAGGGCGCGATCTGGGTTCACTACAAGCTGGACCAGGGCCTGGATCACATTTTGGTGGACGAGGCGCAAGATACCAACCCCGCGCAATGGGCAGTGGTACGCGGTCTGGCAGACCTGTTCTTTGATCTGGACCAAGAGGCCAGCGAGCGCCGCCGAAGCTTGTTTGTCGTCGGCGATGAAAAGCAGTCGATCTTCAGCTTCCAACAAGCCGATCCGCGTGAATTCGGCCGCATGCGCAAGTACTTTGCTGAGCGCGCGAAGGCCAGCGATCAGCGCTTTGAAGATCTGAGCCTGGATGTCTCCTTCCGCTCGGTGCCCGCCATTTTGCAGGCGGTCAATCGGGTGTTTGAACCGGCCAGCGTGCATCGCGGTGTGATCGACGAGGCCGCCAACGCCTGGCCCAGCCACCAAGCCGCGCGCGCCGATGAGCCGGGCAGCTTGACGCTCTGGCCCTCGCTGGAGACCGACAAACCCAAGACCAGCAAAAAAAAGGGCGTTGGCGATGCCGTGGCGGGCGAGGAAAGCGGTTGGGTCTTGCCGCTGGTTCCCAAGGCCGAGGTCAAATCTGACAGCGCTTTGGCCCGCGCCTTAGCCCAACAGATCGCCTATTGGTGCAACGATCCGCAGGGCTTGGACGATCCCGACTGCTACCTGACCATCAAGCCCAAGGATAGCGGCGGCAGCGCGCCACTCAAGCGCCGCCGCATCCAGCCCGGTGACATTTTGGTGTTGGTGCGCAATCGCACCGCCTTTGTGGCTGAGCTGAACGCCCAGCTTAAGGGCTTGGGCGTCAGCCAGATCGCTGGTCGCGATCGCATGCGCTTGGCCCAACAATTGGCAGTGCAAGACCTGCTGGCGCTGGCGCGTTTTTTGGTGCTGCCCGACGATGACTTGACTTTGGCGGGGCTCTTAAAATCGCCCTTGCTGGAGGTGTCCGAAGAGGCGTTGTTCACGCTGGCCGACGGGCGGGGCAAGTCCAGCTTGTGGGAGCGGCTGGCAAGCGGAGATGGCCTGCAGGCGGCTCCCGAGCTTGGCCGTGAACTGAGCGACGCGCGGCGCTTCTTACGGGCTTGCCTGGATCGCGCCGACGCGGTGCCACTCTATGAGCTGTTTGTCTGGGTCTTGGGCCAGCACAACGGGCGCGCCAAGCTGTTGCACCGCCTGGGTCTGGACGCCGAAGACGCCATCGACGAATTCTTGAACCTGGCGATGGACTACGACGCGCAGCATCCGCCCTCGCTGCAAGGCTTCCTAAAGTGGATGGAAGGCGACGACGTTGAGATCAAACGCGATATGGAGGCGGGCGACGGCAAGCTGCGGATCATGACCGTCCACGGCTCCAAGGGGCTGCAAGCGCCGATTGTGGTCTTGCCGCTGATCTGGACCAAGAAGAAGGCGGGCGATGGCTGGCTGTTTGACCAGGACGAGATGCCCTTGTGGCTGCCAAACAAGGAGTCCGCCGAGACCTATGCACAGGGCTTGGTTGCCGAAGCCGACCAGCGCGAGGATGAAGAGCAGCGCCGCTTGCTGTATGTGGCCATGACCCGCGCGTCTGATCGCCTGTTGGTCTGCGGGGCCGAAACTCAGGGTAAGGGCTGGTACGATCTGGTGGCGGGCGGCTTGAAAGATGTCTTGACCCCCGGCAGAGCCAGTGCCGCACAAGTCGAGGCGCGTTTGCCCGAGCCGCCGCAGGAGTTCAATTTGTTGCAAGAACGCGCCCCGGCGCTCTCGCCCGATGCCCTGCTGACCGAGCCTGCCGCTCAGGCCGAGCAGGGGGCAGCCGCGCGCAAGGGCATGGCCTCGACAGATGCACCGCCCTTGCCGGCTTGGCTGAGCGGGCCCGTACCCGACGAGCCGCAGCCGCCCCGCCCGCTGAAGCCCAGCGAGCAAGAAGCGCCGCCCTCCTTCTTCCGCCTGGTCGGCGATGCCCAGCGCGCAGTGGAGCGCGGTATTCAGATCCACCGGCTGTTGCAGTATCTGCCCGAACTGCCAGAAGACCAGCGCTTGCCTGCCATGGACGCCTATCTGGCCAAGCAAAGCGCGCTGTCTGACCAAGAGCACCAGGCCATCAGTGACGACGTTCAGCAGGTTCTGGAAAACTCGGCGCTGGCCTTCGTCTTTGGTCCTGGTTCGCGCGCTGAGGTGCCACTGAGCGGGCAGGTTGGCAAAGATCTGATCACCGGGCGCATTGACCGCTTGTTCGTCGGTGCTGAGCGCATCGTCATTGTGGATTTTAAGACCGGGGCTCCGCCCAACGGCGCCCATGCACCCAATGCTTATGCGCGGCAGTTGGCGCTCTATGCTGCGGTGCTGCGCCAAATCTATCCAGGACGGGCCATCGAGGCCTATTTGGTGTGGAGCCGCAACGCGTCGATCATGCCGGTGGCGGTTTAGAGCTAGCTCAGACGACCACAAGGCCGCAGGCGACAGGTCGAATCACGGCGTTGCACGGCATGGCACGACGCGGCTTTGGGTTAGGAGTGCATCAGTCCCCCAGGTCGCTGGCCTGGCTATCGAAAATCAGGCGCTCTTCGCCCGCCATCAGCGTAAAGCGGCGGCCCTTTGCCCGGCCAATCAGCGTCAGCCCGGCTTGGCGGGCCAGCTCGACTCCCCACTGTGTGAAGCCCGAACGCGAGACCAAGATGGGAATCTCCATTTGCACGGTCTTGATCACCATCTCAGACGTCAGGCGACCGGTGGTAAAAAACACCTTATCGCGCAGGCTCAGGCCCTGGCGGTGGGCAAAGCCCGCGATCTTGTCCACGGCGTTGTGGCGGCCAACGTCCTCCATATAGACCAGGGGTCTTGCGCCCGCGGCCAACACACAGCCGTGAATGGCGCCCGCTGCCAAATAGAGGCTGGGGGTGCGATTGATCAGCGACAGCAAAGGGGCAAGCTCTGAGGTGCGCAGCCGCACGCCCGGGTCCAGGCGGACTTGATCGAAGCGCTCCATCATGTCGCCAAAGGCGGTACCCTGTGCGCAGCCCGAGGTCAGGGTCTTCTTTTTCAGCTTTTCCAGATAGTTGACCTGATGGCGGGTGCGCACCACCACCACCTGAAGGTCGTCGTCATAGTCGATGTCGGTGATGTCATCATCAGCGCCCAACATATTCTGATTGAGCAAATAGCCGCGTGCCAGATCTTTGGGATGATCGCCGATGGTCATCATGGTGACGATCTCTTGGTCGTTCAAATAGAGCGTTAAGGCGCGCTCTTTGATCACCGCGAGACTTTGCGGTTGGCCATGTTCGTCCAGGCCTTGGTCAAGCTCGGTTAGGGCCGCCAGGTCGTTGCCCTGGTCGTCAACCGCTGGACGCAGCACATAGCTTGCCAGCTCCTCGGCGCTGGCTTTGCTGGGCGCGGCGCGGCGGCGCGCAACTCCGGGCTCACGGTCAGGTGCGGGCTGGCTATCTGTGTCGGTCGTGTCGGGCTTGGGGGCCATGGCGGGGATCAGATCAGGCATTTTTCTCAAGGTCGCGCTCCAGGGGCAAGCGCGCTTCGACGCTGGCCAGGTCGCGGTCCAGGCCCTCCAGGCGGCGGGCCATCTCATCAAACACCTGCGCCAGATAGAGCTGGGTTGCCTCCAGCACCTGTTCTTGCGCGCGTGCTGTGTTGGCGTTTTGGTTTTCAGCGTCCGGTTCTGGTTCAAGCGTTCCGTGTAGGACGGCTTGGGTGTGGCAGCGCTCGCGCTCGTCGGCCTGATCGGCAAAGTGCAGGGCGGCCAACAGCAAGAGGCGCGTGGGTGAGTGGCCAGGGTTGCGTTCAGCCAGGTTGGTGATTTCGCGCGCGATGCGTTGACCCAACATTTGAATGCGCGGCTCTTGGCCCTCTGCGCAGATGACCCGATGAGCGAAACCGCCAATGATGATTTCGACTTCAGCCATGAGTTAGACCTCGCGCTGGGGCAGGGCAGGCGGCTGGCCTGCTGGTTGGGTGGCTGGCTGGGTTTTGGCGAGGCCCTGCTCTATCTCACCCAAATAAGCGTCCAGTCGTTGAAGCTCTTCGGCCAGGTGGCGCCTCTCGCGCTCGACGCTCTGAGCCTGGGCGCGCAGGGCTGCCACGTCGCGGGCATTGGTCTGGCGCAGCCGGTCGCTGTGGGTGGCTACCCGGCGCTCAAGGCCGTTGAGTGCGCGATCAAGGCGGCGCTTGGCGGCCTCCATTTTGTCGGCGGAATCCAGCCCCTGGCCGTGCGCTGGCGCGTCTTCGTCGATGGCAGGCAGATCGTTGGTCGGAGCGTCGTTGGGCATTCGCATCATCGCTTGGCTTGTGAGCAAGGGCCAAACGCCTGGCCCTTCTTGTGTCTACGGGGATTAAAGCGAAATCTCAAGTCTTGCGAAGCATGCAACCTGAGGTGAGAGACTCTAAGCCTGACCTTGGCAAAGAATTCACAAGCCGGCGACTGGAACGGGCTGTTCCAAGGATGCGGCTGGCCGGATTTTTCAACTCGAACCGCGCGATGTTCGAATTCGCGCAATTTGGCGATGAAAGGCGGCTTGATGCCAGCGTCCGCTTGCAGGTCGCATCACAGCCTGGCACTTCAAGGCCAACTCCTAACAAACACCCCTAAGATGACCCCAAAAGTGCAAGGACAAGACCCTATGACAATTCGTGTCGGACTTTCCGGATTTGGCCGCATCGGCCGCCTGACCCTGCGGGCGCTCTATGAAAGCAAGGCCAACGATATTGACATCGTTGCCGTTAACGACTGGTCAAACCTGGAGAGCGCAGCGCGTTTGTTTAAGTACGATTCGATCCATGGCCGCTTTAACGGCCAGGTTGCGGTCGGCGCAGAAGGCATCGACCTGGGTCGCGGCACCATCCGCGCCCTGTCCTCACGCGATCCCAAGCAGTTGGCTTGGGGCGATCACGGCGTAGACGTGGTTCTGGAATGCACCGGTGCTTTCAACGAGCGCGACAAGGCGGCGGGCCACTTGGATGCTGGTGCCAAGCGCGTCGTGGTGTCTGCGCCCTGCAAGAATGCCGATGCAACCGTGGTTTATGGCGTCAACGACAACATCGTCAGTGCCGAGCACCTGGTGGTCTCTTCGGCGTCGTGTACCACAAACTGCTTGGCCCCGGTTGCGAGCGTACTGCACAACGCTTTTGGCATCGAAGAGGGCTTTTGTACCACCGTTCACGCTTACACCGGCGATCAGAACCTGATCGACTCGCGCCACAAGGATCCGCGCCGGTCGCGCGCTGCAGCTATGTCGATGATCCCGACCTCGACCGGTGCGGCCAAGGCCGTCGGTGAAGTTCTGCCCGAGCTGAAAGGCAAGTTGAACGGCGCTGCGGTGCGTGTTCCGACCGCCAACGTTTCTATGATCGATTTTACCGCGCGCATTTCCAAGTCGGCGTCGGTCGAGGCGATCAACGCAGCGCTGAAGGAAGCCTCTATGGGGCGCTTGCAGGGCATTTTGGCCTACAACGACGAGCCGCTGGTTTCTTGCGATTTCAACGGCGACCCGCACTCATCCATCTTCGATGCGACAGAGACCAAGATCCTTGGCGATCGTTTCATCCGCGTTGTCTCTTGGTACGACAACGAGTGGGGCTTTGCCAACCGCATGCTGGACATGACCAGGGCGGTCGCGGGCACGCTGTAAGCGGCCTCATTCAAACGCTCGGGCGCGGCAGCTTGGGCGCAAAAAGACACCGAAGGGCTGTCTTGGCGAGCGGGCCAGGGCAGCCCTTTTCTATTTCCGCTGATGGTCTATCAACCGCTGATGTGAAGAAGGGCGCCCCATGAGCCGAGCAGACGACAAACAAGCCCTGCGCCAACAACAATTCGCGCGGCGCAAGGCGGCTCACAGCGGCCAAGCGTCTGCGGCGTCGCTGGCGATCATCGATCCGGTGGTGGCCTTGATCGACGACTGGCTGTTGGAGCAGCAAGCTTTGGCCCAAGCCAGCGGCCACAGCCAGCCTCAAAGCCTGCGCATTTCAGGCTATTGGCCGATCCGCACTGAGCTGGATCCGCGCGCCTTGATCAGCCGCTTGCAGTTTGAAGGCCACGCCCTGTGCTTGCCGATTGTGCCGGGCCCCGATGTGCGGCTAGAGTTCCGCAGCTTTGACGGTGAGGCGGCGCTGGTCGAAGGTGCCTTTGGAGCCAAAACACCGCCCCAAAACGCTGCTCTGGTCGAACCGCAAGTGGTGCTGGTGCCTCTGTTGGCCTTTGATGCACTGGGCTATCGCTTGGGATATGGCGGCGGCTACTATGACCGCACGCTGGAGGATCTACGCGCTAAGCAACCGACGCTGGCCATCGGCCTGGCTTATGATGCCCAGGAGGTCGAGCGCGTCGTGATCGAGCCGACAGACCAACGGCTGGATGCCATGGTGACACCCAGCCGCCAGTTTCGTTGGTAGAGCAGAAGCAGGCTGCTCGCCAGGGCTTAGGCCACGGCTTCAAAACGCAGGTTGAACAAGCTGGTCCACTGGCTGGTTGTAATCGCGCCGTTGTAGATCAAAACGTTGTTGCTGTTGATGAAGACGCCACCCGAGCCGCCGGTGTAAATGGAGCTGAGGAACTGATCGGTTGCTGGGCGGAAACCAACCGGCAGGGTGAAGACGGATTGTTGGTGCGCCACACCGGTCACCATACCTGCCAGCTCGACCACGCCGCGGTCATCCTTGCGATAGCGAACATTGCCGTAAGTGCCTGGCAGATAGCTGGAACCGTTGGTCCAAGCCGCTGCACCAGCAGCGCCGACCTCGCTCCAGGTGCCAAGACCACCCGCGCCGCCGCCTGAATCGGCAGCCGGCGCCCAGTTGGTGCCGTCAAACTGCAAAATGTCGCCGGTATTGGGGACGGTAGCCGACACATTGGAAAGATCGGCGATTTGGCCGCCGCCCAGCACGTCGGCACTGCTTCCTAGTGCCCAGTTCGTGCCATCGTGGCGCAACACTTTGCCTGCTGTGGCTCCGGCAGCAGAGACATCACTTAGGGCGTCAAGCGATTGCGAGATGGCCTGCGCGCTCCAGCTTGTGCCGTCGAAGGTCAGGACTTGGTTGGCAAGCGCGCCAGCGGTGGAAACATCGCTCAATTCACCCAAGGCCGCGGCTGCGGTGTTGGCGGTTGCAACCCATTGGCTGCCGTCATAGGAGATGAGATCGCCGCTGGTAGGGGTGGCCGCCAAAACGTCGCTGAGGTCGTCAAGGCTCAAGGAAACTGCGCCGACCGACGCGCCATTCACAGCTAGGCTGCCGTTGGGGTCGCCGGCGTCAAAGGTCGCAATTTCCAGATAGCTGCCATCTCCAACATTGAATTTCATCGAGACGTTGGGGTAAGCAGAGGTATCGTACCAAATCGCGGCCGGGAAATCGCTGGGGCTTTTGCCCCAATATACACGGCCTTGAGGATCAAATTGTGCCATAAGGGCTCCTTTTCGGGTTGGGAGAAACGCGCCCCAACCCGGTCGGAGCACGCGCTCATATGAGCGGACTTCTCCAAGGGTTCAGAACAATTATAGAACATAATACGAAAACGCAACAAAAACCTGCGCCTGACCTGTGGGCTGTTGCGAACGCCTGCTGCTTGGCGAGAGCTTAGACATGCGCATTCTTTGTCTCGGCGACGTGCTGGGCCGGGCGGGGCGAACCGCCGTCATGCAGACCTTGCCCGCACTAAAACAGCGCTGGAAACTCGATTTTGTGGTGGTCAATGGCGAGAACGCCGCTAGCGGTTTTGGCATCAATGCCAACCAATGCCGCGATCTGCTTAAATCAGGCGTGGATGTTCTGACGCTGGGCGATCATGCCTTTGATCAACGCGATATTCTGACCATCATTGATAAAGAGCCGCGAATCGTGCGGGCTTTGAACTATCCAGACGGCACGCCTGGCAGCGGGGCCGCTCTGCTGACTCTGCGCGATCAGCGCAAGGTCTTGGTGGTGCAGGCTATGGGCCGGGTCTTCATGGACACCATGGACGATCCCTTCCGGGCGCTTGATCGCTTGTTGGCCAGCCACAGGCTGGGGGCCTCAGTGCAGGCCATCATTGTTGATGTTCACGCCGAAGCGACCTCGGAAAAGGGCGCACTGGGCCAGTATCTGGACGGGCGGGTGTCGCTGGTCTTTGGCACCCACACCCACATCCCCACGTCGGACACGCGCATCTTGCCCAAGGGCACCGGTTTTCAGACCGATCTTGGCATGTGCGGCGACTATAACTCGGTGATCGGCTTTCAGCCCGAAGCCTCGATCAAGCGGTTTTTGAAAAAGGTACCCAGCGAGCGCTTCACGCCTGCCACCGGTGAGGCCACCTTGAGCGGCGTTTTTGTCGAAACCGACGACAAGACCGGCCTGGTTCAGGTGATTGAACCCGTGCGCCTTGGTGGCTGCCTCAGCCCGGCAGAGATCCCCGAGCCCAAGGGCTAGCGCACGCGCCGATCGGGTGAAAAACTAAGGGCGGAAGCATGACTTTTTGCTGGTGCCTTGACCCGATTTGCTCTTAAGATTCTGACTGCAATACAAATGGGCAACTAGGCTGGAGCGAAGGAGAGGGGCGGTCATGGCAACCTGGGATGTAGGCGCGCTGGACAATGACGAGGCGCAAGACTTTCTGAGCGAATGGCAAGAGGGCGAGGACTACGAGCCTGTGGATGAACTTCTGTCCGAGGTGTTGGACATGGAGGATTCCTACCTGGAGGCCGATCTAGCTGCGCGGGCCGTGGCGGCCGGTGCCGTGTTAAGCGCCGTGGTCAACGAGACCATTGAGGAGCTGTTTGGCGAGGACGAGGACGAAGACAGCCTGGATTGGGCCTTTGGTCTGCCACAGCCAAAAGTTGGTTTGCTCAACAAGCTTGTGCGCTCGCTCAAGCGGGTCTTGAAGGCCGAGTCTGAACTGCGCGAACAGTGGGAAGAGACCGACGATTTCGACGCCTGGCGGGCAACCGTGCGGGAGATCATCGCCGATTTGACCTAGCGCCTCGTGCCGTCACTGATTACTGTGCCGTCACTGATTACTGTGCCGTCACTGATTACGCGGCGCGGTGTGCGTGGGCTGAAGTTCGGCCAAAATCAACCATTCGCCAGAAGGGCGTTCACCAGCGCACTGTCGGCGCGCTCTAAGCCGTCAATCACGTTGAAGTGGTTCAAGTTTCCTTCTTCGACGCACAGCGTCTCGATTCCCAAACCCGCCCAGATGTTGGCCAACAAAGCGTTCTGACGGCGGAACTCATCCAGCTCACCGCCGCCAACCCAACAGGTCAAGCGCGGCAGCGCGCGGGGCTCCAACAGCGCCGGGCTCTCGGTTGCGGCCTCTTCCGCGTCCAACAGCAGGTCATTGTTAAGCTCGAGGCGCAGCAGAGGGCGCAGGTCGGGGAGGCCCGACAGCGGCAAGCACAGCGCCACGCGCTCGGCCACGGCCTGGTTAAGCTCGGAGTTCTGACACATGAGGCGCGCTACCAAATGACCGCCCGCCGAGTGCCCCGTCAGGCGGATGGGTCCGGCCACCTGCTGAGCGGCAAAGTTGACCGCTTGGGCCACCTCTTGCCCAATCGTCCGCAGGCGGACTTGTGGGGCCAGGGTATAACCCGGCATGGCGACCGCCCACCCCCGCTCAACCGCACCTTGAGCCAGGTGCGACCAAAAGCTGGGATCAAAGGCGCGCCAATAGCCGCCGTGAACGAAGACCACCAGGCCCTTAGTAGCCTCGCGACCACCAGTCGGCCAAAACAGATCCAGCGTATTGCGCGCGCCGGGACCGTAGCTGAGGCCCAGCTCAGCGCGGCCTTGGGCTGACAGGGCCTCGCGAAAGGCCGCCGCCTTGCTTGCGCAGGCATCCATGATCTCAAGAGCGTGGGGCACATAGCCTTGGTTGCTATAGGCCTGGTCCCAATCTTGGATGGAGTGCAAAACCGACTTCATGGCATGTTCGCTTTCTAACGGAAACTTCAACTTTGCGCCGAACCTAGGCCTTAGCGCGCATCTGCGACCAAGCAAGCCCTTGTAACTTGTGCGCCTTTAGGAGAACAAGAAGCCAAGCGGCCCCAGGCACGCCTTACAGCGCAACCGCGCTGGGGTGCAGGGCCAAGCGCTCGGACACTAGACGGAGGACACCATGGGTCCCTTTACTTGGCAAGATCCCTTTTTGCTGGACCAGCAGCTTAGCGAAGACGAGCTGATGATCAAGGAGACAGCGGCGGCCTTTGCTGCGGCTGAACTGGCACCGCGCGTTGAAGACATGTACCTCAACGAAGGCGTGGAGCCCGAGATCTTCCGCCTGATGGGACAGACCGGCCTGTTGGGCGCGACCTTGCCCGAAGAATATGGCGGCGTCGGTGCCTCCTATGTGGCCTATGGCTTGATCGCACGCGAGATCGAGCGCGTCGATTCTGGCTATCGCTCTATGGCGTCGGTTCAGTCCTCGCTGGTTATGCACCCCATCTATTCCTTTGGCTCTGAAGCGCAAAAGCAGCGTTACCTGCCCAAGCTGGCCAGCGGTGAGATGATCGGCTGCTTTGGCTTGACCGAGCCCGAGGCGGGCTCTGATCCTGGCGGCATGAAGACGCGCGCCGAGAAGACAGCCAACGGCTACCGCTTGACCGGTTCGAAAATGTGGATTTCAAACGCGCCAATCGCAGATGTATTTGTGGTGTGGGCTAAGTCCGACGCGCACGACGGCAAAATTCGCGGCTTCGTGCTGGAAAAGGGCATGGCGGGCCTGTCCGCGCCCAAAATCGAAGGCAAGCTGTCGCTGCGCGCGTCTGTGACCGGTGAGGTGGTGATGGAAGGCGTTGAGGTTGGTGAGGATGCGATCCTGCCCGGCGTCGAGGGGCTGAAGGGGCCCTTCTCATGCCTCAATATGGCGCGCTACGGCATCTCTTGGGGCGCGATGGGCGCGGCGGAAGACTGCTGGATGCGCGCGTATGACTACGGCATGAACCGCAAGCAGTTCGGCAAGCCCCTGGCTGCGACCCAGCTCTATCAGAAGAAGCTGGCCGATATGCAGACCGAGATTACCTTGGGCTTGCAGGGCTCTCTGCGTGTGGGCCGCTTGATCGATCAAAAGGTGTTTGCGCCCGAAATGATCTCGATCGTGAAGCGCAACAACTGCGGCAAGGCGCTGGACATCGCCCGCATGGCGCGCGACATGCACGGTGGCAACGGCATCCAGATTGGCTACCACGTGCTGCGTCACGCTGCCAACCTGGAGACGGTCAACACCTACGAGGGCACTCACGATGTGCACGCCTTGATCTTGGGGCGCGCTCAGACCGGTATCCAGGCCTTTTTCTGATTGGCTGCGGCCGGAGGCGGCCAGCTCTGGGTCGCCGACATTGATCAACACCCCGTCCAATCTTGCGCGCAAGCTGGGCGGGGTGTCGCGTTTGGAGCGGGCCTTTGTTGCCTTTGCCCCTAGACTGGCGGTCTGACTTGTTGACCGTTCGGAGGGCTGCACTATGAGCAGTGCAAACGCAAACACAACCAGCGCAGAGTTCGACGCCATCGACATCGCACCGCTCTATGGCGCCGACAGCCCTGAGCGCCAAGCCTGCGATGCGGCTATCATGGCGGCGGCCAGCGACCTGGGCTTTATGGTCATCACCGGCCTGCCGGGCGATACCCTGAGCGCCGAGCGTCGCGCCGACCTTTTGCGGCTATTTGCGCTGAGCGAGGCCGACAAGCGCCGCCTCTACAAACGCAATTTCGAGCCCAGCAACCCCAACTACTACCGCGGATATTTCCCCGTCACACCGGGCCTGCCTACCTATAAAGAAGGCATCGATCTGGGCCCCGACGTGGCCCACGGCTCTGGGGCTTGTGTTGATGGCGACCCCTTGGGCGAGGCCACACCCTTGCCAGACGATGCGATCTGGCTGCAGGCCGCATCTGACTACTATTGCGCCATGGAGGTCTGCGGGCGGGCGATCTTGACCTCGTTGGCGCGATCTTTGGGGTTGGATGCCAGCCTTTTGCTGGCAGCGTTTGAGCAGCCCATCTCGACCCTTCGCATGATCCGCTATCCCCCGCGCACGCCTGAGAGCTTCGGTGATCTGGGCGCGGAAGCCTGGATCGATTCCGAACGCCATTTGATCGGCAAGCCGCACGTAGACTCGGGCTTTATCACCCTGTTGGCACAAAACGGCGTCGCCGGGCTGCAAGCGCAAACCCGCGCCGGAGACTGGCTGGACGTGCCACCGACAGAAGGCCAGCTTGCGGTCAATTTCGGGCAGTTGCTGGAGCGCTGGACCGGCGGGCGCATCCGTGCAACCCTACATCGCATCTGGGGACGGGGCGAGGAGCGCTTTTCCATCCCCTTCTTTTTCGAGCCCAGCATCGCGGCTGTGATCCGCCCCTTGCCACTTTCTGGGGCCACCCCCTTTGAACCCTTCGTCTACGGTGACTATCTGTGGGAGGTCACGACCAAATTCCCTGAGCAAGCTGGCTTGGAAGCGCTGCGGCCGCCAAGAGGATTGCCTAACGCGGACACCTAGCGATCCTGGGGCTTTGCTCGCTTATTGTTTTTGAACGCAAATCCATAATCGAGAGCCTTACAGCTTTCTCGTGGTTTGCTCGAGGAGCCCCATGGAGCTGCAAGTCTTTGACTATTTGATTGCCGGGGGCGGAACGGCGGGCTGTGTCCTGGCGGCGCGCTTGGCCGAAGATCCTAAGGTCAGCATAGGCTTGATCGAGGCGGGACCCGCCCAACCCTCGGCCTGGAGCCAGGTTCCGATTGCCTGCAGCGCGGACGACAGCAAGACTACGACCTCAACCGGACAAAGCGGCTTGGCGGGGCGCGAGCTGGCTTTGCGGTGGGGCCAGGGGCTGGGGGGCAGTTCGAACCTCGGCGAAGGGCTGTGGGAAGTACCAGAGGCAAACGACTTTGCGACTTGGCTTGACGCCGGGCTTGCAGACTGGGACCAGCGCAACCTTTGGGCCGCAGCCCAGCGCGCTGAGGCAGCGCCTCATCACGACAGCATAATGCGCGGCGCGGAAGGGCGCGTTGCAATCACGCGCGCTGGCCACTTCGATGTCCTGAGCCAAGCCTTTGTCCGCGCGGCGCACCGCAGCGGCCTGCCGATCAGCGATGACCTGAGCTTGGCACAAGGCCCGGCGGTTGGGCGCGCGGATAGCCCGGTTTCAAGCGGGCGGCGGCAAACCGCGCGCAGCGCCTATTTACAGCCATTACCGCCCAATGTGACGGTGATTGATCGCGCCCGCGTGCGCCGCCTGCAATTCATCGAACGCCGCGCGGTCGGCCTTGAAGTTGTGCGCGGTCAGGGCTGGCTGACCAGCTTTCAGGCCCGACGCGAGGTGATTGTAGCGCTGGGGGCGCTGGCAACGCCGTCGCTGCTGATGGCGTCAGGCCTTGGTCCGGCGGCGGTGCTGCGCCGCTATGACCTGCCGGTCCTGCAAAACCTCGCGGGTGTTGGCCAAGGCTTGACCGACTCGCCCAGCCTGACGCTGGCGCTTGAGCTGAAAGACCCAACGCTGAGCACCGGGGCTGATCTGCGCTGGGACCGCGCAGCTTGGCAGGCGCTGTTGTACGCGGCGCGCGGGCAGGGCTTGGCAGCGGCGAGCCTTTGGGGCGCGTCGGCGCGTCTGCTCCCGGGTTCGCAGGCCGGATTGCGCTTGGATTTCGCCCCTCTGGCTTTGAGTGCGCGCGAACCGCAGCAGGCCAACGGCTGGGCCAGCCGGGCGCGTTTGGGCCGCTGGATCTTTGGGGCCGACCAGCGCGGGGCGCCGGGGCTGAGCCTGCGCCTGACGGTGAGCCAGCCGCAAAGCCGTGGTTCGCTCGCCATCGCCTCGCCCGATCCCGAGGTCGCAGCGCGGATCGATCCTGGCTATTTGAGCGACGGGCAGGACATGGCTGCCTTGGAGACCGGCTTGCGGGCCATGGGCCAAATCTGTCAGCAATCGCCGTTGGAGCCGCTGTTGGTCGAGCCGCAAGCCGGGGTGGAGGCGCTCACCAGTTTCAGCGCAATTCAAGAGGCGCTCAAGCCAAGCCATGCCTATCGCGGCACCTGCCGCATGGGCGTTGAGGATGATCCTTTGGCCGTGCTGGACGCGGGGTTGCATCCCTTTGGGACGCAGAACTTGCGGGTCGTTGATGCTTCGGTTTTGCCGCCTGAACTCAGCGCCGCGCCCTTGGCGTCGGTGATCATGCTGGCCGAGCGTGCCGCGGCCTTGATCCGCCGTGATTGGCGCGGGGCGTAAACTCCAAGCCGGGCCGCTCCATGCGGGGCGACGGCGCATTCCCATTAGAGTCGCCTTGACTTTTCAAGCGCACAGTCCTGTGCTGCGGCGCGGCGACCAAGTCACAAGCCGGGCCGCTCCATGCGGGGCGTTAGACATGGTGTAATCAAGGCAAGCGGGTCTGCTTGGGGCAGGCCTCGACCGCCTGCCAGACCTGTTGCGCGCTGAGCCCCGCCTCACGCTGGCTGCGAATGGTGGCGCTGCGGTTGCGCTTGGCGAAACGCTGGCCTTGTGCATCCAACAACAAGGGGTGGAAGGCATAGGCGGGCGTCGGCAGCCCTAGCAAGGCTTGCAGCAGGCGGTGAAGGTGGGTCGCAGCGCGCAGGTCGATGCCGCGCGTTACCAAGTCCACGCCTTGCGCCGCGTCGTCCACCACCACCGCCAGATGGTAGGAGGTGGGCGTCTCCTTCCGCCCCAGCACCACGTCGCCCAGTGTCGAAAGCTCGGCCTCAATCCAGCCTTGGTCGCGGTCGTGCCAGCGCAAGGGACCGCACTGCTTGGCCGCCGCTGCTGTATCCAGCCGCCAGCAGTGGGCCGCGCCAGCCGCGATCTGGGCCTGGCGATCTGCGGGGCTCAAGGCGCGGCAAGTGCCGGGGTAGGCGGGTCCGTCCAGGCCCGGGTGCGGTGCGCCCTCCATGGCGGCAAGCTCGGCCTGGATGGCTTTACGGGTACAAAAGCAGGGATAGAGCAGGCCCTTGGCGTGGAGTTGGTCCAAGGCGGCTTGATAGGCAGGCAAGCGCTGGGACTGCTGCCACACCTCGGGCTGCCAAACCAGGCCCAGCCAGGCCAGGTCTTCTAAGATCGCAGCACTGAATTCAGGGCGGCAGCGGGTGGCGTCGATATCCTCCAACCGCAGCAAGAAGCGCTGGCCGCGCTCAGCGGCAAAACGCGCGGCAAAGGCATGGCCCAGGTGCAGGTAGCCCGTGGGCGAGGGTGCAAAGCGAGTGGTGTGAGCCAAAGCAGTCATGCCGCTGTTTTAGGCCAAGAGCACGAGCCTGGCTAGCGCGGTTTGGCGAGCTGCCAGGCCAGGTTGGCGCGCACGGCGGGCCACTCGCAGGCGATGATGGAATAGACTGCCGTATCGCGCAGGCTGCCGTCGGCCATGCGCATGTGGGCGCGCAGCACGCCGTCCAGTTTGGCGCCCAGCCGCTCGATCGCGCGGCGGCTCTGCTGGTTCATGAAGTGGGTGCGAAACTCAACGGCGATGCAGTCCAGCGCCTCGAAGGCGTGTTGCAGCAGCAAGAACTTGCAGGCTGTGTTCAACGACGATCTCTGCACGGCGGCGCGATACCAGGTCGAGCCAATCTCGACCCGTTTGGCGGCCGCGTCGATGTTCATATAAGTGGTCATGCCGACCGCGCGGCCCTGCAAAGGGCCTGGCGCAGTGGCGACGACCGCAAAGGGCAGCATGGAGCCCGCCTGGCGCAGGCTCAAGCGACGCTCTATTTCGGCCTCGACGCCCGCCGGACCAGGCACGCTGGTGTACCACAGGCGATGCAGGTCGCCGTCCTGGCAGGCTTCCGCCAGGTCGCCTGCGTGAGCCTGGGACAGAAGCTCAAGGCGAACGCCGTGGCCCTCTAGGGTGACGGCATCAGGCCAAGGGGTCACAGCAAATGTCCTTATCTTTTGTCCCGGCTAGCTGCGCAGGCGCAGGCCTTGGGGATCATAGGGGCTGGGCGCCAGCACGCGACAGCCGCACTCGACGCCAATGATGTGGGTCTTAAGCTCGGTGCCGGGCTCGGCATAGGTGGCGTCGATCATAGCCATGGCCAGCGACTTGCCAAGCGTATGGCCATAACCGCCCGAGGTGGTGAAGCCGATCATGGTCTCGCCCGCTGTGTTGCCTGCCCAGATAGGCTCATAGCCCGCAGCCTCGGCCACGTTGGTGTCGATTTCCAGCGTCACCAGCTTGTTCTTGGGCCCGTTAGCGCGCTCCTTTTCGGCTTCCGCCTTGCCATAGAAGTCTTTGGACCAATCGATCCAGCGATCCATGCCGGTCTCGCCCGGCGTAAAGCGCTGGGTGAATTCCGCCGACCAGATGCCGAACGACTTCTCCAGCCGCAGCGCGTTCATGGCGTAGTAGCCAACCTCGCGCATGCCCAGATCCGCGCCTGCCTCCAACAGCATGTCGCGCAAGGTGATGTGCTCGGCTGCGGCACAGTTGATCTCATAGCCCAGCTCGCCCATGACCGACAGGCGGCCCACTTTGCAGCGAAGAAGACCCACGTCCAGCGTGCGGCACTGGGCGAATTTGAAAGCCTCGTTTGACACATCCTGGTGGGTCAACTTTTCCAGCACTTTGCGTGCGTTGGGCCCGGCAATGCCGAAGCCACACATGGCGTCGGACACATCGTTGATCTGAATATCCAGCCCGGCGTCCAGATCCGCGCGGCGGTCATGGAACCAACGCATGTGCCATTCGCGCAAGTAATAGGAGCCCATGACCCACCAAGAGCCATCGCCCCAATTGAAGACTGTCAAATCGCCCTTCAGCTTGCCGTCTTGGCCGACCATGGGTGCCAACTTGGAGCGGCCGGGGCTCGGCAGCTTAGACGCCATCACGTAGTCGAGGAAGATCGCGGCATCGCGGCCAGTCACCTCGTAGCGCGAGAAACCGGTGATATCCAGCAAGCCCACCTGCTCGCGCACGGCCTTGCACTCGGCGGCCACATGCTCGAAGGCGTTGGAGCGCTTCATGGTCGGGTTTTCTTCATAGCCTTTAGGCCCGAACATCAAGGGCACCTCAAGGCCCCAAGAAACGCCCCACTTAGCCCCCGCCTGATCCATGCCCTCATAGGCCGGGGCCTTTTTCAGCGGCCGCCCCGCCCAAAGCTGTTCGTTGGGGTAGGTCATCACGAAGCGGCGCGAATAGAACTGGCCGGTGGTCTCCTTAATGTACTGCTTGTTCGAGGCAAAATCGCCATAGCGGGCAATGTCCATCGACCAGGCGTCGGCCTCGGTTTCGCCGTGGATCATCCACTCGGCCAGGGTCTTGCCCACGCCGCCGCCCTGCAGGAAGCCCGCCATGACACCGCAGGCCAGCCAATAGTTCTTGAGCCCGCGCACCGGACCCACCAAGGGGTTGCCATCGGGCGAGAAGGTGAAGGCCCCATTGACCCAAGTCTTGATGCCGACGTGGTTCAAGACGGGATAGCGCTTGAAGGTCAGCTCCAGCTCGTCCGAGATCCGGTCGATGTCTTCGTTGAGCAGCTCGATGCCGTAGTTCCAGGGCGCGCCATCCATCATCCAGTGCTGGTGGTTAACCTCATAGATGCCGATCAGCATGCCCTTTTGGTCTTGGCGCATGTAGGTAAAGCCGTCGGGGTCCACCATCATGGGCACTTCGAAGTCCAGTGCTTCGATCTCTGGGATGCTCTCGGTCACCAAGTAGTGGTGAGACAGGGGAGAGACCGGCAGCTCCAAACCAACCATGCGGCCAACCTGCTTGGCCCACAGGCCGCCTGCGTTGACCACGTGTTCGGCATGGATGGTGCCTTTTTCGGTCACCACATCCCAAGAGCCATCGGCGCGCTGGTTCAGCTCCAATACGCGGTTGTGCTCGATCACCTCAGCGCCGCGCATTTTGGCGGCGGTGGCGTAGGCGTGGACGGTGCCTGTCGTATCAACATAGCCTTCGCGATCGGCCCACATGCCGCCGATCACCTCACCCACATCCATCACGGGGCAGTGCTTTTTCACCTCTTCGGGGCTCAGCATGTGGCAATCGTCGATACCGATGGATTGGAAGGTGCGGTAAGCGCCCTGCAGCCACTCCCAGCGGTCGGGCGTGGTGGCAATGGTGATGCCGCCGGTCATGTGCAGGCCGATGTTGTGGCCCGACTCTTTCTCGATCTCAGCTAGCAGGTCGATGGTATAGGCCTGCAGTGCTGCCATGTTGGGGTCGGCGTTCAGCGCGTGAATGCCGCCCGCCGCGTGCCAGGATGAGCCTGCGGTCAACACGTTACGCTCGATGATCGCGCAATCGCTCCAGCCGAACTTCGCCAGGTGATAGAGCACCGAGGCCCCAACGACGCCGCCGCCGATCACCACAACGCGGTATTGATTTTTCATGTCTGTCTCCCTCTTGCCCGTGCCGACCTCGCGCCGGAATTCTAGTGCTGGCGCGAGCATAACGCAGCAAAGCGCAAGGGCCATATTCCAATACCGACGCTTTGCTGAGCAGATTGGCAGGTCTGGCAAGATCGAAGCGTTAGCGCGGTTGGCGCTTGATTTCTATGCCAAGGTGTGGATTAAGATATTGAACTAAAAAAGGAGCCAAACGCCAATGAGTGGCCGATTGAAATCTCTGCTTCGCGTTGTGCTTGCTGCGGGGCTGGCCATCTTTGCCAGCGCCTGCTTGGCACAGGCCCAAAATTGAGCGACGGATCGCGGGATCACCTACTTTGAAGCTGGCAACTTTGAACAAGCCCTAAAGCAATTTCGCAGCGCAGCAGACCTTGGTGATCCGCTCGCCCAATTCTATTTGGGCGTATCTTATCAGATAGGCCGGGGCGTTGCGCAAGACACGCAAATCGCGGTCGAATGGTTCAGCAAGGCAGCCGCCAAAGGCCTGCCAGAAGCCCAGTACAACCTGGCCCTTCACCTGGAAGAACACAGCAAGGGGCCCAGTGACTTAAAACGAGCGGGCAAGTTGTATCGAAAGGCAGCGCAGCAAGGGATCGCAACGGCCCAGCAAAATCTTGCGACCTTTTACTTGCAAGGCATGGGTTTCGATCAAGATGTTGGCAAGGCGATCTATTGGTTTCGAAAGGCGGTTGCTCAGCACTACCCAGAGTCCAAACGCGATTTGGCCAACTTGTACCTGGACGGCATAGGGATCAAAAAAGACGTTGAGCGCGCCTTCCGCCTTATGACCGAGGCCGCACAAGCCGATGAACCCATCGCTTAGTTCAATCTGGCCCTGATGTACGCGCGGACGATCGGCAGCCAAGAGGGCGCTACCAAAGCCGCGATGTGGCTGGAGAAAGCTGCCGAGCAGAACGTCCCTGACGCACAGTACCTGCTGGGCCACTATTACTTTGAAGGCAAAGGTGTCGGCAAAAATCCAGGCCGCGGCCTGGCGTTGCTGAAATCCTCGGCGAACCAAGGCTTCGTCGAAGCCCAGTATTCGCTGGATTTGGCCTACCTTCTCAATGAAGATGTGCCCTACGACGAGGAACTTGGCGTGACCTGGCTCGTCTTTGCGGCACGCAATGGGCATAGCGAGGCGCGCAGCGACCTGCAGAAACTGGGCCTGACTTGGTAGCGCCAGCTCAGTTCGGATCGCGGCCTGCCAGCTCTTCTTTGCGCTTGGCCATGAAGGCGTCGAGGGCCTCGCGGCGGTCGTCGGCCAGGGCAGGCGGTTGGAAGTCGGCCAGCGCCTGTTGCCAGATCTCGGCTAAGCGATCACGCGTTGACTTGGAGCCATCGGCCTCCCAGGTCTCGTGGTTGCGCCAGTCCGAGATCATGGGCGCGTAGAAGGCGGTCTCATAACGCTCCAGTGTGTGTTGCTCGCCAAAGAAGTGGCCGCCCGGCGGCACTTGACGGATGGCCTCAACGGCCAGATCAGCAACCTCGGCGGTGAAGGGGCCAAAGGTCAAAGCCATTTCCTGCAATAGCTCGGCGTCCAGCACCAGCTTTTCGAACGAGGCCTTGAGGCCGCCCTCAAGCCAACCCGCGCCGTGGTGCAAGAAGTGCGCGCCACCGGCAATCGCCGACCACAGCGACATCATAGACTCATAGGTGGCCTGACCGTCCGCCAGGTTGGAGCTGCAGGCGTTCGAGGAGCGGTAGGGCAGTTTGTATTTGCGCGCCAGCTGGCCAGCAATCAGGTTGGCGCGGCTGTTCTCAGGCGTGCCGAAGGCCGGCGCTCCGCTGCGCAGATCGACGTTGGAGGTAAAGGTGCCATACAGCACCGGCGCGCCAGGATTGATGAGCTGGGTCAGCACGATGGCCGACAGCGCCTCGGCATTGTGTTGGGCCAGCGCACCTGCCAGGGTCACAGGCGTCATGGCTCCCATCAGCGTAAAGGGTGTGATGGAGCAAACCTGATTGTGCAGCGCCATGACCTCTAAGCCGTCTGTCATGGCCTCGTCCACGCGGCGCGGCGAGTTAATAGAGATGTATGCGTTGCCTGGGTCCCACAGGGATTTCATCTTGACTGCTGGAAGTTCCAAGGCAGCAATTCGTCAAGCCTGCTAGCGGGGTGGCCCGCGGCGATTGCCTCAAGGGTTGCCTTTAGGTAGGC
>JAUIBT010000052.1 GCA_030428255.1 Alphaproteobacteria bacterium | reverse complement strand
CTCAACCTCGAGCGACCTGAGAAACGCAGTCTGAGATTCCATAGCCTAAAGAACTCCCCATCATGTGATGGGTATCAACTCGCAGGCCGGACCCAGCCAAGCAACGTGCGGTCCAGCCACCGCTTACTGCTAACCTTGGCGCAGCGGACATGCCAAGCACCGATGTGTAGGCGAGACATCTCGCGCGAAGCCAACCACTCGCGGCCAACCACTAGAGGCCAACCACTAGAGGCCGCCCATGCAAAGGCCTGGCCAAGGAGATTTGTCGCACGCGACTTTGCATCAGCTTGCGGCGTGGTGCCCCCCTTTGCTATCGCTGAGGCAGCGGGCGGTGCGGTCTGGGTCTCCCCGGACCATACGGGACCGCTGTTTGGGTGAATGATCAGTGAGGGCCCTGCCCCGTGCAAACCAGCAACAGGCTAAAGCTTTCTGCCGGACTGGCCTCCAGCGTGCTTGCTCTGGTGCTGGTTGGCATCAAGCTGTGGGCGCTCAGCGAAACCGGCGCTTTGTCGATTGGCGCCAGCTTGGCCGACAGCGCCTTAGACCTGATGATGTCGTTGGCCAGTTTGGCAGCAATCGCCTATGCAATGCGCCCCGCCGACGATGATCATGCCTTTGGGCACTCGTCGGCCGAAGATCTGACCGCCTTGGGCCAGGCCTTGTTCATTCTGGTGTCGGCTGGTGTGATCGGCGCAGCAGCGGTCGGTCGCTTAGTCACCGGCCAAACCGACGTGATACAAGACACCCAGCGCGGAATTTTGGCCATGCTCGCCTCAATTGTTTTGACCGCAGGCCTGGTGGCTTGGCAGCGCTTTGTTGCGCGCAAAACCCAGTCCAAAGTGGTTGAGGCCGACAGCCTTCACTACGTTGGCGATCTGATCCCAGCGCTGGGCGCAATCGTCTCATTAGTGGCTGCGGGCCAGTTTCAGATCTACAGCATTGACAGCATCGTTGCCTTGGGCGCGGCGCTGTTTATGGCCCTGGCGGCGGTGCGGATCTTTATGAAGGCATGGAATGCCCTGATGGATGGCGTAGCCGATCCTGCGATTGTCGAGGACATTCGCGCCAGAATCCTGGCCTGGCCTGGCGTGTACGGCTGTCACGATCTGAAAACGCGCACGGCTGGCTCGGTAATTTTCGTCAACGTGCATATCGAGCTGGACGGCGCGCAGTCATTGGCAGATGCTCACGCAATCGGTGCGGAATTGCGCCGCGCGCTCCTCAAAGCGCACCCCAACGTCGATATCATCATGCACCAAGACCCGGTTTAGGCCCCTAGGCGGCTTCCTTCATTGCGGCGTCTTGCAGAGCGCGCCAGACCGCTTGCGGGGTCGCAGGCATATCCAAATCTTGGATGCCGTCGCTCTTCAGCGCGTCGATCATGGCGTTGATCACAGCCGCCGGCGAGGCAATCGAGCCCGCCTCACCGCAGCCCTTAGAGCCCAGGTCGTTGGTGGTACAGGGCACGGCCTCGGTATAGTGAAAATCCATGTGCGGCATGGTATCGGCGCGCGGCATGGCGTAATCCATCAGCGAGCCGGAGACCAATTGCCCGCCCTCGTCAAACACCACCTGTTCGCACAGCGCTTGGCCCAAGCCTTGGACCACGCCGCCGTGCACCTGGCCTTCGACAATCAAAGGGTTCAACAGCACGCCGAAATCGTCAACGATGGTATAGCGTAGAACCGCAGTCTGACCGGTCTCTGGATCGATTTCCACCTCGGCAACGTGGCAACCATTGGGGTAGGAATTGTCGCGAATCTTGGTCGTCGCGCTGTCGTCCAGACCGCCGGGGTGGCGTTCGGCCAGCGCCATCAAGCTGGTGCGGCGATCCGTGCCCACAACAGACACCTCGCCCGCCTCAAAGCGGATGTCATCCACCGCGCATTCGAAGTCGTCGGCAGCCAAAGCCTTGGCCTTCTCGATGATCTGCTCTGCCACGCCAGAGATGGCCGTGGACTGGGTGATCATCGAGCGCGAACCGCCCGTTCCGCCGCCCGTGGGGATGCGATCCGTATCGCCCTGGATCATACGCACCTGGCCAATATCCAGGCCCAAGCGGTCAGCCATCAACTGAGCAAAGGCGGTCTCGTGCCCCTGTCCGTTGGACTGGGTGCCGACGGTGAACTCCAGCGTGTTGTCGCCAACAAAAGTGACCGCGCAGGTCTCTTTGGGCGCGCCCAGAGTGGATTCAATGTAGTAACACAGACCAATGCCGCGCCGCTTGCCGCGCGCCACAGAGTCCTGCCGCCGCGCCTCAAAGCCCGCCCAGTCCGCGCGCTGCAACACATCATCCAGCACCAGGTCAAAATTGCCGTCATCATAGGTGGTGCCGCTGGCCGCGGTGTAGGGCATGGCCTCAGGCTGGATGAAATTCTTGCGACGGAATTCGACGCGATCCAGGCCCAAGGTTTGCGCGGTCTTGTCGATCAGGCGCTCAACCAGGTAGATGGCTTCGGGGCGACCGGCGCCCCGGTAGGCATCGACCGGCGTGGTGTTGGTATAGACGCCCTCAACGACGACGTGGAAGGCTGGCACATGGTAGACACCGGTGGCCACCTTCAGCATGGCTCCCGTTGGGATAAAGGGCGCTGCGTCGGACAAGAAAGCCCCCATGTCGGCCCGCAAGTGAATGGTCATGCCCACGATCCTATCGTCAGCATCCAAGCCCAGGCGCGCCGTTGACAGGTGCGCGCGCCCGCCCAAATCGGTCAGCATGCACTCCGAGCGCTCTGAAACCCACTTTACGGGTCGCTTCAAGCGGCGGGCGGCCAGGCAGACCAACGGTTGCTCGACGCAGGGAAAAGCGCGGGTGCCAAAGCCGCCGCCCACATCGGGCGTCACTACCCGAACTTTGTCGGCAGGCAGCTTGAGGAAATCTCTTGCAAGGCGTGCCTTGAGCCCCCAACCGCCTTGCGTATTGGCGGTCATGGTCATTTTTCCGGCCGCTTCATCCCACTCGCCGATTGCAATGCGGGTCTCCATGGGGTTGGAGATGATGCGGTTGTTGACCAGCGTCAGCTCAACAACGCGATCAGCGCCAGCCAGAGCAGCCTCTGCCGCCTCGCCCTCGCCGTGGCTCCAGTGGAAGGCGCGGTTGCTCGCGATGTCTGGGTGAACCTGGGGCTGGCCGTCGTTAAGCGCGGTTTGAAAGTCGGGCGCTGCATCGTGCTCATCGACCTCGAACTCGATCATCTCGGCGGCGTTCTTGGCCTCGTTCAGGCTGTCGGCCACGATGAAGACCACTGCCTGGCCAACGTGATAGACGTTCTTGTGCGCTAAAATCGGGAACTGGGGCTCGGGCATGGTGCTGCCGTCGGTCTGCGTCAGCAATGAGCCGCACTTCATATGATTGATGCCCTCAGCCTCCAGATCGTCAGCGGTCATCACCAAATGAACACCCGGTGCCTCGCGGGCCTCATCGACGTTCAGGCTTGTGATAGCTCCCGCCGCATAGGGCGAGCGCAAAACATAGCCGATCAACCCGCCTTCCAAGGGGATATCGTCGCTAAAAGCACCATGGCCAGTCACCAAACGCTGGTCCTCGACCCGGCGCACCGGTTGGCCGAAGCCGAACTTGCCAGCAATAGCCTGATTAGGGACTGTTTGCGACGGTGCGTCTGACATGGTCCTGTTCCTTTGGATTGGCGCTCATCAACGAAAGCGCAGGGGTCATGCGGTCACTCAGCGCGCTGAGCAAACGAGGGGTATGAACCTTCGTGTATAGGGGGAGAAGGGGAAGCCTGGCAAGCCCCGCCATGTCGCGACGTTGGCCCGCGCAACGGGGCCTGCCAGAGCGCGCGGGTTTGAGAGTATTGCGATCTTCTAATACCGATCCAGGCGGCGCACAGCGGCATAGAGCTCGGGCGTGTCCACGTCGCGAACGATGCCTTCGTCGGCCACCGGCAATTCTTCGACGAACTGGGGCTGCTGACGCAAGATCTGCCCGGCGCCTGTGTCCCCATCCAAGGTCAGACACTCGCGAATCATATGGTGCGACAGCGCCACCGGGTTGCCCCATTCGCCGCGAAAGGTCGGCACGATGGCATAGTTGCTGGCAGTCTTGGTCTTGGCGGCCAAACGGGCAATGGTTGTCGGTTTGACCAGAGGCATGTCGCCCAATCCAACGATGGTCCAACGGGTTTCTGGCGGCAAGCGGCGCAAGCCAATCGACAAAGAGTAGGCCAAGCCGGATTGATACCGCGGCGAAAACACCGTCTTTATGCGCTTGGATTCAGGCAGCATGAAGCGAATCGTCTCCGCCTCGTGCCCCAGTACCACCAGCAGCTCAAGCCCGGCATCCAAGAAAGCCTTGGCGGCGTGATAGACCACAGGACGCCCCCGCAGTGGCAAGCGCAACTTGTTCTGCGCCCCCATGCGGCTGGATTGGCCGGCAGCGAGCAAAATCGCGTGTGTGTGCATAAGGGTCTATAGTCTCGCGCGAAATGGGGCCAGCGCATAACGAGGCGGCCGGGAGCGCCTATCAAACCAGGCGGACCGCCGTCACTGCAAGGTCTTTCACTCTTGAACCGCTGCTTGCCCGATCTTTTCGGCTCAATTAGGGTCAAAGGCGGAGCCGTTTTCGACGGCTTCCCGCTGTGTCGCTCACCAAGGATTCCCCATGCTCGTATCAGACGCCATCGCCAAGTTGGGCACCGAAACTGCCTTTGACGTCCTCGCCCGCGCCGCCAAACTCAGCGCTGAGGGCAAGGACATCATCAATCTGGGCATCGGCCAGCCGGACTTTAAGACCGCCCCGCACATTGTCGAGGCGGCGATCAAAGCCCTGCGCGACGGCCTCCATGGCTACACGCCCGCGCGTGGAATGCCTGAGCTGACCGAAGCGGTCGCCGCTGATATCCTGGAGCATCGCCAGGTTGCCATTTCGCCCGACAACATCTTGATCGTGCCGGGCGGCAAGGTGACAATGGCCTTCGCCATGATGCTCTTGGGCCAGGCTGGGCGCGCAATCCTCTACCCCGACCCCGGGTTTCCAATCTATCGCTCGATGATCGCATATACCGGCGCCGAGCCCATCGCCTACGCCCTGCCCGAAGAGAACGGCTTTTCCTTTTCCGCGCAGGAGATTTTGGACAAGATCCGTCCGGACACCTCGCTTATCATTCTGAATTCACCGGGCAATCCGACCGGAGGGATGGCCAAGCCCGGCGAGATCGAAGCTCTGGTGCGCGGCCTGGAAGACCATCCGCAGGTCGTGGTTATGAGCGACGAAATTTATTCGCGCTTAACTCTGGGCGAACAGCCCTTTGTCTCCCTGCTAGGCTATGAAAGCTTGCGCGACCGGCTGATTGTCTTGGATGGCTGGTCCAAGACCTACGCCATGACCGGCTGGCGGCTGGGCTGGGGCTATTGGCCTGACGGCTTGATCGACAAGGCCGAGCGGCTGGCGATCAACATTCACTCCTGCGTCAATGCTCCGACCCAGGTGGCAGGCGTGGCGGCGCTGACCGGCGACCAAGCGCCCGTCGAGGCCATGCGACAGGCTTTCATCCGGCGCGGCAAGCTGGTGACCGAGGGCCTAAACGCCCTGCCCGGCGTCTCCGCCATCGCGCCGCAAGGGGCGTTTTATGCCTTCGCCAACATCAGCCAGACCGGCTATAGCGCCGCCAAGCTGCAAAATGCCTGGTTGAACGAAGCGGGCGTGGCGACCATTGCGGGCACCTCGTTCGGCGCTGCGGGGGAAGGCTTCGTGCGACTGTCCTTCGCCAATTCGGACGAGAATATCCGCAGCGCTTTGGATCGTATGGACACCTGGCTGGCGGGCATCCAAAGTTGAGCCTGGCATCACACCAGGTTCGTTGCCTTAGGGTGTTGTTTTTAACGCAAATCTACGCTCAAACGTGTTGCAGCCGTCTCGCGGTTTGCACCAACCAGAGCCGCGGCATGAACACGACGACGACGGTCCGCCGATAGGGCACAAGACATCTAGACCGGCCGCCTTGGCCCGGTCACCCTCTTGGATCCCTAGTCGTCCCCTTTGTAATCGTAGGATGCCATGAGCTCGAAATCCGCGCGGACTATGATGTGCCGTGCGACCTTGGATCCCAGACCGTCGCCGACCTATCGAGGTCCAGAGGCTTCATAAGGTCGAAGATCTGCCCGCGCATCCAGGAGGCCAAAGGAGCATGATCGGACCGCTTGTGCCAAATGCCTATAATCAAGGCGGGGTCGATTTCCATTGGCGGCAAAAAGACCCGAAGCCTGAAGGTCTTCGCCACCTTGGCTGCGAGTTGCGCAGGAACAAGCGCAATAAGATCGCTTTCGCTGACCGCGCGACACACACCGCTGAAAACGGGAACGGTCATCGCAACCCGCCTGTTTTTGCCGACCCGCCTCAGTGCGGCATCGCCCATCGCGGTCAGATGCCCTTGCGGCGAGAACAGGACGTGATGAAGCTCGCAAAATATGTCCATTGGCATCTGCGAACCGGTCGAAAGTCCGGCAGTGCCTGGATTGTCCGCGCCTGCGATTACGTGGAATGGCGAATAAAATAACGGCTCCCGGTTGATCCACTCCGGCAGGTCCATGTCTGGGATAAGCGCGATGTCAGCGTTTCGCAGCTCTAGGCCCTTAATGTAGTTGTCGGGCACCAAGTCCAAGAGTTGCGCCTTTAGGCGAGGTGCTGATTCTTGCAACAAACGGCCCAGAGATGGCATCAAAAGGTCGGCAAAGAAATCGCTTGCGGCAATTCTAAAGGTGCCTTCTGCAAACTGGGGGTCGAACGCTGCGGGCGGGGAAAGCAAGGTTTCCAGACGCTCCAATTCTTCACGTAGGCCGGGCTCAAGCGCCGCAGCGTAGTCGGTTGCCACAAGCCGGTTCCCCTGGCGGACAAACAGTTGATCATTCAGCGCATGGCGCAAGCGCGACAAGGCGCCAGAGACCGCCGACTGCGACATGGCCAGCCGTTCGCCCGCTTTTACGGTCGAGCCTTCGCAAAACAGAGCGTCCAACACGCGCAAAAGGTTAAGGTCCAGTGTAGCGAAATTCACTTGGTCGATATCCTTTATCTAATAAAGCGATTTGCACGATAGGTTGGCCTTCCGATAGGTTTGTGTCAACCAAAGCGCATTCGCTTCACGCAAAGGCCACAGGAGTGCCACATGGCGACCGGCTACGATCACCTCTTGACCGAAGACACAAACCCCGAAGTCCCACTGCTTTGTAGCTTCGAAGGCTGCCCCTTTGCGCAAACCGCGCGGATCACTTTGGTGCATAAAAACCTGCGCTTTCGCCGGCGTGAGGTTCGTGTGCTCAACGAAGACGCAACTGGCATGGAGCAAAAGCCCGCATGGTTCCTGAAGCTGAGCCCGCGTGGGCGGGTACCCGTTCTTAGGCATCGCGACCGAACGCTCTATGAATCGGCCTGCATCGATCAATATCTGGATGAGGTCTACCCAGAAAACCCGCTTATGCCATCGGATGCCGGGCTACGGGCGCTTGTCAGGGTCTGGCTGATACAGGCCAGCACGACGTTTCCAAAAGTATGGTATCGCAACCTTATCGCACAGGCAGACGAGATCGCAGAGACCAGCTCTAGGCTTGATGAATTCTTTCAAGACCTTGAACATGGGATCGCGGATCTGGGCGGTGATGGGCCCTGGCTGACCGGTGCGTCACCAACGTTGGCGGACTTCTTCTTTGCCCCCTTCTATGAGCGCATGGCGGCCGTTGAGACGGCCTTTAAAAAATACAGCCTCCCGAGCGCAGATCGCTTCCCCCGCGTGCGGCGCCACATAGACGCGGCGCTTGCCCACCCGTCGTTCCTCGCGACGAAGCTGGACCCTGACTGGCTCTGCAAATTGTACCGTCCTTTTGCCCAAGCGGAAGATTGGATCAGCGCCAAGAACAACAGCGCGGTGCGCGATATCGTCGAGTGACGCGACTCGTGCCGAGGCCAAGCGATCCAACCGCCATCGCAAGAGAGGCGTCCTTTGCGCGCCGACGCTTGGCCCGGTTCGCCCGGCGATCCTCGATCTTCTGGCTTGGGGCCAAGGCGCGATCCTGGATGCGGTCTAGGGTTCGGACTCAATTGGCCCACCAGACCACGGCCGCCACGAGATAGACAGCGGAGAGGAAGACGTCTGCCCGTTTGTCATAGCGCGTTGCTATTCTGCGGAAATCCTTGAGGCGGCAGAACAT
>JAUIBT010000001.1 GCA_030428255.1 Alphaproteobacteria bacterium | reverse complement strand
GGTTTGCGGGTTTGCTTCCGCAAATCCACCGCCGCTACGCTCGGGGTTTGCGGGTTTGCTTCCGCAAATCCACCGCCGCTACGCTCGGGGTTTGCGGGTTTGCTTCCGCAAATCCACCGCCGCTACGCTCGGGGTTTGCGGGTTTGCTTCCGCAAATCCACCGCCGCTACGTTCGGGGTTTGCGGGTTTGCTTTCGCAAATCCACCGCCGCTATGCTCGGGGTTTGCGGGATCAGAGCCGCAACAAGGCTGTGCCCCAAGTCAGGCCACCGCCCAAGGCTTCCATCATTAAAAGGTCGCCCTTCTTGGCGCGACCACTTTCGACCGCCAAATTCAGCGCCAAAGGAATGCTGGCCGCCGAGGTGTTAGCATGCAGGGCCATGCAGGAAATCATCTTTTCCTTTGGCAGCTTCAGGTTGCGCATCAACTGGTTCAAAATGCGCTGGTTCGCCTGGTGCGGTACAAATAGGTCCAGATCGTCGACGCTCAGGCTGTGCTTGGCCATCATGTCTACCACGGCTTGGCCCATCTTCTCGACCGCGTGTTTGAAGACTTCCTGACCCGACATGCGCACGTGACCGGCAGTCTTAGACGTTGAAACACCGCCATCGACATAAAGCAGGTCGGTCAGGGTTCCGTCGCAGTAAGCCTTGGTATCAATAATGCCGCGCTGCTGAAGTTCGGCTTCCCCATCCAGCGATTCAAAGATGACCGCGCCAGCGCCGTCACCGAACAACACGCAAGTGCCACGGTCTTCGAAGTTCAAAATGCGAGAGAAAGTCTCAGCACCGATCAGCAGCGCGCGCTTGGCCTGGCCAGAAGACAAAAAGGCGTTGATGGTGCTCAGGCCATAGATGAAGCCAGAACACACGGCCTGGATATCGAAAGCCTGGCAGACCGGCACGCCCAGCTTGCGCTGAATGATGCTGGCGGTGGACGGGAAGGTCAGGTCAGGCGTGGTGGTGGCGCAGATAATCAGATCAATGTCTTCAGGCTTCAGCCCGGCGCGCTCCAGCGCTTGCTGCGCGGCCTTGGTGCCCAAATCGGAGGTCAGCTCGCCTTCGTCGGCGAAATGGCGCTGGTGAATACCCGTGCGCGCTTTGATCCACTCGTCTGAGGTCTCGACGATTTCGGCCATGTCATCGTTGGTCACGATGCGCTCTGGCAGGTAGCTTCCACAGCTTACGAAGCAAGCGTGTTTCATAGAGTGCGTCTCGATTATTGTTCTGTTCGGTGGCGCAAGGGCATAGAGGTTGCACGCCTAGCGGCGCAGGGCAACTCTTTGCTCAAGCGCTGGCCGCAAATAATGGCCAACTTCATGGGCTGGACCGGCCGTGCAAGCAAGTGCAAAATCGCGCGTGGGCGCGAAAATCGCGCCTCGTCTCGCGAGAAAAGCTGCACTTGAGGTCATTTCCTACGATCTGGGATGCACGGGGCGGGCGGGGCCATTTCGCTGCCAATTGTGGGCGACTCGTAAGTTCGCGCCTTTGAGCCAGCGCGGCCCTATATGGGCAAGCAAGAAGTCCCGCCCGCGAGCACAGCGCCACAACCAAACAGCAAGGCTTAATCTGCCTCAAGGCTTGTGGGGCACAAAACCGCTATGCCAAGTCCGCACAGCGCGCTGTCACGCCTACATGACCCAGTGCAACAGCGCTTGCCCAATCCAGCCAGCAAGGGCTATGCCTGCCAAGGTGCGCGACCCGCGCTCCTGCGGATTTCGTCTGATAAACGGGTGTCTATTCTTCATGCCTTCATCGCCTGCCGATATGCTCGCAACGCCAACACCTTGGATCAAGCACATCGTATTGGTCGGCGGAGGACACGCGCAGGTTCAATTGCTGCGTCGCCTCGGCATGCGCCCAGAGCCCGGGATCAAAGTCACGCTGATTTGCAAGGATACGCATACGCCTTATTCGGGCATGCTGCCTGGCTATATCGCGGGCCACTATGGCTATGACGATATCCACATCGACCTAGCGCGGCTCTGTGCCTGGGCTGGGGTGAGTTTTATTCGCGCGGCGGTCACTGCCTTGGACCCGGATCAGCGCTTGGTCTACATGGACGGCCGCCCACCGTTGGGGTTCGATGTGGTCAGCATCAACACGGGCTCGACCCCTGATCTTGCCAGCGTCGAGGGTGCGCGTGACCACGCTCTGCCGGTCAAGCCGATTGCCTCTTTGCTCGATCATTGGCACGGACTGCGGAGCCAGCTAGAGGCCACGGGGGAAAGATCGACCAAGCGCCTCGTCTGCGTTGGTGCGGGGGTGGGCGGCTGCGAGCTGTTGTTGGCGGTTCAACACTGTTTAAGCCAAGGGCTGGGCCTGAGCGGGATCTCATACCACCTTGTTGGCCGTGCGCCCCAGGTCTTACCTTACAATCCCAAGGCGACCCAAAGCGCCATGCAGCGCCAGCTTGAGGCTAAGGGCGTTGCGACCCACCTGGGGCAGGGCGTTACACGGGTCGAGCCGCGCCGCCTTCTGCTCGACGATGGCTCAAGCCTGGCGTTCGACGCGTTGTTGTGGGTTACAGGTGCGGTGCCAGCACCTTGGTTTGCCGGATCTGGCCTGGCGACGGATGCGCGCGGCTTTCTAGCAACCGACGACCAGTTGCGCAGCCTATCACACCCGCATGTCTTCGCCGCGGGCGACTGCGCCAGCCAGACCAACCATCCCCGCGAGAAAGCTGGGGTCTTTGCGGTTCGCCAGGGCCCAGTGCTGGCCGAAAACCTGTTGCGAGCGGTCAAAGGTCTGCCGTTGCGAAGCCATCGCCCTCAGCGTCGCTTTTTGAGCTTGATCGCAACGGGCGAGCGCTATGCTTTGGCCAGCAAAGGGGCTTTGTTCGCGCAAGGCGGCTGGGTTTGGCGGTGGAAGGACCACATCGACCGCAGCTTTATGCGCCGCTTCAATGACTTGCCGCCTATGGCGGCGTCCCAGCGCTTGCCGGATTGGGCGCGCCTCGACAAACAGGCCTTGGCGCTTGAACAACCGCTCTGCAAGGGCTGCGGCGGCAAGCTGGCAAATCCGGCCTTGTCCAAGGGACTTAAAGTCTTGGGCCTTGATGGCGCGCCCGAGGATGCAGCCGCGCTGCCCGGAACCCAACTGCTGCAAAGCGTTGATTGGCTGACGCTGCCTTTCAGCGATGATTATCTGTCCGGCCAAATCATTGCGGCCCACAGTTTGTCCGACATCTATGCAGAGGGCGGCACGCCCATTGCAGCCATGGCTTTGGCCAGCGTTGCGCGGCAAACTGACGACTTGGCAAGCCAAGACCTGGCACAGGTGTTGGCCGGGGCGCGCCAAGTGCTGGACGCGGACCAAGTGGCGCTGATTGGTGGCCACACCAGCCAGGCGAGCGAGCCGGGCTTGGGCTTCAGCGTGACCGGACGCTTGGCGCAGGGGCAGACCCGTTGGAGCAAGGCCGGAGCGCGGCCGGGCGATCGCCTGATGCTGTCGCGCCCGCTGGGGAGCGGCCTGCTGCTGGCAGGGCTCATGGCGGGCAAGACCCGTGGGCGGTGGTTGGATGTGGCGGCCGAACAGATGCGCCAGACCAACCGAGCGGCGACTGCGGCATTGCGTGCGTTGCCGCCAGGTGGATTGCATGCGGTCAGCGATGTCACCGGGTTTGGGCTGGCTGGCCATGCCAGCGAGATTGCCCAGGCCAGCGGGGTCAACATCCGCCTCGATTTGGAGGCTCTGTTCTCCTACGAGGGGGCCATGTGCCTGGCCGAACAAGGCGTGCGCGCAAATTTATGGGCCAGCAATCAAGCCGTGTTGGGGCCGGATGCTCCTGGCATGCATGATCCGCGGTTGGTGCTGGCGTGCGACCCGCAAACATCGGGCGGGCTGTTGGCCGCTGTTGCGCCTGAACAGGCTGCGCATCTGGCAGGTTGTGGCTTTACCGATGTGGGGCAGGTCGTCGCCGCGAAAGATCCTGGTCAAGCGCGCATTGAATGGTGATGATGCTGGTATGCGAAGCCTAACCTATCCCTTTGACGAGGAGTTCGACGCCATTATTGATGTGCGTTCGCCTTCTGAGTTCGCCATTGACCATCTGCCCGGTGCCATAAGCTTGCCGATCATGAGCGACGCCGAGCGCGCGGAAGTGGGAACGCTTGATCGTCAGGTCGGAAGTTTCAAAGCCAAGCGGCGGGGAGCGGCCATCGTCTCGCGCAATATCGCCCAGCATTTGGAACAGTTTTTCGCTGACAAGCCGCGCAGCTTTCGTCCTCTGATCTACTGTTGGCGCAGTGGGCAGCGCTCTGGCAGCCTCGCGTTGGTGCTTCAGCAAATCGGCTTTCCCGTGGCGCGGCTGGACGGGGGCTATAAGGCCTTTCGCCGCCATGTCGTCGCCTGCTTGGAGACGCTGCCTAGCGAGCTGGACATGTGGGTTCTCGATGGGCCGACCGGTAGCCGCAAGACTGACTTGCTGGCCGAGATGGCGGCTCAGGGCGCACAAACCATCGACCTGGAGGGCTTGGCAAACCATCGCGGTTCCTTGTTGGGAGCCAACCCGGACGGCAGCCCTCAGCCCAGCCAAAAAGCATTCGAAACGGCGCTTTGGCAGGTTGTGACAAAGCTGGAGCCCGGCGCGCCCGTTTTCGTCGAAGGCGAGAGCGCCAAAATCGGTCAGCTCTACATACCTTCGTCATTCTTTGCCGCGATGAAGCGCGCGCGTCGCTTACGTGTCTTGGATAGCGTTGAGCGTCGCGCCAAGTATTTGTGCCGCCAGTATCGCCATTTGGCCGAAGCGCCCGAGCGGCTCGCCCAGTTGTTGGCGCGTCTGCGCTATCGTCACGGTAACGCACAAGTTGATATCTGGCTCGCCAAGCTCAACCAAGGCGAGGTGGCGGCCCTGGTGGAAGATCTTTTGGTCCAGCACTACGACCCGGCTTACCAGCATGGCGGCCCTCGCCAGGGTGCCAAATCCAGCCTGGACTTCGACTTGGCTGAGGCCGCAGCTCAGGGCCAAGGCCTAGCCGCGGTCGCGAGGTCCATCCGCGAAGCTGCCCAAGGACTCGCATGAGGACTCGCATGCGAATCTCGCGCGAACGATTCGTGTGTCGCGAATTGACGATTTTGCGCCTCGCCCTTCGTTGCTTCGCCGTGAAGACGATTTTTTCCGCAAAAGACTAACATTTGTTCGCGAATGGCATTTGACGCGAACAAGCAAAGACGTTAGGGCTAGGGCATAAGCAATAGTTGCAATGCTTGTTGCAGCGAAAGAACATAAGAGCGGAAACAGGTGAAGGCCATATGGCTGTAGACGGCGCGTCCGATTACGTGGTGTTCGACCACGTGCAAAAATCTTACGACGGCGAAGAGCTCGTTGTAAAAGACCTCAATTTGACCATCGCAAAAGGCGAATTTGTCACCATGTTGGGGCCATCGGGTTCCGGCAAGACAACGTGCCTTATGATGCTGGCGGGCTTTGAAAGCGTGACCCATGGCGAAATTCGCCTGAACGGTCGCCCGATCAACAATATTCCGCCACATAAGCGCGGTATCGGTATGGTGTTCCAGAACTATGCCCTGTTCCCTCACATGACGGTCGAAGAAAATTTGGCTTTCCCGTTGAGCGTTCGCGGCATCGGAAAGTCAGAGCGTGAAACACGCGTGCGTGGCGCTTTGGATATGGTGCAGATGGGCGAGTTCGGCAAGCGCCGCCCGGCCCAGCTTTCCGGTGGTCAGCAACAGCGTATCGCGTTGGCGCGCGCTCTGGTTTTTGAGCCCGAGCTGGTGTTGATGGACGAGCCGCTGGGCGCTTTGGACAAGCAACTGCGTGAGCATATGCAGTACGAGATCAAGCACTTGCACGAGCGCCTGGGCGTCTCTGTGGTCTACGTGACCCACGATCAGACCGAGGCCTTGACCATGTCGGATCGCGTTGCCGTGTTTAACCATGGCGTTATTCAGCAACTTGCAAGTCCCGAAGATCTCTATGAGCGGCCCATGAACGCCTTCGTGGCACAGTTCATCGGCGAGAATAACAAGCTGCTAGGCACCGTTGAGCGTACAGAAGGCGACGTGGCATACGTGACGCTGGAAGGTGGCGGCAACTGCCAGGCGACCATGGTCAACTGCGAAGGGCAGGGGCACAAGACACTGCTGTCTATTCGTCCTGAGCGGGTGACCGTCGGCGACGAGGTGCAAGGCAATGCAACCTCGGCGCAGGTGAAGGAGCTGATCTATCTCGGCGACCACATCCGCGCGCGCTTGAACGTTCATGGAAACGACGAGTTCATCGTCAAGGTTCCCAATAAGAATAATCACGCCATGCTGGCCGTGGGCAGCGAAGTCCGCATCGGCTGGGCGACAGAAGATTGTCGGGCACTGGACGCATAAGCGCTCGGATCTCGACATACGACCCGGCCGGAGTTAGGCCCGCCCGACCGGGAAAAATTGAGGGCCAAAACAGTGAGGTAAAGATGAATTTCTTCAAGACTCTTGGTTTGACGGCTGCGGTGGCTGCAGCGTCGACCGTTGCACTAGCCCAAGACATGACCATCGTGTCATGGGGCGGTGCTTACTCAGCATCACAGCTGAATGCATACCACGATCCCTACACCGCAAAAACCGGCGTCAAGATTATCAATGATAACTCGTCTGCCGAGGCCGTTGCAAAGCTGCGCGCCATGAACGAAGCTGGCAACGTGACTTGGGACGTCGTTGACGTCGTTGCGGCCGATGCCATGCGTCTGTGTGACGAAGGCCTGGCTGAAGTGATCGACGCTGATGCGCAGTTGGCACCGGCGCCTGATGGCACACCCGCTTCTGAAGACTTCGGCGAATTGCTGGTCTCTGAGTGCTTCATTCCTCAGATCGTGTATTCGACCACTTTCGGTTACCGTACCGACCTGGTGTCTGAAACTCCGACAGACGTTTGTGCGGTGTTCGACCTGGAAAAGTTCCCTGGCAAGCGTGCCTTGGAAAAGCGCCCCATCAACAACATGGAGTGGGCTCTGCTGTGTGATGGCGTAGCAAAAGAAGACGTCTATGACGTGCTTGAGACCGAAGAAGGTCAGGCGCAAGCCTTTGCTAAGCTGGACACCATCAAGGACCAAGTGATCTGGTGGAACGCTGGCGCAGATACGCCTCAGCTTCTGGCTGACGGTGAGATCGTTATGGGCTCTACCTACAACGGTCGTCTGTTTGCTTTGATCGAAGAGCAGAAGCAGCCAGTTGCTATGCTGTGGGACGCACAGGTGTTCGACCTGGACGGCTGGATCATTCCCGCTGGTCTGTCTGAAGAGCGTAAGGCACGTGCCTTGGACTACGTCTACTTTGCAACCGACACTCAGCGTTTGGCTGACCAAGCAAAGTACATCTCTTATGGTCCCGCCCGTGCATCTTCAGCACCGCTGGTTGGCAAGCACGCAGAGCTGGGCATCGACATGGCTCCGCACATGCCGACAGATCCAGAGAACGCGAAGAACACCTTCCTGTTCAACTACACTTGGTGGGCTGACTACCGCGATGATCTGGACGCCAAGTTCCAGGCATGGTTGGCTCAGTAAGAGCAAGCCACCGCGAGGGCGGGGCAGGGGTAACACCTGCTCCTTCCTTGCAACAGGGTTGGGAGTGCCAACAGGCGTGATCCGTTGGCACTCCGCTCTGACCGCGCTGGCAGGCATGGGCGAGGTCGTGTGATGGCCAGCTTGTGGCCACTGGTTCGCCGCTACGTCGCGCGATGTAATCAGGGTAGATATGCTTGCTTGCTTATCCAGATAGTGACCCTTTGTCTGTACAGGACGGTTGGTCGTTGCGGCACATCAACACCGCCGCGAACACCACGTTCGGGTCAGCGCTGGGTAAGAGCAGACTGCGAACTCGAAGAGCACACCTAGGGTACTGGGATTGTCTTTGAAGGCGCATTTGCGGCAAGATTCTTTTGCTAGAGTTGGTCAGTTGGCCGTCCGCTGTCGCGGCAAGCTCTAGTGACCCTTCCTTTTGTTGCAGTACGATTGTCGAGCTATGTCCGACCAAGAATTATCGCCAAGCACCGGCCTTGTGTTGGCCGCCGATGGCACGCCCCTTAAGACCAAACTGCGCCAAGCAGAGCGCGCGCAGCGACTTCGCGCCGCTATGTTGGTCGCGCCGCTGTTGCTGTTCATTTTGGTGACGTTCGTTTCGCCGATTTTCGACATGTTGTATCGTTCTGTCGATAATCAGCTTGTCCCAGATGTGCTGGCCAACACGTCCAAGGTTATTGGGGACTGGGACGCGAGCAAGACAGATACGCCGGATGAAGCGGTTTTCAGAGCCTTCGCCGAGGATCTCCTGGTCGCTACAAAGGCTCGCCAGCATACCCGCGTCGGCTCTCGCCTAAACTATGAAACGGCCGGTATTTCATCGCTGTTTCGTAAAACTGGTCGCCAGATCAAGAAATTCGATTTTGATCAACCCCTCAAGCCCCAGTTCCTCGCGATGGACGACAAGTGGGGCGAGACGGAAATTTGGCAAACAATCAAGCGGTTTTCTGGCTCGCTCACCATGGGATATTACTATGCTGCGCTTGATCTAAAGAACACGGCTGACGGCGTTGAAATGTTGCCCGAGAACCAGCGACAATACCTTATGCTGTTCTGGCGGACGCTTTGGATGTCTATGTTGATCACGGGGCTCTGTTTTTCCCTGGCCTTTCCTGTCGCCTATCTACTGGCGATTCTGCCGATGAAGAGCTCGAACCTCTTGATGATCTTGGTCTTGCTTCCGTTTTGGACCTCTTTGCTCGCTCGAACATCGGCGTGGAAGGTGCTGCTGCAAAGGGAGGGCGTGATCAATGACACCTTAGTGTTTTTGCGTCTCGTCCCCGCAGACGGGCGGCTTGAGCTCATTAACAACTCCTTCGGCACCATTGTAGCGATGACGCACATCCTGTTGCCATTTATGATCATGCCGCTGTTCTCGGTTATGCGGACTATTCCGCCGTCCTATGTACGTGCGGCGCGCAGCCTCGGCGCCACGGAGTTCACCTCATTCTGGCGGATCTATTTCCCGCAAACCATTTCTGGCATCGGTGCGGGCTGCATCTTGGTCTTCATTCTGGCCATTGGTTACTACATTACGCCAGAGTTGGTGGGCGGACGCACCGGCGTCTTCATCTCTAGCCGTATCGCTTACCACGTGCTGTCGTCGCTGAACTGGGGGTTGGCCGCAGCACTCGGCTCCTTGCTGTTGATCGGCGTCTTGGTGGTGTATTGGCTCTATGACCGCATCGTCGGCATTGACAACGTAAAACTAGGATAGGGGAGAAACAGACATGGCCGGACTTCCGCCGTATGCCAATCTCGGCAATCACCTGTGGTTCTACACCTTCCGAACCATTTGTTTTTTGATCTTCTTCTTCCTGATCTTCCCGATCCTGGTGATCATTCCGCTGAGTTTTAACGCACAGCAACTGTTCACCTTCACGACAGACATGCTTATGCTGAAGCCCTCGGCCTATTCATTTATGCACTACGAGGACTTCCTGACCAATTCCGACTGGCAGCGCGCCCTACGCAATTCTTTCCGCATTGCTCCCGTCGCAACAATTCTGTCGGTAACCTTGGGCACTATTGCGGCCATTGGCTTGTCGAGCCCTAAGATGCCGTTTCGCAAGGCGGTCACTGCCGTGCTGATTTCGCCGATGATCGTCCCGCTGATCATTTCGGCAGCGGGTATGTACTTTTTCTATTCCAAGATCGGTATCTCTGGCACCTATTGGGCCGTTATCCTGGCGCACGCGGCTCTGGGAACACCCTTCGTCATCATCACCATCACCGCGACGCTTGCGGGCTTCGACCAATCGCTGGTTCGAGCGGCAGCCAACATGGGCGCGGGGCCCATCCGCACCTTCTTTAGCGTGCAGATGCCACTGATTTTGCCTGGCGTGATCTCAGGCGGACTCTTCGCCTTTATCACCAGCTTTGATGAAGTGGTGGTGGTCAAGTTCGTCGGATCGCCAGCCGAAGTGACCTTGCCTTGGCAGATGTTCACCGGCCTGCGCGAGCAAATCTCTTTGACCATTCTGGCGGTGGCAACCATCATGGTGGCAATCTCGATCTGTTTGCTGATCACCTTGGAAATCCTGCGGCGTCGCAGCGAGGCCATGCGGACTGGCCGCCCAGGCTGAGCAGGCGACAGGGTATTGGAAAAAACGGAGCCCAGGTGGCTCCGTTTTTTTGTGTGCGCTCGATAAGGAGGGCGTGCTGGGTGGACAAGCTGGCCAATTGCCAGCCGCAGACCGGGACGCTATCAGAAGGTAAACCCAACGAAGGAGCTGCCTCATGACCACCTTGTCCTCGACCGCGTTTCGAAAACTCTCTGACCATGGCGTGCGCCTGGAGTCTTTCCAGGGCCAAGACTTGCTGGTGGTCGAGCCCGAAGCCATAGAGCTTCTGTCCAAGGCAGCCTTTGAAGAGATCAATTTCTTCCTGCGCACCAAGCACTTGGAGCAATTGCGCGCCATTGTTGACGACAGCGAGGCCTCGAACAACGACCGCTTCGTGGCGCTGCACTACCTGAAGAATTCGGTCATTGCATCGGGCGGCGTGCTGCCCATGTGTCAGGACACCGGTACTGCGATTGTTATGGGCAAGAAGGGTCAGCGGGTTTGGTCGGCTGGCGATGACAAGGGCGCGCTGAGCCGCGGCGTGCTGGACGCCTATGCCGAGCGCAACTTGCGTTACAGTCAGCTTTCGCCGCTGAGCATGTTTGAAGAAAAGAACACGCGAAACAATTTGCCCGCCCAAATCGATATCCTGGCCGACGGACCAGATGACGAGTACAATTTCCTGTTCATGGCCAAGGGCGGCGGTTCGGCCAACAAGACCTTCTTGTTTCAATCCACACCCTCGACCTTGGAAGAAAGCCGACTTGAGGCCTTCTTGGACGAGAAGATTAAGACCCTAGGCACCGCGGCCTGTCCGCCCTACCATCTGGCGGTGGTGATTGGTGGCTTGTCGGCTGAGCAAAACCTAAAGACCGTCAAGCTGGCCTCTGCGCGCTACCTGGACGATCTGCCGACCCAGGGCAGCGAGGACGCCAGCCCCTACCGCGATCTGGAGTGGGAGGCGCGCATACTGGAGATGACCCGCAACATGGGCATCGGCGCGCAGTTCGGCGGCAAGTACTATTGCCACGACGTGCGGGTTATTCGTTTGCCGCGCCACGGTGCAAGCTTACCGATTGGCCTGGGCGTGTCTTGTGGTGCTGACCGGCAGGCACTGGGCAAAATCACCCGCGAGGGCATCTTTTTGGAGCAGTTGGAGCACGATCCGGCGCGCTTCCTACCCGATATTGACGAAGGCGCACTGTCCAGCGATGTCATCAGCGTGAACCTGAACGAGGGCATGGAGGCGACCTTGGCAAAGATCGCCAACTTGCCGGTGTCGACACGGGTCAATCTGACCGGCACGATCATCGTCGCGCGCGACGCGGCGCACGCCAAACTGCGCGCGCGCTTGGACGCGGGTGAGCCGCTGCCGGACTATTTCAAAAACAGCCCCATCTACTACGCTGGCCCTGCCAAAAAGCCTGAAGGCTATGCGTCGGGCTCCTTTGGCCCCACCACGGCAGGACGCATGGACAGCTTCATGAAGCAGTTCCAGGCAGCGGGCGGCGCGCTTGTGACCCTGGCCAAGGGCAACCGCTCTGAAGAGGTGCGCGAAGCCTGCGCCACTTATGGCGGGGTCTACCTGGGCACGATTGGCGGGGTGGCGGCCAAGTTGGCTGAAGAGAGCATCAAGGCCATGGAAGTCGTGGAGTACCCGGAGCTGGGCATGGAAGCCATCTGGCGCATTGAGGTCGAAGACTTCCCGGCCTTTGTCATCATCAACGCCAAGGGCGACGACTTTTTCCAAGGCATCTTGTAGGATCTTTGAACGCGCGGACGCGACATCCCCGGGCAGGTGCCAAAAGGGGCGGGTTTGTCAAAGGCGGGCTAGGGGAGTAAACTGCGACAGATCACCATGATAAGGGGCGATCTTATGTCCAGTACAACCCTGCCAGCAAGCATGCGGGCGATGCTCCTGACCGGGCATGGCGGCCCAGAAATGCTCGTCTTTGATCCGGCCTTTCGGCGACCAGAGCCCGCAGACGGCGAGGTGCTAATCCGCGTGGGAGCCTGTGGTATCAACAATACCGATATCTGGGTTCGCGAAGGCGCCTATGGTGCTGCCGATGACCCTGAGGCTGTTGCAAGTTTTTCTGACAGTCCGATGCAGTTTCCCTTGATCCAGGGCGCAGACATAGCGGGCACCATTGTTGCCAGCGGTCCCGGAGTCGATCCGGCGCGCGTGGGCGAGCGCGTTATGGTCGATTTCGGCATCTACGCGGATTGCGATCCTGATACGCCAAGTCATGACTACATCGGCTCAGCGCGCCAAGGCGGGTTCGCGGACTATGTTTGCGTCCCGGCGGACAACGCCCATGCGGTGGAAACCGACCTAAGCGATGGCGAACTCGCAACGTTTTGCTGCGCCTATGTGACCGCCGAGCATCTCTTGCGCCGGGCCCGGGTTGAGCGTGGAGAGCGGGTCCTGGTGACCGGCGCGTCTGGCGGGGTTGGGTCTGCTGCGATTCAACTGTGCCGCGCGCGCGGGGCCATCCCCTATGCAATTGTCGGCGCCAGCAAGGCGTCGGCCGTTGCCGCCATCGGGGCTGAGGCCTGCATCGCGCGGGGCACGGAGCCATTGGCTGAGGCTGTGTACGATGCTACCGGCGGGCAGGCCTTGGATGTACTGATCGATACGGTGGCAGGGCCAAAACTGGCGGACACCATTGAGCTGCTGCGCAGCGGTGGGCGTTATGCCACGTGCGGAGCCGTGGGCGGGCCGCTGGTCCAGCTCGATATGCGCCGCATCTACCTCAAGAATTTGGAGCTGCATGGGGCGAGCCAGGGCAGTCGTCGCGATTTTGCCCGCGTGCGTGATCTGGTCGTCTCAGGGGCTATCCAGCCGCTGCTTGCCGAGTCCTTTGCCCTCGAGGATATGGCGGCGGCGCAAGCTGCGTTTTCTCGCAAGGATTTCGTCGGTAAGCTGGTAATTCAAGTGGCGTCTTGAACGGATTTGACGCCCCAAATCCGAATCGTCTGGGGGCTGCAGCGCTCGCCTTGCGCATGAGCCGAATATGGCCACACCTCTTGGTGCGATGGGCGTCGCTTGGCACCAAGGCAAGACGCGGCAAATTCCTTGCGCGCGCGCCTTGATGGCCTAAACTTGCGCAGATAACCAGAGCCAAGGCGCTCAAGCAAAACAGAAAAGACCCCTTTATGTTTCAAGATCGCGACGAGACCACAGAAGCCATTCGATCCGGAGTGGCGCGGCTGTGCATGGAGTTTCCGGGCGAATACTGGCGCGAGCTGGACGCCAAGCGTGCTTACCCGTCTGCCTTTGTCGATGCCCTGACCGCGCAGGGGTACTTGGCCTCGCTGATCCCAGAGGTCTACGGCGGCGCGGGCTTGGACCTGGCCACCGCTTGCGTGATCTTGGAGACCATCCACCGTTCGGGTGCAAACGCCGGTGCAGCGCACGCCCAAATGTACACGATGGGCACCTTGCTGCGCCACGGCAGCGAGGCGCAGAAGCAGCGCTACCTACCCGGGATTGCCGAGGGCAGCCTTCGCTTGCAGGCGTTCGGTGTGACGGAGCCCTCTAGCGGTACCGACACCACGCGCATAAAAACCACTGCGGTGCGTGAGGGCGACTACTACCGCATCAATGGCCAGAAGATTTGGACCTCGCGGGCCGAATATTCCGACTTGATGATCTTGCTGGCGCGCACCACGCCGCGCTCTGATTGCACCAAGCCGAGCGATGGCATGTCGGTCTTCATTGTCGATATGCGCGAGGCCGTCGGCAAGTCGATCACCATCAACACGATCGACACCATGATCAACCACTCGACGACGGCGGTGTTTTTCGACGACCTAATGGTGCCCGCCGATAACCTGATTGGCCAAGAGGGCATGGGGTTTCGCTACATCCTGGGCGGCATGAATGCTGAGCGGATTTTGATCGCTTCTGAGTGCATCGGGGATGCGCGGTTCTTCGTTGACCGCGCTTCGGCCTACGCGCGCGAGCGGGAGGTGTTTGGTCGTCCAATCGGCCAAAACCAGGGCATCCAGTTTCCGCTGGCTCAGGCCCACATGCAGACCGAAGCGGCCATGCTGATGGTCGAGCGGGCGGCGACACTCTATGATCAAGGGCAAGCAAGGGGCTCAGAAGCCAATATGGCTAAGTACTTGGCAGCAGAGGCCTCTTGGTTCGCAGCCGACACGGCCATGCAGACCTTTGGCGGCTTTGCCTTCGCTGCAGAATACGACATCGAACGCAAGTTCCGCGAGGCGCGGCTGTATCGCACGGCGCCGATTTCGTCCAATCTCATTTTCAGCCACGTGGCGATCCATGACTTGGGTCTGCCCAAAAGTTTTTAGGTCGAGGACCCACACGCATGACAAAAATCGGTTGGGGTGTCCTGGGCGACGCCAAGATCGCCCGCGAGCAATTGAACCCGGCGATAGACGCGGCCCACAATGCCGAGTTGATGGCTGTAGCTTCGCGGCGCAGCGGGTTGAGCTATGAGGCTCTGCTCGCGCGCGATGATATCCAGGCGGTCTATATTCCGCTGCCCAATCATCTGCACGTGCCTTGGGCCATCAAGGCGCTGGAGGCGGGCAAGCACGTACTGTGTGAAAAGCCCATCGCCCTGTCGGCCCAAGAGCTGCTGCCTCTGTTGAACACGCGTCCTGATCTGCTGTTGGCGGAAGCCTTCATGGTGCTGTGGCACCCGCAGTGGAGCATGGTGGAGCACCTGATTGCAGAGGGCGCAATCGGCGAACTGCGCCACATCGATAGCCATTTCAGCTATTACAACGCCGATCCTGGCAACGTGCGCAATCAGCCGAACATGGGCGGCGGCGGCCTGTTGGATATCGGCTGTTATCCGCTGTATTCCGCGCGGCGTTTGTTCGGTGACGAGCCGCTGCAGGCGGCCAGCATGATCACCCAAGACCCGGCAACGCAGGTCGATACCACCTGCTCGGTCATGGTTGCCTTCCCTGGCGCGCGCCATCTGACCTTTTATGTTTCGACCCTGATGAGCCCTGCGCAGGAGCTGGTTGTGCACGGCACTGAGGGGCGCATTATCGTTACGCGGCCCTATAACCCGGTTGCCAACGAGCCGAGCGAAATCAAGCTGGAGCGCCGCGATCAGCCCCTGGTGTTCCATAGCCAGCACAGCGAGTCCTGCAATCAGTACCAATTGCAGGTCGAAGCCTTCAGCGCCTCGATTCTGGACGGAAGCCTGGCTTGGCCGCGCAGCCGTGACCACATCTTAGCGCAAAGCCGCGCTTTGGACCTGATCCGCAGCTCTTGCTTGCGGGTCGACGATCGCCAGGCTTAGCCACAAGGGGCCGGAGGTGGGAGTCAAGCCTTGGCCTGGCCGTGCTCCTGGCTTAGACTTAGCGCCTTATGTCTGCGGGCGAAGTGAGCGCTGGCCAGACACCTATGATACTGGCCGGACGAGGAGGTCACGCCAGCATGCCCGATGAAGCCTTGATCGACCCCGTGTTAGCGAACGACAGCCCTGGCGACGACGGCAGCCTGCTGCGCTTTGTTCATTTGCGGGTCCACTCGGCCTATTCGCTGAGCCAGGGCGCGATCCACGTCAAGGACCTGATCAAGCTGGCAGCGGACCAGAACATGCCTGCGGTGGCGGTGACCGACACCAACAACTTGTTCGGCGCGCTGGAGTTCGCGATCACCGCCCGCAGCGAGGGCCTTCAGCCCATCATCGGCTGTGAGCTGACCTTCTTTGCTCGGCGCACTGAGACCGGACAGCCGGGCGCCTGGCCTGACGGCAAGCTGGTGCTGCTAGTCCAAAATGAGCAAGGCTATCGCAATTTGCTGAAGCTGGTGAGCCAGGCCTATTTGGGCGAGGCCTCGCACGAGCTGGGCACGGGGCTCTACTATGACGCGGTGCTGCCTGACGATTGCGGTGGCCTGATCGCGCTGACCGGAGGGCCCGAGGGCAGCCTCAACCAGTTGTTGGCGCAAGGGCAAAATGACCAGGCCGACGCCCTGCTGGATTGGCTGCAGACCCGCTTTGAGGGGCGGCTCTACGTCGAGCTGCAACGCCACGGTTGGCCGCAAGAGCAAGCCGTTGAGGGCGCGCTGTTGGACCTGGCCTATGCACAAGACCTGCCGCTGGTGGCCACCAACAACACCCACTTCAAGCAGCCCAGCCAGTACGAGGCGCACGACGCCTTGCTCTGCATCGACCAGGGATTGACCACTGCGCACGAAGACCGACGGCGCCTGACGGCTCACCATGATTTCAAGAACGAAGCGCGGATGATCGAGCTGTTTGCCGATCTGCCAGAGGCCATCGCCAACACCGCAATCATCGCCCAGCGCTGCGCCTATGCGCCCAAGCGAATCAAGGAGATTTTGCCGCCCTTTGATTGTGGCCCGGGCCGAAATGAGGCCGACGAGCTGAGCTTGCAGGCTCACGAAGGCCTGGCCTTTCGTCTGGAGCAGGTGGTCTACACCCCCGACATGCCAGAGGAGCAGCGCGCGCAACTTCGCGAGGACTATACCCAGCGTTTGGACTACGAGCTGGACGTGATCAAGACCATGGGCTTTCCCGGCTATTTCTTGATCGTTGCCGATTTCATCAAGTGGGCCAAGGCGCAAGGGATTCCGGTAGGGCCAGGCCGTGGCTCGGGCGCGGGCTCTTTGGTGGCCTATTGCTTGCTGATTACAGACCTGAACCCCATCCCACTGAACCTGCTGTTCGAGCGATTCTTGAACCCCGAACGCGTCTCCATGCCCGACTTCGATATCGACTTCTGCCAGTCGCGTCGGGACGAGGTGATCCGCTACGTTCAAGACAAATACGGCCACGACAAGGTGGCGCAGATCATCACCTTCGGTAAGCTGCAAGCGCGCGCAGTGCTGCGCGATGTCGGCCGTGTGCTGCAAATGCCCTATGGCCAAGTGGACCGTATATGTAAGCTGGTGCCCAACAACCCGGCCAACCCAGTGACGCTGGAGCAGGCTTTGGAGAGTGAACCCGATCTGCGCGATCAGGTGGACTCGGACCCCGCGGTTGCCCACCTCGTCGGCATGGCCCGTCAGCTTGAAGGCCTCTACCGTCACGCCTCGACCCACGCGGCAGGGGTGGTGATCGGCGACCGGCCCTTGCACGAGCTGGTGCCGCTCTATCGCGATCCACGCTCGCCCATGCCCGTCACCCAGTTCAACATGAAATGGGTCGAGAGCGCCGGGCTGGTGAAGTTCGACTTCTTGGGCTTGAAGACGCTGACCGTCATTCAGACCTGCTTGGACCTGATTAAGGAATCCTGTGGTGATGAAATCGACATGGCGCGCCTGCCGATGGACGATCCCGAAACCTTTGCCATGCTATCGCGCGCGGAAGCTGCTGGCGTGTTCCAGTTGGAATCCTCGGGCATGCGCCAAGTGCTTCGCGATCTGAAGCCCGACCGCTTTGAGGACATCATCGCGGTGGTGTCTTTGTATCGTCCAGGTCCGATGGACAACATCCCCTCCTATGTGCGGCGTAAGCACGGCGAGGAAGAGCCCGACTACATGCACCCCTTGCTGGAGCCGGTTCTTAAAGAGACCTTCGGCATCATGATCTATCAGGAGCAGGTCATGCAGGCGGGCCAGGTGCTGGCGGGCTACTCGTTGGGCGGCGCGGACTTGCTGCGCCGGGCCATGGGTAAAAAGATCGCCGCAGAGATGGCTCAGCAGCGCAAATTGTTTGAAAGCGGTGCGGCCGAACGCGATGTGCCTGCTGCCAAAGCCAATGAGATCTTTGACCGGATCGAGAAGTTCGCCGGATATGGTTTCAACAAGTCACACGCGGCAGCCTATGCGCTAATCTCTTACCACACCGCTTGGCTGAAGTGCCACTATCCAGCCGAGTTCCTGGCCGCCACCATGACCCTGGACATGGGCAACACCGACAAGCTTGGCGTGTTCAAGGCCGAGGCCGACCGCATGGGCATTGAAGTTCGCCCGCCTGATATCAACCGCTCTAAGGCCACTTTCAGCGTCGAAGTCGAGGGCGACAAGCGCGCGATCCGCTATGCCTTAGGTGCGCTGAAGAACGTCGGCGAGGCGGCAATCCACGCCATGACCGAACAGCGCGCGACCAAAGATGGCGGGCGGTTTGCGGATTTGGCCGATTTCTTTCAAAGCGTCGATGGCCGGGTGCTGAACAAGCGGTTGCTGGAAAACCTGGTACAAGCCGGAGCCTTTGACAGCCTGCACCCGAACCGCCACCAGATCTTGGAAAGCCTGCCCTATCTGCTCAAGCTGGCCGCCGCCGAGGCAGAAGCGCGCAATGCTGATACGCTCAGCTTGTTTGGCGATCAGCCCGCTCAGGCGCCCGAGCTTCGCCTGGAACAGGTGTTGGATTGGCCGGTGCTGGAAAAGCTGGAGCGCGAAGCCAAGGCTGTTGGCTTTTATCTGTCCTCCCATCCGCTTGAGGCCTATGACGCAGCGCTGACCAAACTGAAGATCAAAACCTACAAACAGATTGCCCACAATCAGAGCGCCTCGGGGCGTATGGCTGCCATCGTCACTGGGCGCCGCTTTGGCACTTCAGCGCGCGGCAATCGCTTTGCCTTTGTCCAGCTTTCGGATGCCTCAGCGGCTTATGAGGCGATTGTCTTCTCGGAAACCCTATCGTCGAGCCGCGAGCTCTTGGAGCCCGGCACCGCCATTGTTGCCGAAGCCGCCATTCGCCATGAAGGCGATGACGTGAAGATCGCCCTCAACAGCATTTCGCCCCTGGACGAGGCGGTAGCCAAAGTGGCCAACAAGGTTGAACTTTATTTGGACCGCGCCGATATGATCGAGGCGATTAAGGAAGTGCTGGAGCGCGAAGGGGCAGGGCGCGGCGAGCTGCGAGTTTGCCTGATTCTTGACAACGGTCTGGAAGCCAAGATCGATTTGCCCGGCCGCTGGAACTTGTCGCCCAAAGTGCGCCAGGCCCTGCGCTCCTTCCCCGGTGCTGAAGTCATCGAGGCCTAGCTGGGCGTTGCGCTAACAGCCCAGCGGGCGCAACAGCTCGCGGCCGATGATATGGCGCTGAATCTCCGACGTACCGTCCCAAATTCGCTCCACTCGCGCATCGCGCCAAAAGCGTTCAATCGGCAGATCGTCCATCAGGCCCATACCGCCGTGGATCTGCAAGGCGGCATCCGTGACCCGCGCCAGGCATTCGGTGGCATAGAGCTTGGCCGAGGCGATTTCTCGGTTCGACGGCAAGCCTTGGTCCAGGCGATGGGCGGCACTGAGGGTCAGCAAGTCGCTGGCGTCGATCTCGGTGATCATGTCGGCCAACTGAAAGCTAATGCCCTGGAAACGGCCAATTTTCTGGCCAAATTGTTCGCGTTCAGCGGCATAGCCCAAAGCCATGTCAAAGGCGCGGCGCGCGCGCCCGACGGCCATAGCAGCCACGGTGAGCCGCGTGGCATAGAGCCAGGTGTTCATCACGGCATAGCCGCCATCGACCTCGCCCAGGACCTGGGCTTGCGGCAGGCGGCAGTCGTCGAACTCCAGCACCATGTTCTTGTATCCGCGATGGGAGACCGACTTGTAGCCATCGCGAATGGTAAAGCCCGGCGTGCCGCGATCCACCAAAAACGTCGTGATGCGCTTCTTGGGGCCGCTGGGGGTTTGATCTTCGCCAGTCGCGACAAAGACGATAATGAAATCAGCGTGGTCCGCGCCCGAGATAAAGTGCTTGCTGCCGTTCAAAATCCAGTCGTCGCCGTCGCGCCGTGCGTTGCACTTCATGCCGCGAATATCAGAGCCCGCGCCGGGTTCGGTCATGGCCAGAGCGTCCATGCGCTCGCCGCGCACGGCGGGCAGCAGATAGCGCTCGATCTGATCACCCTGGCAGGCCATGAGGATATTTTGCGGGCGGCCAAAGAAGTGATTGAGCGCCATGGAGCCGCGCCCCAATTCACGCTCGACCAGGGCAAACTCCAGATGGTTGAGACCCGCGCCGCCAACCTCTTCGGGAAAATTGCAGGCGTAAAAGCCCGCTTCAAGCGTCTTGGCTTTGATGGCCTCGGCCACCTCCGGGCGGACCTCGCCCGTGCGTTCAACCTCGTCCTCATAGGGGTAGATTTCGGTCTCGACGAACTTGCGAACCGTTTCGACAATCATCTCTTGTTCAGAGGTCAGCGGAAAGGTCATGCTTACACCTTGGGGTCGGGGTTTTCGGTGTGGCCATCAACGGCGATGACCTGGCCGGAGACCAAGCGCGCGCCAGCGCTTGACAGGAACACCGCCATGTTGGCGATGTCGCGCGCCTCGACCCAACTTTGCATAGACGTGCCAGATGCGTAGCCCTGGTAGACTTGATCGCGGGTCATGCCTTTGGCGGCGGCTTCACGGGCCAGCACGCCTTCCATGCGCGGGCCTTCGACCGCGCCGGGGCAGATGGCGTTGGCGCGGATTCCGTGCGGGCCCAGCTCCATCGCCAGGGTCTTCATCAGGCCGATCACCGCCCACTTGGCCGCACAGTAAGGCGCGCGGTTGGGATAACCATAGAGGCCTGCAGTCGAAGAAGTCAGGGTGATAGCGCCGCCGCCTTGGGCCTTCAGCAGCGGGGTTGCGTGCTTTGCCAGCAAGAAAGCACCGGCCAGATTGACGTCGAGGCAAGCGTTCCAGTCGGCCAGAGCCACCTCCTCGATCTTCGCCGTGGGGCCTGGGATGCCCGCATTGGCGCAGACCGCAGCAAGCTGGCCGCCCTTGGCAGCCAAGTCGGCGCGCAGCGCGTCCAACCAGGCAGACACCTGGTCTTCTTGTGTGATATCGACCGCGTGGCGCTGCCAAGCATCGGGGCAGGCGGCCAAGGCGGCTGCGTCGCGGTCGCCGATCCAGACCTCATAGCCGTCATCGAAAAAGGCTTCGGCCATAGCTCTGCCGATGCCGCTGGCACCAGCAGAGATCAGGGCAAGGCGGCGCTCATCGCTCATGGCACGGACCTTTAGCGCTTGGTGCCAACGCCGCGGCCGGCACCGTCGGGCAGGGGCAAGCCTGCGTGCGCCTCAGCGATGGCGCGCACATTGGACATGACCTCGGGATCGGGATTGCAAGCCCGACGCGTATTGAGATCGACGTGGATCAGCATTTGCTCCCCCGTCGCGCAGAGCGTGCCGTCCTCCAGCTCGATCCAATAGAAGACCCGCAGCTTCTTGCCTTGCCCCTCCAGGACTTGGCCTTTGATCACCACGGTGTCGCCCTGCTTGGTTTCGGCCGCGTGGATGATGTGGTTCTCGACGCTGAAATAGGATTTGCCCGCCGCGACGTAGGCTTCATCGGAGCCGATCATCTGCAACAGGTTATCACCACCGACGGAGTAAAGCTCCAGGTAGTGCGCCTCGTTCATGTGGCCGTTGTAGTCCGTCCAACTCTGCGGGATCTGGCGGCGCGCCAGCACCAGCGGCTCGGCCTTGATGGTCGGGAAGTCGGGCTTGATGGTTGCCTCGTGCGCGGCAATGACTTGGCCTGCAGCCCAGTTGTTCTTGCGCAGGGCGCGCATCATGCCGACCAAGTTGTCGTCGCGGATGCGTTCCATCTCGCGAATGCTCATGTGAGCGGACTGGGCGTCGGACTGGCTCGCGATGGTGTCGATCAGCTCGTCGGTTAGGTCGGGCACATCCATCAGCTTGGTCCAGGGCCAAGCCAGCGCCGGACCGAACTGGCTGATGAAGTGGCGCATGCCCGCTTCACCGCCTGCCACGCGGTAGGTATCGAACAGGCCCATCTGTGCCCAGCGCAGCCCAAAGCCATATATGATAGCGTCGTCTATCTCCTCGGTGGTCGCGATCCCGTCCTTGATCAGCCACAGGCCTTCGCGCCACACAGCTTCCAAGAAGCGGTCGGCAATGTGCGCGTCGATCTCCTTGCGCACCAACAGCGGCTTCATGCCGACGGAGGTCAAGATGCTGGAGGCGGCCTCGGCGATGTCCGTGCGGGTCGCGGGCGAGGGCACCACCTCGATCAGTGGCAACAGGTAGACCGGGTTGAAGGGGTGGCAGACCAGGATTTGGCCCGCCTTGGCGTTGCCCTCTTGCAGCTCGGACGGTTTGAAGCCCGAAGTTGACGAGGCGACGATGGTTCCCGGCTCGGCGGCGGCGGTGATGTCAGCCAAGACCTTGTGCTTGATGTCCAGGCGCTCGGGCACCGATTCTTGAACCCAGGCTGCCCCCTGGACGGCCTCTGCGATCGAGCCGACAAAGCTCAACCTGCCTTCGGCGGGCAGGGCCACGTCATAGAGCGCGGGCAGGGAGCGGCGCGCGTTGGCCAGCACTTCGCTGATTTTGCGTTCGGCTTGCGGGTCAGGATCGGCCACCTGCACATCCCAACCGTTGAGCAGGAAGCGGGCGGCCCAGCCGCCGCCAATAACGCCACCGCCGATGATGGCGGCAATCTTCTTTGCCTGGCTCATGAACGGGGCGCTCGCTTGGTCAGGGCCAACTTTTTGCGCACTTCAGCGGGCGTCATAAGGCTTGCACCCATGCCCTCGATGATGCCCGCAGCCTTTTCAACCAGTTGGGCGTTGGTGGCGAAGACGCCCTTTGATAAGAAGAGGTTGTCCTCAAGTCCCACGCGCACGTTGCCGCCTGCCAGCACCGCCGCAGCGACGTAGGGCATTTGATTGCGGCCGAGCGAGAAGGCGGACCAGTTCCAATCAGCCGGCACATTGTTGACCATAGCCATGAAGGTGTTGAGGTCGTCGGGTGCGCCCCAAGGCACGCCCATGCAGAGCTGCACCAGGGCAGGCGAGGTCAAGATGCCCTCGGCCACCAGTTGCTTGGCAAACCAAAGGTGGCCGGTATCGAAGGCCTCGATTTCCGGACGCACGCCCAAATCGGTCATCATTTGACCCATGGCCCGCAGCATGCCTGGCGTGTTGGTCATCACATAGTCGGCTTCGGCAAAATTCATAGTGCCGCAGTCGAGGGTACAGATTTCTGGCAAGCACTCGGCGACGTGCGCAATGCGCTCGGCGGCACCGGCCATGTCGGTGCCTGTGGCCAGAGGCAGAGGATTTTCTGTGCCACCAAAGACCATATCGCCGCCCATGCCAGCGGTCAGGTTCAACACCACATCCACATCTGCTGAGCGAATCCGGTCGGTGACTTCGCGGTAGAGGTCCAGGCGTCGGCTCGGGGTGCCGGACTCGGGATCGCGCACGTGGCAGTGGACAACCGCGGCACCCGCCTTGGCGGCCTCAATAGCGCTGTCCGCAATCTGCTTTGGCGAGCGCGGCACCTTGGGGCTGCGATCTTGCGTCGAGCCCGAGCCGGTCACGGCGCAAGTGATAAAGACGTTGCGGTTCATTGCTAAGGGCATGGCGGCCTCCCGAAGTTTTCGATTGTGCTTCAGGGCCTAGCATGAAGCCGAGGCGAGGGAATATGCAATATTGCGCTGAGTTTCTTTGAAAACGACACACGCGCAAAAAAGTTTCACCGGTGAGTGGCCAAGGGTAGGGCTAGAGCGCCATGGAAGCGCGCAGCAGCATGTCGATGTCCATGTTGCCACCCGACAGGTATATGATGGCTGACTTCTTGCGCAGCTCGACTTGGCCAGACAGCAGGGCTGCGAGCGCAACTGCTCCGCCGGGTTCAACCACAAGTTTGAGCTCGCTGAAGGCGTAGGCCACGGCTTGCAGGGCCTGCTTGTCGCTGACCGCCAGGCCGCCTTTTGCATAGCGCTGAAGGATCGCTAGGTTCAGCCTGCCCAAAGACTTGGTCAACAGCGCGTCGCAGAGCGACTTGTTGCTGAGATCTGCTTCTTGCAAGCTGCCTTGCGCTAGGGTGCGTCCGGCATCGTCATAGGCCTTGGGCTCGACGACATAGAAATCAGCCTTAGGAAAGGCTTGCTCGAAGACCAGAGCCGATCCGGCGCTTAGGCCGCCGCCGCCGCAAGGCAGCATGATCGCGTCGATTTTCTTCGGGGCATCGCTCAGCGCTTTCAGATCTTGCACGACTTCAAGAGCGGCTGTGCCCTGGCCCGCGATCACGGGGCCATAGTCATAGGGCGGGATCAGAACTGCGCCGGTTTTGTTCAACAGCTCAGATGCAACGATGTCACGGGATTGGCTATAGCGGTCATACTGCACCACCTCAGCGCCCCAGCCCTTCGTGCGCTCGATCTTCAAGCTGGGCGCATCTTCGGGCATAACGATTGTGGCCCCAATGCCCAACATGTGCGCCGCTGCGGCAACGCCCTGTGCATGGTTGCCGGAGGAGAAAGCCAGCACGCCGCGCGCGCGCTCTTCGTCAGTCAACTGGACCAGGGCGTTTAAGGCGCCACGAAACTTGAACGAGCCGGTGCGCTGGAGGCATTCGGGCTTCAGGTAGATGCGCTTGGCACCCAAGGCCGTCTCCAGTGCATGGGCGCGCAACAGCGGTGTTCGCACCGCCACCCCCGCCAAGCGGTCAGCAGCGGCTTGGACATCGGCCAGGGTGGGAGGTGCGGGTTGGGTCATTGTGAAATAAACTTTCTCAGCTCAGCCGGTTGTGCTTTGCGCGCCAACAGATTGCGATAGGGCACCACGTTGGCATAGATGCGCTCGATATAAGAGCGCGTCTCACTAAAGGGTATTCTTTCTAACCAATCAAGGGTGCCGAGCATTCCCGGTCCCGCCTCACCAAGTTTTTCTTTCCATTTCCGCACGTTAGCATGACCAGCATTGTAGCCAGCAAGCACGTAGAGGCTGCGGCTGCCCACCACTTCGCGCAACCATTGGACGTAGCGCCAACCGAGTTCGGCGTTGTACTGGGGGTCGCTCAACAGGCGCTCTTCTGAAAACTCCAGCCCCAGGCGTCCGGCCATGTCCTTGGCCGTGCCGGGCAAAAGCTGGGCAACACCCATGGCACCGGCATGGCTGATCAAGTCCGCTTGGTAGCGGCTTTCTTGGTAAAGCAGGGCGCTGAACAAGGCGCGGTCGTTCGCCGCTTCAAGCTTGGCCAGGTTCAGGTCCACGAGCGGGCGTGCATAGTCCCAGACCGGGTTCTGTTTGGCGATTTCTTCATCTGCCATTTGATAGGAGAAGCGCGGATAGCCGAGCTGACGTGCAAAGGCCATGGCGTTCTTTTTCAAACCAAGATCATCGGTGGATACGATCAGCGCGCGCATCAGCAAACGCGCATAGCGATGTTGACCTGCCGCGCTGAGCAAGCGCGCGGCATCGGCCATCTCTTGATCGGCCAGCTTGGACGCGTCGGGCTTGTAGGGCTGGAAGCTGCCGGTCAGCTCTTGGCCTAGGATTTCGATACAGAGCTGGGAATACAGATCAATGCTGCGCGCGGAACAGGCCTTCAGCGCTTGGTTGCGCTTTTCGTCGTTCTGAAGTTTAGCCTGGGCCTGGGCCAACCAAAAAGCGCTTTTTGAGTGCAGTGCGCCAAAGTCCCATGCCATGGCACGTTCGAAATGCGGCACCGCCTCTTGGGCTTTATCAAGCTGTCGCAGCGCCAGCCAACCGGCCAGCACCTCCGCCTCACTGGCCTGCTTGCCGCTGGTCAGGCGATGGGCGGACAGCAGGTTATAGGCCTCCTCAAACCGGTCTTGAAAGATCAAGGCGCGGGCAAGCTTCATGCGCAGGGAAATCAGCTCTTCTGGAGCGTGTCCCTTGGCATCAATCGGCAAAAAAGCCTCCAGTGCTTTAGAAATGTGGCCCTTGCGCTCAAGGCGAGCAACATTGGCCAAGGAGAAATCGGGGTGCAATAGGCGCTGCTTGCTGATTTTCTCCAGGTCTCCCTCGTCCGGCTCTTTGCCACTCATAATGGCAAAGCGTGCGCGGTAATAGGGCAGGTCCTCTTCGCTTATACGCGGCAGATGCCGCTTGCCGGAAACCTTATGGTTGTTATCCAACAGCCACTCCATGCGCGCAATGTGATCGGCATAGGTGAGAATATCTCCAAAGCGCTCAACGAAGTCGGCCTCGTCCTGGCGATAAAACGTGCGGCTGCGCCACATAGTCCGCAAGACTTCTAAGGCCTTGTCTTCTTGCTCCAGGCTTTGCAGGGCTTCGACGTAGATCAACCAATCCTTGTTCTTTTGCGGGCGATTGTCTTGGCGAAAAGCAACCAGCGCGCGGGCTTCCTTGGGCGGCTTGGGTTGGGCCATGCGTGCCTTGATGATCGAGCGCGCGGGCCAGTTGGGGTTCTGGTCCAAGAAGGCTTGCCGACGGCGATCTGCATAGCTGGAGCTGTTGGTCTGGGCGGTCAGCCATTCAACCAAGATGCGCGCGACGGGTATCTGGCTCCGCGCGGCGGCCAAGCGCGCCTTAAGGTAGTCGCCTTGCAAAGCGTGCTCGATGGCATCCTTTGCGGCTTGCTGGCCTGGGTCTTGGTCTGGCGATGGAGCGGCGGCGGCGGGGGCATCCTCCTCTTCCTCATCTTGATCGCCGTTGCTGCGCGCGTCTTGCGACTGAACAAGGGACTTCACGGGGTCTCGTTGGTCCCCGCTGGACTGGGCAAGTTGGCCCCAAGTCGATTGAAGCTCGTTGCTGGCGCCTTCAACGCGATTAATGGCGTCCAGGGCGCTGATGCCCAAAGCGTCCTTGGCATGTTGGGGCAGGGCGACCAGGGCAATTCCGCCAGCCGAGCCAGCGATCGTTAGAAAGAGCAAAAGAGCCGAAAGGCGAGCAAACAAGGTGTGTTGTCCTGATTGGAAGGGCCGTTGCAACAGCAGGCTGGGGCAAAAATGGCAGATGCGCCCGGCAAGGTAGCCTAGGCCCTATAGGGCCGAAATAGGGCGAGTTTATGCCATTTTTCCACTGGTTGTGCTGGCCTGGCCTCCGCAGTTTTGCCGAGATAAGCGCGAAATCTTCAACACCACAGCGTGCTTGGCTTGGCCAAAAAGGCGCAAAGGCTGCACGACGCTTGCACCAAGCGGTGAGAGGCTCTAGCAATAGCGAAAGGACCAAGGCTCGCGGTCCCATGCAGCGTGCGAGCCAGTATGCATCGGATGGACAAGCAATGGACAGATTTCACGGCTCGGCGGTCGCCCTTATTACGCCTTTTGCGGACGGCAAGGTCGACGAAAAAGCCTATGCGGACTTCATCGATTGGCAGATCGAACAAGGTACGCACTGCTTGGTCCCTGTGGGAACAACCGGCGAGTCGCCGACCGTCACCCACGAAGAGCACCGCCGCTGCATTGAAATCTGTTTGGAAGTCACAGCGGGCCGGGTGCCGGTCATTGCTGGCGCAGGCTCTAATTCGACCCATGAAGCGACGGCCTTGGCGCAGTTCGCTCAGCAGGCTGGCGCTGATGCCGCTATGTGCGTTGTGCCTTACTACAACAAGCCAAACCAACGCGGGCTGTACGCGCATTTTCGCGCGATCCACGATGCAACTGACCTACCGATCCTGATCTATAGCGTACCGGGCCGAGTCGTATCTTGCCCTTCGGTCGAAACCTTGGCCGAGCTGGCGAAGTTGCCGCGCATTCTAGGCATCAAAGACGCCACCGCTGACTTGTCTTTGCCTGAACAACAGCGCGCGGCTTGCGGCGAGGATTTCTTGCAGCTTTCAGGCGAAGACGCGACCGTTGTGCCCTATCTGGCCGCCGGCGGTCATGGCTGTATTTCGGTCACCGCGAACATTGCACCCAAGCTATGCTCTGAAATGCACGAGGCTTGGAAGCGAAGAGATTTGGAGCGCGTTGACGCCATCAACCGCAGTCTGATGCCGCTGCACAAGGCCCTGTTTGCTGACACCAGCCCGTCGCCCGTCAAGTATGCTGCAACGCGCCTTGGCCTGTGCGGGCCAGAACTGCGCTTGCCCATGGTTGAGGCCAGCGATGACTCCAAAGAGGCGGTGGATCTTGCAATGCAACATGCAGGCCTCATCTAAGGCCCATGGCAAAACCAAAACCCTCCCACGTTACCATCGCGCTCAATCGGCGCGCACGGTATGACTACTTCATTACCGATGAAATGGAGGCGGGGATCGTCTTGACCGGCAGTGAGGTTAAGTCTCTGCGTAACGGTCGGGCGTCGATTGCAGAGTCCTACGCGACCGAAAACAAGGGTGAGATTTATCTCATCAACGCGCATATCCCCGAATACGCGCCCGCCAATCGCTTCAACCACGAGCCCAAGCGGCACCGCAAGCTGCTGTTACATCGCCGCGAAATCAATCGCATCATCGGGGCGTTGCAGCGCAAGGGCGTGACCTTGATTCCGCTTGAGATGTTTTTCAATGAAAAGGGCATCGCCAAGCTTAAGTTGGGCCTGGCGACGGGCAAGAAGAAGCACGACAAGCGCGAGTCGGAAAAGAATCGCGATTGGCAGCGCCAAAAAGCGCGCATCATGGCAGAGCACAAATAACCAGGCCCATGCTGGGAGGGGGGCAGTGCTCCCGCCCGGAGGCGAAAAAAAGGGCTCAACCGGTTTCGGCGAGCCCTTTTTTGATTATTCTTCGTAGTCCATACCCATTGGCCGACTGCTGGCAGGACGCGGTGGCGCGGTTGGGCGGGCAATGCGATCTTTCAGATCGCTTAGCTCGACAAAAGCGTCGGCCTGGCGGCGCAGTTCGTCCGCAATCATGGGTGGGTTTGACTTTATGGTCGAAACAACCGAAACCTTCACGCCTTTACGTTGCACTGCTTCGACCAGGCTGCGAAAGTCGCCATCGCCAGAGAACAAGATGATATGGTCCAAACGGCTGGCCATCTCCATAACATCAATGGCAAGCTCAATATCCATATTGCCTTTGATCTTCCGACGGCCGGCGCTGTCGGTGAACTCTTTGGTCGGCTTGGTAACAATCGAATAGCCGTTGTAGTCGAGCCAATCCACCAAGGGCTTGATCGGGCTGTACTCTTGATCGTCAAGCAGGGCGGTGTAGTAGAAAGCACGCACCATGTAGGCATTTTGATCAAAGACGTTCAGCAGAGATTTGTAATCGATGTCAAATCCGAGCGCACGCGCCGTGGCGTACAAGTTGGAGCCGTCTATAAAAAGGGCAATGCGTTCGTTTTGAAAAAATCGCATGATCGTTAATTCCGCTAAAGCGCTGCCCGATAGGCAGCCGTCGCAGGCCGTCACCGGGCGCAAATGGCAGACGACCGCTGAAATTTCTGGGGCGGTCGGTCTAAAGTGACCAGAATATGGCAAACTAAACCTAAGGATGCAACAGCAAAAATGCAAAGCCACGAAAATTCAGCACCTTGCCTGATTGCTTTCGGCTCAAATCTCCCCTTTGCGGGGCTTGAGGATAGCCAGGCGGTGATTCGCGCTGGTTTGCAGCGCTTGGCCAATCGCTTGGACGCTGAGCTTAGCGTGTCGGCCTTGTATCAAAGCGAGCCCGTTCCACCCAGCGACCAGCCGCTGTATATCAACGGGGTGGCCTTGGCGATAGGGGCGTGGAATCCACAGGAGATCATGAGCGTGTTGCTTGAAATTGAACGAGACTTTGGGCGTGAGCGAAGTGTAGCCAACGCCGCGCGCACTTTGGACTTGGACATGATCGCTTATGGCAACCGCGAACTGGACAGTGAGCATCTGACCCTGCCGCATCCGCGCATGCATCTGCGTGGCTTTGTGCTAAAGCCCTTGTGCGATGTCCAGGACGACTGGCACCACCCCAAGCTTGATCGCAGTGCCAAACAGCTGTTGGCACAGGTGGATATCTCTGATTTACGCCTTATTGTGCCGCCATTTCGAGTCCCGCCCGAGTCTTAGTCCGATTTTCCGCGCGGCGACGCACTGATCATCGAAGTCTTGGCTTGAATTTTGCCCCGCTTACGATATGATCCTGCGCTCATTTACCCCATAATTGGAAGCACAGTATGGCACGCGTCACAGTCGAAGACTGCATGGAGCACATTGACAACCGCTTTGAGCTGGTGGTTCTGGCCGCACAGCGCGCGCGCGAGCTGAACGCCGGCGCCCAGCACATGGTTGAGCAGGACAACGACAAGACACCCGTAATTTCGCTGCGCGAGATGGCCGAAGATCTGGTCAACATCCAAGACCTGCGTGAAGGCGTGGTTAAGAACCTCCAGCGCCGCGTTGAAAACGACGACATCGAAAAGTTGCCTGAGCTGATCGACAGCCCCACCACAAGCTATGACGAGGGCGAAGAGATGTTCCGCCGTTTGGCCGCTTCGTCTGCCGATGGTCCGGTGATGCACTTTGAAGATATGCCCGAGATGGAAGTCCCTGAGGACTGATGCTAGTAGGCAAGCCTGCGGTCCTTCGGGACAGAGCTAAGAGCTTGTGGGTTTGCTGATTGGGCAATACTGACCTGATCGCGACTTGGATGTCTGGTGAGACATCTCGGCTGATCCAAACGACCACCAGCACGACGGCGCTCGCCGCCACCCGCCAGAAGAACCGCGGCCTTGCGCCCAGCGGTTCTTTTTTTTCCTTTAATCGGTACTTGTCTGCTCCCTTCGCCGCAGCCAACACCCGTGCTTGCCATGGGCTCACTAAGCGGTCTAAGATTTTAGGCTGTTAATTTTTAGGGAACAGGCTGTGGCCGATACCTCTGATCGAAGTCCTGATACAGGTGAAACTGTCGCGGCGGGTGACGCCTCCGCGGTGCAGCAGGGGGACTCGCGCCTGCCACCCCAAGCACAGGCGGCCAATGGTCAGGACGAAGGCGAAGACCGCCTGGGCATCGCCGAAGCCACCAATCTTCACTTCGAAAACCTCAGCAGTGTTATCGAAGCACCCGGCCACCTGGTGCCGCTGCTGGAAACTCCGGACGACCTGGATTTGGCAGAGCGCGTCGCCGTTTTGGAGGCGAGCGTCGCGGCCTATGATCCGTATTTGCCCAGCGGGCTGATTGTCCAAGGCTTTGAATTTGCCGATCATTATCATCACGGCGTTAAACGCAAGTCGGGCGAACCCTATATTGTTCACCCGGTGGCTGTTGCCGAGACCCTGGCCGGCATGCGCCTTGATCACCAGGCCATCATTACCGCGTTGCTGCACGACACGGTGGAGGATACCGAGGCGACAAGCGAAGAAATTGCTGACAAGTTTGGTAAAGAAATCGCTGAGCTGGTCGATGGCGTGACCAAGCTGTCACAGGTCAAGGTGCAAGGCGCGTTTTCTAAGTCGGCAGAGAATTTCCGCAAGTTGTTTTTGGCCATGTCCAAGGACATTCGCGTCTTGATGGTCAAGCTTGCTGACCGCCTGGACAACATGCGCACTATTCAGCACCTGCGCGAAGAAAAGCGGCGGCGAATATCGCTGGAAACGGCCGAAATCTATGCACCTTTGGCTGAGCGCATCGGCCTGCGCTATATCAAAGAAGAGCTGGACGACACCGCCTTCCAACAGCTTAACCCTGAGGCCCGTGCCAATATAATCGCGTTGATGGGCGAGTTTCTAGAACGCGGCTCTGAGGTGTCAGAAAGCATCATCGCCGAGCTGATGCAACAGCTCAAGCTGAGCGGATTGAGTGCGGAGATTTCTGGCAGGGTCAAGACGCCCTTTTCAATCTGGCAAAAGATGCAGCGCAAGTCGGTCAATTTCGAGCAGCTCTCCGATATCGTAGCCTTCCGGGTGGTGGTGGGCTCCATCGGGGACGCTTATCACGCGCTGGGCGTGTTGCACTCGGCTTATCCCATGGTGCCTGGGCGGTTTAAGGACTACATCTCGACGCCCAAGAACAACGGCTATCGATCGATCCACACGGGCCTAATTGGCCCCTTCAAGCACAAGATTGAAGTGCAAATTCGTACCCAGGATATGCACCTGCAGGCCGAACGTGGCGTGGCGGCCCATTGGAAATATAAGCAAAGCTCTGAACATGGCGATGTGGACGGCATGCAGTTTGCTTTTGTTCGCGAATTGCGGGAAATCTTGGACAATGCTTCCAGCTCAGAGGAGTTCTTGGAGCATACCAAGATGGAGATGTACCAAGATCAGGTCTTTGTATTCACGCCTAAAGGCATGCTGATCGTGCTGCCGCAAGGGGCTTGTATCGTCGATTTCGCCTATGCCGTACACACCGCGGTTGGCAATCAATGCATCGGTGGCAAGGTCAACGGCGCTATTCGCCCTCTGTCCTATAGCCTGCAAAACGGTGATCAAGTCGAGATCCTGACCAAAAAGAACGCTGAGCCGCGCCCGGACTGGGAGGCCTTCGCGGTCACGGGCAAGGCTAAGGCGCAGATTCGCCGCTTTATTCGTTCGAAAGAAAAGGACCAACACGTTGCCATGGGCAAGATGATGGTCCACCGCGCGTTTCGCGCCGAGGATCTTGATTTTACAGAAGACGCGATTTCCAAGGCGAGCAAGACATTGGGGTTCCACGGCATCGATGATCTCTACGCCGCCGTCTCCATGGGCAATCAGACCATCCGTCCGGTGGTGGAAACGGTGCACCCAGGCCTGCGCAGCCGCGCGCCAGCCAATGTCGCCAGCTTAGCACCTGGGAAAACACGCGGGCGGGTCAACAAGGAAGAAGCGGTTCGCAACGACTTCGCGGTGCCTATTCGCGGCCTTGTTCCTGGTTTGGCGGTGCATATGGCCAAGTGCTGTCACCCCATCCCCGGTGATCCCATTGTTGGCATCATCACTACCGGCAAAGGCGTGACGGTCCATACCCGCGACTGCGACAATATCCTGAACTATCAAGACCAACCCGAGCGATTCTTGGCCGTTGCCTGGGATATTGATGGCAAGGAAACGGGCCAGGTTGCGCGCTTGGAGGTCATAATCTCAAACGAGCCGGGCAGTCTGGGCACGCTTTCCACGCTGATCGGCAAGAACGCGGGCAATATCATCAATCTGAAGTTCACCCAGCGAAGCCACGACTTCTTCACCATCTTGCTGGATGTCGAGGTCAAGGATCTGGACCAGCTCAACAATGTCATCGCTTCCTTGCGAGCCTCGCGCTACATCTCGCAGGTTGAACGGTCGCGGCGATAGGCGAGGATTGCGGGGCCTATGATTTTGGGAACAGGCATCGACCTGATCGACATCCGGCGAATCCAAGATTCGCTGGACCGCTTCGGACAGCGCTTTATCAACCGAGTGTTTTGTCCCTCCGAGATTGCGTTTTGTGCAGCACGGCCGGACCCTGCGGCGGCCTTTGCGCGCCACTACGCGGTTAAAGAGGCTGCCTGCAAGGCCTTGGGCACAGGCATGCGCCAGGGGGTGGCTTGGCGTGGCATCGAGTTGCGCCGTGAGCCCGGTCGCAAACCTTATTTGTGCTTCCATGGCGGTGCTCAGGCACGCCTGGAGGCCCTGATGCCCGCGGGATATGAACCGGTTCTACACGTTTCTATTTCTGATGAGCCGCCCTATGCGACATCAATCGTGATCATAGAATGTCGCTCTAAGGACGTTTTTCCTTGAATTGACGCCCAAGACCGCAAATATGCAGCCAAACCTGTGCAGCGGCCGGATGCGGCCTGATGGGGAAGCGCCTTGGCCGTTGTTTGGCGTTGCTTCATATCCCATGGCTGCGAAGACCAAAGAAGATCGAGCCGCCACCTATGGAAAAGTCCCAGCCTGAACCCATGAGCCTGAAAGATCGCGTCGTTGACCTTGTGCGCACCTTGGCCATCGCCCTGTCGATCGCTTTGGTGATCCGTACCTTGTTCATTCAGCCCTTTCACATTCCCTCGCAATCCATGGAGCCAGGGTTGAAGATCGGCGACTATATCGTCGTGACCAAGTACTCCTACGGCTACTCGCGCTATTCTCTGCCCTTGGGCAGCATGTTGCCCGATGTGCTTCCAGATCGCATTTGGGGCGGCGAGCCTCAACGCGGCGATGTCGTGGTGTTCCGCTATCCCAGCGATGTGAAGAAGGACTACATCAAGCGCTTGATTGGCCTGCCGGGTGATACGCTGGAAATCCAAAACGGCGTGCTGCGCATCAATGGTCAGGTTGTGGAACAAGCGCCTGTTGTCGAGCGTGGCGCTTATCAAGGCGGCATGGTGCGCTTCTTTGATGAAACCTTCCCTGAAGGCCAGGTCCATCGCATTCGCCGGGAAGGCTCGGTCGATCCCGATCCGCATCTGGCCAGCAACTGTATCCAAATCTCGGCAGCGCCATACGGGTGCCAGTCGCAAAAGATCACCGTACCCAAGGGCCATTTCTTTTTCATGGGCGACAACCGTGATAACTCGCAGGACAGCCGCTATCCCGACGTGGCCTTTGTACCGTTTGAAAACTTGGTCGGCAAAGCGCAGATCATCGTCTTTTCTTGGCGCAGCCTGACCCGCTTCTTCCGAGGCATTCGCTAGGGCGCAGGGCATGGCAGACAGCGAACGGGGCGCGACGCCTCAAGAGCGCGAGAGCGGCAAGCCATTGAGCCTTGCAAGGCGCAAGGCTTCGGCCGACGCAGGTGCTAGCGCGTCGCTGGATGCCTTGGAGCAGCTCTTGGGCCGCCGCTTCCATGACCGCAGTCTCCTGGCTCGCGCAGTGACCCACGGCAGCCACGCCAGCGCGGCTAAGGGCACCTATGAGCGTTTGGAATTCCTGGGCGACCGAGTCCTGGGCCTGGTGATTGCAGAGGTGCTGTGGCGGCGCTTTCCGTCGGAGGACGAAGGTCTGCTGTCACGCCGTCTTGTGGACTTGGTGCGAAAAGAGACGCTGGCCCAGATCGGGCAAGAGCTGGGGCTGGATCGCTTCATTCGCGTCTCGCGCTCTGAGGAGCAAAACGGCGGTCGCTCGAACCCTTCTTTGCTGTGCGATGTGATGGAAGCCTTGATCGCGGCGCTCTATATTGATGGTGGCTTTGCCGCAGCGACGCAGTTCATCGATCGACATTGGCGCCCCTTCATCGACCAAGAGCGCAAGCCACCGCGCGATGCCAAGACCGCCTTGCAAGAATGGGCGCAGGCGATGGGCAAGCCCTTGCCGATCTACGTCGAGGTTAGCCGCTCGGGCCCGTCGCACTCGCCCGAATTTGTAATGGAAGTCCAGGTTGCAGGCCTGCCGGCATGTCAAGGCAGCGGCAATTCCAAGCGCAAAGCAGAGCAGGCCGCTGCACGGACGCTCTTGGGCCTGCATGCTCCGCACATTCCAACCCTGGCCCCTTAATTGGCACCAGGGCATCTGGCGCTGAAGCGCCTTCAAAACGTCGGCCCTAAGTCGAACAAGCGAAATGACCAAAGAATTGACCACATCTTCTGATCTACCATCCGATGAGACCAGCGATCTGACAGCAGACGATCCGCAGGTCGTGAACACCAACTGTGGCTTTGTAACGGTCCTTGGCGCGCCCAACGCGGGCAAATCGAGCCTAGTCAATGCCCTGGTTGGCACCAAGGTCTCGATCGTCAGCCCAAAGGTCCAAACCACCCGAACGCGGGTCACCGGCATTTTGGCGGTGGATCAAGACCAGATCGTCTTTGTCGATACGCCCGGCATCTTCCGCAGCGCCAAGCGTCCGCTGGAGCAATCCATGCTGGATCGCGCCTGGCAGGAAGCTAACGACGGTGACCGGCTGCTGTTGGTGATCGACGCCGCCCCCAGCCGCTTGAGCGACGACGTGGAGCACATCATCGAGCGTCTGGGCCAAGAGGGCCGCAAGGCAACTTTGGTGCTCAACAAAGTGGATTTGGTTAGCCCGGATAAGTTGTTGCCGCTCGCAGAGCGCCTTGATGCGACTGGCTTGTTTGAAAAGATTTTCATGGTCTCGGCTAAGACTGGCTCAGGCCTGGCCGAGCTGGAAGCGCACCTGCGCGCGGGCCTGGCGCCAAGCCCCTGGCTGTTCCCAGAGGAGGAAGTCACCGACATGCCCAACCGCCTGCTGGCGGCTGAAATCACGCGCGAAAAGCTGTTCCTGCGCTTGCACCAAGAACTGCCCTACAACCTGACCGTGGAGACCGAGAATTGGCAAATGGCCAAGGATGGTTCGATCCGTGTCGAGCAGGTCATCTATGTCACGCGCGACAATCACAAAGCGATTGTCTTGGGCAAGGGCGGCAGCGCCATCAAACAGGTCGGCGCCTCAGCGCGCCATGAATTGCAAGAGCTGTTTGCCCGCCGCGTGCATTTGTTCTTGTTCGTCAAAGTGCGTGAGAACTGGATGAATGATCCCGAACGCTACCGACAAATGGGGCTGACGCTGCGAAGCTGACCGTCAGTCGGATCTTCATGAACCTTGATCAGCCCTCGGATGAGCCTTTGGCTTTGGGCTTTGCGCGTTCGCGTTCTTCAAGCGGCCGCGCTTCACTTTGCAGCATGATGGGGATGCCGCCGTGGATCGGGAAGGCCAAGGCCGCTTCATAGCTGATCAGCTCCTGCGCTTCAGCATTATAGCTCAAGGGCCCTTTGGTAAGCGGGCAGACCAACACCTCTAACAAGGCAGGGTCAACGTCACGGGCAGCAGGTTGGGTCATGGCAGTGTTCCTTGGAGCATTCGGTCAGTCAGAATTTGCGGGTGATCATATCTGACGCCGCGCAAAGGCAGCAAGGTGTTATTGGACGCTGCGCGGCGGTAGCGGATCACTGTCTTGAGTATCGTCACCCGACTGGTTGGCCATATCCATCAACGATGTGAGCATAGTGGCGCGCTCGGACAGCGGTTTTGCCTCCAGCAGTGCCTGCTTTTCCAGCACATCAAAGGGCAGGATCATGGCCAAGGAGTTGACCAAGGTCTCGGTCGGCGTCTGCCGGAGCTTCTGCCAATCGGCGCTGTAGCCCTTAAGGTCGAAGTAGCTGGTCAGGCTGTCCATCAAGCGCTTGCGGCTGGCGTCGTGCGCCTCGCTGTCTGCGGTTGCTTCGGATAAGTCATTGGCAAAAGCCCTGAAATCAACGTTTGCCAGGCGAAACCCTTCGCTGGTTGTTACGTCGTCGATGTAGGCAAACCGGCACACGCCTGTCAGGGTGATGTGATAGCGGCCGTCGTCGGTCTCGGAGTAAGCGCTGATGCGACCAGCACAGCCAACAGAAAAGACTTGGGCCTGGCCCATAGGCTCATTTGGGTTGCGCGGCTGCATCATGCCAATCAGGCGATCTTGGGCCATGGCATGATCAACCATCGCCAGATAGCGCGGCTCAAATATATTGAGCGGCAACTGGCCTTTGGGCATCAAAAGCGCCGAGCTGAGCGGAAAAATCGGCAGGCTCGACGGCAGGTCAGACAGGAGCTTTGGAGCGAAGAAGGTCATAGGCTCAACATGTCTCAGACGCTGAAAATGTAAAGCCCTGACAGCTGGATTTGATGACAGGTCATATAGGCGCAGATGGTTGTGAGAGCAGGAGCCCCGCGCGCGGGGCGAAGCCACGCGTTATGGCGACGCCCCGAACCGAACGGTCTAGCTGAACAACAAGGATGACAGCTTGCGTCGGCCCGATTTTGTCGCAGGGTCACTTGAGCCAAAGGCCTCAAACAGCTCCAACAGCTTGGCGCGGGCTGCGCCTTCGTTCCAGTCGCGGTCTTTGCGAATAGAGGCGATCAGCGTATCGACGGCGCGCTCCTTCTCACCCATGCCCGCAAGCGCCTGGGCCAGATCGATGGCGGCCTGGTGGTCATTGGGATCGGCTGCAAGGCGCTGCTCAAGCGGTTGCAGCTCAGCGATCAGACCAGCGCTGTCTTCCGCCAGCTTGATGGCGGCCAGCGCGGACTTCATCTCGGGCGAGTCAGCATAGTCGGCTTCCAGGCTACCAATCAGCTCCCGTGCAGCTTCAGGGCCTTCCAGCAGGGCCACGGCTGAGGCCAGACCCGCATAGGCTGCCTTGTTGGTCTCATCGTGGCTCAGCACGACCTGGAAGGCCTCCAGGGCACCAGCGCCGTCTTTGGACTCCAGCGCGGCCTGCCCAGCTTGCAGGGCTTGCTCGACGGCCTCCTCATCGACGCCGCCCCCGCCCATGGCTGCGAGTTTGCTAACGAACTCCTTGACCTGGCTTTCCGGCACTGCGCCCTGGAAGCCATCAACCGGGCGGCCTTGGAAGAAGGCGTAGACGGTGGGCACCGATTGGATGCGCAGTTGTGAGGCCAGCATCTGGTTTTCATCGATGTTGACCTTGACCATCTTGACCGCACCCTGGGCAGCGCGCACGTGCTTTTCCAGCAGGGGGATGAGGGTCTTGCAAGGTCCGCACCATGGGGCCGTGAAATCCACAATGACCGGAACGTCCTGGGAGGCTTCGAGCACGTCCTGAGCGAATTCTGCTTCGCTGGTGTCCTTGATGGGGTCGCCCGCAGCGGCGGCGGCGGCTGAAGGAGCGTTCGGTGTCAGACCGAGCAATGAAGACATGAGAAACCCTTAACGAAAGGAGGTGAAGGCGGGTGCCTGCCAGTGAACGGCAGGCTTTGCCATGACATGGGTGGCACGCTGAAGCATTACAATTGCGTTCGGATCATGCTTGCGGAAAAACTTGCAAGCAGGGCTAAAGCGGCTCGGCAGGGAAGTCCAGAATTTGCGGCGGGTGATCCACCGATTCCAAGAAGCGCAGCAGGTCTTGTGGGCTGAGTGCCGTGGTCTTAGTGTTGTCCAACGGGTGGAAGTTGACGATGTCGTAGGCCAGGAAATCGCGATCCAGAACCATGTTCACGGCGCCCTGGCGATCGTTGGCAGTGGCGAAGGGGGTCACCGCGCCTGGAATGACTCCCAGATTGTCCATAAGGCGTTCAGCAGAGCCAAATGACAGGCGGCCAGCGCCCAGTGCATCGCCTAGACGCTTGAGGTCAATCGTCTTGTCGCCAAGGGTGGAAAAGAGCCACATCTTTCCTTTTTTATTACGTAAGAACAAGTTCTTAGAGTGAGCGCCGGGCATCTCAAACTTGATCTTTTCGCTCTCCTCCACGGTGAAGACCGGCTCGTGATCGTAGGTCTTGCAGTCGATCTCTAAGGTCTGCAAACGGGCTAAGAGTTGTTCGGCGGTGAGGGGCGGCGTGGCAGTGTCCAGCATAGGAAATCGGGTCCGTTCAAAAAAATGGTAGGGAAGAAAAAACAGATCAACTTTCCGCTTGCAATTCCTTTTTGGAGGTTTATAAACCCGCTCACCGACGGGGCAACCAAAGACAGTGCTCAAGTCGGCCATGGATGCGGGCGTAGCTCAGGGGTAGAGCATTACCTTGCCAAGGTAAGGGTCGTGAGTTCGAATCTCATCGCCCGCTCCAATTTTTCTTTAAAAATGTATGTGCGACCGGACAGATTGTGGCCAGGCGGCCCTGATGTGGGTCCGTGCTTTGTGCAGCCCGCGCTGAAAGTGGGATCCCAGTGTTGGTTGCTATGTTCGCACAGCGGTAGCGAAACGTCGTTGCAATTGAGCCTCTCGGCTCTCCACAACAAGAATAGTGTAGGCCCTCGTCTGCGCACTCAATTCGTTCTTGTTATTGGAGTTTGCACGATGCGCCTTATCTTCTTGTTTGCCTTGGCCGCTAGTTTGCTCACCGCTGGTTTGGCTACGGCTAAGCCCTTTCGCCATCACTTCAACGAGTGGCGCGAGTACAACAAGCACTGGCTGTCCGTTTGCCCAATTGATCATGCCAACAAGGCCAGCTTCTATGGCAGCCATTGCTGGGCGACGACCTACGCAGGTGAAGAGTATGAATACGCGCGTCGCCATCAGCTTTCGGTGTACCGCCACCGGGATACGGGCGCGGTTCAGGTCAGTTTCGCTATTCATTGGGAGGATCTGGCCCCTCAGAGCGACATCGTACTGAAATTCGATGCTGCGCCGCCCGTTGAGCTGGCGGTGGCGGAACTCGAGCAGCGGCAGACCCAAAACATCTATTGGCTGACAGATCCTGTCATAGTCCAGAGCATGTTGGCCGATATGCGCGCCTCAAACGGCCTGACGGTGAGCTATCAATTCGCAGATGGTCGCACGGAGCAGGTGCGTTTTTCCATGATCGGCTTTACCCGGGCTTTTAAGTTCACGCAAACCTACGCGCCTAAAGATCGCTAGCCTTCGGCGGGCGCGAGCGCCTCGCTCTACCAGCGTCCAATGACGGAGAAAATTGCCCAGAAGTGCAGTGCGCTGCCCGCCAACACAAACAGGTGCCAAATGGCGTGATTAAAACGCAGTGAGCGCCACAGGTAGAACACCACGCCGCCGCTGTACATCAGCCCACCTGCAAACAACAGGAATACGGTCCACCAGCCGAGCGCTGCGATCACCGAATAGACCCAAAAAATGCCAAGCCAGCCGATGACCAGATAAAGCCCGGTCAGCACCAAGCTGCTGGGGTCGAAATAGGTCAAGCGCAGGATGATACCGATGATGGCCAAAGCCCAAATTCCACCCAACAAGACCAGGCTTTTGCTGGGCTCCAATGACAGCAGCAAGATTGGTGTGTAGGTCCCTGCGATCAAAGCGAAAATCATGGACTGATCGACCGCCAAGAACATCATCTTGACGGGCTTAATCCAAGGCAGGTGTAGGAGGGTCGAGGCCGAATAGGCCAAGATCAAACTGATGCCGAAGACTACCCCACCGATCAATCCTTCTGGAGTGCCATACAGCGCTCCGACGATTGTCAATGCAATAAGCGCGATAATGGAAAGAACGACGCCAATAGCGTGCGTTACCATGTTGGCGAATTCTTCGTCGCCTCGATCAAAGTTCCCGAAGGAATGATCCCAAGATGTCAGAGCGGATTTCATGGTCCAACTCTGCGGGGCGCATCAGGCCTTGGCAAGGCCAATCGTCGCAGAGTGGTCGAGGAAATGCGAAGTTCAACCTAGGCAGCGCCATTATCTAGACAAAAACTAACCACAGACTCGTCCCAAATGGCGGATGGTGTGGTAAATAGGTCTATATCATTTGTCTGTGCGAGGCGATTTGCCAGCATGGATGTCAGCACAAATTGTAACGTCTGCCCTACAGAGCCTTGCAAGCTGGCTAAGGCGTCCGGCAGATCGTCGGCGCTGGCGGTCAGCTCCAGATCGCAGGCCTCCCACAGATGGCGCTCGTGCGCGTCCATGCGCCCGCTCGAAATCCAGGCAGCTTGATCAGCCTCGCTGAGGAAAATCCGGCGAAGCAATACGCCATCGTCGGCCAGAACCAAACCATAGGCGTCAGCGGCGGGATCTATGTGAGCGATGGTTAGCCGTTCGGCAGGGAAGGCTTCATCCAGCACCTCGAAGGGATCGACGTTTGTGCCGTCCCAAGCGGCCAAGGCTCGGCTGCAATCGTCGGCAACCACCAGCGCGTCGTTCTCACTCGTCCAGATCGACATGGTTTCAAAGCGTGCAGGCAAAGCGTCGGCCAAGCACTCTGGACCCAGGGGCTCCCAGGCCTGAGGCTGGCCCTCGTCGTCGCGCCACAGGGAGCCGCGCAGATCGTGCGCGCTCGTCGGGCGCTCTAGTCCCTGGAAATAGATCAGCGACAGAGGCAAGGGGAGGGTGGCAAACATGCCTGTGCTTAGCCTTCTAGGCGACTCTGTTCATCACCAGAGACCCGATCGCGGAAGGCTTCAAAGAATTCATCCGCTAGTTTCTTGGCGGTTCCTTGGATCAAACGCCCGCCGATCTGGGCCAACTTTCCACCGACCTTGGCGTCCACATCATAGCTGAGCTGGGTGCCCGAAGCGCCGTCCTCGTCCTGCCCGTCTTCCAAGCGCACCTCTGCCTGCCCGCTGGCAAAACCAGCAACGCCGCCCTTGCCGCTGCCACTGATGGTATAGGAATTCGGTGGGTTCAGGTTCTCAAGGCTGACCGCGCCCTTGAACTTGGCCTTTACAGGCCCAACCTTTACAGCGGCCGTGGCTTCAAATTCGGTGTCGCTGGTCTGCTCCAGCGTCTCGCAGCCCGGCACGCAAGCGCGCAGCACTTCGGGGTCGTTCAGCGCCTGCCAGACCGTCTGCTTGTCAGCCGGGATAAAATAGCTGCCAGAAATATCCATGGGTGTCCTCCACCAGGGGTTTCGACAGTGCTTGCAAAATATTCCGCGCTTGTCTATACCCTGTCTTCCTTGCTGTTCAGCGGGCCAAAAAGGCATGCCTGCTAACGCGATTTTCCCACGAAAAATGGAGAGAAAAATGCCTAAAATGAAAACCAAGGCGGCGGCGAAGAAGCGCTTCACCACCACCGCTACTGGTAAGTTCCGCATGCGCCCGGCCAACAAGCGCCACATGCTGCGTCGTCGTTCTCAAAAAATGAAACGCCAAACTCGGGGTTCAGAAATCGTCAAAGCCTGCGATTCTATCCTGCTGCGCGTTTACATGCCTTACCACCGTTAAGCAAAGAGGAAGTCCGACATGGCACGAGTTAAAAGAGGCGTCACCTCGCACGCCCGTCATAAGGCGGTCCTGAAGCTTGCACGTGGTGCGCGCGGCCGTCAGGCAAATACAATCCGCGTTGCTCGCCAGCGCGTTGAAAAGAACCAGCAGTACGCCTACCGTGACCGCCGCAATCGCAAGCGTGACATGCGTGGCCTGTGGATCCAGCGTATCAACGCGGGCGTTCGTCCTTTTGGTCTGAACTACAGCCAATTCATGGGTGGTCTGCACCACATGGGAATCGAGCTGGACCGTAAGGTTCTGGCAGACATGGCGGTTCACGAAGCCGAAGCCTTTGGTACGATTGCCCAAAAGGCCAAAGACTTCATGGACAAGCACAACAGCGATGCTCGTGCGAAGGCTGAAGAGCTGCGCAAGGCGTCTGGCAATCTGAGCCGCGCCGAGTTGGCTGCACAAGCTGAAGGCTAAGCGGCCAAGGCCGTTGCCAGCTTAGGGTTGGCGACAAATAAACAAGAAGGGGAGCTTCCGGGCTCCCTTTTTTTTATGGGGGATGTTTAGGCTCTGTCGCCCGAGCGTTTGAACCCAGCGCAGGCGCAGTCCGAACGCACGTGCTTTAGGCGGGGCACTGGGGTCCCACAACTTGCCAGAAAATCGCGACTTTGGGAACGGTGAACCGCTGAAGGCCTGCTTGCGCGGCGCGCTTATAACTTGGTCGGAGTGAGAGGATTCGAACCTCCGACCCCTGCCTCCCGAAGACAGTGCTCTACCAGGCTGAGCTACACTCCGACCGTGTGGCTGAAATACCCATTACTGCCCGCTTAGGCAAGCGGCATTTCGCCCGCCGGGGCAATTTCCGAATGCCTCGTGCCACAAGGCAACCGCGCCCCCTCGCAGTTAGCTAGCCGAGCCGCCGTACATGGCCTCAAGCCGGTCGGCATAAAGATCTTTAACGATGTGGCGGCGGGTCTTCAGCGAGGCCGTCATTTGGCTGTTTTCCGTGCTGAAGGGCTCATCAGCAAGGCAGATGCGGCGGACTTTTTCGATATTCGACAGACCTTTGTTGGCGCGGTCCACGACAGCCTTCATGGCTTTGAGGAAGTCTGCATCTTGTGCCAAGCTGGCCATATCCGCCGCCTTGCCATGGGCTTTGGCCCAGTCCTCCATGAAGTCATCCGCGGGCACCAACAGGGCGCCCAGATTGGGTCGCTTGTCACCGATGACCATGGCTTGGGCAATCTCGGGCTCCAGCATTAAGATGCCCTCGACGCGCGCCGGAGACACGTTATCCCCGCCCGACAGCACGATGATGTCCTTCTTGCGATCCGTGATCATCAAGCGACCCTGGTCGTCCAGCTTGCCGATGTCGCCTGTGTGCAACCAGCCATCAACCACTGTGCTTGCGCTGGCCTCGGGCATATTCCAATAGCCCAGCATGATATTCTTGCCGCGTGCCAGGATTTCCCCATCGTCGGCGATCTTGATCTCCACGCCGGTGCAGGCTGGTCCCACAGTGTCCATTTTCAGCATGTCCAGGCGGTTCACAGAGATCAGTGGTGCGGACTCGGTTTGCCCATAGCCTTGCAGCAAGGTCAGGCCCAGCGCCTGGAAGAACAGGCCAACGTCCGGGGTCAGTGCCGCGCCGCCGGAGACCAGCGCCTTCAGGCGTCCGCCGAACCGGGCCCGGACTTTGGCGCGCACCAAGCGGTCCAGTACGGGGTCCAACAGGCGCTCGACCAAGGTCAGGGACTTGGGATCGTCGATGCGCTTCAAGCCAATATTAACCGCCATCCAGAACAATTTCTGGCGCGACTTGGGCGCTGCCTCGATGCCTTTGAGAACACGCCCGCGCATAGCCTCGAACAGGCGCGGGACGGCGGTCATCACGGTGGGGCGCACCTCGGCCATGTTGCCGACCAACTTCTCTGCGCTCTCAGCGTAGTAGATCTGCGCGCCCATCGAAATGGGCCAGCATAGCCCGGCCATGTGCTCATAGGAGTGCGACAGCGGTAAGAAGCTCAAGAAAGTCTCGTCGGCGACCTCAAAGCCACGTTTGAGGACATCATAAGCGCCCTGGCAGTTCAGCATGATCGCGCTATGGGACAGCATGACGCCTTTGGGCACGCCACCGGTGCCGGAGGTATAGATCAAGATGGCCAAGCCCTCGGGATCAACCGCCCAGAGTCTTTGATCGAACGCTTCGGGCTCAAGTTTAGCACCGCTTTCGATCAGATCAGCCATGGCGTGGCTGGGCAAGGGCGCGGCGTCGAAGCAGGCTTCAATCCCAATCACGCCTTCCACGTTGGCACAAGCCTGCGCGGCAGGAATGACCCGCTTGGCCAGCGCTTCGGTCGAGACAAACACCAGCTTGGCGCCTGAATCTGAAAAGATGTGCTTGTGATCTTCAACTGTGTTGGTGGTGTAGGTCGGCACGGTTACAGCGCCCGCGCTCATGACTGCGAAGTGAACCAACGCGAATTCAGGCCGGTTTTCAGAGACTAAGGCGACACGATCACCGGGTTCGATTCCTAAGTCGATCAATGCCTTAGCCAAAGCGCGCACCTGTTCGGCGGCCTGGCGATAGCTGATGGACTGCCAAGCATCTCCGCGCTTGGCCCACATGAAGGGTCGATCACCACGGTCGTTCGCGGCGTCAAAAAACATGGTTGGCAGGCTTGGTTTTGCGCTGAAATCGACTACGTAAGGCACAGCCTTCTCCCTGGTTTGGCATGCGCGCCGCGCCGGTTCGGGAAGAGGCAAGCCGGGGGGTAAGCATCCCGGCGGGCCCAGGGGAGCGTCCCCCTTTGTATGATCCTTGCGGCGGCTGGCGTTTGCGCTGCCTTATCGTTGTGCTACGAACCTGTGTGTTCACAAGTTGTTACAAAGGTTATGAATTTCTCACACCTGCTTGTAAAGCCTTGAGGCTCAACTAAACCTGCGAATGCCTGCTCCGTGGGCGCTTATTCCACAAGAAAAGAGATGAACCTGCATGTCCGCTAAGAATGTTGCCACTCCGTCTGACGCTTTGGGCGATCTACCGAGCTGGGACTTGAGCCACCTCTACGCTGGCCTGGACGACCCCAAGATTGCCGACGATATGGCTTGGTGCCTGGAAGAAGCGCAAACGCTTGAATCGGCTCATAAGGGCAAAGTGGCGGAGCTTTCGCCTGCTGATTTTGGCGCTCTTATGCAGCGCATGGAGGCTTTGAGCGAAACGCTTTATAAGGTGATGAATTTCGCCAACCTTTCTTATCAGACTGCTCTGACCGATCCCGAAGTCAGCCGCTTTCGCGCCATTCAAGGCGAAAAAGCCTCTGTAATCTCAAGCCACACGCTGTTTCACGATCTGGAGCTGAACCAAATGAGCGACGAGGCGGTCGAAGCCCTGTTCGTTGATCCGGTCGTCAAGTCCTACGAGAGCGTCATTCGCGACCACCGGGAAGGCCGCCCGCACCAGCTCAGCGACGAGTTGGAGCAATATTTGGTCGATGCTAGCCCGGTCGATGGTGGCTGGGTGCGCCTCTATGACGAGACCATGGCCGAGGCGCGCTATGAGTTCCGCGGCGAGGAGCTCAGCCAGGCGGAGATCTTAACCAAGACCATGGACGCCGATGAGCAAGTCCGTAAGGAGGCTGCTCAAAGCTTTGGCCGGGGCCTGCAAAAGTCCCTGCGCATTACGACCTTGGTGATGAACACCATCGCCAAAAAGAAAGAGATTGCAACGCGCTGGCGCAAGTTCGAGCGCCCGGTTTCCTCACGCAACAAGGCCAACCTGGTCGAAGATGCGGTGGTTGATGCGCTGGTCAGTTCAGTTCAGAATGCCTACCCCAAGCTGGCGCACCGATACTATGCCCTGAAAGCCAAGTGGATGGGCAAGGACACGCTGGCCTATTGGGACCGCAACGCGCCTCTGCCGCAAAACGATGACCGCCTGATACCTTTCGCTGAAGCTAAGGACATGGTGCTGACCGCCTACGGTGATTTCGACCCGCGTATGGCCAACATTGCGCGCCGCTTCTTTGACGAAAACTGGATTGACGCGCCGGTTCGGCCTGGCAAAGCGCCCGGTGCCTTTGCCGCGCCCTGCGTGCCTTCGGTGCATCCTTACGTGCTGCTGAACTACAAAGGCAAAAACCGCGATGTCATGACCATGGCGCACGAGTTGGGCCACGGCGTCCATCAGGTGCTGGCGGGCGAGCAAGGCTTGTTCAAGTCCTCGACGCCTCTGACCTTGGCTGAGACTGCTTCGGTGTTCGGTGAAATGCTGACCTTCCAGAAGCTGTTGGCGCAGGAGAGCGACCCAGCCAAGCGCAAGCTGCTGTTGGCGGGCAAGGTCGAGGACATGCTCAACACCGTTGTGCGCCAGATTGCTTTCCACGAGTTCGAGACCCAGGTTCACGAGGCCCGCAAGCAAGGCGAGCTGTCCGCGGAGCAGTTCCGCGAGATCTGGATGGATGTGCAGACCCGCTCTCTGGGTCCGATCTTCATCTATGATGAGACCTATGATCACTATTGGTCCTATGTGCAGCACTTCATCCACGTGCCCTTCTATGTCTACGCCTATGCCTTCGGTGATTGCTTGGTAAACTCGCTCTATGCGGTCTATCAGGACGCAGATGCGGGCTTTGCCGACAAGTACCTGGACATGCTGCGTGCCGGTGGCTCAAAGCGCCATAAGGAGCTGTTGGCTCCCTTCGGATTGGACGCCTCAGCGCCGGACTTCTGGGACAAAGGCTTGATGATGATCTCAGGCCTCATCGACCAACTTGAAGCGCTGGAAGACTGAGCTAGCTTCATAGATTGCTCTGCATCACACCATAAGAAGGGCCGCCGCTCATGGCAGCAACTGAAGACAACTCCTTGACCGGTCGTCTGGGCCGTTATGCACGCGTGGGCACCTCGCTGTCCGGCGTGGCCATGCAGGTTGGCGTGCGCAAGCTGGCGGGCGGTGAGCTGATGTCAGAGGCCAACGCCGCTGACTTGGCCAAGGCGCTGGGCAACCTGAAGGGGCCGCTGGTCAAGGCGGCGCAGTTGCTTGCGGTGGTGCCCGACTTGTTGCCCGAGGAGGTGGCCGCCGAACTGCGGCAGCTCCAGTCCAATGCGCCTGCGATGGGCTGGCTGTTCGTCAAGCGGCGCATGAAGGCCGAGTTGGGCAGCGAATGGCAGGCGCGCTTCGCCGCCTTCGAGCGTGAAGCGGCAGCAGCGGCTTCACTGGGGCAGGTCCACAAGGCCACGCTGCCCGACGGCCGCCAGGTGGCCTGCAAGCTGCAGTACCCTGATATGAGCTCAGCGGTCGAAGCCGACCTTGTGCAGCTCAAGACCCTGATGGGTATGTTCAAGCGCTATGAAGGCATTATCGACACGCGTGAGATTTTCAGCGAGTTGACCTATCGCCTGCGCGAAGAGTTGGATTATGAGCAAGAGGCGCGCTACGCCAAAGCCTTTGGCCAGATCTTGAAGAGCACCGCCAAGGTCAATGTGCCCGAGGTGGTAGACGAGCTCAGCTCGCGCCGACTGATCACCCTATCGTGGCTGGAGGGGCGGCCTTTCATTGATTTCCTAGACGACGCGACCACCAGCCAAGAGGCCCGAAATGCGATTGCTATGGAGATGTTCCGCGCCTGGTACACGCCTTTCTATCACTACGGTATGATCCACGGCGACCCGCACTTTGGCAATTATTCCATCGCGGCGGACGGCGCGCTGAACCTGCTCGATTTTGGCTGCGTGCGCATTTTTGAGCCACGCTTTGTCGGCGGCGTCATCGACCTGTATCGCGCCATTCGCGACGGCGATCAGGAGCTGGCGGTCCACGCCTATCAAGCCTGGGGCTTTGAAGTGCTGACCAAAGAAATCATCGAGACGTTGAATATCTGGGCCAGCTTCCTCTACGCACCTCTGATGGAGGACAAGACCCAATTGCTGCAAGGTGGCGAGACCACAAAGCGCGGGCAAGCGGCCATGTCAAACGTGCGCGCCGAACTCAAGCGGATTGGCGGTGTAACCATCCCCAAGCCCTTTGTGTTCATGGATCGCGCTGCGATTGGCCTGGGCTCGGTCTTTACCCGCCTAAAGGCCGAGGTTAACTGGTACCAGCTCTTCCACGGCCTGGTCGAGGACTTCAGCGTCGAGCGGCTGGAGCAAAACCAGGCCCGCATGCTGCATCCTTTGGGTCTGTATGCAGACGAGCAGCGCGGACAACCGAAGAGCTAACGACGAAGGCGCGCGCCATGGATCACAAAAGCCTGATTGCTAGCCTAAGCCGTGAGCAGCGCGCCGATCTGTTGCGCCTGTCAGATGGTCCGGGCCTTTTCAGGCTTGCGGGTCAGTGGGGGGCGATTGTCGCGCTGGTGGTGGTCATTGCGCTAGGCCTACCAGGCTGGCAACTGGCACTGCTGGCGCTGGGCATCCTGCAGGTGTTTCAGTTCACCCTGCTGCATGAAGTCATCCATCTGACAGCCTTCCGGTCGCGCTGGATCAACCAGGTGGTGGCCTGGGCCTGTGGCCTGTTGTTGATCTTGCCGCCGAACTGGTTTCGCGCCTTTCACTTCGCCCACCATCGCTTTACGCAAGACCCTGAGCGCGATCCGGAGCTGGCGACGGCGAAGCCTGAAACCTGGCCGGATTATCTGCGCCATGTCTCAGGGCTGCCGGTTTGGTGGGGGCATCTGAACGTACTGCTGCGCAATGCAGCCGGGCGGGGCCGCGAGGACTTCGTGGCGAAAGCCAAGCGCGCCACGGTGCAGCACGAAGCCTGGGTCATGCTGCTGGTTTATGCCGGGCTGCTGGTGGGCAGTGTGGCGCTGGGCTCAACGCTGCTGATCTGGATTTGGCTGTTGCCAGTGTTGCTGGGCCAGCCCTTCTTGCGGCTCTATCTGTTGGCCGAGCACGGGCGTTGTCCGCTGGTCGCCAATATGCTGGAGAACTCGCGCACCACCTTTACCAATCGCTTGGTGCGTTGGTTGGCCTGGAACATGCCCTACCACGCCGAACATCACAGCTTTCCAGCCGTGCCCTTTCATCGCCTGCCGCAGTTCCATCTTCTAACGCGCCCACACCTGGCCACCACCGAGCGCGGCTATAGCCGCTTCACTTGGCGTTATTGGCTCAGCCTTGAGCGCTTCAGGTAGCGCTGGCTACTTGTCGGCAAAGGGGTTGTTGGAGCGGCGGACGTTCAGGCGAATGGGCGTGCCCCAGACGTTGAAATCCTCGCGCAGCGCATTGACCAAATAGCGACGATAGGAGTCAGGCAGTTCGTCCACCTTGTTGCCGAACAGCATAAAGGTCGGCGGACGGGTCTTGGCCTGGGTGATATAGCGGATCTTGACCCGGCGACCGCCCACCAGCGGCGGCGGGTTATTCTCTAAACGCTCGTGCAGCCAGCGATTGAGCAGAGCCGTGGAAAAGCGGACGGTCCAGACCTGGAACAGATCGACCGCAGCCTGCATCAAGGTGTCCAAGCCCTTCTTATGCAGTGCCGACAGCGTGAGAATAGGCACGCCTTTGACCTGAGGCATGGAGCGTTCAACGCGATCACGCACCGCTTGCAGCGTTTCTTGCTTGTTGTCGGTGATGTCCCACTTGTTGATCGCTAGGATCAGCCCGCGGCCTTCGTCGATCACGCGCCGCGCGATGGTCAAATCTTGCTTGTCCAAGGGGCTGTCGGCGTCCATCAGCAAGATCACCACCTGGGCATAGCGCAAAGAGCGCAGAGAATCGGCGACGCTCATTTTCTCCAGACCCTCGACGATCCGCGCTTGGCGGCGCAATCCGGCTGTATCATAGAGGCGGATGGGGCGACCTTTGTATTGCAGGTCGACTGAGATGGAATCGCGCGTGATGCCGGCTTCCGGCCCGGTCAGAAATCGATCCTGTCCCAAAATTGCGTTGACCAGGGTCGATTTGCCAGCATTGGGGCGACCAATAACCGCCATTTGCACCGGGCGATCGGCGCTGAATTCAAATCGAATAGCGCCTTCGTCGTCGCGGGCGTCAAAGGCCTCATCGGCGTCCAGACTGCCTTCTTCGTCTTCTTCGTTTTCGCCGGTTTCAACGCCCAGCTTTTGCGCCAGGGTGATAAGTTCAGAATAAAGCTCGCCCATTCCGTCGCCGTGCTCAGCGGAAATCGCAATCGGTTCGCCCAGGCCCAGCGAAAATGCGTCGTAGTAGCCCTCTTTGCCCTTGTTTCCCTCGCATTTGTTGGCCACCAGCCAGACCGGTGCGTCGTTGTTTTGACGTAGCCACGCGGAAAAGTGCTGGTCCATAGGCACAATGCCCGCGCGCGCATCGACAATGAACAACACCACATCCGCACCGCCCAAGGCTTCTTGGGTTTTCCGGCGCATGCGCGCTTCCAGGCTCTCGTCAAAGGCTTCTTCCAGACCAGCAGTGTCGATGACCACAAAGGGCCAGCCTGCGATATGCGTGTCAGCCTCGCGCCAGTCACGGGTCACACCGGGCTGGTCGTGGACCAGAGCCAGTTTGCGACCTGCCAGACGGTTAAACAGAGTGGATTTGCCAACATTGGGGCGCCCAACAATGGCAACGCGAAGGCCGGTGCGCTGGGCGCTGGGGCGAATGTTTTCGCTCATGATCATGGTTTCCGTGCAGAGCAGAGCGCCTGAGCGCTCCGACTAGCGATAAGCGTGCAACAGGCCGTCAGCGGTCAAAACCAACATGGTCCGATTGGCCACCGCGGCGGGGCTAATAATGTCGTCACTGAGGTCAAAATCAGCGACCGTGCGTCCGGTCAGGGGATCGACCACCGCCATGTTGCGGTCTTCACCGCCCATGTACAGCCGCCCGCCAGCGAGCGTCGGGCCGTGCCAAGCGATGAAGCCTCGGCGGGTTCGCGCATTGGCGTAAGAGGGCAGGTCCTTGACCCAGATCTCGGCCCCTGAATCGATGTCCATGGCGACCAATTTGGCGTTCTCAGTGATCAGGAACATGTGCTTGCCGCTGAAGGACGGCCAGTTGCGGCTGCCGATTGAGGCTTCCCACAACACCCGCCCGCTGCGCAGCTCAAGCGCTGCCGTGCGCCCGGCCTGGCTGGTGATATAGACGCGCTCGCCGGCGATGATGGGCGGAGCTGTGATGTCCGCAATCTCACCCAGAACAGTATCGGCGACACCCAGCGGCGCGAAGGTGTCTTCCCAAATACGGCGCCCGGTTTGGGCGGACAGGGCCTGCACCTCGCCATTACCAAAGGCGGCCACCACGGTTCCGTTCGAATATGCGATGCCCGAGCCGCCGAGCAGGCGGGTGGTGCTGTCGGGGTTATTCTTTTCCCAGACCAGCTTGCCGTCCGCAGAGTTCAAGGCATAGACGCGGTTATCCAGCGTGACGATGAAAACCTTGCCGTCTGACACCACGGGCGCAGAGCGGCTGGGTCCGGCCAAACGTTGATACCAGAGGATCTTGCCGGTCCGGGCATCCAAACAGACAGTGTAGTCGAGGCCCGCAGTTACATAGAGGCGTTGGCTGTCGTAGGTCAAGCCGCCGCCAAAGCCGCTGCGCTCAAACTGAGGCATGACCGAGCGCGACCAGTAAGCGCGGCCGTTTTCAAGATTTCGGGCCGAAACGATGCCTTTCGCATCCAGCGTAAAGACCACCTGATCGACCACCACCGGCTCAGAGGTCAAGCGTTGGCGGCGCGCGTTGCCATCACCGATGCGCACCGACCAAACCCGCTGCGGCTTGGCTGACAGAGCGAAATGGCCAGCGCGGTGGTGGGCCGAGCCCGCTGTGTGGGTCCAGAATTTGTTATCTTGGGTTGGTTCAAGGCTGATCTGCGGGTTGATGATAGCCTTGCGATCCAAAGCGCCAGCGCCTTGGCCCAAGATGGACTCGCGCTTGCCCGGCAGGCGCGGCTTTCGCGGCGCGAAGACCTCTTGTACTTGCGCGCAGCCGCTGGTCAGAACCACCGCGCCCATACCCAACATGGCCGCCCTACGGCTCATGCCGCCCGTCAATCGGTCTACGCCATCAGCGCGCACGCCTGCCGTATCGCTGCGACTTGACGCGTGATCTCGTGGCTGAGGGCTCGACGGCATGAGGCGGGAGGGCTTGATCGAATGGGGCATAGGGTCAGCGTTGGTGTCGGGGGCCGGGACGGCGGCACTTCGCGTTTTGAAACAAAGTCTGCGCCAAAGCGCGCGCCACTGCCGGTGCAAGGCTAGCATGACGGCAGAGCTGAACGGCAGCTCTAAGCCATCACAGGGTGCCTTATCCCGGCTTTAACCCTTTTCAAGGGCGGTTTTAAGTTGCTCCATGCGGAACTTGAGCGAGGCTGAGCTGGCTTCGTCTTCCAACATGAGGTCGATAGCGCTAAGGGCTTCTGCAACCTGACCTTGTTGAACCATCAAAGCGACTTGCAGCTCTTTGGCCATGGCAGCGTAAGCGCCTTCGCCACTTGCCAGTGCCTGCAAGCGCTGGCTCTGCTCAGCGTCCAGGCCTTGGTTGCTGGCGGCCAGCAAAGCATAGACCTCGGCCAGTTCTTTGTAGGGGGCCGTCAGCCCGGTGTTCTTTGCAAGCGCGGAGAATTCCGTCGCGGCTTGATCAAAAGCACCCTGGGCCAGGGATCGCTTGGCGATCAACATGCCCGCTTGGTAGCCATAGAAGTCCTTGCGCTGTGACAGTTCCCCCAGAAGGCCAAGCGCCGCTTGCTCGTCGCCGTCGTTCAGCAGGGCTTGCGCCTGCGCGATGTCGGTGGCCAAAGCTTTGCGCTGGCTGGTTTGGTAGGCGTCATAGGCCAACAGCCCGCCGAATGCGGCGACAAAAGCCAGTATGCCAGCCATGATGTAGTACTGATATTTTTTCAGGAATTGGATCACCTGATCCTGGCGCATCTCTTCGCTGAGTTCGGCGAATAGCAGATCGCTTGTGTTGTCCTGATCTTGGTCTTGCTTGCGCACTTTGGGCTCCAGCAGATGAGGGGTTTAATCGTGGCTTGGTGATAACGCGTTGGCGCGCTGAGGGCTAGAAAAATTCCGCGCCCTTAGCAGTTCTGCTTGAGCCTTGTGGGTCTTCGTCCCATACTTGAACTATGAGTGCGCGCCAAATCACTGCCATGACGGAGCAAACAGATTGTTTAAGCTCAGCTTTTTGCCAGATGGGCGGGAGCAAATCGCATGAGTGAACAGCCCATATCCATTGCTGATTTTCGCGCGCAACGCGCCAAAGGCAACCGCGCCCGCAAGCCCCTGTATTTTCAGCGCGACGAGCTATCGTCGATCATGCAACTCTATTCGCACTATGTGGCGGCCGGGCAGTGGCGCGACTATGCCATCGACTTTGCGCCCGGGGTTGCAGTCTTCTCGATTTTCAAGAATGCGCACGAGCAGCCCATGTTCACGGTGGCCAAGCGCTTGGGACCCAGCGGCAAGGGGCGGGAATTCGTTGTGCACGAGGGCATGAAACCCCTCAAGCGGTCAGAAAATCTCTCAGATGTCTTGCGTGCTTTGGATATCAAGGTAAAGAACTAGGCTCGCACGAGAGCCTCAACCTTGCCGCAGTTGGCCAGGCCGCTGCCAGGCTTCGCTTATGTCTTGGGAGCAAGCGCGCATGACATCCCCAGTTGCTCAGCATGGGCTCGCCAGCCAAGCGAAGTCCCCCAACCATCGCCGTGCTTTTGCGCTTGGCCTGCGCGACGCTGCGCCTTTATTCCTGTCAGGCGCGCCCTTCGGACTGCTGTTTGGCATCTTAGCTTATGACGTGGGGCTGGGCCTTTGGGGAGGGCAAGCCTTCTCAAGCCTGATTTTTGCGGGATCAGCCCAGTTTGCGGCAGCCGATCTTTTTGGCAAGGGCGCGGGCTTGTTGGTGATCTTCGGGGTGACGGCCTTGCTGAATGCCCGCCATCTGCTCTATGCCTTGGATCTGGCGACCCGCTGCGCACATTGGCCAAGCTGGGGGCGTCTGATCGTGGGCTATTTTCTGACCGACGAGTCCTATGCGGTGACCGCGCGGCGCCTGGATGCGCGTCCCCATGATCCCTTACCTTTGGCTTACTTCGCCGGCGCTAGCCTTGGCATGTACTTTGCGTGGAATCTGTCCACCGCGGTTGGCTTGGTTTTGGGGGCCAGTGGCCCGGACCTCAGCCGCTTTGGTTTCAGTGTGGCGATCTATTCGGCCTACATCGCGATCTTCGTGCCCTTGCTGGTCGCAGCGCCACGATGGGTGGCGGCGGGCGTTAGCCTGGTTTTGGCGGTCTGGCTGCGTGACTGGCCGAACCAACTGGGGCTAGTCACCGCGATTCTGGCCGGTATCGTTGCGGGCTATGCCAGTCAGCGCCTTATGGATCGACGAAGCGAGCCGCCAGCCGCCAGCGCGGGAGACGAGGCGCTGTGACAGCTCAAACGCTTGCCTTGATCATCGGTTGCAGCTTTGTGACCTACGCCATGCGCGGACCTGCCATGCTGATCTTTTCGCGCCTGCAAGTGCCACTGTTTGTGCGCCAAGCTTTGCCGTTCGTGCCGATTTGCGTGCTGGTTGCCATAACTGCCCCGGCGTTGCTGGCTCCAGAGCGCAGCCTGGACCTCAATCCTTTGAATAATGCTTGGATGCTCGCAGGACTGGGGGCTGCGGTGGTGGCGGCTTGGCGTAAAGACCTGGTGAGCCCCGTTCTGGCTGGCCTTGCGGTCTTCTGGCTGCATCATGCAATCGTAACCATGTCGTGACTGGCCAGTGCGCTCGAAACGGCCTATGTAGTTATCATGATTAGCAGTTTGCGGACCCTTTATCACCTGTGCCGAACTGGCCTTGGCGCTCTTGCGCTTGCTGGTGTGTTGCTCGTGCCACAAGCCTGGTCTCAGGACGAGGCTGCCGACCACAAGCACAGGCATGCGCCGGTGGTACTAGAACTCTTTACCTCGTTGATTTGCAGCAATTGCCCCAGCGCCGACCGCCTAGCGGTTGAGCTGCATGAGCGTGAGGACATTTTGGTGCTGTCCTTCCACATCGACTATCTCAATATGGGGCCGCTAAAGGACCCGCTGTCGCACCGCGATTGGACCAATCGACAGCGCTGGTACCGCGAATTGCATCAATCGGCTTATGTCTACACGCCCCAGATTGTCATCGACGGCCTGCATACCGTCGTGGGCAGCGACAAAGACGCAGTTATGGCGACTCTAGCCCAGGCGCGGCGCAGCGCAGAGAACATCGCCTTTGAAGCGGCGCCGGATGGCCATCTGCGGCTACGCTTGGAGCCTGAGTTCTCTGATGAGTTCGCTGGGCGGCTGGATCTGTTGGAGCTGCATTTTAGCAAGCTGGTGCGTGCTAGCTTGTCGAAGCGTGGCAGCAAGGTTGTCGAGCGTCTCTATGCCAATTCAGTGACCCACGCCGACCGCCGGGCCCTGCCTGCTGAGACGCGCGAACTGCTCTTGTCTTGGCACGAGCAGGATTTCAAGGCGCAAGGGCGCGCCTTCTTGCTGCAAGATCGCTTAAGCGGAGCCATTTTGGGCGCTCACTGGGGATATCGCGATTAGCGCGATTCAGACCAAGCCTGTTCTGCCCCTTGAAGCTAGAGCAAAGCCCGAGCAATCGCCCTCGATTGTGCCAGAGATCGGAAATGTGCATTTGCGCTAAAATCATATAGTTAGAGCGTGTTGAGTGAATGCAATTCAACGAAACATGCTCCAAAGTACAGAACAGGCTGATGCGGTCAAACTAAGCGGACTGATCCACTTTGGTTACGCGCAAGTAGGGGCGGATTTCATTCCAACCTTGCGGGAACAGGTCTTTGGCTTCCTCGTTAGAAATTGATGGTGGAATGATCACGTCTTGACCGGGGCGCCAGTCGGCTGGGGTCGCGATGCGCTTGGCGTCGCCCAGTTGCAAGGCGTCGATAACCCGCAAGATCTCATCGAAATTGCGCCCGACACTCATGGGATAAGTCAAGGTCAGGCGAATCTTCTTGTTGGGGTCGATAATGAAGACGCTGCGCACGGTCGCCGTTTCCGATGCGTTCGGGTGGATCATGTCATAGGCGGTCGCCACGGTCAGGTCTTTGTCCGCGACGATGGGAAATTGCAACACGGTGTTCTGCGTGTCGTTAACGTCTGCGATCCAAGTGTTGTGCGCCTCTACCGTGTCGGTAGAAAGACCCAGCGGGGCTGTGTTTCGCTTGGCAAATTCGTCAGCCAATTGCGAAGTGCGGCCCATTTCGGTCGTGCAAACCGGGGTGAAATCTGCCGGGTGTGAGAAGAAGAAGACCCAGCGGTCGCCGGCCCAATCGTGAAAGCTAATCTCACCGGCGGTAGTGGGGATGGTGAAGTTTGGCGCGGTATCGCCGATACGAAGGCTCATGGCAGGGCTCCAGTGTGTTTGAATGGCCCAGATGTGGGCACCTTGCTGATGTAGGGGGTGCGGTGCGATTTTGAAAGAGTGGGGTTGCGCCTTGCCGAGTAGCGAACACACAAATCCTACTCCAAAAAAAGCCCCCGCCGGATAGACCGGGCGGGGGCTTGTGCTCGCTTGAGGTAAAGGCTTTCGGTATGCGCGCGGTCAGAGCTTCCTAGCTTACAAAAGCATTGACCTGATCTTGCATATCGTCGGCGCTGATACCTGCGACTTCAACCGGCTTCTTCATGGCGTCGCGGCGGAACGGCTCGCCCAGCTCCTGGTTCAGCAACACTTCGATGAAGGTGGTTACGCCCTGGTTCATCTGCTCGTCGATGGCCGTGCGCAACGCAGCAGTCAGCTCATCCATGCTGAAGGCCTGCACGCCCTTGACGCCACAGCCTTCGGCGATCTTGGCGTAAGAGACGTTTTGATCCAGCTCGGTGCCAACGAAGTTGTCGTTAAACCACAGGGTCGAGTTGCGCTTTTCCGCCCCCCACTGATAGTTGCGGAAGATGACCTGGGTGATGGCAGGCCACTCGTCGCGACCGACAGCGGTCATCTCGTTCATCGAGATACCGAAAGCACCATCGCCCGCGAAGCCTACGACCGGCACATCGGGGCGGCCGATCTTGGCGCCGATGATGGCAGGTAGGCCATAGCCGCAGGGGCCGAACAGGCCCGGAGCCAGGTATTTGCGGCCTTCTTCAAAGCTGGGGTAGGCGTTGCCGATTGCGCAGTTGTTGCCGATGTCAGAGGAGATGATGGCCTCTTTGGGCAGAGCTGCCTGTATGGCGCGCCAGGCCATGCGCGGGGACATGTGCTTGGGCTTGTCGTTGCGCGCACGCTCGTTCCAGTTTGTGCCGGGGTCGTCGTCCTCGTGGTCCATGGAAGACAAGGCCTGCAGCCAGGCCGACTTGGCCTGCGCAACAGCAGCTTCGCGCTCCTTGCGGCCTGCATCGCCAGCGGTGGCGCTCAGTTGCGCTAGGATTTGTTCTGCGACCTGCTTGGCGTCGCCCTGAATGCCGACGGAGACCTTTTTGGTCAAGCCGATGCGGTCCGAGTTGATGTCAACCTGGATGATCTTGGCGTCTTTGGGCCAATAGTCGATGCCATAGCCGGGCAGGGTCGAGAAGGGGTTGAGGCGGGTGCCAAGTGCCAGCACCACGTCGGCCTTTGAGATCATCTCCATCGCCGCGCGGCTGCCGTTATAGCCCAAGGGCCCCATGCCCAGGGGGTGCGAGCCTGGGAAGGCGTCGTTGTGCTGATAGCCCGAGCAGACCGGCGCAGACAAACGCTCGGCCAGTTGGCGTGAGGCGTCGATGGCCCCACCGATTACCACGCCAGCACCGTTCAAGATAACGGGAAACTTAGCGTCAGACAGCAGCTTGGCCGCTTCGGTGATGGCGCGCTGGCCGCCAGACGGGCGCTCAAGACGCACGATTTGGGGGAGGTCAACGTCGATCACCTGGGTCCACATATCGCGTGGAATGTTGATCTGCGCCGGGGCACAACCGCGCCAGGCTTTTTCGATCACACGGTTCAAGACTTCACCGACGCGGGTCGGGTCGCGGACTTCCTCCTGATAGCAAACCATGTCCTTGAACAGAGCCATCTGCTCGATCTCTTGGAAGCCGCCCTGGCCGATGGTTTTGTTGGCCGCTTGAGGCGTGACCAGCAGCAGCGGTGTGTGGTTCCAGTAGGCAGTTTTGATCGGCGTTACGAAGTTGGTAATGCCGGGACCGTTCTGAGCGATGGCCATCGACATCTTGCCAGTCGCGCGGCTGTAGCCGTCGGCCATCATGCCGCCGTTGCACTCGTGCGCGCAGTCCCAAAAGGTAATGCCGGCCTTGGGGAACAGGTCAGAAATGGGCATCATGGCCGAGCCAATGATGCCGAAGGCGTGGCGGATACCGTGCATTTGTAAGACCTTAACAAAGGCCTCTTCGGTGGTCATCTTCATGGGTGTTTCCTTCGTAACGTGGGAACGGCCCAGCTTGGGGGGCGCTGAGCCGCTCATTCACTTTAGTGTCGCTTGTGGGTGTTGGCGGTCGGACCAAGCCCCCCACGGGCAGGTGTTAGGCGGTGAGGCGGGTTAGTGCGCCATCGACCGCGGTGAGAACCTCGTCAAGCTCGCTGGTGCCAGCGATAAAGGCTGGACTGAAGCACAGAGTGTTGTTGAAGCCGGTCAAAGAGCGGTTCGTCGCGCCGATCAAGACCGCGGAGTTCTGAACACAGTCAGCCACAACCGCCTGGACAAGCTTTTCGTCCAGTGGCTGTTTGCTGTCGCGGTCAGCGACCAGCTCTGCGCCGCAGAACAAGCCCTTGCCGCGCACGTCGCCAATGACTTTGTGCTTGGCGGCCAGGCGCTCTAGGCCCTCTAAGAAATAGCCGCCCATAGTTGTGACATTGTCCAGCAGGTTTTCCTGCTCGATAATCTCCATGGTCTTCAGCGCGGCAGCCGGGCCAGCGGTACAGCCACCGAAGGTCGAGATATCGCGGAAGAAGGACATGGGATCGTCAGCATCGTCCTTGAACAGGTTGAAGACCTCTTCAGTGGTGACGGTGCAGGAGATCGCCGCATAGCCCGAAGCAACGCCTTTGGCCATGGTCACCATGTCCGGCTGGATGCCGTAGTGCTGATAGCCAAACCAAGTGCCGGTCCGGCCAACACCGCAAACCACCTCGTCGATGATTAACAGGATCTGGTACTTTTTACAGATTTCCTGCACACGCTCCCAATAGCCTTGCGGTGGCACGATCACGCCACCACCGGCAGTAATGGGCTCCAGGATCAGCGCGCCAACGGTGTCGGCACCCTCGCGCAGAATGACCTCTTCAATCGCATTGGCAGCAGCAACGCCGTAGTCTTGCTCGTTGCCGTATTGATTGCGGTACTCCAGGCAGTGCGGCACTTCAACAAAGCCTGGGGTAAAGGGGCCGTACTGGTCCTTGCGCTCGTTCTGCCCGCCAGACGACAGGGCCGTGATGGTGGTGCCGTGGTAGTCGCGCTCGCGGTACAGAATCTTGTTCTTCTTGCCGCCGTACTTGTTGTGCGAGATTTGGCGCACAATTTTGTAGGTCTTCTCGTTGGCTTCTGAGCCCGAGTTCGAATAATAAACGCGGCTCATGCCGGGCATTTTGCTGACCAGTTTTTCAGCAAACTTTGCACCGGGAATGGTGCCAGCACCGCCCGCGTAGTAGGGCAGGGCGACCAACTGATCGCGCACGGCGTCAGCAATTTCAGCGCGGCCATAGCCGACGTTCACGGTCCAGACGCCGCCGGAGGTCGCGTCCAGGTGCTTGCGGCCCGCAGCGTTCCAAACGTGCATGCCTTCGCCCTTGACGATCACCAGGGGATCAGCGGTTTCGAACTTTTTGTGTTGGGTCAGATGATGCCAAACCCGAGCGCGGTCGGCCTCGACCACATCGCGGTAAAAGTTATCAGAGTGTGACTCCATGTCAGCCTCCAGTCTTGTGCCAAGCGAGTGGAGCCTCGTTTGGCGAACTTAGGGAATTATGCTTGCGTCTTATCGACCTTACCCCCGGTCGTCTGTTGCAAGACCGACACACACCGGGGGGCTTGGCTGCGGTTTTAGGCTAGCCTTGAGACGGGCGCGCCGGTCCAGGAAAACCCCGATAGACCGACGGAGCCAAAGGCGACCGACCCCACAGACAGCGGCCCATCGGCCCGCCCGCTGTGGTGCGCCAGATCGCGCCGCTGGCTTAGCCTTTGCCGCGCCAAGGGATGGTTTTGTGGATGACCCAGCGCATGCACATGTCAAACACCAGGCCCAAAACGCCCATGATCAAGATGGTGACCCAGATCAGCTCGTAGTCCGAGACGGTGCGGGCCACGTTCTCGATGAAGCCAACACCGGTGGTGCCGGCCAACATCTCGGCTGCGACCAAGGTGCCCCAGCAGACGCCAATGGCGATGCGGATTCCCGTCAAGATTTCGGGCATGGCGTTGGGCAGGATCACATGGCGTAAGATCTGGCCGACGGATGCTCCCAAGGAGTGCGACGCGCGGATCTTGGACAACTGGGTGCCGGACGCGCCTGTACGGGCTGAAATGACCATGATTGCGAAGGCCACCATGAACAGCAAAAAGATCTTACCGTCGTCTTGAATACCGAAGATCGTCAAGATCAGCGGTGCCCAGGCCAAAGGCGGTACCGGTCGGTAGAGCTCGATCAAAGGGTCGAAGAAGGATTTGAAGAAGCGCGATACGCCCATCATGATGCCCAAGGGCACGCCCAGGACGACGCCCAGAACCAAGGCCACTAGGACTCGGAACAAGGAGTCCCATATGTGGCCATCCAGCATGGGAATCGAGCCCAAATAAATGTCGCCTTGTGCGAGCGCTAGAACGTGGTCCTTGAAGTTGGGAATGACCTGGCCGCTCTCATTGTTTCGCGCGTATTCGCCAGGCATGATATCGGCGATCCAATCGGGCACGAAGAAGGCCACGACATCGGCAATCGGCAGCCATTTCCACCACAGCAGGGTGGTGCCCTTGAAGCCGCCGCCAGCGTCCAAATTGGGATTGGCGAGCTGTGCTAGCTGCGCTACCACATCGGTCGGCTTAGGCAACCAACGCCCGGTTCCTTGCTCGGTACACAAGGTGCGCGACTTAACGATAGACCCGCCGGGGAAGACTGTTGCCTTGAGCCAGGTCAGCCCACCTTGGGCCTTGCTGCTGGCTTGCTCTAGGTCGGCAATGCTTTGCTCAACGCCGTTCAGTGCTGCGGCAGGGAAGATGGTGCCATCGTCCAAGCGCTTGAAGATACGCTCAAACGACTTGAGGAAGTCGGCGCGGGGCTCAGCTTGCTCCGCGCTGGGAGCGGCACTTGCCTTCAGGCCATCGATATCGGCGCGGATCTCGGCGATCAGCAGCTCAGCCTCTGGCGGATGGTTGCGAATCTTGCTGAAGGACTTGGCCAGTTCCGTGGCTTTTGCGGAGATTTCGTCGAACAAGACGCCGCGCGCGGTTTCGGGCAACAAGGGGATTTCGATGTGCGTTGTGCCCCACGATGGCTGAGCCAGTGCTTCAGCGGACGGCGAGAGGCCCGACATATCGCGGTTGCGCAGATCTTGGGCCAAGGCTGACAATCCGTCCGCTACAGCCGTCAGGTCCGCGCGGGCTTCGGGGCCCAGCTTTTGCGGATCGGACTGGAGGGCCAGCAGACGATGCACTTTGTCGAACAGCGCCTCTGCGGTCGGTTGCTCGCTGGCGCTAAAGCTGCCTGTCGGGATCTGAAGTGCGTCGAGTTGCTCGCTGTTACGCGCAACCAGAGTGGTCGATTTGTAATAGCGCGACGTGGCTGGCAGGGACGCGTTGATGGGCGACAGGGCCTCATCCAGCTTGGCGACTTGACACAGCTCGTTGGCAGCTTGCGGGAAGAATGCGCGCGCCGTGCCCCAGGAATAATAGAACCACACCAAAAACAGTGCCGAAACGCCACACACGGCCCAATACCAGCCGCGCTTGTTGCGCTCGGGATCGCCGAAGACTTCATCCTTTTCGCGGATCGCTGATTGCTTGCGACCAATGACGATGGAAGAAACGAAGCTGACCAAGGCCAGCAAAACCAGGAAAGCGGCGATCAAGCCGCGATTGTCAGACAACCACTCAAACACGACCCATGATCTCCTCTTCCATATCCCAGATCATGGTCAGGATTTCCTCGCGGACCCTGGAGAATTCTGGGTCTTTCTTGATCTCACGCAGCGATTCCTTCAAGCCACGCTCGGCGAAGGGCAGGCGGTATTCCTTGTGCAGGCGGCCAGGGCGCGGTGCCATAACGAACAGGCGTTCGCCCAGCAACAGGGCCTCTTCTACGGAGTGGGTGATGATCATGATGGTCTTGCCGGTCTCTTTCCACAGCTCCAGCACCAATGATTGCATCTTTTCGCGTGTTAGGGCGTCCAGAGCGCCCAGCGGCTCGTCCATTAAGATGACTTCAGGATCGTTGACCAGGCAGCGGGCCAGGGCCACGCGCTGTTGCATACCGCCTGAAAGCTGATAGGTCGGGGTCTTGCCAAAGCCTTGCAGACCAACGGTATCCAGCCAGTGCTCGACCTTGGCGGCGGCTTCCGTCTTATCGGTCTTCTTCATGCGCAGGCCGAAATCGACGTTCTTTTCAACCGGCAGCCATTCAAACAAGGCGCCCTGCTGGAAGACCATGCCGCGATCTGCACCCGGGCCGTGGATGATGTGATCGTCCAGGGCAACGGTGCCGCTGGAAGGATTGATGAAGCCCGCAACGATATTGAGCAGGGTCGTCTTGCCGCAACCCGACGGGCCAAGGACGGAGAGTATCTCGCCCTCTTTTAGGTGAAAATTGACGTCTTTAAGCGCTTCAACTTTGCCGCCGGTTTGCGGGTTGGTGAAGGTCATGCAGAGGTCCGTCGCGATAAGATCGGCCATGACAACTCTCGAAAAATGGGCAGGGGTGCGGGGGAAAGTACCATGGCAGCTACGGCGCGCGGCTGGCAAGGCAATCGCTCTGATTTGCGTCTGCCCAAAGGCGTGCAGGCGCTAGGTCGGCGGGGCTGGCGAGGGCGGGCGCTGGAGAAGACCGTCGCTGGCGAGGACAGGCGGGCGCTGGACTGGGCCGCAAGCTCGCTCAAACATCGGACGCCTAAGCGATCAAGGCAGCCGCGGCGCTGATTTGATGGCCGTTCAGGCTTCGGCAAATGGGTCTTACCAAAACAAAGCCTTACAAGACCAGAGCCTTACAATACCAGAACCTTGCCAAAACCAACTCGATCACAGAACAGCGACCAAGCTGAGGTCCCCGTTGAACACCCGTTGAGCACCGGTTGACCACATGGGCCTCGGCTCACCGCTTGTAGAGGCCTAGCAGGTCGACCAAAATCGACCTGCTGGCGCAGTACACGACTTACTCCAGGAAGGAGCCGTCGATGGTCTTTGCGATGGCTGAACCGTCAGAGGTGTCTGAGAAAACCAGACCCAAAGAGGCTGCTGCTGCTGCTGCGATGCCGTCGGCGCCGAAGTAGTTTGCAGTCTGCTCAGCAGGAGTTGGGAAAACAAATCCGGCCATCTGATTGGTCGTCGTTGGGACATCCAGACCAGCGTCCGCTGCGACCTTGGCAATTTGATCCGCACTGGCAGTCCAAGCCGCGTTGGCTTCAGCGGTGACTTCCATGAAGGCGCGAACTAGCTCAGGGTTCTCAGTTGCGAACTTCTCAGTCACAGACACAACGTCGAATGAGCCGATGCCGGCGTCCTTCTTCTGTTGGGTACTCATGATCGGGCTGCCGACCTCGCCAGCCGCCTTAGCAGACGCACCGCCGAAGATACAAGCCATGGCGACCGAACCGTCAGCCAACGATACCGCGCCGTCAGCCGGAGCTTGGTCAACGATGGTCATGGTGCTGATGTCTACGCCCAGCGCATCCATTTGCTTACGGAAGGCGAAGTCAGCCATGGTGTTCAGCGGCACTGCGACGGTCTTGCCTTCAAGCTCTGAAGCGTTAGAGGAATCAATGCCCAAGTCGTTGGCCACGAAGCAATCGTTGGCCTCATAGACGACCGCGATGCCGATCATCTTCAAGGGCGCGCCCTGCTGGATCGCCGTCACGAAGGGGGCCAGACCCTGAGAGTAGGAAATGTCGATGTCACCAGCCAACATGGCTTCCGTCATGGCAACGCCGGTTGAAAAGTTGGTCCAGTTTACGTCGACGCCCATGGCCTCGTCATAGACCTTGTCAACTTTCGCGATTTGGTTTGGGGTAGCCCACTCCAAGAAGAAGGCGACGTTGACCTGATCAGCGGCGTAGCTGGCGGCCGAAGTCACAAGGACGGCTGCGCTGGCTGCTGCTGTAAGAAGGCTCTTGAGTTTCATGCTGTTATGTCTCCGTTTAGTACCAAATGGCCTAGGTATTTTATATGTTTCGACTAGGCGGAGACCAAGCTAACACGCGCTACTCCGCCCTGCCTAGGGGAGTGTGACGGGAAAAAGGATAAAATCTTACAAAAAACGGCCTGCAAACTTGTCAATTGCGACGAGTCTGTAAGCCGTAATGAAAGCGTTTTCAAATTTTCTTAACAGTGCGGTCAAACCGCGCTGCTTAGTTGCTCTTGCTGCCTGATCCAGAAGGGTTTTCAACGCTCTTGAATTTGGAGTCGTGGCCCTTTGTCGACGAACCCATGGGCAAGTGCGTGTCCTCATGCCCCGCGGCTTCATGATCCATGTCCATCATCGCACCGGCGGACTTGATTGGGACCAGCACAGACAGGTCGCTGCCGTTCGCGAACTCCAGCGTAACCGTCAGGCTCTCGCCCTGCTTCAGGGGGGCTTGCAGGCCGAACAGCATGATGTGGTACGCGCCAGGCTGCAATATGACTTCTTCACCAGCGGGTAAGGGGACCTGCTCGACTTCGCGCATCTTCATCACGCCATTATCGTTCTGGTGCGCATGCAGCTCCACGCGCTCAGCTACGCTCGAGCTGGCCCCGATCAGCGCTTGGTCCTGCGCCCCCTGGTTCATCAGCACCATGAAGGCCGCTCCGTTTGGTGCCTTGGGTGCTGTCGCGCGGGCGAATGGATGCATGGCAAGCACGTCGCCAGCCACGGCCTGACTTGCCGACACAAACAAGGCAAGGCCGGCGGTCGCGGCCAAAAATTTGGTGGTCATAGTTGCCTGCTTTCTGTTTTAAGACCTAAGCCAGCAATGTGGGCAAGCCGCCTTCAAATTTCGAGCGCAGATCGCGTGTCGCGACTATCTGGCCAGATGGCAAGGTGATGGCGTCGCCTTCGACGCGCGCCAGGATGTGGACCGGGATGCCCGCCGCCTTGGCGCGCTCTTGAACCACCGCCGCGTCGGGCAGCGCCACCACATAGCGTGCTTGCTCTTCGCCGTACCAGAAGGCGGTCGAGGTCTCTGCGCTGACGATGGCGACGCCCTTGTCACCTGCGATGGCCATCTCAGCCACTGCAACCAGCAAGCCACCATCTGACACGTCGTGACAGGTGTCGACCAGGCCCTCTTCGATCAAGCCGCGCACAAAGTCGCCTGTGGCGCGCTCGCGCTGCAAGTCGATGGCAGGGGCCGGTCCGGCTTCCAGGCCGTGACACTCGCGAGCATAGAGCGATTGCCCCAAGTGGCCCTGTGATTGCCCAATCACAACCAGCGTGTCCCCGTCGCGCTTCAGCGCAACGGTGGCCATACGGTCGATGTCGGCCATCAGGCCCAAGCTGCCAATCACCGGGGTTGGCAAGATGGCCTGGCCTTCGGTCTCGTTGTAAAGGCTGACGTTGCCCGAAACGACGGGCATATCCAGCGCCTTGCAGGCCTCGCCCATGCCCTGAACCGCGCCAACCAGTTGGCCCATGATCTCAGGCTTTTGCGGATTGCCGAAGTTGAGGTTGTTTGTCACCGCCAGCGGCTTTGCACCGACTGCCGATAAGTTGCGGAAGCCTTCGGCAACGGCTTGCGCGCCGCCGGACTGCGGATCGGCCAGGCAATAACGCGGGCTGCAATCTACGCTCATGGCCAGGCCTTTTTGGCTGCCGTGGACGCGCACGACGGCAGCATCACCGCCCGGGCGTTGGATCGTATCGCCCATCACCATATGATCGTACTGCTCCCAGACCCAACGGCGCGAGCAAAGATCGGGGCTGGCAATCAGGGTCGCCAAATCACTCAGCAGGTCTTGGCTTTCCGGCAGGGTCACCGCAGGCTGGGCCGGGGTAGCGACGTGCGGGCGGTCATACTCGGGCGAGGCCAGGGCAAGCGGATCAATCGGCAGATCACCAACGGTCTCGCCGTCCCACTTGAGCTGCATGCGGCCGGTGTCGGTGATGGTGCCGACGACGGCAAAATCCAGGCCCCACTTTTCCATGATGGCCTGTGCCTCGGGTTCGCGGCCAGGTTTGAGCGTCATCAGCATGCGCTCTTGGCTCTCAGATAGCATGAGCTCGTAGGGCGTCATGCCTGCTTCGCGCATGGGCACCTTGTCCAGCTCCAGCACGACGCCGGTGCCGCCCTTAGAGGCCATCTCGAACGAAGAGCTGGTTAGGCCTGCCGCGCCCATATCCTGAATGGCCAGGATAGCGTCGGTTGCCATCAGCTCCAGGCAAGCCTCGATCAGCAGCTTTTCGGTGAAGGGATCGCCGACCTGCACGGTGGGGCGCTTTTCTTCGCTGTCCTCGTCGAACTCGGTCGAAGCCATGGTCGCGCCATGGATACCATCGCGCCCGGTCTTTGAGCCGACATAGACCACCGGCACGCCGATCTGAGAGGCAGCGGAGTAGAAAATCTTGTCGGTATCGGCCAGGCCGACGGTCATGGCGTTGACCAGGCAATTGCCGTTATAGGCGGGGTGGAAGTTGATCTCACCGCCAACGGTCGGCACGCCCACGCAGTTGCCATAGCCGCCGATCCCTGCGACCACGCCTTTAACTAGGTGCTTGGTGCGCGGGTGGTCCGGCGCGCCAAAACGCAGCGCGTTGAGGTTGGCCACAGGGCGCGCGCCCATGGTGAAGACATCGCGCAGTATGCCGCCAACGCCTGTCGCTGCCCCTTGGTAGGGCTCAATGAAAGAGGGGTGGTTGTGGCTCTCGATCTTAAAGATTGCGGCCTGGCCGTCGCCGATATCAACAACGCCTGCGTTCTCGCCGGGGCCTTGGATGACCTGCGGGCCTTCGGTAGGCAGCGTCTTGAGCCACAGCTTAGACGATTTGTAAGAGCAATGCTCGGACCACATGACCGAGAAGATACCCAGCTCCAAAAGGTTGGGCGCGCGGCCCATGATCGCGACGGCTTTTTCGTATTCGTCGGGCGCGAGGCCATGTTCGGCGACGATCTCAGCAGAGGTCTCGGGATGGTATAGGGACATGGGTCAGGTTCCAAATCACGGGGGAGGCCGTAAGGGGCACTCCAGTAAGGGCGAACGGTCTGGGTTCAGCTTTGTGGGCTCAGCTCAGAGTGTCCAGCAGGCTTTCAAACAAGACGCGCCCATCGGTGCCACCAAGGGCGGCTTCAGCCATACGCTCGGGGTGGGGCATCATACCCAGCACGTTGCCGTCAGCGTTGAGGATACCGGCGATATTGTTGCGCGAGCCGTTGGGGTTGGCCGCCTTGCTGGCCTCGCCCTGCTCATCGACATAGCGGAACAGCACTTGGCCTTCGCCTTCCAGCCGCTCCAGCGTTGCGTCGTCGGCGTAGTAATTGCCGTCGTGGTGGGCGATTGGGACCAAGATGCGCTGTTCGTCCTCATAGCCCAAGGTGAAGCGCGAGGCGCAGTCCTCAACCCGCAGCCAGACATCCTTGCAGATAAAGTTCAGGTCGCGGTTGCGCATCAAAGCGCCGGGCAAAAGCCCCGCCTCGGTCAAGACCTGGAAGCCATTGCAAATCCCCAGAACGGCGGTGCCAGCCTCGGCCGCTTTGACGACTTCGCGCATAATCGGGCTCTTGGCCGACATGGCACCACAGCGCAGATAATCGCCGTAAGAAAAGCCACCGGGGAGAACGATCAGGTCGAGTTCTGGCAGGTCATGGTCGCCATGCCACACCATCGCAGGCGCGCTGCCGGTCACGGCCTCCAAGACGACCGCAACGTCGCGGTCACAGTTGGAGCCAGGGAAAACGATAACGCCTGCCTTCACGAGCCCAGAACCTCTACATGGAAGTCCTCGATCACCAAATTGGCCAACAGAGCCTGCGCGGCTTGCTCGGCTTGGCGGCGCGCCTCATCGGCGCTTGCGGTGGCGACTTCAAATTCGAAGATCTTGCCCTGGCGGACATCGCTGAGATCAGCCATGCCCAGAGTGTGCAGAGCGGTCTCAACGGCTTTGCCTTGGGGGTCGAGGACGCCGGGTTTCAAGCGAACGGTAACGCGAACCTGCATGCTTTGCTCCTTGTATGCTAGGCGCACAGCAATACGCAGTCTGGGGCTTGGCGACAAGGCTAAGCGTCGGGATATCCCGCCCAGAAACAGGGGCAAAGTGTCCCTTCCGGAGCCATCTGGCTAGGCGTCGCGGCTTAGGGGTGAGGCGACTTGCCGAGCTGCTCGCCTAGGTCGTTGCACACGGGAGGCGAAATCCAAGTTTTGCCAAAGTAGGCACAATTTGGGCGTGAAGTCTGTAGCCCTCAGGTGGAAGCGGGGCATGTTGTTCTGGAATCCGGCTCAAGTTTGCCGCCAGTCTAGTGCTGTCATTTCTGCAAATACTGAGCAAACCCATGTCCCTACGCCTGTCTTACCTGGCCCTCTCGGCTCTTGTTGCCCTCATCGCCCTGCAAGCCAGCGGAGCTTTGATGTATGCGTCTTGATGAAAAGGTAGCGATCATCACCGGCGCGGCATCGGGCTTTGGCGCTGGTATGGCCCGGCACTTTGTCGAGCAAGGCGCAGCTGTCTATATCGCTGACCTGAACGAGGAGGCTGGCAAGGCCTTGGCCAGCGAGCTTGGCAGCAAGGCAAACTTCGTGCGTACCGATGTGACCGCGCGCATGGATATTTCCAACTTGGTCAAGACCGCTCTGGCTGATCATGGCCGCTTGGATATCGTGGTCAACAATGCCGGATATTCCCACCTCAACCAGCCCATGACCGACGTGGGCGAAGAGGACTTCGACAAGACCTTTGGTGTCAATGTCAAAGGCATCTTTCATATGACCCAAATCTGTGTGCCGGTGTTTGAGCAGCATGGCGCTGGCGTGATCTTGAACATTGCCTCAACCGCAGGCATTCGCCCCCGTCCAGGCCTGTGTTGGTACAACGCTTCTAAGGGCGCCGTCATCACAGCGACCAAGGCCATGGCGATAGAGCTGGCCGACCGCAAGATTCGCGTCAACGCTCTGTGCCCGGTTGCCGGAGACACGCCCTTGTTGGCGACTTTTATGGGCGAAGACACGCCCGAAAAGCGTGAGGCCTTCCGCAAGTCAATCCCGCTGGGCCGCCTTTCGACGCCTGAAGACATCGCCATGGCTGCGGTTTATCTTTGCTCCGACGAGGCCAGCCTGATCACGGGCGTCGCCCTGGAGGTTGACGGCGGGCGCTGCATCTAGGCCTTCGCTAGCGGGCAACTGTGCCTCTGCCAAGGTGGGCCGGCTTATGTCGCGTTTCTGAAAGCCGTGGGATTGCGGCTGTGCCTTAGTGCAAGGCGAAACGAAACGGCAGACAGGGAGATGCGGTCATGTTGGAGGAAGCCAAAGCCAGAACTCAGCGCTTGCAAGACAGTATGCAGCAGCGCGGCATTGCCCGTGCTATCTTCACCGACGAAGCCTCGATTGCCTACCTGGCGGGCTTTTGGGGTTATCTGGGGATCGAATTCGGCCGCCCGACTATGTTGGTGGTCGAGGCTGAGTCCGCCCCGACCATCATCACGCCTTTGATGGAATCAGAAATGGTTGGCGCCATGACCTGGGTCGATCAGATCCAGGTCTGGGAAGACGTGGGGCCACGCTCCTGGCAGGCCGCCTTGGGCGCTGCACTGGGAAACAAGGCAGCCGATATCTGGATCGAGCGCAATCACATTCCAGCCCTGGTACGCAATTACCTAGACGAAGCCTTTCCAAACGCCCGTTTCCAGGACATCTCGCCGGTTCTAGGCGCGCAACGCGTGATCAAGTCGCCGCTGGAAATTGAGATCATGAAGCAAGCCGGGCAAATCGCTGGGGCCATGATGGCAGCCGCGCATGACTCCTTGGCCGAAGGTGCCCCTGAGTACGAATCCGCGCTAGCGGTGATCCAAGCAGGTTCGCGCAAAGCGGCCAGCTTCCTGACCGACAGCGGTTGGGAGGCCTTTGTCTCGCCCATGATCCACAACCTGCAAATCCTGCAGAGCGGTGCGCAGACCTCGATGGTTCATCGTAGAGCCAGCGTTCGCCGTTATCAGCGCTTTGATCCGGTCTATTTCTGCTTTTGCAACATGGCGCAATTCAAACAGTACAAGCTGGGCTTTGATCGCTTGTTCCACATCAGCGATGTCACCCACGAGGCTCAGCGGGTGCAAGAAGCCGCCATTGCCGCCCAGCAAGCCGCCATCGCTGCCATTCGACCGGGCGTTTTGGCTGAGGACGTGGCTGCGGCTGCGGGTGCGGTCTATCAAGAGCGCGGCTTTGAGACCGGCTATCGCACGGGTCGCTCGATCGGCGTCTCCTACCTGGAGGCCCCGGAGCTGAAGGCGGGCGATAAAACCGTGTTGCAACCGGGCATGACGTTTGCGGTTGATGGGGGCATTTCGTTGGACGGCGCGACCGCGGGACGGATTGGCGATTCAATCGTCGTGACCGAGAGCGGCTGCGAATACCTAACCGACTATCCGCGTCAGATCTTGCTCAGCAAAGGCTAGGTCATGGGCGCGACACTCACCCTTGCTGTGGCGCAGAGTCCGGGCGAACTCGTCGGCACACAAGAACGGTTGGCCTGGCTTGAAGCGAGCTTGGAGGCAGGCGCACCTTGGAGCGCCGACCTGCTGGTACTGCCTGAGTTGTTCTTAACAGGCTATAAGATCGGCGATCAGGTTGCCCAGTGGGCTGAGCCTTGCGGCGGATCCAGGGCGCAGCAAATCGCTGACCTGGCTCAGCGCTTCGCTGTGGGGATTCACTATGGTTATGCTGAGCAAGACGGTGATCAGATCTTTAACGCCGCGGCTTGCTTTGGTCAGGACGGCAGCCTGTTGGGCCATCACCGCAAACTCTTGCTGCCGCCGGGTTTCGAGGCCGATCATTTTTCACAGGGCCAAGGCTGTCAGCTCTTCCGCCTGAAGGGCTTTTGCATCGCGACGCTGATTTGCTATGATGCCGAATTCCCAGAGACCTTTCGCCATGTGGCGGGCAGGGGGGCCGACCTGGTTTTGGTCCCCACGGCGCTGACCGATCAGTGGGGCGTGGTCGCGCGGTCCGTCATGCCAACCCGCGCTTTTGAGAGCGGCGTTTTTCTGTGTTACGCCAACCATGCGGGTCAAGAAGCAGATCTGTCGTACCTGGGCGCAAGTTGCATCATCGCGCCCGATGGCAGCGAATTGGCTCGTGCGCAGGGCGCGCCGCAGATTTTGCAGGCCTGCTTAGAGTTGGATCGGGTACAACAGGCCCGCCATCGCTTGCCCTATCTAAAGGATCGCAAGCAGCTTGCCGCTCTCGATCAAAGCTAACAGGCGAGTCCCAGCGACGGCATCGCTATTAGGCGCGGACCAGGGTGCCGGCACCGGATTTTGACAACAGCTCGACAATCACCGCACCTTCGATACGTCCATCCAAGATTACCGCCGCACCGACGCCGCTGGAAACGGCCTTGGCGCAGGTTTCGAGCTTGGGGATCATGCCGCCCTTGATGGTGCCGTCTTGACGCAAGGTCTCGACCTGATCCAATTTGATCTCGGTCATCAGGTGCCCTTGCTTGTCCAATACGCCGATGACATCGGTCAGCAATAACAGGCGCGCTGCACCGACTGCTGAAGCGATGGCTCCGGCCATGGTGTCGCCGTTGATGTTGTGGGTTTGGCCATCTGCGTCGGCGGCAATCGGCGCAATAACTGGAATAATGCCGCTGGCCTCAAACGATGACAGCACCGCTGGATTAACCAACTCGGGCTCGCCAACAAATCCCAGGTCTTGCGTGCCTTGGACCTTGACCGCGCGCACCAAATCCCCGTCCTTGCCCGAGATACCCACGGCGCGCCCCCCCGCACGATTAATGGCCAGCGCGATGGACTTGTTGACCTGACCGCTCAGCACCATTTCAACCACGCCCATGGTTGTCGCGTCTGTGACCCGCAAGCCATCAATGAAGCTGGCCTCGTGCTGCAAGGCGTTCAGCATGTGGTTGATTTGCGGTCCGCCACCATGCACGACGATGGGCTGAATGCCGACCTGGCGCAACAGCACCATGTCCTTTGCAAAGGCCTCGAACAGCTTGGGGTCGGTCATGGCGTGGCCGCCGAACTTGATGACAATGCTGCGGCCATAATAGCGGCGAAGGTCGGGTAGGGCGCCTCTTAAGACCTTGGCCTCAGCACGATAGCGGGCCATGAGTTCATCGTATTCGCTTTGCGGCATGAGCGTCGTCCTTCGTGTTGGGCGTCTCTTCGAGCAGGTCGCAGCGGCGCGGGGGTGCGCTAGGCTTCACTGAGCGCGGAAATATGCGCGCGCAATCGATCAATGCCAATGCGTTTTTCGGAGCTGGTGAGCAAGATTTCCGGGAAGGCCGCGACGTGCTTGTTAACCTCGGCATAACAGCGCTGCACCAGATCGTCGAGTTCGCTTGCTTTGATTTTGTCGATTTTTGTCAGGACTACCTGAAACGACTGGGCCGCTTTGTCGAGGCGGTCCATCATCTCGCGATCCAGGTCTTTTAGGCCGTGACGGCTATCGACCAAAATAAAGGTTCGTTGCAAGTTGGGGCGGCCCGACAGATAGCGCTGCAACAGCTTGTTCCAGGCGTCAACCTTGGCCTTGGGCGCTTTGGCATAGCCGTAGCCGGGCAGATCGACCAGCCAAATCGCCTCGCCCAGATCAAAGAAGTTCAGTTCTTGCGTTCGTCCAGGCGTGTTCGAGGAGCGCGCCAAATCCCGCCGCCCGACCAGCGCGTTGATCAAGCTGGATTTGCCGACGTTCGAGCGTCCGGCAAAGGCCACCTCGGGCTGGGTCGGTTCGGGCAGCCCATTCAGCGCCACCACACCCTTTACGAAGGTGCAGGGACGGCGGAACAGGGCTTCTCCGTCCGGCAAGTCGATCTCCGGCGGTTGGAAGCGGGGCGTCTCGACGCTGGCTTCAACTCCCGCCGGTGATGGCGTGGGGCGGTCAGGCATCAGCGCTTGCGCCCCTTGCCCTTGCTTGAGCGACGGCGTTTGCTGCTGGCGGCCGAACTGAGCTTTTCAGCAGCATCGCGTGCTGAGGAGCCCTGGGCGTCGCCAGTATCTGCCTCAACGTTTGCCACCTCAGCAGCCGCGTTCGTCTCGCTCGCCTCCAGGTCAGCGACGGGCGTTTCAGCCACGACCACCGCAGCAGCGTCTGCGGCGCTTTCGCCTTCGGCTTGCTCGTCGGACTTGCCGGCCTTTGACTTGCCGCCGCCCTTGGTCTTTTTGCGCGCCTCGCGCTCAGCGCGCTTGTGGGCGTCGGCGTAGCGCATGATGGTCCACTGTTGACCAAAAGTCAGAATGTTGTTGGCCGTCCAGTACAGCACCAAGCCCGCAGGAAAGCTGGCCAACATGAAGGTAAAGATGATCGGCAGGAAGTTGAAGATCATCGCCTGTTGGGGGTCTGCCGGTGGCGGGTTCAGCTTTTGCTGCGCCCACATGGTCACGCCCATGATCAAGGGCAACAGGCCAATCGACAGGATGTTGAGCAGGCCCAAATCCGGTACGCTGTAGGGCAGCAGGCCAAACAGGTTAAAGACCGTGGTGGGGTCCGGCGCGCTCAGGTCGCGTAGCCAGCCAAAGAAGGGGGCGTGGCGCATCTCGATGGTAACAAACAGGGTCTTATAGAGCGCAAAGAAGACAGGGATCTGCAACAGCATGGGCAGACAGCCAGAAACAGGGTTCGCGCCTTCTTTCTTGTAAAGCTCCATAGTTTCTTGGCTGACCTTGGCGCGGTCCTCGGGGTATTTTTCGCGAATTTCTGCAATGCGCGGAGCCAGGCGGCGCATGGCGGCCATGGAGATATAGGAGCGCCAGGCAAGCGGGAAGAAGAGGATCTTGACCGTGATGGTCAGCAGGATCAGTGCAACACCAAAGTTTCCTGTTAGGTTTTCTAGGATGATCAGCGCTTTGGCAAAGGGCTTGGTCAGGTAGTAGAACCAGCCGTAGTCGATGGCTTTATCGAACTGCTTGAGGCCAAACCGCTCAGAGTAGTCGTCAAGGCGACCAACTTGCTTGGGGCCTGAGAAGACCAACGAGGTGACCTGGGCGCTTTGCCCTGGGTCCAGCACGAAGTCACCGAAGGAATAGCCCGCAGAGTACTCCTGGACGCCGTTGACCACGCGCCCTTGCGTGACCACCGAAACAGGCGCGGCTTGATCGAGCGGCATAACCGACGACAGCCAATACTTGTCGGTAAAGCCAATCCAGCCGCCGTTAGAATCCAGGCTCTCGGTTAGGCCTTCTGCGCCGGACAGGTTCTTATATTCATACTCGTGCAAGCGATCTTTGGCGAAGCCAATCGCGCCTTCATGAACCAGCCAGTTGCCGCTGGTTTGGACCAGGCCGACGCGCTTGTTGCGCACAAAGGGGCGCAGCGTCAGACTGGCATTGCTGGCGTTAGACACGCTGTCGGTGACTTGGATCAGATAGTCGTCCATCAGGTCGAACCGGCGCTGATAGGTCAAGCCATCCAGGGTTAGGCTCAGCGTAACGGGCTCGCCGCGTGCCAGTGTGTTGCCGCTTGCCGTCCAAAGGTGGCTGGTGGTCGGGGTCTCAGCCGTACCAGCGCGGCGCAGCCATCCCATTTCCACGTAATAGGCATTGTCCAGGTTCGCAGGCTGCAGCAGCTCAACGTTGGGGCTGGTTTTGTCGATGGTCTCGTGGAACTGGGTGAAAGTTACATCGTCGATTAAGCCGCCAACCAGGTTGATCGAACCTTCGACCAAGGGGTCGTCAATCACAACACGCGGGCTTGCATCCAAAGCCAGCGCGCGACCTTGGCCATCGTCGCCATAGGCAATAATGCCGCCGACATCGACGCGCGTTGCGTTATCCGTGGCAAGGGCCGATTGGTCAAAGGCGTCGCCTTGAGCTGTGGTCTGGCCAGTGGCGGGGGCCTGCTGAGTGACCTCACCGGTCTCAGGGTCCAGCGTCGGCTCGGGCTTGGGGCCAAAATAGATTTGCCAGACGAAAAAGACTACGGCCGTCAGGGCCAGCGCCAAGAACAGATTACGCTGTTCGTCCGAATTGCGGTTTTGGTTTAGCATAGTACGCAAAGCTACTCGTGTTTAGGAGGCACAGGGTCATAACCTGAGCCACCGAAGGGATGACACCGGGCAATACGGCGCAGCGTAAGCCAGGAGCCCTTGATCGGTCCGTGCGACTGAAGTGCCTGGATGGCGTAAGCCGAACAGGTCGGCTGATAACGACAGCGCGGAGGGATCAAAGGAGAAATGAACCAGCGGTATAGCCGAACCAGCAGGATTAGCAAGGCGTTGAGCCCAGCGCGGAGCGCTTTTGCAAGGGGCGACAACAGCCGCGACATGGCGGGTTTTCCTTTGAAGTACAAGACAAGCTGCTGGAGCAGGCGTTTTCTAGCCTTGTGGCGCTAGATAAGCTCTTAAGGCTGGCGCTGCAAGGCGCCAGGCGTCGCGCTTTGTTTGCGTCAAGCGGCCTTGCTTGCGCGGCTAATTGGCAGGCGGGGTGGTTTCCGGGCCGAGCAAGCGTTTGGCAGCGCGCTCAAAATCCTGTTTCAGCTTGGCGTAGTCGCGAACCAAGGTCTCCTGGCGGGCAATAAGAACAAGATCAACTGCGCTTTGGGGCATGCCTGCCAAGACCTCGTGTGCAACCGCGCGCAGGCGGCGCTTGGCTCGGTTGCGCGCGACTGCATTGCCGACCTTCTTGCTCGCGGTGAAGCCAAGCGCGATTCGCCCAGCCAAAGCGGGCGCTGATGGCTCGTCCGCTTGACGGCGGCGCGCCTGTACGATCATGCCTTTTGCAACATGCTTTTGCTTGCTGGCAGCGGCCGCCAAAAACTGGCGACGCTTTTTCAAGCGCGGAATTTGGGGCATGGTTAGGCGTCCCTTTTCGCTGTGCTCTGGTCACCAACTGCGGACTATCGGGTGCTTACCTCTTACAGCCCAAACACGAAAACCGCTGCACCTGGGGTACAGCGGGTCTCTGTCAACGCGATCTGTCGCGAACTTGCGATTTTTGTACCGGATCGACCGACTCCAAAACCGTCTGCGCTGCCCGAAGCCAGCGCGCGCTTTGGATTAGGCGCTCAGTTTCGCGCGGCCCTTTGAGCGGCGGTTTGCCAGTACACGGCGGCCGTTCTTAGTGGCCATGCGTGAGCGAAAACCGTGGCGGCGCTTGCGAACGAGGCGCGAAGGCTGATAAGTGCGTTTCATTGCGTATCTCCTGACGAGGCGTCCCTGACGAGGCGATGAGTTGCCTTGCAGTGGCTCTTGCGAGCTGAACTGCGAGCGAGGCAGGCCTGTCTGACATTCTTTGAATTAGGGCGCACCGTATAGGCAATGCTGGCGGGCCTGTCAATCTGCCTAGCGGTTGAATCCGCACTTGAATAGAAGTGGTGGGAACAGATGCTTTGAATTCTCGGCACACCGCGCTCCCTGGCGGCTCCTCGCGCCTTGTAAACAAATGTTACCAAGCCCTTCACGCAGGTGTCACAGGAAGTTTGTTTTCTGTGGTCGATGTTCGGCGTAGATGAATGACATAGCGCAATCCAAACATCGCCGTGCTTTGGGCGAAACGCCTTGGATTGCATACTCCGACACCGCTGGACTGCCGTGGGAGCGACCCGCAGCATTCGGACGGTATAGAAAGGAATTGCGCGTGTCCCGTACTCAAAAATCTTGGGCGTTACGCTTGGCACCTGTTGCCGTCATAATCTTGGCTGTTGCCTTGAGCCTCACCTTCGATCTTTCCAGTTATGTCTCCCCTGAAGGGCTCGTTGCGAACAAAGACAAAGTCTTCGTGTGGATCGAGGCGAGGCCCTTGCTGACCGGCCTGGTCTTCGCGATCCTCTATGCGGCGATGGTTGCTTTGTCATTGCCCGTGGCCTCTGGTTTAACCTTGCTCGCGGGGCTGCTGTTCGGCGCTTGGTGGGGCTTCTTTTGGTCTTTCTTGGGTGCCATGGGCGGCGCAACTGCGGTCTATCTGGTGGCACGCTTTGCGCTCGGCGATCTGCTGCATGCGCGCTCTGGCGGTTGGGTGGCCAAGTTGGAAAAGGGGTTCCACGAAAACGAATTCTCCTACCTGCTCATGTTGCGCCTGCTGATCGTTGTACCGTTTTTTGCGGTCAACGCGGTCTCCGGCATCTTGAATGTTCGTCTGTCAAACTACCTTTTGGCGACGGGGATCGGCATCATTCCGGCAACCTTGCTCAAGACCTTCTTGGTCGGCGGTGAAATCCGCGACTCCTTCTTGCTCAACAATACCTTGCCGCCGCTCGATAGCCTGTTGCTCGACCCGCGACTGTGGATCGCAATGTTGGCGCTGACGGCCTTGTCGCTTGGCACCATCGTTGCTAAGCGCATGGCGGGCGATCACGTGAAGGAATTACAATCATGAGCAAACCCGTCATTGCGGATATTTGCATCATTGGTGGTGGCTCTGCTGGCCTGTCGGTTGCGGCCGGTGCCGCACAATTGGGGGCCAAAGTGGTGCTGTTGGAGCGCGCCAAGATGGGTGGCGACTGCCTAAACTACGGCTGTGTGCCCTCCAAGGCGCTGTTGGCGGCGGGCAAGGCCGCCAAGGCCGCGCGCAAGGCCTCCTGGTTTGGTGTTGGCTTGCCAGAGCCTCAGGTGGACTACGCTGGCGTGCAAGCCCATGTCCGCGATGTCATTGCAACCATCGCGCCCCACGACAGCGTGGAGCGTTTCGAGGGGCTGGGCGTCGAGGTCATCCAAGACGCGGGCCGCTTCATCGCGCATGACAGCGTTCAAGCCGGTGCAACGACGATCAAGGCCAAACGGTTTGTGGTCGCCACCGGTTCCAGCGCGTTCGTTCCGCCGATCCCTGGCATCGAGAGCGTGCCCTACCTGACCAACGAGACCATCTTTGGCATTGAGCAAAAGCCTGAGCACCTGATCGTACTGGGCGGTGGACCGATTGGCTGCGAGATGGCCCAAGCCCACGCCATGCTGGGCATCAAGGTCACTTTGATCGAAATGTTCTCGATCATGCCCAAAGACGATCCTGAGGCGGTTGAAGTGGTGCGCACGGCTCTGCAGGACGACGGCGTGGCGCTGTACGAGGAAGCCAAAGCCAGCGCCGTCGAGGCACTTGCAGATGGTGGCCTGGCGGTGACCGTCGAGCAGGACGGACAAACCAAGCATATTCAAGGCAGCCACTTGCTGGTGGCCACTGGGCGCGTGCCCAACGTGGCAGGGCTGGGGCTGGAGCAGGCCGGTATCGACTATGATCGACGCGGCATCAAGGTCGGCACAAACTTGCGCTCGTCTAACAAGCGGGTGTTCGCCTTGGGGGATGTGGCAGGCGGCCCGCAATTCACCCATGTCGCGGGCTACCACGCGTCGATCTTTGTGCGCCAAGTCCTGTTTAGGCAGCCAGCCAAGCTGGACTATAAGGCCTTGCCCTGGGTCAGCTACACCGCGCCAGAATTGGGCCAGGTTGGCTTGACTGAAGCCATGGCCAAGGAGCAGGGCCTAGAGGTTCAGGTGTTGCGCTGGTCGTTCTCTGAGATGGATCGCGCAGTCGCCGAGCGCGCCACCCAAGGCTTTATCAAGGTGCTGGTCTCTCGCAAAGGGCAGGTCGTTGGAGCCACGATTGTCGGTCGTGGGGCAGGCGAGTTGTTGCAACCGTGGGCGCTGGCGATTGCCACCAAAATGAAGCTTTCGACCATGGCGGGCCACATCGCGCCTTATCCAACCTTCTCAGAGATCAACAAGCGGGTGGCGGGCGCCTACTTCACGCCGCGCCTGTTTTCCAAAGGGACACAGCGCTTGGTTCGCTTCTTGCTGCGCTTCTAGTCACCAGGCTTGCCGCATGCTCGCAGGCCTGGCAGGATCGAGTCCTTTTCATCAGCCAGCGAAGGCCTAAGTGTGGCTTCCTCTTTCATTTCCCTGCTGATCCCGCACGCACGATCTTTGGGTGCCAAGCTTTTGACCGTTACGCTTGTTTCGGTCATGGCGATTGAGACGCTGTTGTTGGTCCAGGCCATCGCCGTTGAGCAGCGGCGGTATCTGATGCGTGATGTCGATAAGGCGCACCTGATCATGCTGGCCTTGACGGAAACACCCATGGAAGCGCCCAACATGATCTTGCGTGACAAGCTGCTGAGCGGCCTGGCGGCACAGTCAATCTCGGCGGATTTTCCGGGTATCATGACCATGGTCTTGCAAAGGCGCGACCTGGCGGCGGGGCTCAATGACGAAGAGCCGCGCATTCTCCATCCGGCCGACGGTGCATGGTTCCACGACATCCCTTCGGCACTGTTGACGCTCTGGGGGCAAGGGTTGCGCAGCGAGATCGCGGTCGTCGCGCCCGCTCCACAGGACACACAGGTCCAGGTCACGATTCGCAAGTCGGGGCGCGGTCTGGTGCGCCACCTGCGCCAGTATGCCAGCAACATTTTGGGCCTGTCTTTGCTCATCTCTTTGTTTACTGGCTTGCTGGTCTATGCCGCGCTCTACACTCTGATTGTTCGCCCCATCCGCCAGCTCGCCGAGCAAATGCAGCGCTTTGCAAAAGCCCCAGAACGCTTTTCGCAGGTCTTGTCACAGCAAAGGCGCGACGAGATCGGAGTGGTTCAGGAGAGCTTTGATCTGATGCGTGACACGGTGCAGAGCGCTTTTCGCCAAAAGAGCCGCTTGGCGACTTTGGGCACTGCTGTAACCAAGATCAATCACGACCTGAAGAATGTGCTGTCAACCGCGCTGCTGATGGGGGACAGCCTGGCCAGCTCCAGCGATCCCATGGTGGCCAAGATTGCACCGCGTCTGGTTGCTTCGATCGAAAAGGCCACCTCGGTCTGTACCGATACGCTGGATTTCACCCGCGACGCTGCGCTGAGCCTCCAGCCCGAGCCCGTGCGGTTGGCTGGACTGGCTTTGGAGGTCGGTAATGCCCTGGGCGTTGACCCGTCGGCGCCCGCAGGTGTGGGACTAGCCTTTTGCTATGAGGGTCCGCAAGACGCCAGCTTGGTGTCTGACCGCTTGTCTTTGTTCCGCATTCTGTCCAACCTAGGGCACAACGCGGCCCAAGCCGGCGCGCGCCAGCTCACTTTGCGGGTCGAAGTCGGCGAAGAAAGCCTGAACTTGCAGCTCTGCGATGATGGACCGGGCTTACCGCAACGGGTCCAAGATCACCTGTTCGAGCCTTTCATCTCGGTCGGCAAAGCTGGCGGCACCGGGCTGGGGCTCGCCATCGTGCGCGATCTCAGTGAGTTGCTGGGCGGGGAGGTGAGCCTTGACAAAACGGACAGTAGCGGGACCTGTTTTCGACTGCGGCTACCGCGCGACTGGAGCTATTGATGCCAAAGCCGCATCGCTGCATGCCGTGTGATGCTTAGGTTCGGCCTGTATTGAAACGCCTTGTATTGAAACGACTTGTATTGAAACGACTTATCAGACGGCATGGCGATCACAGAGGCATGGCCTGCGAATGAGCGAGCTGAGCCTGCTGTCTGTATACCGTGTCTTTACCGTGTCGCTTAGGTCTTGGAGGCTCTGGCCTGCCATGCTAACACCGCCAGCAACACCCCGACCTCTTTGGTCCGCCCCAATTCACCCGCCCCAATCCACCCGCCCCAATTCACCCGCCAGAGCGCCCGCATGAGCCAAACTCAGCCCAAAAAGAAGATTGCCGTCTGCTTTGGCGGTCCATCGCCCGAACACGACGTATCAGTGGTCACTGGTCTGCAAGTCATGGACGCAATAGACCGGGATCGCTATGAGCCCGTACCGGCCTATTTGGCTTGGGATCGGCGGTTCTTTACCGGACCAGGCCTAGGGTTGCGCGGCTCCTATCGCCCCCATCCCCTGGCGATGGTGGGCGCTCAGTCTTGCCACTTCTACAATTTGCCGAACTACGGCCCAGCGCTGTTGCGCGACGCCGATGGCTTGAACCAGCGCGACCCGATCCTGGTCAAAGCCGCAGTGCTGGCCTTCCATGGCCTTGAAGGCGAAGATGGCCGCGTGCAGTCGCGCATGGATATGGCGGGCGTGCCCTATACCGGACTGCGCGCGACCGGATCGGCGCTGGCCATGCGCAAAGACCTGACCAAAGACCTGGCCGAGCGCGCGGGCGTGCCCGTGCTGCCGCATGTGGTGCTGACCAAGCCCCAGCGCGGCCGCATCCTGCCGCTGGACAGCATCAAGGCGCAGGTGTCTGACAATTTCTTCCCGGCTATCGTCAAGCCGTGCTCATTGGGCTCATCGATTGGCGTTGCGTTGGTCAAAGACCACCAGGAATTGCTGGAAGTTCTGCCCAGCATCTTTGCCCAAGACCCCCAGGTGATGGTCGAGCCTGCCGTTCAGAATCTGGCCGAGTTCAACGTGTCGGTTCTAAATAGGGACGGCGAAATCCTGACCTCAGCGATTGAGCGGCCCAAGCAATCTGGCGAGCTGCTGGACTTCAAAGAAAAGTATCTGGCTGGCGGTGGCGGTGGCAAAAAGGGCGGCGGTGTCAAGACCCCAGGCGATACTGGTTCGGGCGGTATGTTGTCGATGACGCGCGACATCAACCCCGATCTGCCCGCAGACCTTGAGGCCAAAATCCGCGACCACGCCAAGACGGTCTACACCCTATTCGGCAACGTGGGCGTGCCGCGTTTAGACTACCTGTTCGACCAGACCAGCGGAGAGCTGTTCTTTAACGAAATCAATCCCATACCGGGCTCGTTTGCCTTCTTTTTGTGGGAGCGCGCGGCCACGCCCTTTACCTTCCCGGATCTTCTCAATCACATGATCGACGAGGCCGTGGCCCAGCACCGCTGGAGCAACCTGGACCCCGTGCCCAAGGACGCCTACCTTCTGCCGCGCTCAGTGCGCTAAGGAGTTGAGGGCAGGCTCAGCCTTGCGTGCCTAGAGCCGCATGGGTTGGCCTTGGCTGCTCAGCCAGGCCTTAAGTTCGGGGATGGGGATAATCCGCTTGTGGAAGACGGAGGCCGCCAGCGCGCCGTCAACATCTGCTTGCTCGAACACCTCTTTGAAATGCTCTTGCTTGCCCGCACCGCCGCTGGCGATCAAAGGCACTGAAACCGCGGCGCGCACTGCGGCCAACTGGCGGATGTCGTAACCCTGACGCACGCCATCTTGGTTCATGCAGTTCAGCACGATTTCACCCGCTCCGCGCTCGACAGCCTCTTTGGCCCAAGTCAAGGTATCGCGGCGCGAGTCTTGCATCTTATCCGGGCGGCCGGTGTATTGCTTGACCTGATACTGGCCATCGACCTCCAAGCTGTCGATGCCGATCACCACGCATTGGCTGCCAAAAGCCGCCACCATCTCGTCAATGAAATCTGGGCGCTCCAGCGCGGGCGAGTTGATGGATATCTTGTCGGCGCCAGCTTCCAGGCGCGCGGCTGCGTCGGCCACGCTGCGAATGCCGCCAGCGACGCAAAAGGGGATGTCCAGGCGCTGGGCCACGGCGTCCACCCAATCCAGATTGACGGTTTGACCATCGGCTGAAGCAGTTATGTGATAGAAGACCAGCTCATCCGCCCCTTCATCGACATAGCGCTGGGACAGGTCAACAATCTCACCCACGATCTCGTGGTTCTTAAACTGCACGCCCTTGACGACCTTGCCGTCGGCCACGTCCAAACAGGGAATAATGCGACGGCTCAGCATAAGACCTCCAGGGCTTCAGCGACTGTAAAGCGCTTTTCATAAATGGCCTTGCCGACGATCACGCCGTCCGCGCCGCTGCTGGTGAGCTGGCGCAGGTCGTCCAAGCTGGACACGCCGCCCGAGGCTTGGATCTTGAGCTGTGGGAAGTCCTGAGCAGCTTGCTGATAGAGCGCCACGTTGGGGCCCTGCAACAGGCCATCCTTGGAGATATCCGTCATCAAAATATGGCTCACGCCCTGATCGATCATGGTCTGACAGGCCCAAGCCAGCGGCTTATCGGACACCGACTGCCAGCCGTGGGTCGCGATGAAGGGCGCGCCGTCTTGCATCACCAGATCAAGGGCGGCCACAACGCGCTCGCTGCCGTAGTCTTGGACCAGCCTGCCCATGGCTTCGGGCTGGGCGACCGACAAGGAGCCGATCACCACGCGGTCGATGCCTGCGTCCAGCACCTGCCGCGCCGAGTCAAGAGAGCGAATGCCGCCACCGGTCTGGACCTTCAAGCCCAGCCCCTCGACGCTGGCCTGGATGAAGGCCGCTTGCAGGGGTGCGCCCGCCTTGGTGCCGTCCAGGTCCACGACGTGCAACCAGGTCGCGCCTTGGTCTGCGAAGGATTTGGCCTGAGCGCGGGGGTCGTCGTTGTATTCGGTTTTGGCGTCGAACTTGCCTTTGGACAGGCGCACGCATTTGCCGTCGATCAGGTCCATTGCGGGGTATAAAATCATGTTGCTTCAGTCGCTTAAAGGTCGAATTGGGTCAGACTTTGTATCAGCTTAGATGGCCAGACTACAGGGCCAGACTACAGGGCCAGGAAGTTAGCCAAGATCTTGGCACCCACATCGGACGACAGTTCGGGGTGGAACTGGCAGCCCCAGAAATTGTCCTGGTGCAGGCTGGCCGTAAAGGGCTGGCCATAGTCGCAGGTCGCCACGGTGTAGGGCGAAGGCGGCAGGTAGTAGGAATGCACGAAGTAGACGTAGGAGCCTGGCTCGATGCCAGCCATCAGCGGGTCATCGCCGACCGGGGTGAGCTGGTTCCAGCCCATGTGCGGTACGCTGCGACCTGGCTCGTCCTCAAAGCGCTGCGCCTTGCCGGCCAGCAAACCCAGGCCCGGCTTCTGGCCCTCTGCCGAGGCTTCGGCCAACATCTGCATGCCCAGGCAAATGCCGAGCGTGGGTTGGGTTAAGTCGCGCATGGCCTCAACGACACCGCTCTTCTTCACCGCCTCCAGGGCGTAGTCAAAGCTGCCAACGCCTGGAAAGATCACCTTATCGGCGTTGATGATGCGTTCGGGGTCGGCTGTAACATCCACCTCGACGCCTTGACGCAGCAGGGCATAGCGGACCGAGGCGATGTTGGCGCAGCCGGAGTTGATGAGCGCAACACGTTGCATCACAAAAGTCCTTTCGTGCTGGGCAGCGCGTCGCCTTCGACCCTGACCGCCATTTTCAGTGCTCTGGCCAGAGCCTTGAACACGGCTTCGCACTTGTGGTGGTCGTTGTCGCCGGTCACCGTGACATGAATGGTTGCGCGCAGCTTTTCAGCCAGAGATTGGATGCAGTGCGCCACCATTTCGGTTTGCAGCCCGCCCAGGGCATCAGCCTTAAAGCTGCCCTCGAAACTGGCGTGGGCGCGGCCTGACAGGTCGATGGCTGCCGTTGCGCGGGCCTCGTCCATCACCAAATCGAAGTGGCCATAGCGCAGGATACCACGCTTGTCGCCCACGGCTTGATCCAGAACCTGTCCCAGCGCGATCATGGTATCTTCGACCGTGTGGTGGGTGTCGATGTGGGTGTCGCCTTCTGTCTTGATGATCATGGCGATGCCGGAGTGCTTGGTGAGCTGGTCCAGCATGTGATCAAAGAAGCCGACGCCGGTCTCGCAGCGCGAGGGGCCGGGCTTGTCCAGATTAACCGCGCAGTAAATGCTGGTCTCTTTGGTCTCGCGTTTCAGCTCGGCCTTGCGGTCGGGTTTGGGCGCAGGTGCCAAGCCCAGGGCTTGCAGTAGGCCGTCGTTTTCCTCAGGCGTGCCGACCGAGATGCGCAGTCCGCCCGCCAACGCCTTGGTTTGATTGCGCAGCAAAATGCCGTAGGTCTTCAGCAGCTCTTGATGCCAGACCTCGGCCTTGTCCATGATGATGAACAAGAAGTTGGCCTGGCTGTCGAACACTTCTAGTACGTCATCGTGTTGGCTCAGAGCAGCGGACAATCGGTCCCGTTCGGCCTTGAGTTCGGCGATTTGACGCGCAGACTGGGCCATGCCCGCAGGGCTCAGAGCCTCCAGCGCGGCCTTGACCGAGGGCGTGGGCAGGGCGTAGGGGCCTTGCAATGCCTTGACGATCTTGACGATTTCGGCCGAGGAGATTAGGCAGCCGATGCGTGCGCCCGCTAGGGCATAAGCCTTTGACAGCGTGCGCAGCACAACCAGGTTGGGCAGCCCGGTCTCCGCGATCAGGCTCTCTTGATTCGCGAATTCTTGGTAGGCTTCATCCACCACGACAATGCGGCCGGCTTGGCGGCGGGCAAAAGCGATGATCTGGTCACGCGGGACGGCGGTGCCACAGGGATTTTGCGGCGTGCACAAGAAGATCAGCCGAGCGTTGGCGTTACCATCTGCCGCCGCGTTCAGGGCGTCCCAGTCAATGCGACCGCGCTCCAACATGGGCACCGCGACGCTGGCGACGCCATTCACCTTGGCGCTGAGCGCATACATGCCGAAGGTGGGCGGATTGATGACGATGCTGTGCTCACCGGGCGCACAAAAGGCACGAATCAGCATGCCGATGGCTTCATCCGAGCCTGGCGAGATCATTAGATTGTCCTCGGGCCGGTCATAGAGCCGGGCCATGCGGGCATAGAGCGCGCGCACCTCGGGCCCGGGATAGCGGTTCAGGCCGCCATTGCCGCCGTTAGGGTTCTCGTTCATATCCAGCAAAGTCAGGCCGTCCTGGCCGTACAGCTCGCGCTCACCGACGTAGGCTGCGGCGTCCAACAACCAAGGGCGCGCCAAAGATCGTGCATCAAAAGACATCAGGCCATCATCTTTTCAATTGGTGTTACCAGGATCGAGCTTGCGCCCTCGGCTTTAAGCTTCTCCAGCGTTTCCCACAGGTCGGCATCCTGAACAACGGCGTGGATCGCCACCATGTCGCCCTTGCCTTGCAGCGGCAGCACGGTTGGTGCATCCGCACCCGGCAACAGGTTGGTGATGGCGGCCAGTTTGGACTGGGGCGCGTTCAGCATGAGGTACTTGATTTGCCGCGAGGCTTGGACACACTCGATGCGCGTCAGCAGGCGCGCCAGGATGCTGGCTTTATCTTCGCTCAGGGCTTTTTCGGTTTGGATTATCAAGGCCTCTGAGTGGAAAACGTCGGCGATGGTCCCCAGGCCGTTGGCCTCCAAAGTCGCGCCTGAGGACACGATGTCGAAAATGCCGTCGGCAATGCCCAGTTTGGGCGCAACCTCAACCGAACCCGACATCTGCATGATGCTGGCGTTGATGCCTTGCTCGTCGAAATAGCGTTGCAAAATCAAGGGGTAGGAGGTGGCGAGGCTCTTTCCCTCCAGATCTTTGGGCGAGCGTAGGGGACCGTCCTTCGGTGTGGCCAGGCAAAGGCGGCAGAAGGAAAAGCCCAAGCGACGCACCAAAGATACCGGCGCTTCGGGGGCGTCGAGCTGCCATTCGGCGTAGACGTTTTCGCCCACGATGCCGATGTCCGCAACGCCCGTCGCAACGAAGTGCGGGATGTCGTCGTCGCGCACCAACAGCAGATCGATGGGCAGGTTTCGGGCGCGCTGAAACAGCGTGGTCTTAGAGCGCGAGGGCAGGCGCAAGCCAGCGGCCTGCAGCAGCTCGTTCGAGCCTTCGGCCATGCGGCCCGATTTTTGGATGGCAATCCTAAGGCGTTGGGTGTCCATGGTGGGGTCCTGTGGGGGCTTTTTGGAAAGGGCGCTTAGCTGCGCTGATCTGTGGTGGTGTGACCCAAGCGATCGAGCACCAGGCGGTAGCCTTGATGCGGTTCGTTGGTCAAGAAGCGCGCGACGCGACCGATGGTCGTGGTGGAGACCCCGGTCATGTCGCTGATTTGCCGATACGAGAGGCGGCCTTCATCCAAAAGCCGTGCCACATGCCAGCGCTCGGCCAGCGCGCGCAGCTCGGCGGGCGAACAGAGGTCGATCAAGAACCGCTGAATCTCGTCTGCGCCCCGGCACTCGGCAAGGGCCTGGCTGAGGTCGTGCAAGCGTAGATCACCGTAGCTGGCGGTCTGGGGTTGGGGCCGATTTGGCATGCGGGGCTCGGATTGTGCTGAATGTTGGTGTGTTAGCGTGCTAACACGATGTGTGACAGCTTGCTAATACATGGCGACGCGCGATGCAAGGCCTTTGTATAGCTTTTTTCCCCGGTCACGCAGCCTTCAACGCTTGGCGGCGAGGCGTAAGTTCGTTTCGGACTCGGCAATGCCGTCAATCGCGCGCATGGCGTCCAGCGCCCGGTCAAACCGCTCAAGGTTGGGGGCCGCAATCTCGACTAGCAAGTCCCACTTGCCATTAGTCGAATAGATGTCTTGCACCTCCTCAATCAAACGCAATTGTTGAACGATGCGACCGGTCTTATGACCCAGAATCTTCACCAAGGTGATGCCTGAGACTTGGGGGCGACCCAAGTCGCTATCGAGCTTGACTGTAAAGCTGAGGATCTTGCCGTTGGCTTGCAAGCGCTCCATGCGTGCGCGTACTGTCGCGCGGGTGACCTTAAGTTGTCCGGCCAAGGTCGCCAGCGAAGCGCGACCATCGCGACGCAACAGTTCGATGAGTTCCAGATCTAGTTTGTCCAAAGTGGGCGATTGCATTTGTCAATTCGTAAAAACTTCTATGCAAATTGCATAACATGTAGGCTGTTCGCTTTCCAAATAATTCGACATTTTGGCGCCAACCATCACCGCTTGCTCATAGGAGCCTTTGTGAACTCTGCTGTTGACTGCCATCTGCTAGGGCTTGCCCTGCACCAAGGCGCGCGCCGTCGCGGAACGATTATGGGCCCTGAAGCGCTGCGCACGGCAGGATTGCAAACCGCGCTGGAGGACCTGGGCCTGACCTGCCAGGACGCAGGCGACGTTGAGGCGCCAAAGAACCCAAGCGTGGCCGCGCACCCAAATGCCGCGCTCTATTCCCTGCCAGAAGTGGCCGCTTGGACTGCCGCAATCGCAGCCAAGGCCGAAGCGCTGGCTAATCAAGGCGGCGTACCGGTCTTTATGGGCGGCGACCACGCGCTGTCGGCTGGCAGTGTTGCGGGCATGCAGGCCGCAGCGCTCAAAGCCGAGCGTCCTTTGTTCGTATTGTGGCTAGACGCGCACTCGGACTACCACACACTGGACACCACCGAGAGCGGCAACCTGCACGGCACACCCTTGGCCTATCTGACCGGCAAGCCTGGCTTTGAGGGCTACTTCCCGCCGCTTGCCCAACCTGTGCCACAGGGGCAGGTCGGCATTTTGGGCCTGCGCTCGGTCGATCGCGATGAACGGTGCGCGCTGGCCAAAACCGACATGTGGATTCACGACATGCGCTCGATCGATGAGCATGGCATTGTCCGTCCGTTTCGCACCTTCTTGGAGCGCGTGTCAGATGCCAACGGCTGGTTGCACGTGAGTTTGGATCTCGATTTCCTTGATCCCGGCATTGCGCCCGGCGTCGGCACGCCTGTTCCAGGCGGTGCAAGCGAGCGCGAAGCCCACCTGATCATGGAGCTGATCTTCGAATCCGGCTTGATGCGGTCTTTGGATTTGGTCGAGCTCAACCCTTTCCTGGATCATGCGGGCACCTCTGCCAAGCTGTTGGTTGATCTGACCGCCAGCCTGTTTGGCCGCCGTATTACCGTTGCCGCCTAGTCATTCTTTCGCTTTCTTCGACGGAGCAACCCAATGAAATCACTCAACACCGTTCCTTTTGTCAGCGTCGAGAACATGATGCGCCTTGTCCTCGATCTGGGGGTAGAGACCTGCATTGAGCAGATCGCTGCCTATATCGAAGAAGACTTCGCCAAGTGGGAACGCTTCGACAAAATCCCGCGCGTCGCCTCTCACTCGCATGAGGGCGTGATCGAGCTGATGCCGACCTCAGACGGCGTGGACTACAGCTTTAAGTACGTCAACGGCCATCCCAAGAACACCCGCGACGGCTTGCAGACGGTGACGGCCTTCGGCCTCTTGGCCTCGGTTGATACTGGCTATCCGGTCCTAATGACAGAGATGACCTTGCTGACGGCCCTGCGCACGGCAGCGACTTCAGCGGTCGCTACGCGGGCGCTGGCTCCCCAAGGCTCAACGACGTTGGCCCTGATCGGCAACGGCGCGCAGTCTGAATTTCAGGCGCTGGCCCTGAAAGCCATGTGCGGCATCACCAAGGTGCGTTTGTTCGATGTTGATCGCAGCGCCAGTGAGAAGTGTGCGAGGAACTTGGCCAATTCTGGCCTGGAAATCGTGATTTGCGACAGCGCTCAAGCGGCCGTGGAAGGGGCTCAGGTCATCACCACCTGCACCGCTGACAAACAGTACGCCACCATCTTGTCGGACAACATGGTCGGCAGCGGTCAGCACATCAACGCCATCGGCGGCGATTGCCCCGGCAAGACCGAATTGCACCGCGATGTCTTGCTGCGCAGCGATATTTTCGTCGAGTATCCCGAGCAGACCCGCATCGAAGGCGAGATCCAACAGCTCGACGCAGACTATCCCGTCAAGGAGCTGTGGCAGGTCTTGACCGGCGCCGTAGCGGGCCGCGAGAGCCAGGACGCCCTGACGCTGTTCGATGGCGTCGGCTTTGCGATTGAGGACTTTTCGGCCTTGCGCTGGTTGCGCGACGCCTTGCAGCTCAGCGGTCGCTTTACTGATTTGGACATGATCGCAGACCCGGACGAGCCTCGCGATCTGTATGGCATGGTCATGCGCGAAGTCGAGCGCATGGCGCGCGAACGTTCGGCAGCCTAGCCTTGGCCTCCCACGAAGGGGAATAAGGGCTATCGGGATCCGAAGCGCTGGGCTAGCTTGGCGCTTCCTTCCGATACTTGAAGCAGGAGCTTTGCCTTGAAGTACCTTCACACCATGCTGCGCGTGACCGACCTGGACGCCTCAGTCGCCTTTTTCGAATTGCTAGGGTTCAAAGAGGTGCGGCGCTATGATCGTTCCGAGCACGGGTTCATCTTGGTGTTCGTTGCCCCTCCGGGCGGAGAAGACACGCCGGTTGAGTTGACCTATAACCTGGAGCCCGAAGCGCTGGGCGAAGCGCGCCACTTCGGGCACTTGGCCTATGAGGTGGACGATATTTATGCGCTCTGCGCCCACCTGCAGGCCAACGGTGTGACCATCAATCGCCCGCCGCGCGACGGCCACATGGCCTTTGTGCGCACGCCTGACAACCAATCCATTGAGCTGTTGCAAAAGGGCGAGTCCCTGCCACCGCAAGAGCCTTGGGCCTCTATGGAGAACGTCGGCCACTGGTAAGGCGGCTTCGTGCGTCGCCATGATAGGGCTTAGCTAGGCCGCAGCCGGTCGGGAATGCGCGGTACAGCAGCCAGCAGCGCCTTGGTATAGGGGTGCTGTGGGTTGCGCATCACCTCTGCTGTCGCGCCGTGTTCGACGATTTCGCCCGCACGCATTACCAGTACGCGATCGGTGATGGCCTCGACAACGCTCAAATCGTGCGAAATGAACAGGTAGGCCAGCCCATAGTCGCGTTGCAGATCGGCCAAAAGATCCAAAATCGTGGCGCGGATCGAAACATCCAGCGCCGACACGGCCTCGTCCAGCACGATGATACGCGGGCGGATGATCAGCGCGCGGGCAATGGCGATGCGCTGGCGCTGGCCACCTGAAAACTCGTGGGGAAACTTCAGCCTGTCCTCAGGGGATAGGCCCACCGCGACCAAAGCGGCCTCGACCTGCGCACGCCAGTCGTCCGGGCGTTGGTCGAGCAGGTGAAAAGGCTCGGCGACGATCTGCTCAACGCGGTGGCGCGGGTTGAACGAGCCCGCCGGGTCTTGAAACACCACTTGCAATGCGCGGCGCTGGGACCGTTGCAGGGGCTTGCCAGGCTCAAGGTGATGGTCCAGCAGGTGATAGTGCCCTGCCTGCCGCGTCTCTAGCCCCAAAATCAGACGGCTAAGCGTAGACTTACCGCAGCCGCTTTCCCCGACCAGCCCTAGGCTCTCGCCCTGGCGCAGCTCAAAGCTGACTTTCTTGACGGCCTGGTGGCGGGCGGCGGCTGCGAACAGATGTGGCCGGGCTCCGCGATAGCTGTGCGACAGAGCCTCGACCTGCAAGACCGGCTGGCTCTGAGCGCTAACCAAGCGCGCGGGCTGGTGGGTCGAGGCCGCAAACAGCCGCCGCGTGTAGGCGTGAGTCTGGCCGCAGAATACCGCTTGCGTGCTGCCTTGCTCGACGATGCGCCCGTGCTGCATGACTGCGACGCGCTGGGCGGTCTGGGCCACCACTGCCAGATCGTGCGTGATGAGCATCAACGCCATGCCCTCGTCGGCGACCAAGCCTTGCAGCAGCTCCAAGATTTGCGCTTGGGTCGAGACATCCAGCGCGGTTGTCGGCTCGTCGGCGATCAACAACTTTGGCCTCAGCGCGATGGCCATAGCGATGCAAACGCGTTGCCTTTGCCCCCCGGACAGCTCGTGCGGGTAGCGTGCTAGGCCGTTGCGATCGCTCGGCAGACCGACGCGGTTCAGGCGGTCGGCGGCGCGCTCCAGCGCCTCGCGTTTGGAGCCGATGCCATGCACCAGCAAGGTTTCAGCCACTTGCGCGCCGATGGTCTGAACCGGGTTCAGGGCGGTCATGGGCTCCTGAAAGATCATGCCCAGGTCTTTGCCGCGCAAACGGCGCATAGCCTGCTCGGGCAGGGGCAGCAGATCTTGACCCTCCAGCGCAATGCGTCCGCTGGCTTGCGCGGAGCCGGGCAAAAGGCCCATGGTGGCCAGCGCGGTCATGGACTTGCCCGAGCCGCTTTCGCCGACCAGACCAAAGATTTCACCTGGAGCGAGGCGGCAGCTCACCTGCTGCAAGATGGGCGTTTGCCCAATGTTGAGGCTCAGGTCTTGGATATCCAGTAAAGCCTGGGTCACGTGCGGCCCCGTAGTTTGGGGTCGGTGAGGTCACGCAGCCCGTCGCCCAGCAGGTTCAGGCCCAAGACGATCAGCACAATGGCCATGCCTGGGATGAGCGTCAGGTGGGGAGCAAGCGCTGTAAGGGTGCGGTTATCGGCCAGCATGCGCCCCAGGCTGGGCGTCGGCGGTTGCACGCCCAGACCGATATACGACAGGCCCGATTCAGCCAAAATGCCCAGCGAGAACTGGATGGTCATTTGCACGATCAAGACATTGAGAATGTTCGGTAATATGTGTTCCACCGAGATGCGCAGCGCGCTCTTGCCCGCGGTCTGGGCAAAGCGCACATAGTCCAACTGCCACAAACTGAGCGCTGCACCGCGCGACAAGCGAGCGAAGACCGGAATGTTGAAAATGCCAATCGCCAAGATGGCGTTAAAGGCGCTGGGGCCAAAGGCGGCGGTGATCAATATGGCGATGACCAGCGAGGGAAAGGCGAAGACCAAATCATTGCTGCGCATCACAGCCTCGTCCAGCAGCGAGCCGTGGCGGCTGGCAGCGAGCAGCCCCAACGGCAGGCCTAGGCCAACGCCCACGCCCACAGCGACCAAGGCAACGGCAATCGAAGTACGGGTGCCGACCATGATCATCGACAGCATATCGCGGCCCATGTTGTCGGTGCCTAGCCAATGCAGGTTGGTCGGCAGTTTCATGCGTTGCATGACCGCCAGCTTGGTCACGTCGTAGGGGGTCCAGAAAAACGAGGCCAGGGCCAGGGCCAAAAAGATCGCGGTGATCACAGCGCCCAACACAAAGGCGGTCGGCAGCGTGCGGCGAGATGGGGGCATAATCAGCGCCTCCTCAAGCGAGGATCGACCAGCCCATAGGCCAGGTCCACCACTGTGTTAACCGCGATCACGGCGAAGACCAGCACCATGACGCAAGCGCGCACCACGATCAGGTCACGCTGAGAGATGGCTTTGAAGACCAGGTTGCCCAGGCCGGACAAATAGAAGACGTTTTCAATGATGATCGCGCCCGCCAGCAGAAAAGCGAACTGCAGGCCGATGATGGTCAGTACGGGGATCATGGCATTGCGCAGGCCGTGTTTGACCAGAGTTCCAGCACGGCTGAGCCCTTTGGCTCTGGCGGAGCGCATGTAGTCTTGGTGCATGGTCTCCAGCACGGACGAGCGCATGACCCGCGCAAGAATTGAGGCTTGCGGCAAGGCCAACGCAAAGGCGGGTAGGGTCAGCGCGCCGAGCGCAGGCAGCAGCCCGGCCTCCCAGCCCGGAAAGCTGCCCGCCGGCAGCCAGCGCAGCACCAAGGCGAACAGCACTTGCAATTGGATGGCGAACCAGAAGTTCGGCACCGCAATGCCGAGCTGGGTTAGGCCCATGATGGTGACATCGCCCCAGGTCTTGCGGCTGGCGGCTGCGATCAAGCCAACCGGAAAGGCAAGCACGATCGTCAGCCCTAAAGCATAGATCGCCAAGGGTAGGGAGATGGCCAGGCGCTCAACGATCAGGCCGGTGACAGGCACGCGGTAGGTATACGAGACGCCGAAATCACCGCGCAGCAAACCGGCGATCCATTCCAGATATCGCTGAGGCCAAGGGCCGTCCAGGCCCAGCTCCTGGCGCAAGGCGTTGAGCGCCTCGGGCGTCGCGTTAAGGCCCAGCATGAGGCTCGCCGGGTCGCCTGGTACCAGATCCAGCATGACAAAAATCGCCAGGCTAGCGACGAGCAAGCTGGCGATCATGGTCAAAAGGCGGGCGGTCAGGAAAGCCAGCATAGGGGGCGAATTCAGTTCCGAAAGAGAATGGCGACCGGGCGCTTGCTGGCGCCCAGTCGCTTCTATGCTTGCTTAGTCCCAGTGAACGGCGGTCAGGTCGTTGGCCTGGGTCGGTGCGTTCTGCCACAAGCCTTTCAGCTTGGCATTGACCACACCGGTGCGAGCCAACTGGAACAGATAGCCGTTGACGTAGTCGTCAGCGATCATCTGTTGCGCCTGCTTATAGAGGGCAGAACGCTTGGCCGGGTCCGCTTCGACATCCAGGGTTTTCATCAGGTCCTGGAAGGCAGGGTTGTCGTACTGGAAGTAGTAGCCAGGGCGGGCATAGATGTTGATGTCCATCGGCTCAGTGTGGGAGACGATGGTCAGATCATAATCTTTGCCACGGAAGACCTGCTCCAGCCACTGCGCCCACTCCAGGTTTGAGATTTCGGTCTCGATGCCGACTTCGCGCAACTGAGCTGCGATGATCTCACCGCCACGGCGCGCATAAGACGGAGGCGGCAGCTTCAAGGTCAGCTTAAGGCCGTTCTCATAGCCTGCGGCCTTCAACAGCTCTTTCGAGCGCGCCGGGTCATAGTTCGACTGGCCGGTCAGGTCCAGGTAGTCCGGGTTGTGCGGTGCAAAGTGGGTGCCAATCGGCGTGCCGAACCCAAACATGGCACCGTCAATGATCTCTTGGCGGTTGATGGCGTGGGCGATGGCCTCGCGAACCCGCACGTCTGACAGGGCCTCGGCCTTGTTGTTGGTGGACAAGATGGTCTCGCCTTCGGTCGAGCCAACCACAACGTTAAAGCGCGGATCGGCTTCGAAGGCGGCCAGGGTCTCGGGCGCTGGGTAGCCCGGGAAGGCGTCGATGTCGCCCGACATCACAGCCGCAAAGGCGGCGTTGGGGTCGGAGATAAATTTGAAAGTCGCCTGTTCAAGCGCCACGGCATCGCCCCAGTAGTCAGGATTGCGGACCAATTCAACACGGTCGCCACGCACCCAGCGATCAAATTTGAAGGGGCCGGTGCCAACCGGATTGGCACCCACGTCAGCGGCGCTTTCTGGTGCCAGGATCACCGCGTCGCCCCAAGCCATCTTGGTAACGAACGCACCATCAGGATTGGCCAGCATGACCTTGACGGTTGTATCGTCCACCGCTTCGACGCTCTCGATGCCCGCGAACAAGGCCTTCTGCGCATTGGTGGAGTCCTCGGCGCGCGCGCGATCCAAGCTGAACTTCACGTCGTCGGCGGTCAGGCTGCTGCCGTCGTGGAAGCTGACGCCAGAGTTCAGGTGGAAGGTGTAGGTCTTGCCGTCGTCGGAAATGTCCCAGCTTTTGGCCAGGGCTGGCGCAACGCTGCCGTCCGAACGAAAGCGTGTCAGGCCCTCAAAGACGTTGGCGTAGACCACCTCGTCAATGGCCGCTGCTGCGCCACCTGTGGGGTCAAGGTGTGGTGGTTCCAGCTGCATGCCAATGGTCACGCTGGTTTGCGCCCAGGCACCGCCAAAGGCAACTGCCGAAAGGCCAATCGCCACGGCACCTGCCATGAAGTGTGATGTAAAGCTGCGTCTCATGGAATAGCCTCCTCCTGCTAAGACGGGTTGGGCTCTGTGGGCAGGCCCAAGAGCTGCACGGCCGCCAGGGCCATGACGTGTGCGGACTGCATCATGTCCTCGACGCCCACCCATTCATCGGGTTGGTGCGCAAGCTCCAAGATGCCGGGACCGTAGGCGATGCAATTCTTCAGCTTGCCAATACGGTCGATGTGTTTTTGATCATAGGTGCCGGGTGAGACCACGAACTCGGCCTGCTGGCCCATGACCTGCGCGATGGCGTCAGCAACGGCGGTGACAACAGGCGCGTCTTCTTCGGTCATACTGGGTTGGACCTCATGCAGGGGTCGGATTTCGTATTCAAAATCTGGTCGCTGAGCGCGAACGCGCTCCATCAGCGCAGAAATCTCGGCTTTGACCTCGTCCAAGCTTTCCTCAATCAAAAAGCGCCGGTCGATAATGATGCGACAGCGGTCGGGTACGCAGGGCGAGGGGAAGCCATCATAGCCAGGCTCGGGTTCCGCCTCGCCGCCGTGGATCGAATTGATGTTGAGCGTTGATTGCTTGGCGCCTTCCGGCACAACCGGCATAGCTGTGGTCTTGGAGGCCAGCAGCGGCAAGAGCTGGGTTTCAATCTCGGCCAGCACGGCTCCCATATGGCGAACCGCGCAGGTGCCCAAAAAGGGCATGGAGCCGTGGGCGATTCGCCCCTTGGTCTCGATTTCTGCCCACCAGACGCCGCGATGGCCCAGGCAGATTCGATCTTTGTTCAAAGGCTCGGGGATGATGACGTGCTGCACGCGATCGGGCGAGAAAAAGCCCTGTTCGGCCAGGTAGGCGACACCGCCATAGCCGCCAGATTCCTCGTCGGCGGTGGCTGAGATCTCCAGTGAACCGCGCAGAGGAATTCCAGCCGTTTTGCAGGCCGCGATCAGCGCTTCGCAGGCGATAATCGAGGCCGCCAGCCCGCCCTTCATGTCGCAAGCGCCGCGCCCATAGATGCGCCCATCTTCCAGCTCACCGCCGAAAGGATCTTTGGTCCAGCCGTGGCCGGTCTCGACAACATCGTGGTGGGAGTTGAAATGCAGGCAGTCCCCGGGCTCTTCGCCCTGATACCGCGCGACCAGGTTCCAACGCGGGTGCTCCGCGCTGTCGGCGAGCGCGCCCTCTGCACGAACAAACTTACAATCGAAGCCTTGAGGCTTCAAACGATCCGCCAAGACCTTGCAGATGTCGTAATAGCAGTCGCCGGGCGGATTGAGGGTCGGGATGCGAATCAGGGCTTGGGTCAGCGCGATCAATGCGTCGCGCCGATCATGCAGCGTCTCTGCAATCAAGTCAGTTAGCATGTCCTCAATCCAGCCCCGGCACCCAAGAGAGGTGATAGGCTGCGGCGGAATGCTGGAGGAGTCAAGCGCCAGGCCATGGCGCATGCCGTCATTTGCAGGCAACGACGCTCGGCTTGCCATTTCATCTGCCCGGCGGTTAACTTGCGGGCAGCGTCACACTAACAAGGAGGCCCAACAGTATGAAGTTGACTTGGTTTGGACATTCGGCGTTCCGACTGGATTTTCAGCACTCGCGCGTCTTGATCGACCCTTTCCTGAAGGGCAATCCCCGGTTCGAGGGTCAAGATTTCGACGCTGCGATTGATGGTGTCACCCACATTGCTTTGACCCACGGGCACGCCGACCACATTGGCGATACCATAGAGATCGCCAAGGCTCGTGACATCCCCGTGCTTGCCAATGCGGATCTGGCGAGCTGGCTGAACGCTCAGGGCGTCGCCAAGCTCGATCCGGGCAACACGGGCGGCACCCTGCGCCAAGCGGATTTTGCCATGACCTTTGTGCGCGCCGATCACTCCTCAGCATTTCTGGACGACGCAGGCAATTCCCAATCGCTGGGCAACTGTAACGGGCTGATTTTTAAGCCGAACAAGGGGCCAACGGTCTACCACATGGGCGATACCGATATCTTCGGAGATATGGCGCTGATCCATGATATCCACGCGCCCGAGGTGGGGTTGGTTCCCATCGGTGATCGCTTTACGATGGGCGGCGAGGTGGCCGCTCTGGCGTGCCGACGTTACTTTGATTTTAAGACGATCTTGCCCTGTCACTATGGCACGTTTGGGCTGCTGGATCCGGACGCGCAGACCTTTGTCAAGGCGCTGGGCGACCAGGGGGAGCGCGCACAGGCCTTAAAACCCGGCGAGGGATTGGATCTCTAACACGGCCGTGCGCTTCGGCCTCTTTTCGCTATCGCTAAACCCGAATACCCGACCAGGGCTTGACGTGGCGCAGCACCATCTTGGTCTCAATGCGTTGAACGTGGGGGGCTGCACGCACCCGCGCATGCACCTGCTCAAAGGCGGCTGTGTCTTTGGCAGCAATCCGCAGGACATAGTCTGAAGGGCCGGTCATGAGGTCGGCCTCCAACACTTCGGGGATAAACTCCAGCTTGGCCTCGAAGGCGCGCATGGCTTCATTGCTTTGCGAGTTCAGTGAGACCTCCAAGACAAAGGCCATGGCTTGGCCCATGGCGTCGGCATCCAAGCGCGCGCCGTAGCCGCGGATAATGCCAGCTTCTTCCATGATCTTTATTCGCCTGTGGCAGGCCGAGGCCGACAAGCTGATCCGCTGGCCCAATTCGGCCATGGACACGCGGCTGTCCGCTTGCAGGGCTTTGAGAATGGCGCGATCAAGCTTGTCAATGCTGTGCATAAGATGATTCGAAAAAGGTGGCAATTACTCGAACAGTATTCAGGTTTATGCCCGCCATGTCGATCAAATTCGAACCCTTCGTCAAAAATATTGGGCTAGGGTCCTGGCAACTTAACCGCTTGAACCGCGAAAGGATTTGCTATGATCGTTGGTGTTCCTAAGGAAGTGAAGAACCACGAATATCGGGTCGGATTGACCCCCGAGGCTGCTGCCGAATATATCGCTCATGGCCACCGCGTCGTGGTTGAAACCAACGCTGGCATTGGCATTGGCGCTGATGATGCCGCCTATGAAGCCGTGGGGGCTGAGATCCTGGGCACACCCGCCGAGGTCTTCGCCACTGCCGAGATGATCATCAAGGTCAAAGAGCCCCAGGCCGCTGAGCGCGCCATGCTGACCGACCGCCACTTGCTTTACACCTACTTGCACCTGGCTCCCGATGTTGCTCAGACCGAAGACCTGATCGCCAGCGGTGCGACCTGCGTGGCCTACGAAACCGTGACCGACCCCACCGGCGGTTTGCCTCTGCTGAAGCCCATGAGCCAGGTTGCTGGCCGTATGTCGATCCAAGCCGGTGCCTCTGCGCTTGAGAAAAGCCACGGCGGTCGCGGCGTTCTGTTGGGCGGCGTCCCTGGCGTTGCGCCTGCGAAAATCGTTATCATCGGCGGCGGTGTCGTGGGTGAGAACGCTCTGCAAATCGCTCTGGGCTCGCGTGCCAACGTGTCTGTTTTGGACACCAGCGCTAACACTCTGGAGCGCTTGGACCGCAGCTATGGCGACCGTTGTAACCTGTTGTACTCAAACCGCGCGACCATTGCTGAGCAAGTTGCTCAGGCGGACTTGGTCATCGGCGCTGTCTTGATCCCTGGTGCGGCTGCTCCCAAGTTGGTGAGCCGCGAAATGCTGTCAACCATGCTGCCGGGTGCGGTGCTGGTGGACGTGGCCATTGACCAGGGCGGTTGTTTTGAGACTTCGAAGGCCACCACCCACGCCGAGCCGACCTATGAAGTCGATGGCATTGTTCACTACTGCGTGGCCAACATGCCAGGCGGCGTCGCCCGCACCTCAACCTATGCCTTGAACAACGCGACGCTGCGTCAAGGTTTGGCGTTGGCGGACAAGGGCTGGAAGCAGGCCATGTTGGACGATGCACACTTGGCTCAAGGCCTCAACGTTTGGCAGGGCAAGATCACCAATCTGCCCGTCGCACAAGCGCAGAACTTGGACTACACGCCGATTGCGACCGCGCTCGCCTAATCCTACTGGGTCTAATCCTACTGGGTTTAATCCTACTGGGTCTAATCCGATCTGGCCTAAATCTCCTCCAGGGCCAAACCAGGATCGGCAACAATGGGAGCTTGCAGCGGCAGGCTCCCATTTTTTGTGTTCGGCTGGGCAGCTTGCAAGGCGCGCAATCGGTCCCAGCCCGCAAGCGCGATCATGGCGCCGTTGTCTGGGGCCCACTGAGCGGGCGGCAGGTTCAGCTTTACCCCAAACCGCTCGGTCAGTGCCTGCATGCGGGCACGCAGCGGACGGCTAGCAGCCACGCCGCCGACAACGACCAAGCTGGTGGCCTCGGTCTCCTTCAAGGCGCGCTCGCACTTCTTGATCAGCACGTCAAAACAGGCGGCGGCAAAAGAGGCGCAAGCATCCGGGCGTGACAGGTTCGGGTCCAGCTCAATCGCGCGCCGCACCGCCGACTTGAGGCCGGAAAACGAAAATTCGTAGCCCGCATGCAGCATGGGGCGCGGGAATGCCATGGTGTCTTGGCCTTGCGCTGCGAACTGATCAATGATTGGACCACCCGGAAAGCCAAGGTCCAACATGCGCGCTACCTTATCAAAGGCCTCGCCCACCGAGTCGTCGCGGGTCTGGCCCAGCAGGCGCATAGATGTCGGGCTCTGCATGTGGGCAAGCAGGCTGTGGCCGCCAGAGACCAACAGCACCACGGCCGGATAGTCGACCTTGTGGCCGTCAAGCTCGGCGCTGCGGAGATGACCTTGCAAATGGTTGACGCCAATGACCGGCTTGTTCCAAGCCAGCCCCAGGGCTGTCGCTGTGTTCACGCCAACCAGCAGCGCGCCGATGAGCCCTGGCCCGCACGTGACAGCGACGGCCTCGATCTGCTCAAGCCCGATGGCAGAGCGCTGAAGGACAGCGTCCAAGGCCGGCAGTATGGCGGCGACGTGCGCGCGCGAGGCCAGCTCGGGATAGATGCCCCCATAGCCCGCGTGGATCTCGAACTGGGAGGTGGTTTCGATCTCGCGAACCTGTCCGTCTTCGCTCACCAAAGCGATTGAGGTATCGTCGCACGAGGTCTCGATCCCCAGGATGTAGCGATCAGCGGCCATACAGATGTTTCTCGATATCTTCAGCGCTCACAACGCCGATGCGCTCAATTTTGGGCGGCATGGTTCGGCAGTTCACCAAGGTCGAGGGGACGAGCTGGCGCGGCCCCAAATCAACGATCAGATCGGGCTGCCCGGCCAATTGCTGAGCGGCATCACTGGCCTCGGCGGGGGTGGCCTGACCACTGCGATTGGCTGAGGTCACGAGCAAAGGTCCGGTCAGACGCAACAGCTTGAGCATAAAGGTGTGATTGGGAATGCGCACTGCGATCTCATCACGATAGCGCAGCCAGTCCGGCGCCTTTTTTGGTTTCAAAGACAGCACAAGGCTGACGGGCCCCGGCATCCAACGCGAGTCCAGCATACGCTTGGCGGCAGGATTGAGGTCGGCGCCCAGCTCCTCCAAGCTCGCCTCATCGGCAACCATGATCGGCAGGTTCTTGGCCATGGCGCGCTTTTTTAGTCGATAGAGCTTTTGGATGCTCTGCGGGTGTGCTGGGGAGACGGCCAAGCCATAGACCGTATCGGTCGGCACCAGGGCAACCGCGCCGGAGGTAATTTGCTGAGCAATCTCATGATAGGCTGTAGCAGTCATTTGGGCTTATTCTAGCTGGGCGTTGAAGGCGGTTTCGGTTAGCGGCACGGGGTAGGGGGTTGCTCCGGCTTTCCACAGGGGCCAGGTCGCGAGCAAAGGGGCAAGGGTTGCAGGGCTGGCGTGGGTTATTAGGAGGCTGGTTCGCGCGCCCAAGGCTTGTGCAAGCGTCGGGTCTAGCGGCTGGTCGCTCACCAGCGCGCCGTCCAGCCGAGCCCGCCGGGCGGTTAGCTGCGGCAAGTCCTTTGCGCTGACCAGGCCCTGTTGGTGCAGGGTTTCAGCTTCCATCACGCCCCAATAGTAACGCCGACCTGACGCCTTTCGGAACACCAGAGCACGCTTGTGGCCTCGAGTTGCGGCCTCTGCGCTCAACAAGCTAAAGGCGGGCAGGGCTTGTATTGGCAAGCGGCGCGCAAAGCCGAGCGCATTGACAAAGGCCACCGCCATTCGCGTCGCGGCCAAGCGGCCTGGTCCTATGTCTACGGCCAGGCTGGAGACCTGCTCGATCCCAATGCCCGCCTGATCCAACAGCTCGCGCGTCAAGCTGGCAAGATCGCGGTCTTGCACGCGTGGCCCGGTGTGGCCGCTTCCTGAGGTGCTGTCTGGCAAGCAGGCGCAAAGTGCAACTCCGTCAAACAGCGCAAGCTGGGCAAATCCGCTGGAGGTCTGAAGCACCAGTTTCATGAAGCCTCCAAGGTTTGCAGGCGCTGGTGCCACTGCGGGCTTTCGCTGCTGAGGATCAATTGGCGTTGCGTGTCACCCTCAATTTGCAGCTCGACCCTCAGAGCATCGGGGAAGTCGTCGGCGACCTTCTGACCCCACTCGATCAGTGTTAGGCCGGTTTCCATTTCTTCGTCATACCCCAGATCCCAAAGCTCGCCGCTGCTGTTCAGGCGATAGGCATCGAGGTGAAGGATGGGACCAAGCGGAGCATGATAGAGCTGGGCGATGGTGTAGGTCGGGCTGGTCACAGCGTCGCGGCAGCCCAGGGCTTGGCACAAGTCCTTGATGAGCGTTGTTTTGCCTGCGCCCAGGTTTCCGTCAAAAAGCACGGTATCGCCCGCGTCCAAAACTGGCGCGAGCCGCCGCGCGAAAGCTGCGAGCTCGTCAAGACTAGCAACAGCGAGGGTTTGGAACAAGGCGGGCACTGCTGGACCTATCGTTAAGGTGTGCACTTGCCCAACACCTAGTGCTTCGTGGCTCCAAAATCTAGACCTTGCGCCCTTGAGTTGCGTGTCTGCCAGGACTAGGGTCACGGTACAGGATTTAGAGATACAAGAGGGGCGGCCATGTTGACCTGGGATACATTTGGCACTTGGGCAAAACGGGCCGTCGATTGGAGCACCCGTTATCATAAAGGGCTGCGCGAGCGGCCCGTGCGCCCACGCGTCGAGCCTGGCAGTGTGCAGGCGCAAATCCCGGCAACAGCGCCGGAGTCTCCAGAATCGATGCAGGCCATCATGGACGACTTCGAGCGCATCATCGTGCCCAATATGACCCATTGGCAGCACCCGCGTTTTTTTGCCTATTTTCCTGCCAACGCCGCGCCGGTCTCAATCCTGGCCGAGCAGATGGCCTCGGCTCTGGCCGCCCAGTGCATGCTGTGGCAGACCTCGCCCGCTGCGACAGAGCTTGAAACCGCGATGATGGTTTGGCTGCGCCAAGCGCTGGGCCTGGGCGAGCAGTTTAGCGGCGTCATCCAAGATTCGGCCTCCTCGGCGACCTTGTCTGCGGTGCTGATGATGCGCAACAAAGCGCTGGATATGCGGTCCAACCAAACCGGCCTGGCGGCAGGTCCTCAGTTGCGAGTCTATTGCTCGCAAGAGGTTCATTCGTCGGTGGACAAAGCCATGTGGGTTGCTGGGCTGGGGCAAGACAATTTGGTGAAGTTGCCGTCCAAGGGGCCTTTGCGCAGCATGGACCCGGAGGCGCTGAGCGCTGCCATTGCGGCCGACCGTGCCGCTGGCCACAAGCCTGCGGGCGTGATTATCTGCACCGGGGCGACCTCAATCGGCGCAAGCGACGATGTTGGCGCCATCGTTGCGGTCGCAAAGCGCGAAGGGCTCTTGACCCACTTGGACGCAGCCTGGGCGGGCAGCGCCATGATTTGCCCCGAGTTTCGCGATTTGTGGCTGGGCGTCGAGGGCGTCGATTCGCTGGTCTTTAATCCGCACAAATGGTTGGGCGCCCAGTTTGACTGCTCGGTGCAATTCGTGCGCTCGCCAGAGCTGCTGGTGGAAACGCTAGGCATTCAACCCGAATACCTCAAGACGCGCGGTAAATCGGGTATCGTCAACTATTCAGAATGGTCGGTCCCGTTGGGGCGTCGTTTCCGAGCGCTCAAGCTGTGGTTTTTGCTGCGTGCGCACGGCCTGGAAGATTTGCGCCGACGCATCCGCAACCACGTGGCTTGGTCGTGCGATCTGGCCGAACGCCTGCGCGCTGAGCCGGATTTTGAGATCACCTCAGAGCCCATCCTATCCTTGTTCAGCTTTCGCTATCGCCCTCAAGCAGCGGTGCAAGCAGGCACTGACCTGGACGCGCTCAACCTGGCGCTGGTCGAGGCCATCAACGACGATGGTCGCATTTACCTGACCCAGAGCAAGCTGGACGGACAAAGCGTCATCCGTTTTCAGGCTGGGCAATTTGAGATGGAAGAGCAGGACAAAGACCTGGCCTACCAAGCCATTCTTGACTGCGCGCGCGCTGTGCCAGTGGCTTAGTGCTTTAGTGGGTCAGGTGCTCAGTGACTGTGACCAGGGTCAGGCTTAGGGTCAAGAACCCGCCAATAGCCGCCAGGCGGCCGACAACCTGGCTAACTTGGGGTGCTTGGATCAAGCGCGGCAAGATCTGCATGCTAAGCACCTGAAGCAAGAGGCCAGACCCGGCAGCGGTTAACAGCGGCGCGCTCCAACCAATGCCTTGGCCTGCCATGCTGGTAACAATCGCGCCCAGAATTGCGGCGCTGCCAGACAGGCTCAGATTGACCAGCAAGGCGCGTTTGTTCGACAGGCCATTGGCGACCAACAGGCCCATTTCTCCAAGTTCGCTCGGCAGCTCATGCAGCGTCACTACAAGCGCGGTGAACAGGCCTAGCCAGGGGTCGATCAAGGCCGCGCTGGCAATCAATACACCGTCAACAAAGTTACAGGCGGCGTCGCCAAGTTGCAGGCTGGCGATGGCCGACATCTGCTTGTGCGTGCGTAAGGCCACCTGTATCGCTAGACCAAAGGCAATACCGCAGCCGAAGTAGCTCCAAAACGCGCTTGGGGTCAGAGAATCCCAGGCTTCAGGCAGCAAGTGGAACAGAACGTTTGCCAACAGCGCGCCGGTTCCAAAGGCAGAAAACCACCAAAGCTTGCTCCGTAGGCCTGCGAAATAGCGCAGCGCGAGCCAAGCCATGCCAGCGGCAAATACAACCTGCAATGCGACGATGAGGACGGGGGAGCCAAGGAGCATAGGGAGCATAGACAAATTTGTGGCCAGCAAGAGAGAGATTTTCATTTCTGATATAATGTATCTTTCATGCAAGCAAGTCCCTTTTGGCATCATTCTCGTCCGAACCGCCATGCGCCTGCGGCATATCAAGCAGGTGTGATGCTCCGCGCTTATCTGGCAGCTTGCGGCTTGAAGCGAAGGGAGGCACTGGTTACATTGCTGGCATGAGCCAAAGTCTTGATCAAAATCTGCTCGATCTCTGTTCACAGCGCCAGCTCCGGCTAACGCCGCAGCGTCTGGACGTGCTCAAGGTGTTGGTGAGCGAGGCGAAGGCGGTCGGCGCCTATCACTTGCTGGAGCAGGTCAAGCCTCTTCACCCCAAGCTGACCGTGACTTCCCTGTATCGAATTCTGGAGTTTTGGGCGCAACAAGGACTGGTTCATAAAGTGGCAGGGCTCAACGCCTACATTGCCTGCAACGATCCGCACGACGAGCACACCCATGTGGTCATGTTTTGCGATACTTGCGGGAAGACCATTGAGGTCTGTGACCACAAAGCGGGTTTTGACGCCGCGACAACGGTCGGATCGCAAGGGTTTCATCAAGCCCCGAACCAGGTTGTTGAGTTTCGATGTTCTTGTGGGGACTGCCAGCAACCCGGCTAAACCCGCAGGACTACGGCGCTCTGAAAATCGACCTTATACCGTGCTGTGGCATTGCTTGTGCCCCTTCTATGGGCTAGAAGCCCAAGTCAAATTTCGTCTCTTGCCAGCGTGTTGGAGGCGACAAAGCCAATAAACACAGGTCTTGAAACTGCGCGCTCTGCCTTTGCCGCACCGCTGCTTGATCCAAGGCCCAAGCCCCCTGGGAACCCAATCATGAGCCGTCCATTGCGCGTTCGTTTCGCTCCATCGCCCACCGGCAAGCTGCACCTGGGCAACATTCGTACTGCGGTTGTCAACTGGTTGCACGCGCGCAGCCAAGGCGGCGTGTTCTTGCTGCGTATGGACGACACCGACACCGAACGTTCGACCCAAGCCTATGCCGACGGCATCCAGGCCGATTTGCGCTGGCTGGGCCTGGACTGGGACGACTTTGCCCGCCAATCGGATCGCACCGACCGCTATGACCTGGCGCGCGACAAGTTGATCGCGGATGGACGCCTTTATCCTTGCTACGAGACCGCTGACGAGTTGGCCTTGAAGCGCAAGTCGCAGTTGCAGCGCGGCAAGCCGCCGATCTATGACCGCGCGGCCTTGGCCTTGACTGACGCGCAAAAGGCGGAATTTGAAGCGCAAGGGCGCTTGCCGCACTGGCGCTTTAGACTGGTGGACGGCGATATCGATTGGCTGGATTTGGTGCGCGGCGCGTCGCACTTTGAGGCCCAGTACTTGTCTGATCCCGTGCTGATCCGTGAGGATGGCCGCTATCTCTACACCTTGTCCTCTGTGGTCGATGATATCGAGCTTGACGTGACCGACATTATTCGCGGCGAAGATCACGTGGCCAACACCGCCGTTCAGGTGCAGTTGTTTCAGGCGCTGGGTGGCGCGGTCCCGACCTTTGGCCACCTGCCGCTGATCACTGATGCCGAAGGGCAGGGCTTGTCCAAGCGACTGGGATCGGCGTCGGTCGAGCTGTTTAAGGCCGATGGGATTGAGCCGCTGGCCATCGTCGCCTATTTGGCTGCCTTGGGCACACCGGATGCGCCAAAAGTGGTGACGAGCGTGGCGGATTTGGCGGAGGATTACGACATTGGCCGCTATGGTCGCGCGACGCCCAAAGCTTCGATGGACGAGGTCATGCAGCTAAACACGCGGGTCATTCACGCTTTGGACTTTGCCGACATGGCCGACAAATTGCCCGGCTGGGACGCTGAACTTTGGGACGTCTTAAAGGAAAACGTCGAACAATACGCCCAGGCTCCCGAGGTTCTTGCTATGGTTAAGGGAGACATACAGCCCGTGATCGAAGAGCCGGACTTCATCGCCGAGGCCGCCAAGCTGCTGCCCGAGGCTTGGGGGGCGCAGACCTGGAAAGACTGGACCGATGCGGTCAAACAGGCCACGGGCCGCAAGGGCAAGCAGTTGTTTATGCCGCTGCGTTTGGCCATCACCGGGCAAGCCAAGGGACCAGAGATGGCAACCCTGCTGCCTTTGATCGACCGCGAGCGTGTCTTAGAGCGCCTGGCGGTTGCCTAGCGCGGGCGCTTGGTTGGCTTTTACCAAAGGCCACCTACGGTACGACACAGTTCTTCAAGGATACTTGGCATGAGCCTGACCTTTCAAAACACACTAACCGGCAAGAACGAAACCTTTGAGCCGCTGGACGCCTCCAACGTGCGCCTCTACGTCTGTGGACCAACTGTCTATGATTTTGCCCATATCGGCAATGCCCGGCCTATCGTGGTCTTCGATGTACTCTATCGTGTGCTGAGGCAGGTCTATGGTGCCAGCGCCGTTCGCTACACGCGCAATATCACCGATGTTGACGACAAGATTATCGATCGCGCCATGGAAAGCGGCGAAGATATCGATGCGCTTACGCAGCGCACGACCGAGATATTCCATGCCGACATCGCGGCTTTGAACGCGCTGCCACCCGATGATGAACCCCGCTGTACCGCCTACATCCCGCAGATGGTGACGATGATCGAGGAGCTGATCGCCAAGGGCCACGCTTACGAAGCCGAAGGGCACGTGCTGTTCGCGATTGACAGCTATGCCGACTATGGCCGCCTGTCCAAGCGCGACATGGAGGATATGATCGCAGGCGCGCGGATCGAGGTTGCACCCTACAAGCGCAACCCGGGCGACTTCGTTTTGTGGAAGCCGTCGCGCGACGATCAGCCAGGTTGGCCGAGCCCCTGGGGGCGTGGGCGTCCAGGTTGGCACATTGAGTGTTCGGCCATGGCGCGCGAGACGCTGGGCGTCAGCTTTGACATTCACGCGGGCGGTCTGGACTTGATCTTCCCGCACCACGAAAACGAGATTGCGCAATCCTGCTGCGCCAATGGGCAGGAGATGGCGCACACGTGGCTGCACAACGGATTTGTAACGGTCAACGACGATAAGATGTCCAAGTCTTTGGGCAACTTTTATACCGTTCACCAGCTTTTGGACGAAGGCATTCCAGGCGAGGCAATCCGCATGGTGTTGCTGTCCGCGCACTATCGCGGTCCGATGGACTTCAACAAGGACAAGATCGCCGAAGCCAAGACGCAACTCAACCGCATGTATCGTGCGCTTGAGGGGTTCTCGGGTACGCCCGCAGAGGCTCCCAAGGTGTTGGCGGCGCTGAGCGACGACCTCAATTCGCCCTTGGCTTTGGCCGAATTGCACGCCCTTGTCACCGAGATCAATAAGGCCGAGACGGCGGAGCAAAGAGCGGAGCTACAGGCAAAGCTTAAGGGCGCTGGCGATCTGATGGGGCTGTTGCAGCAAGACCCTAAGGCCTGGTTCCAAGGGACAAGCGCGGGTCAATTGAAGGCCGAAGAGATCGAGGCCATGATCCAGGCGCGGATCGACGCGCGCGCGGCCAAAGATTTCGCAAAGGCCGATGCGCTGCGTGACGCATTGATCGCTGATGGCATCGAGCTGTTGGACCGCCCAGGTGGCAAGACCGAGTGGCGGCGGCTGTAAGCCCTTCGTGTTATAGCCGCGGCGGCCATCGCCCGCGCGATGCCTCCCCTAACCGTATGATTAAAGGTGCCCTGTCTTGACCCTCGTTGCTGCATCTTCCGCCTTTCCGATTTCTTGGCTTCCCCTGCCAGCAGGGACGGGAGGCCGCTTGGGTCTGTCGATTTGCCCAGGTTTGGGGCCAGCAGGTTTGATTGGCGACTGTCGTAGCATCGCAGAGCAGGGCGTGTTTCGCGTCGTCTCGCTGAACGAGCCTGAGAGCCGCATGCAGCTCGGCGCTGGCGGGCTCGCCGACTGCCTGGCCGAGCACGAGGTCTTGTGGCAAGAATTCCCCATCACGAATTTTGGTGTGCCCGATGCGCAGGCGCTGTCCTTGCTGCCCGGCTTGCTCGATGAGCTGGTTTATAGCCTCACCAGTGGCAAGACGGTGTTGCTGCATTGCTTTGCTGGACAGGGGCGAGCGGGCACCATTGCAGCCCTTCTGCTGGTCGAATTGGGGCTGGACGGTCAAGAGGCGATCGCGCATGTTCGTGCCTACCGTCCAGGGGCGATTGAAACCCAAGTGCAAGAGGCGCTGATCTTAGGCTGGCAACCGCGGGCGGCTGAGCGGCAGGACTAGCTGCGCAGCGGCGCGCGCCTTGGGTGCGGGCCACGATGTGGATGCTGGTCTTGGCGAAACAAGGCCGTCCTGTTGGCCTGTATAGAAACAAAACCTTACAGAAACGTTTAACAAAATTCCCTTTTCGTTAATGACGCTGACGCTTAGGGTGGGCCTTGATAGTTGGTGATAAGAGGTAGGCCCGGACGTGTCACAGCCAGTGGTGCCAAGTCGAACCAGAGCAGACGGCGAAAAACTGAGCGTAACCCTGGAGCGTGGCGGCCCCGACGGTGCGTCCTACCGTCAGACTTTCGACGTTCCAGCCTATGACAAGCAAACCGTGCTTGATGTGGTGTCTTGGATTCAGCAAAACGCCGACCCTTCGGTCAGCTATCGCTTTGCCTGCCGGGTTGGCATGTGCGGCTCCTGTGCGATGATGGTCAACGGCGTGCCGCGCTGGACCTGCCGCACCCACGTCAGCAAGGTTGCCAAGGGCGGCGCTATGGAGCTGGCTCCTTTGCGCAATCTTCCGGTGATCAAGGACTTGGTCACCGACATGGACGCCTTCTTTGACAAGTGGGGCGCGGCCGAGGCGCGCCATCACCCCAGCCAAACCCGCGACGATCCGATTGCAGCCATAGACCCGGATAGCCCAGAACGACAGATCGCCGATGCGGCAATCGAATGCATCAACTGCGCGGTTTGCTATGCGGCCTGTGATACGGTGGCGGGCGATCCGGACTATTTGGGGCCAGCCGCGCTGCAGCGGGCTTGGACGCTGTACAACGATGCCAAAGAGGCCGACCCTGAGGCGGTCTTGGATGCCGTTACTGCTAAGGGCGGTTGCCATAGCTGCCATTCGATCGGGTCGTGCACCGCCTATTGCCCCAATGCGCTGGACCCCGTATCGGCCATCGCGGGCCTCAAGCGCGCCAGTGCCAAGCGGTTCTTTGGGGCGCGCAAGCGATGACAGACAATCGGTTCGACTTCCGGCTTTATATGCTGCAACGACTCAGCGCCCTGCTGATGGTGCCCTTCGTGCTCGTCCACCTGGGCGTGATGATTTATGCCATTCGTGGCGGCTTGTCGGCAGCGGAGATCTTGGGGCGTACCCAAGGCTCGCTGGCCTGGTTCGCTTTTTATGGCACGTTCGTCGTGGCGGTCTCTGTTCATACCGCGCTTGGCTTGCGGGCCATTTTGGGCGAGTGGGCCGGGCTGCGTGGTAAGGCGCGCGACGGGCTGTCGGTCGTGATCGCGCTCATGCTGCTTGCGCTCGGTGCGCGTGCGATCTGGGCGGTAACGATGGGGGGCAGCCTATGAGCAGGGCGCTAAAACGCACCATGTCGCGCGCGCATCCTTTGTGGCTGGCCTACATCTTGCATCGCCTGTCGGGCCTGGGGTTGGTGCTGTTCCTGCCGCTGCACTTTTGGGTGCTGTCGCTGGCGCTGGACCAAGCGGCCCAGCTCGACGGCTTTTTGGCGCTCGCCGATTTGGCCTTGTTCAAGTTCGCTGAGTTCGGTTTGGTCTTCTTGCTTGCGCTTCACATGTTTGGCGGCTTGCGGCTGATGGCGCTGGAGTGGCTGCCTTGGTCAAGCAGGCAGAAAACTCTGGCTGCGGCTGCGGTGGCGGGCTCGTTTCTTGTTTCTGTCAGCTTCTTAGTTCAGGCGATTTGATATGATCCGCGTTAGCGATATTGAGCGGCACGATTCGGACATTCTGATCCTCGGCACTGGCGGGGCTGGTCTGTTCGCAGCGCTGCACGCCCTGCAATCAGCGCCCGAGGGTACAAAGGTCACCATCGCGGTTAAAGGCTTGATCGGCAAGTGCGGCTGCACACGCATGGTGCAAGGCGGCTATAACGTAGCGCTGGGCAAGGGCGACAGCGTTGAACGTCATTTCATGGACACCATCGAGGGCGGCAAGTGGCTGCCCAACCAGGACATGGCTTGGCGGCTCTGCGAGCAAGCTGTGGTGCGCATTCGCGAGCTGGAAAACGAGGTCGGCTGCTTCTTTGATCGCAACCCCGACGGCAGCCTGCACCAAAAGGCCTTCGCCGGGCAGACCGCTGATCGCACCGTCCACAAGGGCGACCTAACGGGCATCGAGATCATCAACCGGCTGATGGAGCAGGTGCTGGCGCGGCCGGTTGAAAAGCTGCAAGAACACCGCGCGGTGGGCCTTATCCCGACCAAAGACGGCTCTGCCCTGGCCGGAGTGCTGATGATCGACATGCGCAGCGGACGCTTTCGTTTCGTGCGCGCCAAGACCGTGCTGATGGCCACCGGTGGCGGGCCAAGCATGTACAAGTATCACACGCCTTCGGGCGATAAGACCATGGACGGCCTGGCCATGGCGCTGCGGGTCGGCCTGCCGTTGCGCGATATGGAGATGGTGCAATTTCACCCCACGGGCTTGCTGGCGGGCGACCACACCCGCATGACCGGCACGGTGCTGGAGGAGGGCTTGCGCGGGGCTGGTGGCCAGTTGCTCAACCACGCTGGGCAGCGCTTCATGTTCGACTATGACGCCAAGGGCGAGCGCGCGACCCGCGATGTGGTGAGCCGCGGTATCTATGCGGAGATGCGCAAGAACAACCACCCCGACCAAGAGGGCGTCTTCATCTCCATGAGCCACCTTGGCCCCGAGCTGGTGCGCCAGAAATTCAAAGGCATGGTCAAGCGCTGCGCGGACAGTGGCTTTGACCTGGCCGCTGGTCTGGTTGAGGTGGTGCCGACTGCGCACTATTTCATGGGCGGCGTGGTGGTGGATGTGGACACGCGAACTGCCTTGGAAGGCCTGTATGTCGCTGGCGAAGATGCGGGCGGCGCGCATGGCTCGAACCGTCTGGGCGGCAATGGCGTGGCGAACTCGACCGTTTATGGCGGTATTGCTGGCGATGTCATGGGCCAGGATATCCGTAAAATGGGCGCTCTGCGTGACCCGGATGAGAGCGTGCTGGAGGCCGAATTGGTTCGCGCCTGCCATCCATTGACCCGCAGCCCAGACTTGGTGCTGCCTTTGCGCAAACAGTTGCAGGACGCCATGTGGGACAATGTGGGCGTCACGCGCACCAAGACCAGTCTGACAATGGGCCTGGATCGCATCGCTCAGGTCTCGAGCGCGCTGATGGACGTGGGCGTTGCCCCGGATCAACTGGCCTATAATCTGACCTGGCACGACTGGCTGAACCTGCGCTCGCTTTGCGATATTTCCGAGGTGATTGCCAAGGCCGCTTTGGCGCGCGAGAATTCACGGGGCGCGCACTTTCGCGAAGACTTCCCCGAGCCTGGGGCGATTGAGGACAGCTTTTTCACCGTAGCGCGGCAGGCTGGCGGCTCGGTTGAGGTGGGGCGCGAGCCGGTTGAGTTCAGCATCGTTCGCCCTGGCGAGACCCTGATCCCCGCAGGCGAGCCCGCAAGCCTGGTGGCCGCGTCGTGACCCAAGCTTACGCGCCCGCTAAGCTGGATTGGAGCTAGCTATGATCGCTAACGATCTTGTTTTTGATACGGCCAAGACCCTGATGGAAAAGGCGGCCATTGAGATCCCACAGGACTACCACGAGGGGCTCAAGCGGGCGGCCAAGAGCGAGGAGGGCGACCTGTCGTCCTTCGTGCTCCAGGCCATGCTGGATAACTACGAGGCCGCGAAGCAGGACCGCAGCGCCATGTGCGGCGACACCGGGGTGCCGCGCTGGTTCGTTAAGCTGGGCAACGAGGCGCAGCTTGAAGGCGGGATGGTCGCGTTGGAGGCCGCCTTGCGCCGGGCCACAGCGCAGGCCACCTTTGACGTGCCGCTGAGGCCCAACCGCGTGCATCCTCTGTGGCGCACCGATCACAACAACAACGTCGGAATTGGCGCACCAGAAATCGAATACGGCTTTGAACCCGAGGGCGACTGGATCGACCTGATCAGCGTGCACAAGGGCGGCCTGTTCGGCAGCGACTATCGCATGCTGTTTCCCTCAGACGGCATGCAGGGCATCAAGCGCTTTTACCTCGACAGCTTGATGGCCTTCGGTAAGCGGGGCCTGGCCTGTCAGCCAGCGATTATCGGCATTGGCTTGGGCGGATCCAAAGACATCTGCATGACCTTGGGCAAGCGCGCCTCGGTACTGCGCACGGTGGGCAGCAAGAACTCTGACCCGCGCATTGCCGCGCTCGAAGACGAACTCACGGCGCTGGGCAACTCGATCGGCATGGGCGCGATGGGCTTCGTCGGATCGAACATGGTCATCGACTGCAACATAGAGGTGGGCTACTGCCACACTGGCGGCATGCCCATGTCGGTGCATGCCTTTTGCCTGTCATCGCGGCGCGCTGTTGCGCGTATCTGGCCCGACGGCCGCGTTGAATACCGCACCGACCCCGATTGGTTCACGCCCTACCAGCGGCGCGAAACAGTCGATTGGCACCCCCTGCGCGAAGCCGCCGAGTGAGCTCCACGAGTGAGCTCCAATGGACGTAGAAATGAGCGAGAAGGACAGCAGATGAAACCGCGCGAAATCCGGCTCTCGACCACGCCGACGCCAGAGGCCATCGCCGCCCTGCGTTTGGGCGATATCGTCTATCTGGACGGGCTGATGTATACCGCGCGCGAGGGCGTTTATATCTACGCGTTGGAGGACAAGGCCAACATTCCCATGGAGCTGCCGTCCCAGAGCGCCGCTAACTTCCACTGCTCGCCCGCTGCGCGCATCAACGCCGATGGCTCGTTCGACATGGGCGCGGTGACTGCCACGGCCTCGTTTCGCTTTGCCAAGTGGCTGCCCGAGTGGATGGAGAAGACCGGCGCCAAGTTGATCATTGGCAAGGGTGGTATGTCGTCCAAAGACTACAAGTCCTACTTCGTGCCCAATGGCGCGATCTACCTTTCGACGGTTGGCTATGGCACCGGCGCGCTGTTGGGGCGCGGCGTCGAGCGGGTTGAAGCCGTGCATTGGAACGAGCGCCTGGGGCTGGCGCAGGCCATGTGGGTCATCAAATGCAACAAGATGGGCCCGTTTATTGTCGCCTCTGACCTGCAAGGCAATTGCCTGTTCGAGCGCGAAAACGCTAAGATCGCGCAGAATATCGAGCGTATCTATGAGGGCACCAAGCCTGCGGTGCTCAAACGCTATGGCGAAAGCGATGATCGCGCTGACGAGGTGATATGACCAGCAATCCCTTTGAGCCCGGTGCGGCACGGCCCCAGGCCATGGACGGGGCGTTCTCGTTTGAAGAAGTAGCACTGGCCAATCGCAATTCTGGCGCATTGCTGGAGACCTTGGGCCAAGACATTACCCCGACCGGCACGCACTACTTGCTCAATCACTTTGACGTGCCGCTGATCGACGAAGCGGTGCATGTCCTGTCGTTTGGGGGGGCTTTTGACGCGCCCTTTTCGCTGACTTTGGCCGAGTTGCGCGCCTTGCCCCTCATCACCCGCCCTGTGACGCTGGAGTGCGCTGGCAACGGGCGTGCAGGCGTGACGCCGCGCTGTTTTTCCATGCCCTGGATGTATGAGGCTGTCGGCACCTCCCAGTGGACGGGCACCCTGCTGGCTCCCTTGCTAGAGCGCGCCAAGCCGCAAGCGGGCGTGCAGGACTTTGCTTTCATTGGGGCTGATTTTGGCTTCGACAAAGGTCAGCCGCACTTCTTTGGCCGCAGCTTGACGCCTGACCAAATCGCCGAGCTTGAGGTTATGCTGGTCTGGGGCATGAATGACGCGCCCTTACTGCCGCAACATGGCGCGCCGCTGCGCATCATTGTGCCTGGTTGGTACGGCATGGCCTCGGTCAAATGGCTGACCCGGATCGAGGCGCTGACACAGCGCTATCAAGGCTTCCAGCAGGTCCAGACTTATCGCTATCGTGCCAACGCTGAGGACCCCGGCAGGCCAGTTACCACCATGCGGGTTAAGTCCTTGATGAAGCCGCCTGGCGTGCCCGATTGGGTGACGCGCCAGCGTTGGATGCAAGAAGGCGCTGTGACGATTGAGGGGCGCGCTTGGTCGGGTGGCGGCGCAGCGATCCAGTCGGTCGAGGTGTGGACCGGCGAGGCCTGGCATCAAGCCGAGCTGACCGGCCGCCAAGATCATTATGCCTGGACGGGCTGGCGTTTTGACTGGCACCCAAAGCCTGGCGTCTATGATTTGGCCTGCCGTGCAACCGACGCGAACGGCCAGGTTCAGCCCTTGGAAGCGCCCTTTGACTTGGCCGGATTTGCCAATAACGCCGTTCATCGTGTTCGGCTCTATGTCGTGGAGAAACCCTGATGAACCGAGGCTGTGATCGCGTGATGCAGGCCCTAGCTGAACGGGGCGTGCGCGACATCTTCGCCCTGTCGGGCAACCAGATCATGCCGCTGTTTGACGCCAGCTTAGAGGTCGGCATCCGGCTCTATCATACACGGCACGAGGCGGCGGCGGTCTATATGGCCGAAGCCTATGCGCAACTAACCGGTCAGGTTGGCGTCGCACTGGTGACGGCGGGGGCGGGGCTGTGCAATGCCATCGGGCCTTTGTTGACCGCGCGAGCCTCAGACTCGCCCATACTGCTGCTGAGCGGGGACAGCCCGGTGGGGCGCGACGGGCAGGGCGCATTTCAGGAAATGGACCAGGTGGCACTCACCCAGTCGGTGACCAAGTGGTCGGTGCGGGCGACCTCAGCCGATGAGCTGTCGGGCGTGATCCACCAGGCCATGAGGCTCGCAGCCTCAGGAAGGCCAGGGCCGGTGCATGTCTCGCTGCCCGCTGATGTCTTGACGGCGGCAACTGACGCTGTGGCACAGGCTGAAGCGCTCGCGCCTGGCCCGGTCGATGTCAAAGCCTTGGGCGCTTGGTTGGCTGCTGGGCAACGCTCTGTGGTCGTGCTCGGACCAGCGCTGAACGCCACCCGCCAGCCTGGCCTTGCCGCGCGATTGGCACAGGCCACCGGCGCAGCGGTGTTTGCAAGCGAAAGCCCGAGGGGAGCAAAAGATCCCTCGCTGGGCGCTGTGTCGGCTGTGCTGGCGGAGGCCGATCGGGTCTTGTTGTTGGGCAAGCCTTTGGACTTTACGCTGCAATTTGGCGCGGTTGCGCCAGCGGCTGACTGGAGCTTGGTCAACGCTGACCCCAAGGAGCAGGAGCGGGGCCAACGCAATTGCAAGCAGCGCCTCACCTTCAGTTTGGTCGCCGATCCTATCGGGGTTGCCAACGCGCTGGCCGGCGCATCCACAGCGCAAAGCCAAAGCGACTGGCAGCGCCGGGTAAGCGCGGCGATCCAACGGCGCACTGCCGTTCAGCTCGCCAACAGGCCAATCCATCCATCGGGCCTTTGTGCCGTGGTGCAAGAGGTTCTCGACGGACTAGAGAGGCCGATTTTGATCTGTGATGGCGGCGAGATCGGCCAATGGGCGCAGGCGGGGTTGTCTGCCAAGCGGCGGGTTATCAACGGCGTTTCGGGCGCGATTGGCGGCGGTATTGCCTATGCCATGGCCGCGCGCGCGGCTGACCCACATGCCACCGTCATTGCGATGATGGGCGATGGCACGGCGGGCTTCCACTTGGCCGAATTTGAAACCGCCGTGCGTGAAAACTTGCCCTTCGTTGCCATCATCGGCAACGATCTGCGCTGGAACGCGGAACACCAAATCCAGATCCGCGAATTTGGTGCCGACCGCAGCCACGGCTGTGCGCTGAGTGAGGCGCACTATCACGAGGCGGTTGTCGCACTGGGCGGCTTTGGTGCTGAGGTCACGGAACTCGCGGCACTGCCGCAGGCCTTGCAGCGCGCCCTTGCTTCGGGCAAGCCCGCTTGCATCAACGTGCGGATCGATGGCCAACCCGCGCCGTCGGTCAGCCTCTAGCCCGCGCGATGACGCCCAAACCCAGCCCCAGCGACCGGCCGATCAGCAGGCAGTGGCGTCGGGCATAGCCGTGCGGCGGCCTAGAGATGGGTGGATTGTCTGCCACGGCGCTCAACAAGGCGGCATGAACCTCCTCGATGACCCGTTGCTTGGAGTGCTGTTTGGGAAAGGCGAGCCCAAGGCTTCGCAGTGGCGCATCGGGTCCCAAGGGCAAGCAGCGCAGCGGCAGGGCATAGGTGCTGGCCACGCAGGAGCGGGGTACCACGGAAACGCCCAGGTTGGCATGAACCATGCTTGAAATTGCCTCTAGGTTCTCAAGCTCCATGGTCTCGCTGACCTTGATGTTCTTACGTTGCAGCCAGCTTTCGATCAAGGTGCCAACCACGGCATCGCGGTTGAAGCGAATGAAAGGCTGGCTGCTGAGGATCGCGACTGGATCGTCAAGCGCGACCGCGTCGCTGGTGATCAGATGCAGCGGCTCCTCGGCGATCTCAAGGAAGGACAAACCGCTTGGCATCACCACTGGCTTTGACACCAAGGCGACGTCGTAAGTGCCGCGCTCCAGACCCGAAAGTAGCGCGGAAGTCAGGGCCGGTAAGATGCGGACCCGCAGATGCGGATAGCGGCTGCGCAGAATTGACATGGACAGCGGGGCAAGTCCGATCAGCGTCGTGGGCACGGCGCCCAGCACCACCTCTCCACGCAAACCATCGTCACCCAGCACCGAGGGCACCAAGTCGTCATAGTCCTTTACCAACACGCGCGCACGGGCCACGATGGCGCGACCAATGGGCGTGAGTTCGGGTGTGCGGTGGCTGCGATCAAACAAGGCGATCCCCAAGTCGCGTTCAAGGGCACGCATCTGCTGGCTCACGGCAGCGTGCGTGATGAACACGGCATCTGCGGCGGCGCTGAAGGTGCGGTGGTCGGCAACCGCTATCAGTGTTCGAAGCAGTCGAATGGACATGAATGCCTTGTGGTGCTTTTGCTTGCAATTTGCTGACCCATGGTCAGTTTTTTGTAAGTGTTGCTAAAGTCTCTGCGCTGTCAAGCGATCCAGCAAGCTTCAAATCGACAAAGATCACTCAGCGAGCGGGGCGAGGCGGCGGCGCGCTATGCCAACGTGAAAGCGCAAGCCGTAGAGCAAGCCAGCGTCATCGAAATTATAGCCGGGGTGGTGCAAAGGCTTGGAGCCCAGCCCGTTGCCCAAATAGACAAAGCAGCCGGGCACGTGTTCCAAAAAGCGGGCGAAGTCCTCTGAGCCTGCTCCGGGTTGGTCCAACATAGCGGCTTGGTCGGGGTCGAACAGCTCTTGCGCGACAGCCAGGGCCTCGTCAGCCAAGGCGGGGTCGTTAACGGTCGGCACGAAGTCACGGCTATAACTCAGCTCGGCTGCAAGGTCATAGGCCTCTGCCGTGCCTCGAACGATGCGACGCATTTGGGCCTCGATATCGGCTGACACGGCCGGATCAAAGCTGCGGCAATCGCCAAGGATGCGTGCGGTTCCGGGCAGGGCGTTGCGGGTACCGTCGGTGATCAACTCCGTGACCGAGACCACGGCGGTGTCCGTGGGGCTCAAGCGGCGCGCGACGATGGTTTGCAGGTTCATGACCGTGGCACAGGCCGCGACCAGAACTTCGCGGGTCCAATTGGGACGCGAGGCATGGCCGCCGCTACCCTTGAGCGTAATCTCAAAGGTATCTTCGGCCGACATGAAAGCGCCCGGTTTGGTGCGAAACTGCCCCACTTCCAAGCCCGGCATGTTGTGGATGCCATAGATCTCATCGAAGGCGAAGCGCTCCATCAGGCCATCACTCAGCATGGCCAAAGCCCCTTTCCCCCACTCTTCGGCGGGCTGAAAGATGAAGTGTAGCGTACCGTCAAAGCCGCCTTCTTCTGCCAGCACCTTGGCAGCTCCGAGCAACATGGCCGTGTGCCCGTCGTGGCCACAGGCATGCATGATTCCAGGAGTGCTGGAGGCATAGTCCAGCGTGCTATCTTCGGTGATCCGAAGTGCATCCATATCAGCGCGCAAAGCGATGGCGCGGTTCGATTGCCCGCGGCGCAGCGTCCCGACAACGCCGGTTCCACCAACGCCTTCGCTGACCTCTAAACCAAAATCGCGCAAAAGGTCAGCGACAATGGCTGCGGTTCGCGTCTCGTCAAAGCCAAATTCGGGATGGCGGTGAAAGTCGCGTCGCCAAGTGGTCATGTCGCGCTGGAGTTGGTCAGTGTCCATCATGGGGGCTCCGTTTTGCGCCTGCAGCCAAGCGCCTATTAGACCTGCCCGGCGTTGTAAGAGGCCCCGGTTCGGGTCCGCAAAAAGCCTTCAAGCGGGATGTCTTCTTGCTTCAAAAACCCCTGCCGAGGCAAGAGGCCGTCGCGCACCATTTCAATGACCGCGACGACCGACGAAGCGGTGGTCCAAGCAATGGCGGTGCGCTCAAGCCCGGCGATTTTGATGGGATAATAGGCGCGGACAAACTCGCGGCGGAACAGACGGCCCGAAATTTTGCCCTCGGCGGAGACGTGGACATAGACGACATCATCGTCAACCGGCGGCTTAGCATTGACCAGGATCTGTCCGGCTTCCTCGTGCCGTTCGCGCATCAAAAGCTCGTGGAAAAAGAAGTTCATCAGCTTCACGTGCCCGGGATAGCGCATGGTCTTATAGTCCATGTTCGGTACGCTGTCCTTGTAGGTCTCGCACATAGTGCCCAACCCGCCCGAGGTGGTGAAGGCCTCCAGCTCAGTGCCGCCAATGAACAGCTTTTCCAGCCACTCCATGGCCGAAACCCATTTGATCTGGCCGTCCTCGATCACTTCGCAATCGTTCAGGTATTCGTTAACGACGCCCTCAGGCGACCAGTTGAAGGAGTAGCCCATCAGCCCCGTAGGGTGCTGGGGTAGGGCGCCCACCCGCATCTTGCAGGAGCGGCAGTCATCGAATTGCGAAATCAGGCTTGCACCCACGATCCCGACAAATCCCGGAGCCAAACCGCATTGCGGAGCCATGAGGCCCTTGGAGGTCTTGGAAAGCTCTATGATGGCCTTGGTCGTCGGCACGTCTTCGGTCAGATCGAAATAGTGAATGCCCGCAGTGTGAGCGGCTTTGGCTACGCCGGTGTTCAGATGGTATGGCAAGCAGGACAGCACACCATCGGCGGAAGCCAAAGCACGTGCCAGCGCGTCATAGTCCGCAACGTCGATGCATTGCACACGAAAGGGCAGGTCGCGAGGATGGGCGGCGGCGTCATATCCGGTGACCTCAAATCCGCAAGCATTGAGCAGTTCAGCGGCAAGTGTTCCCACCTTGCCAAGCCCCAGAACAGCAATGGCTTTCATGGTTCTTCCCTGATTTTGGTTCAATTTTTTCTTTGGCCTTGCTTGTAGCGAAAAACCTTTCCAATGGAAGCCATGAGCTGCGCAGCGGTCGATTTTCGTCGGAGCCTGTGCGTAATTCTGAACGGGTGTAGCCTGGTGTCAGTTCTGCTGCCCAAGCTCCGGTCAGAATGGTCAAGCTTGGTCCCAATCGTCGCGCTTGGCGCTCGCCACAAGCGAGTTTGAAAAACAATTTAAATTCAATATAGTACAAGACTAAGCCATCAGTATCGTAGAATCCCCTGGTGTGTTTCCCGGTCTTGGCCGTCGCGCTCCAAAACCTAGAATGGCGGTTCATCGCGGCCGTTTGGCATGCGGGATCATCAGAATTTGGATTTACTGGAGACATGCCATGAACGTCGGTCAATTTGATCGTTTCCTCCGCTTTTTGCTCGCTGCCGGCTTGATCGGCTATGGGCTCTATCAAGCGGCCGTGCCTGAAATTCCAGCGGCACCGCAGGTGGTTTGGGGATTTGTCGCGGTTGGCGCGGTCTTCTTCGCCACCGCGGCGCTGAGCTTTTGTCCGCTTTATCGCCTGGTTGGCTTGCGTACACGCTCGTCATAAGGCGAAGACCACTCCGCAATATTGGCCTGCCAACCTGACAAATAACTAACAAATAGATACGGTGTCTGCTTGGTAGGGCAGGGAGCGCGCGAGCAGCGCTGATCAACTGGTGAGTGCTGCTCGATCCCGTTTCGCACAAAGATCTGACGCGCGCTGAGCACGTCTAGCGTGCCTCTACGGTGTCAGGTCGAAAAGTCATCAATCAGCGGGTCAGGCTTAGCAAAGCGGGTCAAATCATCTTGATCGGTGATCCGTATCCGGTTGCCCTCGACCACCACGCCGTAGGCATTGAGACTCTTGAAGGCACGACTGAGGTTCTCAGGTGTCATGCCAAGAACGGTGGCCAGGCGTCGCTTTTCAAAATCGAGTTCAAATTCAGCGCCGCCGCCGGCTCGCAGTTGCTGACGCAGCAGATAGTTGGCCAAGCGCTCCAACGAGCTGCGCAGCTTGAGGTTCTTTTGCGCTTTAATGACTGACCGATAGCATTGCGCAAGCTCGCTGACAATTGCGCGCGCGAAGGCGTCGTCTACACCAAAAATTGCTCTGACATCTTGGCTGGGGACCAAGGCAATACGGCTCTTTTCGATGGTCCGCGCAGACATAAGATAAGGTGCGTCTTTGATCGTTGCCGCGAGAATAAATGTAGATATCGGCCTGATGGTGGCCATGCTGGTCTCGCGGGTGTTCCAGGTCGAGTAAAGATCGACAGCGCCGGACAACACGATGTGCAGAAAGTCGCTCGGCTCACCCTCGTGGATCAGATCAATGTGCGGCGGGAAGTTTTGGACATAGGCCCCGCGGAAGAGTTGAGCGAAGTGCTCATCGGACATATCTGCGAACAGATGGAGTCCTCGAATGTCAGCGTAGTGGTCCTGGGGCATAGGTGCTCATGTGGTAATCAATGTCACAAGTCAAGCGCTCGCTTGAAAAATGTCAAGACCTTGCTTGTCGTTTCCCAAAATTGGATCTTGATGTCTGTTTGTTTGCGGGCTGACCAATGTGTTGGCTGCAATTATTTCGACAAAGACCGATCAGTTAGATGATCCAGATCAAGTTTCTCCTGCCTATTCATATTGCTTAGTGCGTCAAGCCACGGCGCTCAACGTCGCCGCGAGATGAGCAAAGGAAAAGACAATGGAGCTTCAAAACAAGGCCACAGCCCTGTGGTCGAACTTTCTAAACGTGACCATGGTGCCAATCCGCACCTTCCACATGACCTGGTTCGCCTTCTTTTCGTGTTTCTTTGCATGGTTCGGTATCGCGCCTTTGATGAGCGTTGTTCGCGACGAATTGCAACTGACTAAAGATCAAATTGGCTGGGCCATCATTGGCTCGGTGGCGATTACGGTGTTTGCCCGCTTCTTTATTGGCTGGCTCTGCGATCGCATCGGACCGCGCAAAGCTTACACCTGGCTGTTGGTCCTTGGATCGTTCCCGGTTATGGGCATTGGCCTGTCTTGGAACTTTGAGTCCTTCTTGCTGTTCCGCGTTCTGATCGGCGCGATTGGTGCTTCGTTCGTCATCACCCAGTACCACACCAGCGTCATGTTCGCGCCCAACGTGGTCGGCCAGGCCAACGCGACGTCGGCCGGATGGGGCAACCTGGGCGGCGGTGTCACCCAGTTCGTGATGCCTCTGCTGTTCTCGGTCTTCGTTATTGGCTTTGGCTTTTCGGAAGCCATCGGTTGGCGGCTGTCTATGGCGGTTGTCGGCGTGATCACCTTGTTGGTTGGTATCGGCTATTTCTTCCTGACCAAGGATGCACCGGACGGCAACTTTGATGAACTGCGCGCCAAAGGCCTGATGGAAGAAAAAAAGAATGTTACCGGCAACTACATACAGGCATTGCGCGATCCGCGGGTCTGGGTGTTGTTCTTGATTTACGGTGCCTGTTTTGGAATTGAGCTGACCGTCAACAACGTAGCGGCACTCTACTTCATCGATTTCTTTGATCTGAGCCTTGTGGCGGCTGGCTTTGTGGCGGCTTCATTTGGTCTGATGAACATCTTCGCCCGCACACTTGGCGGCATCTTTGGCGACAACTTCGGTGCGCTGTGGGGACTGAGAGGCCGGGGCTTCTGGCTGTTCATCTGCATCCTGTTTGAGGGCATTGCTTTGATGATCTTCAGCCAGATGCATGTCTTGTTCTTGGCGCTGCCGACCCTGATCGTCTTCTCGCTATTCACCCAAATGTCCGAAGGTGCGACCTACTCCGTCGTGCCCTTCATCAACAAAAAAGCGCTGGGCGCGGTTGCTGGCGTCGTTGGAGCAGGGGGCAACGCAGGCGCGGTGCTTGCCGGTTTCTTGTTCAAGAACATGATCGACTGGAGCCAGGCCTTCTTGATCTTGGGCATTGTGGTGACTTGCGCCTCCTTCTTGGCCTTCTTCGTCCGCTTCTCAACCAAACAAGAAGACGAAGAGCGCGCAAACTTTGCCGCCGCCAATATCGAAACCCTGCGCCGCCGCGCTGCCAAAGCAAACGCTGCCTTGGACGAGGGCATGGCGGCCATCGCCCGCAAGCAAAACGGTGCAGAGCTGGCTGAATAGTGCAGCGCTGCGGTTTGCAAACAATCTGGGGCTGTTGGCGGTCCATGCGACCGCCGCCCTTTCTTCGAACCACGCCAAAACGGGAGGACCTACCCATGGCGACTACTACCAAAACAACCTCGCGCCAAAGCGGTCATATCTTGGCCGACTGGCGCCCTGAAGACCCGCAGTTCTGGGCCAGCCAGGGCAAAGCGATCGCAACGCGCAATCTTTGGATTTCCATCCCGAACCTGCTCATGGCTTTTTCGGTCTGGATGGTTTGGTCCGTCGTGGTGGCCAAAATGCCCGCCATCGGCTTTGATTTTTCGGTAGGTGAGCGCTTCTGGCTTGCAGCTCTGCCAGGTTTGTCAGGCGCAACGCTGCGGATCTTCTATTCCTTCATGATCCCGATTTTCGGCGGGCGTAAGTGGACCGCGCTGTCCACGGCGTCCCTCTTGTTACCCGCGCTGGGCATTGGCTATGCGATCCAAGATCCCGGAACCAGCTACACCACCTTCTTAATCTTGGCTCTGTTTTGCGGATTTGGTGGCGGCAACTTTGCTTCCTCTATGGCGAACATTGCCTACTTCTATCCCAAGAAGGTTAAGGGCCAGGCGCTGGCCATGAACGCTGGTCTTGGCAACCTTGGCGTATCGGTCATGCAGTTCGTCGTGCCGCTGGTCATCACCATGGGCGTGTTCGGCGCTTTGGGCGGTGAGCCCCAGCAATTGTCAACCGGTGGCCAGCTCTACCTACAGAACGCGGCCTTTATCTGGGTTCCCTTCCTGATCGTTGGCACCATTGCTGCGTGGTTTGGTATGAACGACATCGCAGATGCCAAAGCTTCACTGGGGGACCAACTGTCCATCTTGAAGCGCCGCCAAAACTGGATCATGTGCATCTTGTACACCGGCACTTTTGGCTCTTTCATCGGCTACTCTGCTGGCTTCCCGCTGCTGATGCGCACCCAGTTCCCCGATGTCAACGTGCTGCAATACGCCTTCCTTGGCCCGCTTGTTGGTGCCTTGTCTCGTGCGGCAACCGGTTGGATCTCTGACAAGTTCGGCGGTGGCCGGGTTACCTTCTGGGTGTTCTTGGGCATGATCCTGTCGGTCTTCGGTGTCCTGCAGTTCTTGCCCTCGGGTGCTGGTGTTGCAGACGGGAACTTCTGGGGCTTCTTCGCCTGCTTCATGGCGCTGTTCTTCCTGACCGGTGTCGGCAACGCTTCTACCTTCCAGATGATCCCATCGATCATGAAGCAAGAAATTCCGCGCTTGTTGCCAAGCCTGGATGCCACCCAGATGCAGCGCACCATCGAGCGTGAGAGCGCAGCCATCATCGCCTTCACCAGTGCGATTGCAGCTTATGGCGCCTTCTTCATCCCCAAGGCTTACGGCACGTCTATCTCCATGACAGGCGCTCCGCACGGCGCACTGTGGGGCTTCCTTGTCTTCTACGTTGTCTGCAGCGTGATCACTTGGATTGTCTACAGCCGCAAGGGCGCTCCGGTTCCCTGCTAACCCCAGCTTCCCCCTACGAAACCAACGACGCATCCTCTGAGGCCAAACGCGGCCTCAGAGGCCCAACGCGGCCCTTTGGGTGCGTCGCCCAACTGATAGGATATGCCCGATGAGCCACTTGCTCGACAGACTGAATTTCCTCCAGTCCAAGGAGTTGGAGCGTTTCTCCAACGGCCACGGCCAAGTCACACGCGAAGATCGTGGATGGGAGGAGACCTACCGAAACCGCTGGCGTCACGACAAAGTCGTTCGCTCGACCCACGGCGTGAACTGTACAGGGTCATGCTCTTGGAAAATCTATGTAAAGTCTGGCATCGTGACCTGGGAAACCCAGCAGACCGACTACCCCCGGACCCGACCTGATTTACCCAATCACGAGCCGCGCGGTTGTGCGCGCGGGGCCTCCTACAGTTGGTATCTTTACAGCGCGAACCGGGTGAAAAACCCGCTGGTTCGTGGGCGCCTGTTAAAGGCCTGGCGCAAGCTGCGCGAAACCCTGAGCCCCATCCAGGCTTGGACCAAGATTCAAAACGATCCGATTTTGCGCGCGTCCTATGTTGAAACGCGCGGCAAGGGCGGCTTTGTGCGCGCGGACTGGCAAGAGGCGAGCGAACTGGTGGCCGCAGCCAATGCCTTCACCGCCAAGACCTATGGCCCAGATCGCATCTTTGGCTTTTCACCCATTCCGGCCATGTCCATGGTCTCCTATGCAGCGGGCAGCCGCTACCTCAGCCTGCTTGGCGGAGTCTGTATGTCCTTTTATGACTGGTACTGCGACCTGCCGCCGGCTTCGCCCATGACCTGGGGCGAGCAAACCGACGTGCCCGAGAGCGCGGACTGGTACAACGCAGGTTACCTGCTGCTCTGGGGCTCGAACGTCCCACAGACCCGCACGCCCGATGCGCACTTCTATACTGAGGCGCGCTATCGCGGCGCCAAGTCGGCGGTCATCTGCCCCGACTATTCCGAAGCCGCCAAGTTCGGTGATGTCTGGCTGAACGCCAAGCAGGGCACCGACGCCGCGCTGGCCATGGCCTTTGGCCACGTCATTTTGCGCGAGTTCCACCTGGACCGCCAAGCAGCGTACTTCGAAGACTATTGCCGCAAATATTCGGACTTCCCCATGCTGGTCAAGCTGGAGGAAAAAGACGGACGCCTGATCCCTGGCCGCTTCTTGCGTGCTGCAGATCTGGACGGCACGCTGGGCGAAGACAACAACCCCGAATGGAAGACGGTGGCGTATGACGAGGCGCGCGGCACGCTGGTCAGCCCCAATGGCGCTATCGGCTATCGCTGGGGCCAGCAAGGTTCTTGGAACCTTGAGGAATCTGCCCAGGGCGCGCAAACCAAGCTGCAAATGTCCCTGCTGCTCGACCAACATCACGACGATGTTGTGGGCGTTGATTTCCCGTACTTCGGAGCCGACGCTACGGCAGCCTTTTCGACCGACGATCGCCGCCCGAATGTGCTGACCAAGAACGTTCCGGTCAAGCGCATTGCTACGCTTGATGGCCCGGTCGCGGTTGCTACGGTCTTTGATCTCTTTTGTGCCAATTACGGCTTGGATCGTGGGCTGGGCGGCGATTGGGTTGCCTCTGCCTACCAAGACGACGTGCCTGGCACCCCGGCCTGGGCCGAGAAGATCACCGGCGTATCAGCCGATAAGATTATCCATGTCGCGCGTGATTTTGCTTTCAATGCGGAAAAGACGCAAGGCAAGTCGATGATCATCATCGGGGCTGCGATGAACCACTGGTATCACATGGACATGAACTACCGCGGCGTCATCAACATGCTGGTGATGTGCGGTTGCGTCGGCCAGTCTGGTGGTGGTTGGGCCCACTATGTCGGGCAAGAAAAACTGCGCCCGCAAACCGGCTGGTTGCCGCTGGCCTTTGCCCTGGATTGGGGGCGACCGCCACGGCACATGAACTCGACCTCGGCCTGGTATGCCCATACCGACCAGTGGCGCTATGAGACCCTGACGGCTGGCGAGATCTTGTCTCCGACCGCACCCGATGGCGATTGGGATGCCAGCATGATCGACTACAACATTCGCGCTGAGCGCATGGGTTGGTTGCCGTCGGCTCCCCAGCTTAAAACCAACCCGCTGGAGGTGGCCAAGGCGGCCAAGGCTGCGGGTCAAGAGATCCCGGCCTATGTCGCCGAGCAGCTCAGCTCGGGCGCTCTGGAGATGTCGTGCGAGGACCCCGACGCACCGGAGAACTGGCCGCGCAATCTCTTCGTGTGGCGCTCAAACCTGCTGGGGTCGTCCGGCAAGGGGCACGAGTATTTCCTCAAGCATCTGCTTGGCACCGATCATGGCGTGTTGGGCCGCGATCTGGGTGAGGAAGGCGGCCAGCTTCCCAAGGAAGCCAAGTGGCACGAAGAGGCCCCGCGCGGAAAACTGGACCTGCTAGTGTGCATCGATTTTCGTATGAGCACCACTGCTGTCTATTCCGACGTGGTTTTGCCGACCGCGAGCTGGTACGAAAAGAACGATCTCAACACTTCGGACATGCACCCCTTCATCCACCCGTTGCAAGCGGCGGTCGATCCCGCCTACGAGAGCAAGTCGGACTGGGAGATCTTCAAAGCACTGGCAGTGAAGTTTCAGGAGGTCGCGCCTGAAATCTTGGGTCAGGAGACTGATATCGTCGCCTTGCCAATCTTGCACGACACACCGGGCGAGATCGCTCAAGACCAAGTCAAAGACTGGAAAAAGGGCGAATGCGCGCTGGTGCCTGGCAAAACCGCGCCCAACTACATCGCGGTTGAGCGGGACTATACCGCCATCGGTGATCGCTTCATGGCCTTGGGCCCGCTGATGGACAAGGTCGGCAACGGCGGCAAAGGCATCGCTTGGGACACCAAGCACGAGGTGGAGCACCTGCGCGAGCTGAATGGGGTCTGGCCGGACGGTGGCGCTAAGGGCTGCGCCAAAATTGTCACCGACATCGATGCGGCAGAGGTCGTACTGATGCTGGCACCGGAGACCAACGGCGAAGTGGCAGTCAAAGCTTGGCAGGCTCTGTCCAAGATCACCGGACGCGAGCACGCGCACTTGGCTTTGCCCAAAGAAGACGAGAAAATTCGCTTTAGGGACATAGCTGCTCAGCCGCGCAAGATCATTTCCTCGCCGACCTGGTCAGGGTTGGAGAGCGAAAAGGTCTGCTATAACGCGGGCTACACCAACGTCCACGAGCTGATCCCCTGGCGCACGCTGACAGGTCGCCAGCAGCTTTATCAAGATCATCTTTGGATGCGCGCCTTTGGTGAAGGTTTTATGTCCTATCGGCCGCCGGTCGATCTGAAAACCATCACCACGGACGTAAACAAGGCAGCGCGAGACGGCGAAGCCCACATTGTGCTGAACTTCATCACGCCGCACCAGAAGTGGGGCATTCACTCGACCTACTCAGATAACCTCTTGATGCTGACGCTCAATCGCGGCGGTCCGGTGATTTGGATCTCTGAGAATGATGCCAAGGTGGCGGGCATCGTCGATAACGATTGGGTCGAGCTGTACAACGTCAATGGTGCGCTGACCGCAAGGGCGGTGGTGAGCCAGCGCATCAAAGACGGCACCACCTTCATGTACCACGCGCAAGAGAAGATCGTGAACACGCCGGGCTCAGAAATGACGGGCAAACGCGGCGGCATTCATAACTCGGTGACCCGCGCGGTGCTGAAGCCAACCCACATGATCGGCGGCTATGCCCAGCAATCCTACGGCTTCAATTACTACGGAACCGTGGGGGCAAACCGCGATGAATTTGTCATCGTAAGAAAGATGAAGACCGTGGATTGGCTGGACCAAGAAGCGAGCCACAAGGAGGCAGCGCAATGAGAATAAGAGCTCAAATTGGAATGGTGCTGAACCTGGATAAGTGCATCGGATGCCATACTTGTTCTGTCACCTGCAAGAACGTCTGGACCAGCCGCGAGGGCGTTGAATACGCCTGGTTCAACAATGTCGAGACCAAACCCGGCAGCGGTTATCCGACCGACTGGGAGAACCAACAACGTTGGAACGGTGGATGGAGCCGAACGCGTTCAGGCAAACTGCACCCCAAGCAGGGGGCCAAATGGCGGATCTTGGCCAAGCTGTTCGCCAATCCCGACTTGCCTGAAATCGACGACTACTACGAGCCCTTCGATTTCGACTACGACCACTTGAAGTCGGCGCCTGACATGCAGGCATTTCCAACGGCGCGCCCGCGTTCAAAGATCACCGGCGAACGTATGGAGAAGATCGAAAAGGGCCCGAACTGGGAGGAAATTCTGGGCGGCGAGTTCTCTAAGCGCAGCCTGGACTATAACTTCGAGGGCGTGGAGAAGCAGATTTACGGCGAGTACGAAAATACTTTTATGATGTATTTGCCGCGCTTGTGCGAACACTGCTTGAACCCGGCTTGCGCCGCAAGCTGTCCTTCGGGCGCGATCTATAAGCGCGAAGAAGACGGCATCGTCTTGATCGACCAAGAAAAGTGCCGGGGCTGGCGCATGTGCGTGTCGGGCTGTCCTTACAAGAAGGTCTACTACAATTGGTCCAGCGGCAAGTCCGAGAAGTGTACGCTCTGCTATCCACGCATTGAGAGCGGCAACCCGACGGTTTGCTCAGAGACTTGCGTGGGGCGCATTCGTTATCTGGGCGTCATGCTGTACGACGCGGACAAGATCGCCGAGGCGGCCAGCGTTGAGCAGAAGACCGACCTTTACGACGCGCAATTGGGTGTCTTCCTTGACCCCAACGATCCTGACATCATTGCTGCCGCACGCGCTGACGGTATCCCTGAGGACTGGATCAAGGCCGCTCAGCAGAGCCCGGTTTGGAAGATGGCCATGGACTGGAAGGTCGCCTTCCCGCTGCATCCGGAATATCGCACCTTGCCGATGGTTTGGTACATCCCGCCGCTTTCGCCGATCCAAAACGCGGCAGAGGCTGGGGCCATTGGCACCGACGGCGGCATGCCCGATGTCTCCAATCTGCGCATTCCGTTGCGTTATTTGGCCAACATGCTGACCGCTGGTGACGAGGCACCCGTCGCTCTGGCCCTGGAGCGCATGCTCGCCATGCGCGCTTACATGCGGGCCAAGACCATCGACGGCGTGATCGACGAGGGGCTGGCCGAACGGGTCGGCTTGAGCAGCGCGCTGATTGAGGACATGTACAAAGTCATGGCGTTGGCGGACTACGAGGATCGATTTGTCATCCCGACCACCCACCGGGAGCAGGTTGAGGAGGCCTATGATTTGAAGGGCGGTTGTGGCTTCACCGATGGCAACGGCTGCTCAACAGGCATTTCCAAGGGCTCCTTGTTCGGCGGTTCGAAACGGCCTCTGGTCATGCCCAACGCTCAATCAGAGGGGGCTGCGTGATGGATCGATGCCTGAAAGCCGTATCCTTGATTTTGAGCTACCCGACGCCCGAGCTGCAAGCCGCCATGCCGGAAATCGCAGCGGTTGTGTCCTCAGACACCCGCCTGACCGGTGTGGCACGCAGGGAGCTGCGGCCCCTGCTGGATGCCATGGCTCAAGATGACATCTACGACTTGCAAGAGCGTTACGTACTGCTGTTTGACCGCTCGCGCAGCCTGTCATTGAACCTGTTCGAGCATGTACACGGTGAGAGCCGTGATCGCGGCGGTGCCATGGTCTCCTTGATCGAGACTTATGAGGAGGGGGGCTTTATGCCCGCGACCTCTGAGCTGCCCGACCATTTGCCGGTGCTGCTCGAGTTCTTGGCAACCCGCCCGTTCAGCGAGGCCCAGGATATCCTGGCGGATGCGGCGCATATCTTCGAGGCACTCCGAACTCGGCTTGTGCGTCGTGACAGTCCCTATGCTGCGGTCTTTGCAGCTCTTGGCCAGTTGTCCGGGCAAAGCGCGGACCGCGCAACGGTCGATGAACTCCTGGCCAGCGAAGAGATCGATCCGAACGATTTGGCGGCCTTGGATCGGGTCTGGGAGGAGAGCGAGGTGCGCTTTGGTCCAGACCCTGACGCGGGCTGTCCGCAAGCGCGTGACCTGCTGGCGCGTATGGATGAACCCCGGGCTCCAGCCCAGGCAGCAGAGTAAGCGAGGAACTCATGAACGGTTTTCTATTTGGGATTTACCCCTATATCGCCCTGGCGGTGCTGATCATTGGCTCGATTGCCCGTTATGAGCGCGATCCCTTTACCTGGAAGAGCGAGTCCAGCCAGTTGCTGAGGCGCAAGCAATTGATCGCAGGATCAATCCTGTTTCACTTGGGCGTGCTGGTGATCTTTGCGGGCCATTTCGTCGGGCTCTTGACGCCGATTTGGATATTTGATGCGCTGGGCGTCAGCCACGAGGCCAAACAGCTGCTTGCGATCGCAGCCGGCGGGGTGGCGGGTGCCATGGCCTTGCTGGGTGGGGCCTTGCTGTTGCATCGTCGTCTGACAGATCCACGCATCCGCAAGACATCAAGTTTCGCGGACACGGCCATTTTGATCATCCTGGTCGTCCAACTCATCTTAGGCCTGGGCACGGTGCCGGTTAGTTGGCAGCACTCGGATGGGCACGAGATGGTCAAGTTCATGACCTGGGCTCAGATGATTTGGACCTTCCAACCTGGCGCTGCAGACTATGTCGCGGAAGCCGCCCTGGTGTTCAAGCTGCACATTGTCTTGGGGCTGACCATCTTCTTGCTGTTCCCCTTTACGCGGCTTGTTCACCTGCTGTCCGGACTTGCCGCCCCTGTGCGGTATCTGATTGGGCGGACGGGCTACCAGATTGTGCGTACACGCCGCCGCGAGCCGCTGCCCAAGCGCGCCAAGGGGGCGTCACCCCAGCACTCCAATCGCGGCTAAGGGAAGGAGAGGTGACATGACAGATCAGGCCCTACCTGGTTTGGTCATCAACGGTGAGGCGGTGCCCTATGCGGTGATTGCCGCCGAGGTGCAAAACCACGACGCACCCAAGGGCAAGCCTGGCCTTGCTTGGCGACAGGCTGCCCAAGCGGTTGCGCTGCGCACCCTGTTGTTGCAAGAGGCGCAGCGGCGCGGCGAAGCCAGCGCGCCAGAACAGGTGGCTCCGGGACGCTGGGAAACCGATGATGAAGCCCAACTGCGCCACTTGTTGGAGCAAGAAGTCAGCCCCACGCGGCCGACGCGGGCGGAAGTCCGAGAGGTCTACGACCGCCACCCAGAGCGGTTTTGCACCGCGCCTTTGTGGCAGGCCTCGCACATCTTGTGCGCCTGCGATCATCAAGATCAAGCCGCAAGCACAGCAGCCTTTGAGCGCTGCGCAGAGCTTGCCACGAAGCTGCAGGCCGCACCCGAGTCCTTTGCTGATCTGGCACGCAAGAACAGCGATTGTAGTTCAAAGGAGAACGGCGGTGCCCTGGGTCAACTGCGGCACGGCGATACCGTACCTGAGTTCGAGCGCGCGCTTCACCAGCTTGATGCTGGCCAGACGAGCCAGGCCCCCCTGCGCACGCGATTTGGCTGGCACCTTATCCGCGTTGAGGCCAAGGCCGTAGGCGCGCGGCTGCCCTTTGACGCGGTTGAGGCCAAGATTGCTGAGGCCTTGGAGAAGGCGGCATGGGCGCGCAGAGCTCGGGAATTCGTCGCTGCGCTTGTCGCCGACGCAGATATCAAGGGCATTGATTTCGAGCCACACTGATCTTCAGAAAGGAGCGCCTATGCGAAAGCAAGCACACATCAACAGCGCTGCGTCGGGCTTGGGCTCGCCGTTGCCTGGCGACGGCCCTCTGGATATGCTCTATCAAGATCATCTGCGCGAGCGGGAGATTTGTGCACTGATGGACCGGTTGGCGACGGGCTGCCCACGCAGCGGGGATCGCCCCGAACAGGCGCTCGCCTTTCTTCGCGGCGAGCTGCCGGTTCATCTGCGCAATGAGGAGGAGGAGCTGTTCCCCTTGCTACGCACACGCTGCGAGGCAGAAGATGAAATTGAACGCGCTTTGAGCAAACTTGAAGGCGATCACCGGGCCATTGAGCATACAACGGCACAGGTGCTGCGGCTTTTAAAGAAGATCGACGCAAGTCCGAGCGCCTTGGGCGAGGAGGAGCTCGCAAGCCTCTTGGCTTATACCTCGGCGGCGCGCCGCCATTTGATCTTTGAGAACGCGATCATTTTGCCTTTGGCACGTGCGCGTCTGACCGCAGATGACTTGCAGACGCTGGGAGCCATCTTCAAGCAGCGCCGCGAGGAGGCGTATTATGCTCAGTGATCTGTTTGAAAGAAACGCGGCCTGGTCACGGCAGAAGGTCCAGAACGATCCGGACTTCTTCGCCCGCCTTGCCGCGCAACAATCGCCGGAGTTCTTTTGGATTGGGTGTTCTGACAGCCGCGTGCCTGCAAATGTGGTCGCAGGTCTGGACCCTGGCGAGGTGTTTGTGCACCGGAATGTTGCCAATGTCGTGCATTCGTCGGACATGAATTTACTCTCGGCTTTGGAATTTGCCGTCGATGCCTTGCAGGTGCGCGAGATCATTGTTTGTGGCCACTACGGCTGCGGAGGGGTCAAGGCCGCCACCGAGGACATGCCACACGGCTTGGCCGATCACTGGCTTGAGCCGATCCGACGACTGGCGCGCGCCTACGCCGTTGACTTGGCGCAATGCGCAGATGTTGAGGCCCGGCGGGATCGCTTGGCCGAACTCAACGTTATTGAAGGCGTGCGGCGGGCCTCTGAGACCCCGATCCTGCAAAAGGCCTGGGCCAGAGGCGCGGATGTGCGCGTTCATGGCCTGATCTATGGTCTGCAAAACGGTTGCCTAAAGCCTTTGGATTGCTCAATAGGTCCAGGGCATTTCCAAACAGATGACCTGGCAAACATGGCCGCCAGCCGCTGAGGGCAGGGGCATGGTTCATCCCAGAAAGAAAGGCGCCGCTGTCTGCGCTGAGGAGAAAGTAGCATGAAGATCGCTTATACCATGGCCCCGCAAAGCGGCGGCACAGACTTGCTGTTGGCTGCGGTGGCTCAAAAATTGCTGGCCCAAGGGCTGCGCTTGGCAGGCACCATCCAGGTCAATTGCGAGCGGGGCGACCAAGGACCTTGCGACATGGACGTTTTGCTGCTCCCGGACGGGCCCCGCATCCGCATATCTCAGTCTTTAGGCCAACACGCCAAAGGCTGCCGCCTTGATCCCATGGCGCTTGAACGCGCGGTTGGCCACGCTGAGTCCGCTTTGGCGGCCGGGGCCGACTGCTTGCTGGTCAACAAATTCGGCAAGCACGAAGCCGAAGGGCGCGGGTTTCGCGGTTTGATTGCCGAAGCCTTGGCCCAGGATATCCCGGTTTTGGTCGGCCTCAACGCGTTGAACGCTGCCGCTTTTCACGAATTCACCGCGGGTTTGGCGGTTGCGTTGGAGCCGTGTGAGGATGTGGTGCAGCGCTGGGTCCTTGCAGCCCTGACCAGATGTGAGGCGGCGGCTTAGCTTAGCGTCGACCCCTGCGCCGCTCAGTTGCTTAGGTCCAAACGCCCATGGCCGCGCTGAGGCAGCGAACATGCCCTTTGGCACCGGACTGGTAGTGCCTGCCTAGGCCTGTGACCTTTGTCACATCAAGGCGTTCTGGCCTGGCGAACTTCTAAAACTTCGGTCCAGAGGCTTTTGGCCGAACTGGATAGGCACTGCGCCCTAATCCCTTAGCCCATATCAAGTTCAGTCAAAATGGTGACTTTTGAAGGCATCCGAGGCGTCGAACCTACGCCGCCTCTCAAACCACCGCTCGCGCTATCTGAACCCAGATTGTGATCGTGAGCGTCACAAACGGAGAGCCTTCCATGAAAACCATGACAAAAGTTGCAATCGCAGCCGCAGTTCTTACCTTTGGCGCCCAAACCGCAGCGCAAGCCTATTCTGCGGCGGTGAACAGAGTCATCGACCAAATGCGCGCCCAGGGATATCGGTCCTTTGAGGTGCGTCGAACCCTGATGGGGCGTATCAAAATCGAGGCTGATGGACGCGGCGGCTCGCGCGAAATCATCATAGATGCAGACACCGGCCATGTCTTCCGTGACCGCAAGGACCGCGAGCACAGCTGGCGGTCAGGTTCAAGCCACAATGATCGCGATGACAATGATCGCCGCCACAACGACCGCGACGACCACGACGATGATCACGGCAACGACCACGATGATGACTAGCCAACCGGCCAGTGGCGTCGGGCGGCTCAGGGAAGGTGAGGCAAGCTAGCCTGTTGCTTGCCCACCGCACTGGTCTACCATAGGCGCTTCTCGCTGCCGTTGTGGCGGTAGCGCCGTCCCCCATGGCATCGATCGTGCCGAACGCTTCTCGCAGGACCCGTTGGTGAGTTTGAGTGAGGGCGAAGCAAAGGAAGCGACATGTCCGACAATCGCCTGTGGATCTTTTTGACCATCATCTTTTCGACCACGCTCTGCCTTTTGGCGACGCTGGAGTTCGTGGTCATGGTCAATGACGCCCGGCTGAAGGTTGACTGGAAGTACATCGAGTACCTTGAGATCGTCGAGGTGGTGTTCGCGCTCCTAGGCTTCTTCTGCGGCATGGTCGCGACTGTGCGGTTTTATCGAGACAACTCGCGTCTGCAACTTCGGATGGGTAACGTGCAAAAAAAGTTCGAAACCCTTGTGGCTGATATCTTTAAAGACTGGCAGCTCACGGACGCCGAGAGCGAAATTGCAATGCTGCTGATCAAAGGGTTTAGTATCGCCGAAATCTCGGGCATTCGTGAGACCAGCGAGGGAACTGTGAAAAATCAGTGCAGCGCGGTCTATCGCAAAGCGGGCGTTAACAGCAAGCAACAGCTTGTCTCGAACGTGCTGGACGTGCTGATCGGTGAGAAAAGTTGAGCCGAGATCGCTTGCGCCCAGGTCTTTTATCAGCCCGTGGTCACTTCGTCTGTTGACAGGGCCAGGGCCTTGGGCTACAGACGGCGAGCCTTGAAATGAGGGCGTCGGGAACGGCATATTTGCCAGCCCTACGCACCGAATTTCATAGCAAAATATGACTTGATGTAGGGGGCTAGTCCTGATATCAGGTCGCCATTGTTCCGCGATAGCTCAGTTGGTAGAGCAACTGACTGTTAATCAGTGGGTCGCAGGTTCGAGCCCTGCTCGCGGAGCCACCTTTTTCCGAAAATTGAAGACATAAGTTCGGTGACGCCACCAGGTGCTTATCGGCTGGTCCTATGCTTGGCTGCATGGCGCATTCTTGCTTTGTCACCCGCGATAGCTGGCCGCAGCCTGTTGCCGCCGACCGCCACATGGGCCGCTGCTCTTGCCCGCGCAGTGCGGGTGGGGTGACGGTGCCCTGGGACCAGGTGCATCTGGAGCGCTTTCTGCCAATCTGTAGATAATTCGGCGAAAGTGTGTGGATAACTTGACAAGCCTGCCTCAGTCTATACACGTTTAGGTAGCGCGACAAAACCTAAGGTATAAACGCGCTACAGTTATGAACAAGTTAGCATCTCCAAAGTCGGCTAGAAACGACCGGAGGCGCATAGGGGCAAGCCGTGACATCGTGGCATTTGTTCAAGCAGCGGGCGCGCAGAACGTCTGGCAGGCTTGGATCCATCAAACACTACAAAACTGGCAAGCGGCATCACCGTTTGGACGGGCCGATTGCAGTCTCTCTCAGTCGAGCGCGGCACCTCACATCAGGTTTGGCGCTCAGCGCAACGACGTGTCAGCGGTGCCAAACCATCCTGTCTCGGCTTTATGAGCAAAGCCAGCCTCATAGAAATCCGCGCTTTGGAGGTCCGCCAAAGGCGAAGATCGATTGGGTACAGGCTGAGGCAGACACCAACACACACATAACAACTGGTTCCCAATACCAAAGCCGCGTCGCTCCATGCCGTGCCAGGCGATGATTCGACGTGTTTTGAACCTCCTGTCATCGCGCTTGCCGGTCACTGCGGCGCGGCGTTCATCTAATATGGGCCACTAAAGGGTTTTCCAATGTTCCGGTCATTAGTCCTGCGATCTCTGCTGGTCTTCGTCTTCAGCACCTCTCCGTTTGCCGGCTATGCGCTAACACCCAGTGCGGCTGGGTGTGGGACGGAGTTGGTTTCCGAGGATACGAGTGGGTATAATGAATTTGGGGTTGTGGTGTCGGGGGCGCTGGTCATTGTAGATATTTTTGTGGGGTGTCTGGCTGACACTCGTTTCATTTCCACGGGGGACGTATATTCACATTCTCTGGTGGTTATAAATAACACTAACGGTCCAGGTGGTGGGATTGTGTCCGATGGGGTCTTCATAACTGTTGTTGAGTCAATCAGTCTAACGTCCGTGCATTTCGGGGGTGTCAGTATGTCGCCATACAGTAATGTGTCCGTGAATGATGCTTACAAAATACCCAACTCGTCGAAGAATATGGCATTTGACGATTATTTGGCCTGGGTTTATCTAGGTGCTCCTTATTATGCGCAGGTTCATAAGGCCGAAAATTCAACCACTGTTACTTTCGGGCCGGTGATCGCGGGCACGCCGCCAGTGCCTGCCGCGACCATTGCGCACTCCCAGCAAGCCGCGCAAGCTGGCGCACAGGCCTTTGGGCAGGCCGCGACCAAGATTGCCATCAGCAGCACCTTCTCGCGCATCGGCTGCCGTCTGGACGACGCTTTGGGCTGCGGCGCACAGGGCAGCCAGGCGGACTTCACCGACAGCGGTTGGACGCGCATCTCCTCGGACGATGTAACCAGCATGGTGGCGCGCAATGCAGCCCAGCTGGCCAACGACAAGATCGAGGACCTGGACTTAGAGGCGCTCGGCCTGGCGGACGAGGCGATCGAGGCTGTGGGCCTGGACAAAGCCGCGCTGGACTTTTACGCCTCGGCGGCCTGGGGCAGCTTGGAGCGCAAAGGCACGGCGGGCTATGACGGCTATGGCTACATCACCACCGCAGGCGCGGACTACCTTCTGACCCCGGACCTGCTGCTGGGCGGCAGCGTGTCCTATGAATGGGGCCGCCTGGAATACGACGCGCTGGTCAATGGCAAGGTGGTGCGCGACGGTTGGCGCGGCGATGTCTATGGCGGCTGGCAGCTGGACGCGCTGGTGTCGGTCGAAGGCTTTGCCTCCTATGGCCGCTTTAAGAACGAGGTCACAGCCGATTTCGACAAGGGCCGGGCGGACAGCGAGCGCTGGATGACCGGTGCCAGAATAGAAAGCAAGTTCGACGCCATCGGGGTTGATTTCTCGCCCTATGCCTCGGCCACCTACATGTACGAGCGGATTGATGGCTATCGGACCGCCAGCGGCGCGACCATTGCGGCCTCCAGCGCTGAGCTGAGCCAGGGCGCCTTTGGCTTCCTGATCGACAGCCGTGATCCGGTGGCGCTGGGCCTTAGCCCCTTTATCAGCCTGCAGGGCGAATGGGACTGGATCAATGGCGGCGATGTCACGCTGACCAACGGCGACGTGCTGACGGCAGACGACTGGGGTGTCACCTGGTCCACGGGCCTGCGCGGCCGCCTGAGCGGCTTTGCCCCTGGCACCTGGGTCGGCGGGGTCCTGAACGGCAGCGATGTCTCGCTCGAATACAGCCGCTCCAGCTTTGGCCGCGACAACACCAGCCAGACCCTGGAAGGCAGGCTGCACATTCCTCTCAATTAAGGGCCGCTGGCCTAAGGGCTAGCGCCGCGCTAGGACAAAGCCGATGGCAGGCGGCCCAGCCAGCGGCGGAGCGCGCTTGTCGTAGCCTCGGGCTGTTCGAGCGTCGGCAGGTGGCCAGCTTGCTCGATAATCGCCAGCTCGTTGTGGGGCAAAAGCTCGGCCATGAGCTTGTGCCGCTCGAGCGGGCAGAGCTGGTCGCCGCGGCCGCACAGGACCAACGACGGTCCGTCATAACGCGCAAGCGTCTGGCGCTGATCGGGGCGGTGCATCAAGGCCAGCGATTGACGTACAAACACCTGTGCTCCAAGGCCCAAAGCCATGGCCATGCACAGGTCCAAGATTTGGCTGCGCTTGGGGCCGTCCGCCAAGTAGTTGGGCTTCATCTCCTCGCGCATAATGCGGTCAAGCTCGCCATTTCTCGCGGCCTGTATCTGTGGCAGACGCCGGGCTTGAACCTCGGGAGCCTCGGCCAGGGGGTTGGTGTCCATCAGAGCCAGACCAAGGACCCGCTGAGGCGCTTGGCGCAGCATCTCCATGGCTAAGATTCCGCCCATCGACAGGCCAGCCAAGGCGAAGCGAGGCGGGGCGCAGGCCAGAACCGCTTCTGCCAGCGCCTGCATGCTGTCATGCTGGGTCATGGGCGCAACCATGATCGGGTGTTGCGCCGACAGGGCGGCCACTTGCGGCGCAAACAGGCGCGCGTCGCACATCATGCCCGGCAGCAAAAGCAGCGGAATCAAGCGCGTTGCGAGGCCAGGGCCGCGCCCTCTGACAAGCTGGTCAACTTGGCAAACGCGATGTCTGGGTCTACCGCGCCAAAGCCCGCGAAGGTGCCAAAACCGCAATCCGAACCCGCGATCACCCGCTCAGCCCCTACGATATCAGCGAAGCGATCCAGGCGCTGGGCGACCAGCTCGGGGTGCTCGACAAAGTTGGTGGTGGTGTCCACCACGCCCGGCACCAGCACCTTGTCGTCTGGGATCTCGGCGCGGCGATCCGCGAAGACCTGCCATTCGTGAGCATGGCGGGGGTTCGATGTCTCGAACAGCACATAGCGCGCCTTGGTGCTCATCAGGGTGGAGAAAACCTTGTCCATGGGAATGTCACAGCAATGCGGACCCTCGTAGTTGCCCCAGCAGATGTGGACGCGTACCTTATCCTGTGGCACGTCGCGCAAGGCGTGGTTGAGAGCCTCGACGTGCTGGGCCGCGATCTTCACAAACTCATCGTCGCTCAAGTCATTGAACAGCATGTGACGCGACAGCGCCAGGTCGGGGCAATCCAGTTGCAGGTCTAGGCCTGCTGCGACAATGGTCTCGTATTCGCTCTTCATGGCGTCGGCCAACGCGGCCAGGTAGGCCTCGCGGCTCGAGTAGTGCGCGTTGGGCAAGAACAGGGAGATGACCCCGGGTGAGGCGGCATTCATGAAGCCGCGCTCTACGCCATGTTCGGCCATGGCAGCCTTGAGGTTGGCGATGTCTTTGTTGAGCTCGTCCTGCCCCTTAGAGCGCACCTCGCCAACGCATTGCGGCCGCGCGTACTGCGGCGTACCGCCATCATTGGCCAAGCGCTGCAGAAAGCCCGGAAAGAGTTTCAGGTCCGCAGGTGCATTGCGCGGGCTGTCACCGTCAAAGCCGGTGTAGCGATCCTTAACGTAGGTAGCGTAGGAGATTTTAGAGGTCTCTCCGTCGCTGACGATATCGACGCCTGCCGCCTTTTGACGGCCAACGGTGGCGGAAACAGCCTGACGCATGCAGGCGTCAAATTCCGCTTGATCGTAAGGCTGCTGGTTCTCGCGGGCGAAGATGAAGTCCACTACCTGCTGGCTGCGCGGCAGGCTTCCTACATGGCTGGTCAGGATCTTGGTCATTATGGCTGCCTCGTTTGGCTGTCAGGTCAAAGTACAAACAGCGGCCCGAGGTTTTGCGCGGACCGCTGCGTCGTGGTGCTGGTCGCCTAGCCTTGCCAGGTCGCCCCGGCCGGATCGTCGGTCGCGGTTACACGGTACAAGCTGGCCTCGCCGGTCATAGAGGGCTCCAGTGCATAGGCCTCGCCCGGATTGATCAGGCAGGTGTCGCCCGGGTTGAGCGCGGTCTCAGCGCCCTGAACACGCAAGCGCCAATGGCCACGCACGGGCATTAGCACGGTGTGGCGCGCCGGGGTTTGCATATCCGCCGGGAGGGAGCCGCGGGTTAAAAAGTCCACTTCAAACCCTGGCTTGTCCTTCAACAAAGCGTCCTCGCCGATGACCTTAGCGGGTTTGTTGCGCGCCAGTGCCATCAGATCCCAATAGCGGGCCACGTAATCGCGCACGACGTTTTCAACCGGTACCTCAGGGAAAGCCTTGAGCTGCTCGTCGGTCAGCAAGGGCATGGGCTGCACGTTGTGGGGCAGGCTCTGGCCTTTCTTGGAATCATACAGTACGCCGTTTTCGCCCAACACCAGGCCGTGGTCGCGCGCATCCTCGATCACTTGCGGTGCCCAGGTCACGCCGCCGCCTGCGTCATCGCCACCCAGAACGGCCATGATCATTCCGTAGTCGGTGCCGATGTTCTCAAAGCCGCGGAAAATGCCGGTGGGGATGTTGAAGATATCGCCTTCTTCGGCCACAAATTCGCCCGCTGTGCCCCAGCGACCCCAGAAGAAGCGCCAGCGGCCTTTAAGGACAAAGAAGACCTCTGCGGTCGTGTGGCTGTGCAGCGAATTCCGGCACTTGGGCGGTTGGCCCGCCGCGCCAATGTTGAAGCCGGGTGTCTGGCGGATGTGGACGTGCTGGTCCGGGCTCTCTGAGACGCCGCCACCGATGATAGTGAAGTTTTCCTTCTGGTCTGAGCCTGGGGTGTGCGCGTCAATAAAGGCTGTCTTGCAAGGCTGCAAGTCGCCGTATCGTACAATGCGGGCGTGAAGATCCTGCGTCATGTCATCTCTCGTTTCTGGGACATATCCCGTTCAAGTCTTATACTGTGTGTCCTACCCCCAGGCCGTGCGCGCCCCGCTGAGGCGGCGCAGCAGCAAGCGCTAACCAGTTTGTAAAGCGATTTGCTTCCAAACCGAGGTTTCATCAAACAAGCTCCACTCGCGACGCAGTTTGGGCTGTCCGCCGACCAGTGCGCCAAACTCGGCATGGCTGATGCCCAAGATGTAGACTTCTGCGCCGCTAGGAGCGCCAAAGGCTCCCCAGCCGTCGTGTTTGCCCCACAGGCTCCAGCGTAAGGCTGAGCGGGGCGGCATCATGGGATCATCGCGACCGATTTGGTGGTGAAGGGTGAAGCTTGCGTTCGGAAAGCTGGCGCGCAGGCCCATCCAAAAGCGGTCTGCATCACCAAAGGAATGGCCGGTGCGACCCCCGGGATATTCCATCTGAGCGCCGCGATCATAGGTTTGCTCAATGGCTGCCATATCGGCCCCCATGATGCGGGTCAGAATATCGGCATGCCGCTGGCCCCACTCGTTGGTGTTTCCCTGACCTTGATAGGGGCCTGGCTGATCGGTCTTGGGCGTTAACGGCTGAATGCAGCGCTCTGGCCCACCTTCGCGAGCGATCAAATCGCGAGCGTAGGCCTGCGGCTCCAAACCCATCTGACGCACGATGGCGCCTTGATCGCGGATCAGCCATTCGTCGTTGATCTGGTTATTGATGGCGTGGCAGTCGGCCAAAATGCGATAGGACAGCTTGCGGCCACTGGCAAGGCCATAGACACCGTCGCCGCCGTGGGTTGCCGTCGACAGGATGCGATGAGAGCTAAGCATGCCCTCTTCAGGAGTGCCCGACCAAATGACATCCTCGCCAAACAACTGGCGGTCAGGAAATTCCGACAAGGTCGCCATGGTCGCTGCGATGACGTTCTGATTGCCCAGAACCACAGAGCCAGGAGAGCGCACTACGATGTCATCGCTGTAATAGCGATGCAGGGTGGCGATCCCGCGATCTTCCCAGATTTCTTTTGTGATTCCAACGATGTAGTCGGGGAAGTCTTTGAACTTGGGGTCAAATCCCTTCATGTGTTCCATCCTTCGGGGATACGTGCAGTGCCGCGAACGACCAAGGGGCCTTCGATTTGCACTTGCTTGGCTTGGGTTGTCGGCTCGTCGATCATAGTCAGCAGCAGATCAACGGTTTGGCGCACCATCTGATTGGCAGGTTGGCGCAAACTGGTGAGGTTGTAGGCGGGCCAAGACGCCAGGGGCACATCATCGTAGCCGACGACTGACACCTCCTCAGGCACCTTCAGGCCCAGTTCAAAGCGCAGTGTGTCCAAAACGGCAAAGGCCATGTGGTCGTTGGCGGCGAAGACCGCGTCCGGGCGCTGGTTGGTGCTGCAATCCGCAAACAAGGCGCAGGTGGCATCGCGCGCCTGGTCGAGGTGATAGTTGCCGACCTCGCGGGCATAAATCTGGCGACCGGCGGCAGCAAGGCCCGCACGAAATCCGGTCTCGCGGTCGCGCTGGGTCGATGCACCCTCCCAGCCCGCTACGTAGGCAATGCGTTCATGGCCGCCCGCGACTAAGAATTCAGCGACCTTTGCTCCGCCCGCAAAGTTATTCGAGGTGACAGCCGACATGGCCGCGTCGTCTTGGCTTCGGTTGAACAGCACCATGGGAACGCCCGCTTCGCGGCAGCGTTTGGACAAATCCGAGCCCAAGGCCACCGAGGCTGCAATGATGCCATCGACTTGATAATCCAAGATTTCCTGTACAACGTTGTCGATATTGCCAGCGGTCTGCGAGGCCATGAATATCAGGACGTGATAGCCTTTTTCTTGCAGAGCATTAGATAGCTTTTCCAGCGCTTCGGGATAAAAGTGATTGTCCAAATAGGCTACGATCAACCCGATGATGCGGCTGCGACCTGAGACCATGGCGCGCGCTAGCACGTTGGGGCGATAGCCCAATTGGCTGGCGGCACGGCGCACCTTTTCGACAGTCTTTTTTGACGCCGACGCACCTGGTGTAAAGACCCGACTGACAGCCGACTGGCTAACCCCGGCCAGGCGTGCGACATCGTTAGAGGTGACTTTGCTCTCGGGCCTCATTCGGCGGTCCACCCGCCGTCGATCAGCAGCGAGGTTCCCGTCACCAGGGCCGAGGCGTCGCTGGCCAGAAACACCACCGCGCCCATGATGTCTTCGGGGAGACCGACGCGATCCAGCTTGATCATTGAACTAATCCAAGCCCGCTTGTCCGGGTCTTGAAACGTGGCCTCGGTCAAGGCGGTTCTAATGAAGGTCGGGCAGATGGTGTTGACGCGAATGCCCGCCTTGCCCCACTCGATGGCCATGGCTTTGGTGAAGCCTTCCACCGCGTGCTTGCTGGCGCAATAGACAGCGCGGTCGATCCCGCCGACGTGGCCCATTTGCGAGGAGATGTTGATCAAGCTCCCGGGCCTGCCAGCCTCGATCAAGCCTTGGGCGACGGCTTGGGTGAGGAAATAGGCCCCCTTGATATTGAGGTCCGACACCGCGTCGAAGTCAGGGTCGCAGGTCTCCAGCGCTGGGCTGTGGCGCGCCATACCCGCCGAATTGAGCAGGATGTCAAAGGGCCCCTGATCACGCACCGCTTGGCGGGTCGCATTCACATCGGCGACATCCAGCGCCAGAGCCTGGGCCTCGTGGCCTGCCGCGCTCAGGGCCTCCACCAGGTCTTGCAGTGCCGGGGCGCGACGGGCGGCTAGGGTTACCTGCGCACCGGCCTCGGCCAAAGCAACCGCGGCAGCCAGGCCAATGCCAGAGCTGGCACCAGCCACCAACGCGCGGCGGCCATCAAGGCGAAACGAGGGGGTGCGAGGGAGTTGCATTAGAGGTCTCCGACTGGAAAGGCGATGCGCCCAGGAACGCGCGCCTTATTGAATTCACGCATGCGCGCCAAGACATCAACACCCAATTGGCGGTAAGCGTCCAGCAAATCCACCAAGACCCAGTTCTCGCGGATCAGCCCATCTTCCATCCGCCAGAAGTCGAGCGAACGCATGGTGATGCGCTTGCCTGAGGGCGCGATGCCCATCCAGCCATCGTGGGTAACGGTCTGACACATATCCGGCCAGCCGGTTACCGCCACGTAGTCACCGTCACCAAAGAAGTGATAGTTAATCGCCTCCTCGTTCTGGCCGCGATCTGGCATGGCATTCAAAAAGGGGATTTGGTGCCAGTTTCGAAAGCCCGCTATGCCCCGCCCGGTACCGATCCCAGCCGGACCGTACCAGTTCATCTTGGGGTGCCAGAACTTGGTCATTTCCATCACCTCGGGCCCGCCTTGGCTGGGGTGCTTTTTGAGGTGGTCGAGCATATCAACAATGTGCTGGCAAGACGCCCGCGAGCGCTGCGCGTCCCACGGACCCGGCACCTTGCCATCCAAGCTCGCAGGGCCGGGAATACAGAACTCCAGACCCAAAGAGGGTGCCATGGGCCAGGCGCCCGCCAGCATCATCAGCTCTGGAATGTCCCAGATCGCTTGAACCTCGACCACTTTGCCATCGACAAAGCGGTAGTACTCGTGAAAGCGCATGTGGGCCAGGTGGCCGGTCGGCGGGATGTCGAGCCAGGGTGCTACGAAGGTCCCCATGTAGTGACCGCCGCAGCCAACCCAGTCGTTGCCCTGATCCGTACGCCCGCCCATGACGATCCAATCGCGGCACTCAAGGTCTGGCATGGCTTCAAGCAAGGGGGCATAGCAGTGGTCAAAGAAGGCATCCGGACCGCTCATGTCGCCCAAAGGGTGGGGCATGTGAATAACGGCATCGGGTGCAAATAGGGTGCGCAAGGCCGTGCGCAGAGCTTGGGCGTCGAAATTGTACATCGCCTCGCGCAGAGGGGCGAGCAGGGCCTTGTTGCTGGTATGAATATCCGACATATCCGTAGTTCCGGGTTAAAGGCGGGGGTTAAGTGCAGGCCGGGTGCTATTCGGCGGCTTCGCGGCGTGGTGCTGCCTGGCCATAGGCGACGTTACCACCGCCATAACGCCGGACCCGCAAATTGCACTGCTCGGCGTGGCCAACAAAACCCTCAAGCATGCACAGGCGCGAGCCGTAAGCGCCGATCATAGCGGCTGCTTCGTCGGTCAGAACTTTTTGGTAGGAGTGAGTTTTCAGAAACTTGCCAACCCACAGCCCGCCCGTATAGCGACCCGCCTTTTTGGTTGGCAGGGTGTGATTGGTGCCAATCACCTTATCGCCGTTGGAGACGTTGGTGCGCGGACCCAAGAACAGCGCGCCATAGCAGGTCATGTTCTCCAAGAACCAATCATCGCGGTCAGTCATGACCTGGACGTGTTCGCTGGCAATCTCGTCGGCAACGGACAGCATTTCTTCGTAACTGTCGCACACGATGACCTCGCCATAGTCGCGCCAACTCGCCGAGGCTGTGTCCGCAGTCGGCAAGATGGCCAACAGGCGGTCGATTTCGGTCAGGGTCTCGCGCGCCAGCCTTTGGCTGTTGGTCACCAGGACCGCGGGCGAGTTATAGCCGTGCTCTGCCTGGCCCAGCAGGTCGGTTGCGCACATCTCAGCATCAACGGTTTCATCGGCGATGACCATGGTCTCGGTCGGACCGGCGAACAGGTCGATGCCGACTCGCCCGAACAACTGCCGCTTGGCTTCGGCGACGAAGGCGTTGCCCGGCCCGACCAGCAGGTGCACCGGCGCGATGGTCTCGGTCCCCAGTGCCATAGCACCTACTGCCTGGATGCCACCCAGAACATAGATTTCGTGCGCGCCACCTAAGTGCATGGCAGCGATGACCGCCGGATTGGGCTCGCCTTTGAAGGGCGGCGTGGCGGCGATGATGCGCGGAACACCGGCGACGCTGGCGGTGGCCACCGACATGTGCGCCGAGGCCACCATGGGAAATTTGCCGCCCGGCACATAGCAACCTACCGACTGTACGGGGATGTTCTTGTGCCCCAGGATCACGCCGGGCAGGGTCTCGACCTCGATGTCCAGCATGGAGTCTCGCTGGGCTTGGGCAAAGTTGCGGACCTGCTGTTGGGCGAACTTGATGTCCGCCATATCTTCGGGACTGACTTTGGCGATGATGGCCTGGATCTCCTGGTCGCTCAGGCGGTAGCTGTCGCGGTCATAGCCGTCGAAGGTGTTGGCCAGTTCGCGAACCGCTGTATCGCCACGCGCCTCGATGTCTTTCAAGGTGGCTTCGACGACGGCTGCGGTCTTGGCATCATCTTGCGCTCGGTCGGCTTCAGGCTTGCCGCGTTTGAGGTAGGTAATGGCCATTCTTCTTATCCTTCGTTTCAGTCTTGTGTTGCTCTCACCAAAGCTGACTTTGGTCGCGAGCAGCCTTAGCGTTACAGCGTGTTAAGGGCGCGGCGGCACGCGCGCGCCGCGATCAAAGGCCTCCCAGCCCTGACCTTGGAACAGATCGACACCCAACTGAGCGGCGACGTGAGCAAAATCAACCGACACCCAATTGTCTATGATCTTGCCGTCCACCACCTTCCAAAAGTCCATGTAGCGAATTTCGACCCGCTTGCCGGTCGGCGCGATGCCCAGAAACTCACCCGCGTGGGTGGCCTCTTGCCGCCCAAAGGCCGCGGCCCACTCACCCATGTACAAGCGCGCTTCGTCGATACAGACCTTGTCGCGAAAGGCCGCTTGAAAGGGGCGTTGCCAGTTGTCTTGGAAGGCGCGCAGTCCCTGCTTGGTGCCGCATCCGTAGTTGCCCATCCAGCGAAAGCCTTGGGCGAAGAAGTCGCCTATGTCATCGATGCGGTGATCATTGAGACCATCGACCATGGCCTCAATCACCGCCTTGGTTTCAGCGGTCTTGCCCAGATCGGTGTCGCGGGTCAGCACTGCTTGTTCGGGCCTTGCGCCTGTCATCGCCGTTAGCCCTTCACCGCGCCGGCGGTCAGACCGCTGACGATCTGGCGTTGAAAGAACATGACCAACGCAAACAAGGGTGCCGTTGCCGAGACAACCGCTGCCACGGCGAACATGACGTTACCTTCGACCTGGGTGGTGCCCAGGAAGCTGGCAATCTTCGGCACCATGGTTTGGTTTTGCTGGCTCAGCAGCATGCCAGTGACCGCGAAATCGTTATAGGCCAGCAAGAAGCTGAACAGCCCTGTGGTGATGACCCCCGGCCACATCACCGGAATGATGACGTGTCGGAAGGCTTGGAATCGCGTGCAGCCGTCCACCATGGCGCTTTCGTCCATGTCTTTGGGTATGTTGAGGAAAAACGAGTGTAGCATCCACAAGGTGAAGGGTTGATTGATGGCGACCAACACGATGATTGCGGTCGGCAGGTGGCCCCAAAGGTTCCATTGGAAGAACGGCAGCAGGTAGCCTGAGACCAGCGTGATATGCGGCATGGCCCGGAACACCAGCGCTGCCATCAGAAGCCAAAAGGCGTAGCGGTAGCCAGAGCGCGCCAAGGCATAACCGCCCAGCGTCCCAAGCGTCAGCGAGATGACAACGGTGGCAATGACGACAATCGCGGTATTCAAAGTGGCGCGCCAGAACTCTTGTTCAATCCAGGCACCAAAGTACCCATCGCCAGTGAAGGCCGCCCCGGTCTCGATCTGGGTGCGGACGCCTGTCAAGGCATAGCTCCAGTCGGCCTTTGAGAAGAAGTCGCCTTGCACCTTGAACGAACCCCAAAGGGTCCACAGGAAGGGCAAGGAGGCCAGGCAAAGCCACAGAATGACAAAACCGGTCGAAAAGATAATTAGGCTGGCAGAGCGCCGTTGCGTTGCGAGACTCATGGAAGGCTCCTTAGACGGCTTTGCGGTTAAATTCGCGCCAGGTGCGCAGTAAGACGGGGGTCAGCAAGATGCACACGCCAACAATCGTCAACATGGAGGTGGTGGCCGCCGAGCCAAAAAGCTGGGTGTCCTGGCCGCGCAAATCGTTGTAAATGATCCAACTTAAGGAGGTGGCGTTCGCTGAGGCGCTGAATCCAACGATGGGCTCGAAGACGCGAAAATTGTCCATCAATTGCATCAGCATGATGAAGGTGACCAAGGGGGTCATATAAGGAACCACTACATAGCGCAGGCGCTGCCAACGGGTGGCTCCATCAATCATGGCGGCCTCCATGGTGTCCTCGGGCACGGTCTGAAGACCGGCGTAGAAAACGATGAAACTGAAGGGGGCCGAGTGCCACACGCCGTAGACGAATAGAGTGATCCAGGTCAGTGTCGGCGAGGCCTTGAGCGAGAGGTCTGGGTCGTCGAACAGGATTTGCAGACTAGCCCCGATGATACCCTGTGCATCAATCATCCAAAACAGGATCAGCGAGCCTATGAGCGGCGTGACGATCATCGGCAACAGGGAAAAGAAGATCGTCGGCCCTTTTAGCATTTTTGGCAGCGCGTTGACGCCGAGTGCAATCGCCAGACCGAGCAGAATAACCAAAGGCGTGACGATAAAGGTGTAGGCCAGCGTGAACAGCAAGGCCTTGTAGAAGGGCAAGTTCATGACTTTGCCCGCAAAGTCACCCAGGCCTTGAGCGCTCGACCAGGCGGCGGCGACCTCAGCAAAGGCCAAGTGATTGCGATTGATGTAGGTGCCAAAGCCATTGAAGCGGCCCAAAGGGGCCTTTTCGACCATCGCTTGAGTGGCCTCGACATCGACAGAGGTGACTTGTTTGCAGCCGAAGGGGCCACAGTTTTCGGTCACTACCAGCACCTGCTCATGCTCAACAAAAAGCGACTGCACAAAGACCGACACGATGGGCAGAGCGATGAACAACAGCATCGCGGCCAGCGAGGGCAGAATAAACCAAAAGAAGCTGCGATGTTTCATGGATTAGCGTCCCGGTTTACGGCGCACGACAGGGTTTGTCACAGACGTTCTGTGCCAAGGGCCCATGGTACATAATGAAAGAACGTCGGTTCCGAGGTCAGCGGCAAGGAGCCTGAAACAAGTTGCGCGCAACCGCAGGCTATGCGCTCTTTTGGGGGGCTGTCCTCGAATGGGGCGGCTGGGAGAGCGAAGCCTCCCAGCGGCCTTTTAGATCGCCAGTAACTGGCGGCGGGCTTAGTTCAAGAAGCCCTTTTCCTTGGCAGAGGTCGTGTAGGCGGCTTCAACGTCGGCCAAAGCCTGCTCAGCGGATTCCTTGCCTTGCAAGAAATCAGATAGCTCGTTGCCCAAAGCAGTGTGCAACGGGCCCATGAAGGGCAGCATGGGGTAGGGCTCTGTACCAGATGAAGCCGTTGCGGAAACACCCTGTGCAGCGGCACCGGGCGCGTAGCCTTTGATGAGCCAAACTGCTGCATCGTTGTTGGCCTGAACCATTTCAGTCGAAATGCCGTTCAGCATGGCGACAAAGGTTGCTTCAGCGTCTTCATCAGAGATGTTTTTGGCGATGGTGAAGCCATCCCACCACAGGGTGGATGCGGGGGTTGAGCCTCCGCCCCAAGTCGGAGCGCCAGACAAGACAGTTGTGCTGGTCACAGCCTCGCTTGAGCCTTCGTCGTCCAGAATTGCGCCGCCGCGCGATCCCCACATGGTGGCCATTGCCAGCTCACCAGCTTCCCACAGCGCTTGTGTGGCGTTAGAATCGAAGGTCAGGAAATCTGGGTTGGAGTAAGCGACCAGATCCTTGAGCATGTTCAGCGTCGCAACGCCGTGCTCGTTGTTGATCGCGACTTCTGCTGTGCCCGCTTTGAACATCGGAGCACCAGTTCCCATGTACATGTTGATGAATTCTTCGCCCAGGTTCCAGCCGGTCTTGGTATTGAGAGCGAAGGGGTGCTTCATGATGCCTGCCGCGCGGATCGCTTCAGCGGCGGCCAGAACGTCTTCATAGGTGGTCGGCGCCGCGACGCCGGCTTGCTCTAGAATGTCGCTGCGATAGAACAGGTGCTGAGCGTTGGCCATGAAAGCAATGGCCATGATCTTTCCGTCGATGGTGATCAATTGATGCTTTTGCAGATCACCGCCGTGCTTAGCGACCAGGTCATCCAATGGGCGAATGAGGTCTTCGTTGAGCAGAGGCACGATTGAGCTGTTGGCGACCACAGCGGTGGTGTACTCGGCAGGGTTCGCGGTCAGTGCGGCGACCTGCAAGTCACGGTGTTCGGTCGTCTGGTTCTTGCTCACCTCAACGCCGCCACCGGCACAAGCCTCTGCGCCTGCAGCTACGGCTTGCAGAGCGGGGAAGTCGTTGGACAAAATCCGAACCGAACCTCCAGAAAGCCCGCAGCCCGCGTAAGCGGATGTCGAAAGCAGTGCCATTGCTCCTGCTAATGCAACTTTTTTAAGACACATATGGTCTGTCTCCCTTTGTGTGGGTGCCCCGTCGAACGCACCCTGGTTGACCCGCCATTGCGGGATATCTTGCCAAATCAAGCGCCGATCCGTGCTCCGGTTTTTGCATCGAACAGGTGGCACTGTTCGCTCGGTACTTGAATGGAAATCGTGTCGCCAATCTCAGCGCGATAGGTCTTGTCGGCCTTTACGCTTACCAGTGCGCCACCAATGCGCACCGATGACATGGTGGCATCGCCCAACAGCTCCTGGGTGTAGATCTTGGATCGGATCTGGCCGTCGCTATCGACGACCTTCGCATCTTCGGCGCGAAAGCCCAGTGTCGTCGGGCCGTCTGGTGCGCTCAAACCCTTGATCTCGACCTGATCGGCGGTGAAGGTTCCGCCTTTGAGCTGGCCGCTGATCAGGTTCATCGCAGGCGAGCCGATAAAGCCTGCTACGAAGGTATTGGCGGGGCGGTCATAGATTTCTGTCGGGCTGCCGACCTGTTGAACGACGCCGTGTTTCATGACCACCACGCGGTCTGCAAGTGTCATGGCTTCGATCTGATCGTGGGTCACATAGACCGTGGTCACTTTCAGCTCGTGGCTGAGGTTCTTGATCTGGGCGCGGGTGGATACGCGCAGTTTTGCGTCCAGGTTGGACAGGGGCTCGTCCATCAAAAAGACGTTGGGCTCGCGAACGACGGCGCGCGCCAAGGCAACGCGCTGGCGCTGACCGCCAGAAAGCTCGGCAGGCTTGCGGTGCAAGAAATCTGTCAACTCGACCATGGCCGCAGCGCGCATGACCCGCTCCTCATGGGTCTTGGGGTCGATGCCGCGTACTTTGAGCGGAAAGCGGATGTTTTCATAAACGCTCATGTTCGGATAGAGCGCGTAGCTCTGGAACACCATGGCTACGTCGCGATCCTTGGGCTCCAGGGTGTTGACGACTTTGCCGTCGATCAAGATTTCACCCTCGGTGACGTCTTCCAGGCCAGCGATCATGCGCATCGTCGTGGTCTTGCCACAGCCCGAAGGCCCAAGCAGCACCAGGAACTCTTGGTCGCGAACTGTGAGGTCAAAGTTATCGACACCGACGAAACTTCCCCAGCGTTTGGAAAGGTTGCGCAATTGGATTTCGGCCATGTGTCCCCCTGTTTCGCCAAGCGGATAGCGACTTGGCTTCACGTTTTGACTACGTATGCAAAAATGCTAGACTTCATGCTAGGGGTTTGGCAAGCTCTTTTTTGCAGACGCATGCAAAATCATGTGGAAAGCTTCGGTCAGCAGCCGTATGCGATCGAAAATCCAGCCGGCATGGGGTGTCCGCACTCTCACCAGGCGGCAAGGGGTACAAGACGACGAGGATAGGAATGATTCTTCAGGATATTCAAGCTGCAAAGCAGGTTGTGCGCGACCATCATCGCCGCCTGGACGCGGCCCCAGTTGAGGGGATTGGTGACGCTCTGCAAGCGGCGGTAACGTCGGACTATGTTTGGCGCGGCTATCATCCATTTGGCCTAATGCCTCTGCTTGAAGTGACGAATCGATTCTGGAAACCGCTGCGCACTGCACTGACTGCCATGCAACGTCGCCAGGACATCTTCTTTGCCGGGCGCAACCAAATCGACGACTTTCAATCGATTTGGGTGGTGTCCATGGGGCACCTGATGGGGCTGTTCGACAAGCCTTGGCTGGGGATCAGGCCCACGGGCAAAATGGCCTTTTTGCGCTACTGTGAGTTCAATCGGGTTGACGACGGCAAACTGGCCGAGACCAGCTTTTATTTCGATATTCCGCACCTGATGGCGCAAGCCGGGCAGAGCCCCTTTGGCCCGCAGACCGCCGCACATCTGGTTCAGCCGGGGCCTCAAACCCATACTGGTTTGCTCTACGATCCGCAGGACCCTAAGGAGGGTGCGGCGACCCTGGCGCTCATCAACGCCATGATCACAGATTTGGGGCAGTGGCAGGGCAGTTTGCCGCTGGAGGACGAACTGCGCCGCACCTGGCACGAAGACATGATTTGGTGGGGCCCCGAGGGCATCGGCGCCACCTACACCATTGAACGCTATGCCCGACAACACTCGGGACCCTTTCGCGCGGGCTTTGCCGATCGCAGCAAAACGGGGCACCTGTGCCGCTTGGCGGAGGGCGAGTTCGGTGGCTTTTTTGGGTGGCCAAACTTCACCGCGCGCCCGACTGGCGGCTTTATGGGCATGCCTGCGAGCCAGAAGTCTGGCGAATTTCGCGTCATAGATATCTACCGCCGGGCAGGCGACAAGCTGGCCGAAAACTGGGTCTTTATCGACCTGCTTCATTTTTGGAATCAGCAAGGAGTTGATCTCTTGGCCCGAACGACAGGACTTGAAACGCCATGGAGTCAAGACTGGTGAGCTTGCCTATGATCGACGCGCATCATCACCTGTGGGATCTGGCGGCGGTTCACTATCCCTGGCTAGCGGAGCGCGGTGTCGCGCGGTTCTTTGGTGATCCGACGCCGATCCAAAGGGATTATTTGCTGCCCGAGTTTCGCGCCGACGCGGCCGCTCAGGGCATGCGGGCATCGGTCCACATACAAGTGGGTGCAGCCGACGCACTACAGGAGGCCCGCTGGGTCGAGGGCGTCAGCCAGGCCAACCCGGATTGGCCGTTGGTACAGGTTGCCTTTTGTGACCTGACCCGCGCAGACTTGAGCGATGAACTCGACCGGCTCTGCGCCCTGTCAAGTTTGCGTGGCCTGCGTCAGATCGTGGGGCGTGCTACTCAGGAGGATGCCAAGAGCGGTACCCAAGCCCTGCTGGATCAGCCCAGTTTCGTAGCTGGTTTGCAGGCTTTGGGTCAGCGCGGCTTGTCTTTCGACCTACAGCTCACTCCTGAGCTGATGGGTAAGGCGGCCAAAGTCTTTGCGCAAGCGCCTGACACGCCGGTTGCGCTGTGTCATGCCGGCTCACCCCAGGATCGCAGCACCGAAGGTCTGGCCGTTTGGCGCCAAGAGCTAGCCAAGCTGGCGGCGCTGCCTCAGGTCAGCGTCAAGCTTTCGGGGTTGGGCATGTTTGATCACGCTTGGACCCGCCAAAGTTTTGCGCCATTGGTCGAGACCTGCCTGGAGCTGTTCGGTCCTGCGCGATGCATGTTTGGTTCAAACTTCCCGGTCGATAGCCTCTATTCCGACTATCACCGCCTGTTTACCACGCTGTTCGAGCTGGTGCCACCGGAGGCGCGCCAGGCCGTGTTCGCTGACACTGCCGCGCGCTTCTATCGCTTGGACTTGTCCGCCTGAGGTTGTTCGATAGGGGGCATCTCGACTTAGGAAACGTCGGAGCCGTTTAGCCAAGCCAAATGCGGGCGCAAGGCTTGAGCCCAGAGCGCGTAACCCGCGGGCGAGAGGTGCAAACGGTCCTCAGAGTAGAGTTCGGGCCTGGGCTTGCCTTGCTCATTCAGCATGGCATCAAAGATGGTCACAAAGCGCCAGGTGGGACGTTCGGCCAGTTCTTGCTCCAGCGCCAGATTGGCCGCTTTCACTTGCTCCATCAAACCAAAGCGCAAGGGGCTGGGTTTGATCGATACCATAAGGCTTCGGCAGTAGGGCAGGCGTTCGGCCTGGCGGTCGGCGTAGCGCTGGAAGTGGCGTAACACGCGCTCCGGGTCGCTGTGACGGCTGAGGTCGTTGTCCCCGCAATAAAAGATCATGCCGCGCGGGGCCAAAGGGCTCACGAGGCGATCAAAATAGTGGTAACAGGCTGGCAGGGTCGATCCGCCAAAGGCCAGATTGAACAAGGGGGCGTGACCCAAGTCGGCCTCAGCAGTTTGCCAATACCGCAAGCTAGAGGAGCCATACAGCATGATTTCGCCCTGTGGCTCGCGGCTTGCATGAAAGCTCTGCTCGGCCTGCAGGACATCGGCCTGGAATTCGCGTTCAAGCGAGCCGACCGAGCGGCGATTGGTCCAAACATGGGCAGCTCCAACGGGCGGCGGCGCCGAGGCTTGATCGCGCGCCTCAGCCACCCAGCCCTTGAACTGCTTGCGAAGCGCGGACAAGTAGGTCTTGACCGCAGCGCGGTCCGCCAAGTCAGGAAGGCTTTGCGGGTCCAAAGGTTCTTGCACGACAGCCGACAAGACGGCATCAGCAGGATCGCATTCAAAGTTGGCGAGTGCCACGGGGACAATCAGGGGCTTGCTCGTGAGCGATTGCGCCAAGACCAGCGCGCCTGGTCGCAATGGGCCGGGCGAGGTGGCCGTGCTTTGGTCACGCCAGTCGCCATCGTCTTCGCCCTCGGGCGCGATCAGCAAGGGACACCCATGGTCAAGCGCCGCTTGGGTTTCTTCGAGGAAGGCCGAGCCGCTCTTTGGCGCAGAGTTGGGCGGGGCGATCGCGCCCAGAATGGTCGCGCTGGCGGAGCTCTCAGTGGGATGTGTGATCCAAGCCACTGGTCGGCCATACTGTGGGTAGGCGATCTTAGCTGAGATGAACTCGGCGCAAAGATCAAGCTGTTGGCCGTTGGCCAGGTGGCTGATTTCACCGCCCGGCAGGCTGTTATAGATGAAGATGCAATTTGCCGTGCTTGGCAGGCGATCCAAGCCAGAGATTTGAAAGCCGCTGAAGTTCAGGGCTTCTTCCATGGCACGCGCGTGGCGGGTTCGACGCGCAAGGCTGGGCGATTTGACCCGGCTCGGATCCGGGCAGCACAGTGCCAAGGCGGAGGCAAGGCTGGTTTCAAGCTCTAAATTCCGCAGCGTGTCCAAGGCCACTGCCGCAATGCCCTTCTCAAGCTCTGAGCCGCTATCGGGCAGGCGATTGAGCAAGTCAAACGCCACCGGGCGCGTTGCGGTGTGATTTAACATAATCTCAATCGCAAACAGCGAAGAGGAGGGCGGAAGGTTGAGGCGGTTGTCGTCGATAAGGGCGCGCAAGATCTCAATGCCCGAGCGCGAATTATCGACTTGCTTGAGGGCACGCGCCGAACGCAAGCTGCGACCCAGCAGCCAGAATTGCTTGTGATAGAGCGTTTCGACCAAATAAGGATGGCTCGCAACCAGAGCGCTCCAATGCTGCGGCTCTAGCAGCAGGACCAAACAATCGCGCGAGGCCTGCACGTCGTAAATCGCCTTGATGTCCTGGCCCTCAAGCCCGCCCCAGGCTACGACCGATCCGGGACGAGTTGCCGACCGCTCACGGATTTGCTCAGGCGCATCGCTCGGGCGGTAGTAGAGACTGAACTGACCCCAAATCATGATCGCCAAGCCGGGGCTCTTGCAGCCTTGGCGGGTCAGATAATCGCCCGTCTGGAGTTGAATGGCGCTGCCGGTGCGCGCCAGAGTCTCCAGAGTCTCGCGCCCCATGCCACCAAGGACTGGCGAGCGCTCCAGAACGTCACAAATTGTCGGTATATCGGTATCTTGCGGCGCGGCATGAGCGAATGCACGAACATCAGGCGCGCTTTGATCCTGGTCCGGATCCAGCCGATTTTTCTCGGTCAAGGGCATGGCGCGGGCAAACCACCATGAGACCAGAGCAATTGCGGCTTCCGGTTGGTTGGTCGAAATTTGCTGTATGTCCTCTATGGACAGGGCGAGATATTGGCCTTGGCTTTCGCTGGTCACATGGCTGAAGTAACGCGACGGCGAACGCAATGCCGACCAACCAAAGGGCGTCCACAGCACGTCGGTTGTGATCAATTCACGTTCCGCGCGACCATTGCTCCAAAAAGTGATGCTGCCATCGAGCAACAAATAGAGCCAGGCACCGGTCGCAAAGTTTTCGACCAGAGTTTCGCCAGCCTTGAACGAACGCAAACTAGCACTGCGAGCCAGCAGCACACGCGCCTCGGTCAAGTCGAGCGCATCTAGGCCACCTGGGCGGTTTGCGTCCACAAGGTCAATCAGGGCATCGACGGCCTGCTTAGGGCTCTGAAATGTCATAATATCAGCGTGCTGTTTCCAGAGATATTTAGCTAGGGAATGCCTCGCTCTTGCCTCGCTTGCAAGCCTAGCGTTTTAGCTATGCGCCCTTTGCATGGCTGCTTGCCTAAGGGCTGCGTTTTTGCCGGGATTGGGGTCACTTGCACTCAATTTCCGGCGAGCTTTTGCGTGATGCGAGGCTGAGGTCATCGCCACCTCAAGCGCCCACTTGGCCAGAGTCTTGTGGAGCGCACACAGTCAGGCTGGGGCATTTTGGACCCTGCGCTGGGCCGAATATGCTCTAGACTTGGATTTGGGCTGGCGCTACCTATAGGTGACAACCTTTCCCTTAAGGTAAGGCATTTCAAGACGAGCCGACCGGCGTCCGCCAGACCTGCACTGCGGCTCTTGTATAGGAAACACGACACCATGCCCCTGTATGAAGCCCCCCTTGATGACATGCGTTTTGCGCTGCGCCACTTAGTTGGTGGCGGCGATCTTATGGCCTGTCCCGGATATGATGCGCTGGACGAGGACCTGGTGGATTCGATTCTGAGCGAGTCTGCGAAAGTGTGTCAAGACGCGCTTTCGTCCGTTAACTACAGCGGCCACCTTGAGCACGCCCGCCATATCGGCGACGGTCGCGTTCAAGTGCCTAAGGGATTCAAAGAGGCGCACGATGCGCTGGCTGAAGGCGGATGGATTGGGCTGGCCGCAGATCCCGAATATGGCGGGCAGGGCTTACCGCGAACTCTGGCGACGGCTGTCAGCGAAATGTGGCAGGCAGCGAACATGTCCTTGGCTTTGTGCCCCTTGCTGAGCCAGGGCGTGATCGATGCGCTGGAAGAGGTTGGGTCGGATGATCAGAAGGCCACCTATCTGCCGGCGCTGATCGAAGGGCGCTGGACTGGCACCATGAACCTGACCGAACCGCAAGCTGGCACAGACCTGGCCAGCTTACGCACTCAGGCGATCCGCGAAGGCGACCACTATCGCATCAAAGGGCAGAAGATCTTCATCACCTATGGCGAGCACGAGATGTCCGACAACATCATTCACTTGGTGTTGGCGCGCACGCCCGATGCGCCCGAGGGGATCAAGGGCATTTCCTTGTTCATCGTGCCGAAGTTTCTGCCGGACGAAAACGGCCAGCCCGGCGAACGCAATGATGTGACCTGTATCTCCATTGAGGACAAGTTGGGCATCCTAGGCTCGCCAACATGCGTGCTGCAATACGGTGAGAATGACGGCGCTGTCGGCTACCTAATCGGCGAGGAAAACAAGGGCCTGTCCTATATGTTCATCATGATGAACCGGGCCCGGTTTGAGGTCGGCGTACAGGGATTGGGCATCTCTCAGATGGCCTACCAGCACGCCCTGGCCTATGCCCGCGAGCGCATGCAAGGTCAGCCCTTAGGTCGCAGTGCGACAACCCCCATTATCGGCCATCCCGATGTCAAGCGCCTGTTGGCGGAAATGAAATCACAGATCGAGGCCATGCGCGCTTTGGCCTATGTCGCGGCGGCGGCCATGGATCGTTCGCGCTTGGCGGATAGTGAGGCAGAGCGCGCCGCTGCCCACAGCCGTCTGGAATTGCTGGTGCCCATCGTCAAAGCTTGGAGCACCGAGCTGTCGCTCGACGTGACCTCGGCGGGGGTGCAGGTTCACGGTGGTACGGGCTTCATTGAGGAGACCGGCGCCGCGCAGTTTTATCGCGACGCGCGCATTCTGCCGATCTACGAAGGCACGACCGCGATTCAGGCCAACGACCTGGTGTTCCGCAAGACCTTGCGCGATCAGGGCGCTGGGGTCAGCGGCTTGCTGGCGGAAATGGCCGCTGATGCCAAGGGTCCGCTGGCCGCCTTTGACGCGGGCCAGGCAGAAGCCTTGGGCAAGGCCGTGGAAGCGGCAGAAATGGGCCTGCAGGCCCTGCTGTCCTACGCCAATGAACCCGCCAAGGCGGCAGCAGTCGGCGTTCCCTATCTGAAGATGCTGGGCTATGTGACCGGTGGCTGGCTCATGCTGCGATCGGCCAAGGCTGCGCAAGACGAGTTGAGCAGCGGGGCGCTGACGGCGGCGGACAGCTTCTTGCAGTCCAAAATCAAGTCGGCGGCCTTCTATGTCTCGCACGTCCTGCCGCGTGTGGGCGCTTTGGCGGCCACGGTCTCGGCTGGTGCCGAAGACGTTTTGGCCTTGGAAGACGATTGGCTATAAGGCGGCTTGTTTAGGGCTGCCGCTTTTGGGTAGTCAGGCACCTGCGCGTCCCGGTTGCGTTTGGGCTGACCGGGCGCGCCCATGGTCTCGGTTTGGGTGCTAGCCTTGCGCTTGGGCTAGTGGAGGCGCCTGGCCTGTGCTAGGGTCAGCCTCCCTCCTCCTAGCACCCCACATGAGTGCCATGACCGCATCACAAGATACAACCGCAACGCCAGGTAATGGCGCGCTCGCTCACACCAGACCCGCCAACATTGAGGCCTCTGCTTTCGGTGAGCGGGCACGCATGCGCCCGCAGACCAAGACCCGCATAACGGCTCTGGATATGAGCCGGACCTTCGCTTGCCTGTTCGTGATTTTGGAACACGCCACCACCGATCCGCACGGCAAGCCCTTTCCCGAAGCGGACATGTTGGAGAAATTGCTGCCGATTGCAGGTCGCATCATCTCCAACGTTGCGCGCTCTGAATTCTTCTTTGTTATGTCGCTGTTTTTGCTAGCGGTTTCTCTTGAGCGTTTTGTCGGTAACTACGGCACGCACGTCGTCAAGCAAGCCAAACGTTTGCTGTTGCCCTTCTTGGTCTGGACCTTGGTTTATGTCTTCTTCCGGCTCTATAAGGCGGGTGCCTTCGGTTATGAGCAAGCGATCTTAGACCAGATTTTCTTGTTCGGAGAGATTTGGAAGCAGCGGCCCGAGACGTGGCTGGGCCTGCCAGGCTTCTTATTGACCCATCCCGCGGCCCTAGTGCCGGACCCTGAATCCTGGTTCAAGTACTTGGCGTTGGGCAAGTCGCAGTATCACATGCACTTCCTGCCGATGTTGTTTTTGCTGACGCTCTTCTATCCGCTGTATCGCTTGGCGATCACCCACCCTTGGTTGGGGCTCTTGGTCATTCCCTTGCTGTTGTTTAAGAACCAGGCGGATGTCTTCTTGTACTCCAATTTCTATCAGCCGGATCTCAGGCTGTTCCGCGACACGGCGCTGGTGGTGGTCAAGATGCTGACTTACACCGGCTACGGACTAGCCATGTTCTCGATCTTTGGCTTTGTGAAGCGCGATGTCGCGCTAATGCGCCCCTTTGTGCCGCTGTTCACGCTTGTCTTGACGCTGTGTTTGCTGGCGTTCGCGGTCCACGGTTGGCAGATCATGAAAGACGGAACCTGGGTGCCGCCGCGTGGCCTGGTGTATTTGCCCTATTACGGAATCTGTTTGGTGATCGTCCTAACGCTGCTGTCGGTCAGCCATTGGCCCTGGCCGCCTGTCTTTTCTAAGCTGGCCCCCTACAGCTTTGGCACCTACTTGGTCCATCCCATGATGATCGACATTTTTGACGTGCAAACAAAGGGCTGGCAGGCCTCGATCCCGGTTTATTCGTCCGTCAAAATCATCTTTGCTTGGGTGACGACCATTGCTGCGGTCTACCTGCTGTCGCGCTTGCCTTTCTGGGCTTGGAGCATGGGGTTGACGCGACGGCGCTGGAACCAGCTCTAGGCGCTGAATCTCAAATAAATAATAAAAAACATAATAACATATATTGAATGCCGAGCCTGTTGAGGTTACCTAGTTGGGTGCGCATGGCAGGCTTAAGGCGAGCCGCTTTGCGCCCAATAACCAGGATCTGTTTGGGGAGGTGACGTGAAACTTTGGCTCAAGTGCAAGTGGGTCATCCCAAAATCGACTGTGCAGCCGCAAAAAGCACTCGGTCTAGCAAAGCTGATCGCTTGCCTTGCCAGCCTAGCGGTGATCGTGGCGGCCCAGCCAGCATCAGCCTGCGACGGCAACACGGAGCATCATCACAACATACGAGCTTTGACCTCGCTTATTGCAAAGGAACGGCCGTTCAAATTCCAGCACAATGGCGATTGGCGCTGGTCCTATGTCGTGCCTTTGCCAGGTGGCTTTATCGATTCCGAGGGCAGCTATCACCGGCGCCTGGCCTTTGAATATCACGCCAACAACCATCATTTTCTGTTGCCCGGTGACACCCTGGCAACGACTGATATGGATCAAGTAAACAGCTTGCTCGATTTTGGGCGCGCAGCATGTGAGCAATTGGGGCTCAAGCTTGCAGGTCAGTCGATTGAGGGCCCTGACAATCGCACCAAGCGTTACTCATATTGGTATATGGAAGAGATTGGCTTGGTGATGCACGACCGGCGCACGCACGCCTTGTCGTCGGCGCTAGGAGAGACGCCGATTCCGATCAAATCCGACGTATCAGACCTCAATATCACCGGGGCGATTTGCAAATAATCCTGCGGTGGTCTGCGTTTGCGGGCGCGGCTGCAAACTCCCAAACGTCGCTCAGCGGCGGCCTTGGACATGGCCGCTTGCGGTTGGGGACCCCTGCATCAGGGGCCGAGGCTCCGGTACGCGGCTCGGAGCGCCTGCAATCAGGCGCTCCGCACAAGCGCGATCTGTTTAACGTCCAGACGCGGGCTTTCAAAGCCAACAGCACAATAGATCAGATAGAACTCCCACATGCGTCGGAAGCGCTCATCGAAGGTTGCGCGCAGAGCCTGAACTTGGGGCCAGGCGGCCTGGAAGTTCTGGTTCCAATCCAGCAATGTACGGGCATAGGAGGCGGCAAGCCCAAAGTCCTGCCGCCATTTGAGACCTGCACGCTCAATCTCTTCGCGCAAGCGCGTCGGCGATGGCAGCATGCCGCCTGGAAAGATGTACTGCTGAATGAAGTCGGTCGATTCCTGATATTCTTTGAAGTAGGGGTCTTCGATGGCGATGATTTGCAGGCCAGCGCGGCCGCCAGGGGTCAAGACATCGCGCAGCTTGCCGAAGAAAGTCGGCCAATACCGCTCGCCCACAGCCTCGAACATTTCGATGGAGACCGCGCGGTCAAAGGACTGCTCGGGCACATCGCGGTAGTCCTGCATCCGCAGCTCCACCTTCTCGCTCAGGCCTTGGCGTTGCATGCGCTTGGAGGCAAAGTCGAATTGCTCGCGCGAAATAGTGATTCCCGTGACGCGACATCCAATCTGCTTGGCGGCATATTCGGCAAAGCCGCCCCAGCCGCAGCCGATTTCCAGCACGTGGCTATCGGGGCGCAGATCCGCCATGCGTGCGATGGACTCATATTTGCGCTGCTGGGCGGTCTGCAGATTGTCGTTGGGCTCAAACAGCGCCGAGGAATAGGTCATGCTGGGGTCAAGCCAGAGCTGATAGAAGTCATTGCCCAAGTCATAGTGCGCGGCAATATTGCGTCGCGAGCCCGCTTTGGTGTTGGCGCGCATGAGGTGATAGAGCTTCATGATGAAGTTGCGCAGCGGGTGGCGCTTTTCGCTTTCTTCATAGAAGGTCAGATTGGCGACGCCCAGATGCAGCAGATCATAAAGATTAGGGGTGTCAATCTCTTCGGCCATATAGGCTTCGGCCAGCCCAATCGCGGCGCCGCTGGACAAGATACGCCGCACGCCACGCATGGAGCGAATGTGCAGCGTGGCCTGCGGGCTGCTGCTGTTGCCATAGTGAAATTGGCTGCCATCGGGGAAGCTCACCGATAGGCGACCATACGAGATATGGGACAGCAGGCGCTTTAGCGCTGCCATCACACTTTGATCAAACAGGGATAGGGCCATAAGCTGGTCTCATGCGTGTTTGTCGGCGGGATGCCCTGGTCACTTGGACCAAAAGCCGCTCAACCCTGCCACGGAAAATCGTGCTTGAAAAGCCAGGTGTCGACAGACGGCGGCAAGAAACCTGGCCCTTTCACCTAAATTTCTCAGCCCCAAGGTCAAGGGCACCCGCCGTCGCTATCGACGGCAATCAGAGCGGGTAGGTTTTTGTCTAGACAGAGTGCGGTGCATTTTATAAAGACGTAAAATGATTAAACGCTATATTGTAATGATTGCGCTGGCTGCTGGGCCCGTTTGCGCACAAGAGGCTGGTGACTTGCACCACTACCGCAATGTCGCACGTTGCCTGGCCTCAGGTGCAGATATCACCTGGTCACGGCGCTGGGTTCCGGTCAGGCGCTGCGGCGATGTCTCGTCCTGCGAGCATGCCTTTTTCGCCTTGTTGGTCGGCGGCGTCACCTCCTTGGACCGGGACCGAGACGGTGTGCCTTGTGAGACCGTTTGCTTTGCTGTCGACGATGACGCTGATCTGCGCGTTTCGAATGGATGTCGGGCCCGCTACCCCTAGGTGCGTTGGGTTTCGCCTTGGCCCCCGCGAAGTTTGCGCTGGGACGTGCCGCTCGTTAGACTACAGCGACCAGACAAGTAAGCGAAAGAATGGGCATGCAAGACGCGCTGAAGAGTGAGACCCTCATCCATGACAAGCCCGGCTTGGTACGGGTGAGTTGGCAGCCAGATATGGCAGCGGTCTATTTGAAGTGGTTCTCGGAGTACGACGAGGGCAGTGGGGTGCGCGATGCTGTCTTGGCGGCCTTGGCCTGGGTCGGCTCGCACGCGGTTAAGCATTGGGTTGCCGATGTTTCCACCTCGCCGCATGCTTTATCAGAAGCTGACTATGCCTGGGTCAGTGGGCCCGAGTTCCGCGATGCCGTCCTGGCATCTCCCTTGCGCAAATTCGTGCTGATCCCGCCCTTGCCCGAGACCGGGCAGGACACGCGCTGGGTGGCGGAGTGGGAGGCCAATACCTTGGCCAAATTTGGCGATCGGATTAGCGCGAGGGTCTGTGAAGACCTGGAAGCCGCGCGCAAGTTCTTGGCCGCATAGCATGACGACCATTTTCGAGCAGTGGCTGGAGCGGTCAGGGTTCCTCATTGCGCAGGGCAAGTCCTTGGAGTGGGCTAGTTTCGGCCCCAGCCCGCAGAACTGCGACCAGGGTCAGCCGACCATCGTTATGCTACACGAGGGCTTGGGCTGCCTCGCACTGTGGCGTGACTTTCCCTCTAAGCTGAGCCAAGCGACAGGCTTGCCTGTCTTCGCCTTCTCGCGTGCGGGCTATGGTCAGTCGGACCTGGCGGACATGCCGCGCCCGCTGGACTACTTAACCCGCGAGGCCACCCGCGTCTTGCCTCAGGTTCTGGCGCTGTTTGGCGAGCGACCTTTGATCCTGCTGGGGCATTCGGACGGCGCGACCATTGCCGCCGAATATGCAGGGCGGCACTGCGACCCCAGGCTGCGTGGCTTAGTCTTGATGGCTCCGCACTTCTTTACCGAACCTGCCAGCCGGGCCGCTATCAGCGACGCCAAGCAGGTCTTTGAGACCCAAGATTTGAAAGCGCGCATGGCCAAATATCACCGCGATCCCGAGGCGACGTTTCGCGGCTGGAATGACACCTGGTTGCACCCGGGCTTTCAGGCTTGGAACGTCGAGCATGTGCTCGACACCCTCGGTGTCCCAGCTCTGGCGCTTCAGGGCAAGCAAGATCAATACGGCAGTGACGAGCAAGTCTTGGTGGTGGCGCGCCGCAGCCCAGCGCCGGTGCAAGTGGCACTGTTGGACGACTGCCGCCACGTGCCGTTCCTTGAGCAGCCCGATCTTACCTTGGCGACGATCCAGGGCTTTGTCGAGGGGCTGGTCGCGGGATCAAGCGCCCAGCCGAGCGCCCAGCCGAGCGCCAGGAGCTGAGCGCTAAGCCCTGAGCTCACTCATCACGCGCTCGGCGATCATGGCGCTGACCCGCTGGTTGCTGTCTTCGGTGACCCCGGCAATGTGCGGGGTTAGCACCACGTTGGGCAGGCCCTCGAACGCGGCCGCCGCCTCGGCCGTCAGGGGCTCGGTCTCAAACACATCCAGAGCGGCTCCAGCAATACGACCATCGCGTAGCGCTTGCGCCAGCGCGGCATCGTCCACCACGCCCCCGCGCGCAGCGTTGATCAGCACGGCACCTGGCTTCATGTCAGCCAATGTCTGGGCGTTGATCATGTGGCGGGTCGCAGGCAACAGCGGCACATGCAGGCTGACGGCATCGGCCAGGCCCAACAGCGCGCCCAAGGTCTCGCAACGCTGGGCTTGCTGCCAAGCAGGGTGATCGGAGGGCAGCAAGGGGTCGAAGGCAGCAATCTGCATGCCCAGGGCGCGGCCCAGCTCGGCGGTCTTTTGTGCGATGGCGCCAAAACCGATCAGCCCCAGGATGCGGCCCGCCACTTCGCGACCCGAGCAAGCGGCGCGCGGCCAAGCGCCTGCCACCATAGCGTCTTTGGCTTGGTAGGCGTTACGCAGCAAGATCAGAGCGTTGGTGACCACGTATTCGGCCACCGACAAAGTGTTGGCCCCGGTCGCAGGGATGACGGTGATATTGCGCGCCTTGCAGGCCTCCAGGTCAATGTTGTCAAGCCCCACGCCCAAGCGCCCCACGACCTTAAGCTCGGGCGCGGAGGCCAGCAGCTTTGCAGTCACTTGGGTGCGATTGCGCACGATGAGGGCTTGGATGTCTGCCATATGCGCCGGGATAGCGGCTTGATCGTCCGCCAACTCGGGCGCATAGCGGGTCGCGCGCTGGCTCGCCAGGTGATCGACCGCGGCTTGATCCATAAACTCGGTGATCAGGATCATGCGCCGAGCCCCGCCAAACAGGTGTACTTGCTGACCAAATAGTCGTCCAAGCCCTGGCTGCCGCCTTCCTTGCCCATGCCGCTTTCTTTGACCCCGCCAAAGGGCGCTTCCACGGTGGCAATCAGCCCCGAATTGATGCCGATTAGGCCGTAGTCCAGCCGCTCGTTGAGGTGGAAGCTGCGCGCTAAGTCGCGGGTATAGGCATAGGCAGCCAGGCCAAAGCGGGTGGCGTTGGCGGCGGCGATGACCTCGTCCTCGCTCTCGAATTTGAAGATGGCAGCCAACGGGCCAAAGATCTCCTCGGTGGCAAAGCGCATCGAGGCGTTTGCATCAGTGATGATTGTGGGCTCAAAGAAGGTGCCGCCGTTGCCGTGGCGCTTGCCGCCTTGCTGCACCTGCCCCCCCTTGGCCAGCGCGTCAGCGATCAACGCTTCGACCTTTTCAACTGCGCCCATGTCGATCAGCGGGCCTTGCTGCACGCCGTCCTCGGCGCCGTTGCCAACCACCAGCGCTGCGGTGGCTTGGCTGAAGCGCTCGACAAAGGCGTCATAGATCCCGGCCTGCACATAGAAGCGGTTGGTACAGACGCAGGTTTGGCCCATGTTACGGTACTTGGCGACCATGGCACCCTCGACAGCGGCGTCCAGGTCAGCGTCATCGAAGACAATGAAGGGCGCATTGCCGCCCAGCTCCATCGACACCTTTTTCACCGTGTCAGCAGACTGACGGATCAAGGTCTTGCCGACCTCTGTCGAACCGGTGAAGGTCACTTTGCGCACTTCTGCGCTGTCCATGATCGCGCCACCGATCTCGCGCGCTGAACCGGTCAGAATATTGACCACGCCTGCGGGGTAGCCAACCTCTTGGCACAGCTTGCCCCAAGCCAAACCGGAATAGGGCGTCGCACTGGCGGGTTTGGCGACCACGGTACAGCCCGCTGCCAAGGCCGGAGCCAGCTTGCGCGCCAGCATGGAGGAGGGGAAGTTCCAGGGCGTGATGGCCCCGACGACGCCAACCGGGTGGTGGGTGACCAGCAAGCGGCGGTCATTGGAGGCTGCGGGTACGATCTCGCCCTTGGCGCGGCGGATTTCCTCGGCATACCAACGCACGTAGGCGGCTCCGATGGCGATTTCTCCGCGCGCTTCGAACAATGGCTTCCCTTGCTCGGCGGTCAGCAGGTGCGCCAGGGCCTCTTGGTTGTCCATCAGGGCGTCGTGCAGCTTGTGCAGCAAGCCGACGCGATAGGACAAGGCCGTTCGACCGAACTCAGCAAAGGCAGCGCTGGCGGCGTCAATCGCGCGCTGGGTCTCGCTTTGGCCGCAGTTGGGAACCTGGCCTAGAACCTCGCCGGTCGCGGGGTTAGAGACGGCCAGGGTCTTGCCGCTGTCCGCGCCGACCCAAGTGCCGCCAATCAAGTTTGCTTCCTGGAGTAAGCCGCTGAACGTGCTCATGGTTTGTCCTTCGAAAAAATGTATTGGCTCTGCTGATGATAGACCTGGCCCGGGCGCAGGATCGCTTGGGCGAATGTGGGATGGTGGTTAGCATCTGGCCAGATTTGTGGCTCAAGGGCGATGCCCGCGTGGGCACGCATCGGCTGTCCGGCCAGGCCCGGTGTATCAACATTGACCTTGGCCCCGTCGTAGACCTGTAGACCGGGCTCGGTGGTGCGCAGGTCCATCGCGACGCCCGACTTAGGGCTGACCAGGCGCGCGACCTTGCGCAGGGTGTGGCGGTCTTGAGACAGGCAGAAGTTGTGGTCAAGCAGCTCGGGTTGGCCCGAGGGCGTTTGACCCACCGGTTTCGACTGACGAAAATCAAACCGCGTGCCTTCAACGGTTGCACGTTCACCGGTGGGGATCAGCTCGTCATCAACGGGCAGGTAGTGGCGAGCATCGACCTGCAACAGGTGGTCTTGCACGCTGCCGCTGTCATCCAAGATGAAATAACTGTGGTGGGCCAGGTTGCAAAGCGTCGGGGCGCTGCAGGTGGCCGTCATGACGATATCCAGCACACCACCGTCGAGCAGGCTGAGTTTAAGCTCGGCGTCTAGTGAGCCAGGAAAGCCCATGTCGCCATCCGGGGAGTGCAGCGCCAACACCAGACTGTCGCCCTGCTGGCTCGCCAAACGCCAGAGCTGTTTGCCAAATCCGCCAGCGCCGCCGTGCAGGCAGTGCTTGCCCAAGAAGTTGGTGTCGAGTTGGTAGTCCTGGCCATCTAGGCTCAGGTGGCCGTCGCGAATACGATTGGCGCAGCGGCCAGCGGTGGCGCCAAAGTAAGGCGAGCGGTCCAAGTAGGGCGGAAAATCTGGGAAACCCAAAACCAGCGGCGCGTTGTGGCCGTCCAGGCGCAGATCTTGCAGCACAGCGCCGTAGGTCAGGACCTGGGCCGTCAGTCCACCACCGCTCAGGGTGATGCGTTCAACCGGACGACCGTCGGGCATAGTTCCAAATGCTGTCATGACATGTCCCTCAAATCAATGGCTTGGCCACAGCGCGCGCTGCGTTCGGCAGCTTCGCCGACCAGTACCGACCAAAGCCCGTCCTGCAAGCTGACCTCGGGCGCGCCTTGGCCGCTGCGCACCAGCTCTAAGAAACGCTGATGCTGGAAAAAGGTCGATCCGAAGTGATCGCCTGCCGCCAAAATGCTTTCATCCACCGTGACCGTCTCGCGGGTCACGACCTTGCTTGCTCGGTCTGAGATTTCCAGCTCAGCCGGGCGTTCCTTGCCATCGGAGGTAAAGCGCGCCGGGCCTGGCACCTTCGCGTCAATGCGAGCCTTAGGGCCGACCGCCGACACCACCTCCTGCCACCGCGAGCCTTCGGCGAACATGCACAGATCCAGCATGCCGCGCGTGCCGTTGGCAAAATCGACGATGACATAGGCGTTGTCGAGAATGTCAGGACGCGCGCCCGCGTAGTCCTCGTCACTATAGTTGATATCCAAACCCGCCGAGGCATAGACGCGGATCGGATCACTGTTCAATACCAGCCGCATCAGATCCCAAAAGTGGCAGCACTTTTCGACCAGCGTACCGCCGGTGCGGGCATTGAAACGGTTCCAGGCATCGACCTTGTGCAAGAAGGGAAAGCGGTGCTCGCGGATCGAAATCATGCGCGGCGCTCCGGCTCGATCGGTGGCCAGCTCCTCTAGCATGCGTTGGATGGGAGCCATATAGCGGTACTCCATAGCCACCCAAACCGGCGCCCGGCGACCGGCAGCCTTGGCGATGACCGCACGGCAGTCCTGCGCTGTTGTGCAAAGAGGCTTTTCGCACAGGATCGGCAGTGGCGTGTCCAGCAGATGCATCATGGTGTCGTGGTGGGCATCGTTGGGCGAGGCCACCACCAACACATCACAAACATCGGCGGCCAACAGGTCGCGATAGTCAGTAAAAGCCGCGACTTCAGCGCCCGCGCGCCCGGCGCTCGCGAGCTGTGCGGCCTGGTTACGCATCACCTCGTTGGGATCGGCCACCGCAGTCACCTGGCAGCCGTCTAGCAGCGCCAAGTTGCGAATGTGCTCTTGGCCCATCATGCCCGAACCAATCAGGCCATAGCGAATTGTCATGGATTTACAGCTCCAAAATCGGCAAATCGAGCGCACCAGCCAGCCCGCTCAGGGCCTCGCGATGGTCGCCATAGGCCAGGGCCATGTGGTGTTCTAGCCCGCTGGCAATGATGTCAGACAGCACCGCCTTGGCGGGCCGCTCAAAACGCAAGACGCCCGAGGTGCCCGTAAAGGACATGGGGCGGCGCAGCATTTCGGCGTAACCCAGCACCATGTGGGGCTGGTTGCGCGCTTGGGAGATCCGCATCAAGGTGACGGGCCCCGGCCTCAGCGTGAACTGATACAGCAAGGGCTGCTTGCGGTTGGTGTGGATGGTGGCTTCCGCCACAGCCTCAGGGTCGCGCATCGACATGGGCGCTTGGCCGCAATGCCAGACCACGCCTGTGTTGTCGTCTGCGTCCATATCCACCAGGTCGGTCAAGAAAACGGGTGCGTCGGCAGCTTTACTCAACAGCATTTGGGTCAGCGCGCCGTAGACATCGGCTTCGCACGCGCAAGGCAGGCGCGCTTCGCCCAGCATGCCCGCCGGGCCGCAAACAGCGCCGCCGTATTCGGTGAAGGTCTCAGGCCAACAACGGATCGCGAAGGCTCCGTAGTTACCAGAGGCGCGCAGGCTGTCGAGCGCGAGTTTGAGCCGTAACGAGCGGTCCAGCGGGGCCGCCTCGACCTCCTCCAGGCCGGTTATCTGGCCTGCGACTTGGTCGTGCAGCGCCGCCACTTGGCCCGCGTCCGCAGCCCGAGCGGTGTCAAACAACGTGTCCAGCTCCAAGGGATCGACCTCGACGCCCGCGAGCGCCTTTAATGCCTGAGGATCGTAAGCGCAGGTGTCAAAACCCGCCGGGTGCTCGCCAATACGCGCGATGCGTTGACCTTGGATCGCCTGGGCGATGGCTTGGCCCTGCGCGTTGGTTTCGGGCACCGCGCCAAGGTCCAGTGGCAGGGCGCGGCGCTCACCCTTGAGCAAGGCTGCCAAGTCGTGCGCGATGCTGGCGCTATCGGGTGCCGCATAGAGCCAGGAGAAGGGGCGCTGTGCCAGGCCCAGGGCGTGAGATGCTAGGTTCAATCCGCAAAATGAATTGAGGCGCAAGCGGCCGCCGATGCGAGGCTCTGGAATCGCCCAGATCGACACGGGCTGGGCGAACGCGGCGGCAATCACCGCCGTCATGGCGGCGTCGGTGAAGGTCACTTGCATGATCAAGAGTTGATCGATGCCATCGGCCTTTAGCTCTGCCATAGCCGCGCGCGTCTCGGTCTCGTCGAACAGCAGCGTGCGCGGGCCGACGATTTCAGCAGGGCTTGCATCCAGGACCGCTAACATGGCGTTTAAATTTTGCTGGGCGAAATCAACGTCAAACGTAGAGCGCCCAAGCGCCAGTATTCCCAATTTCATGGCGGTTGCTCACATGGAGGAGTAGGCGTGGCGGAAGTCGGCATCGACCGGCTGGAACAGCGCACCGGCCTCGCCGTAGCAAGAGTGGTTCGCCCAGTTGGCTGCCATGCGGTCCGCCAGGTCGGAGATTTCGGTGAGGTAGGTTCGTGCTTCGCCCTCTAGCCCTTCGCGTATGGCCTGCCAGTCTGGGTAAGCCTTAAAGGCATCTAGCCAGATGGCCCGGCCTGCCAAGAAGCCTGAGGCTCCGGCTTTGAAGGCATGCTCCAGCACCGCGCGAAACTCGGCCTTGCCTGCGCCCGCCGACAGCATGACCCAGGGCCGCCCCGCCAAGTGCGCCATCTCGTCGAACACCGCCTGCACTTGTGCCGAGCCATCGGCCTGCGCCGCGTTGACCGGACTTTCTAGCTTGAATACATCGACGCCGTAGTCAGGCTTGGCGAATTCTTCGACCGAGGCCAAGACGTGATCAGCGCGCTTGCCCTGCATCTCGATGTAGTCCTTGGTTTGGTGCGCATCGGCGGCCAAAGGATAGACCAGCAGCTCGAACAAGAAAGGGATGTCATAACGTGCGCAGTCTTCGCCAATCTGCTTGACGTAGTCTTGTTGCGCGCGCTTGACCTCGGGGCTGGCGTCAGGGCGATACCAGGCCAAAACCTTGACTGCATCGCCGCCCATACGCTTGATTTTCGCGACCGACCAGTCGTCGATGTTGTCCGACAAGCGCCCGCCGGGAGTCTCGCGAAACAGGCTGTCTTCCAGCGTTATGATCAGGCCCTTGGTCGGCGAGAGCTGATCGAAGGCTATCGGGATCGCATAGTGCGGATCCAGCAGCATCGCTGTACTTTGGTCTTGCAGTGTCTCCACCAACAGCGCTTTGAAGCGTGCGACCTGATCCCAAGGGGCCTGATCGACGCCCAAGTGGGCTGCGATGGGGTTTTTGATCGGGGGACGTTGATCCACCGCGGTCATCTTGAAGATGCCCTTAGCGTCGGACATGCGCCGAAGGCCCCAGAGCTTGCCGGGTGTCAGGTTCATCTTTGTGTCTCCTTTAGGAATGTCTCCAGCGCGGCGCGATCTGGACTACCTTTGCGCCCGCCAAACATGGTGCATTTGATGGCGGCTGCGGCATTGGAAAAGCGGACCGCCTGGTCTTCAGTTTGCCCTTCGGCCAGGGCCAGCGCGAAGGCCCCATGCCACACATCGCCTGCGCCCAAGGTGTCGCGCACAGGGACTTGGAAGCTGGGAACCTGGCTCAGGTGGCCGCCGTTCAGGACCGTCACGCCAGCCGCGCCGTCAGTGACGCACAGCCAAGCGCCGGGCAGGGTCTGACTGGCTAGCTGCAAAGCGGTTTCCAGGTCTTCGGCAGGGGCATAGGACAACAGGCCATCGCGCGAAAAAGCCACGTGGGTCGCTTCGCACAGCACCGCAGTATCCATGGGCGCTTCGGCGTCAACAATGCCCGGCACACCGCGCTGTTTTGCTAAGCGCAAGGCCGCTATGGCCCCAGCGCCCCAACGGGTATCGACCAAGATCGCCTGAATCTTGGGGCTGGTGTTGATCCAATCGGTGGCGTCGGACAGGCTGGTGTCGCGATAGTTGACGATCTGGCGTTCGCCCTGGTCATCGACAAACACCGAGCTGAAGGAGGAGCGGGCGTTAGCGTGCCGTTGAACCAAATCCGTGTTGACGCCATCAGCGATCAGATCATTGACGATCAAATCGCCCACTGGGTCTTGGCCCAAGCGAGCGCCCAACAGGGCCCGTCCGCCCAAGCGCGCAATGGCGACCGCAGCGTTGGCCGCGCAGCCACCGCCGACGATCTCGGCCTGTTTAGCGCGATACTTGGCGGCGCGGGTCGGCAGTTCGGGCATGGCAAACACGAAGTCCAGCACGGCAACGCCGACGACGAGCACACTGGGTTGCTTTGAGTTGGGCTCCGAAGAATTGGGCCCTGGTGGGCTAGGCTGAGGGGTTGCCGACATCAGTCGATCTCCAGACCGCTGGGCACAGCCTTGGGGCGTCCCAAGCGGCCCTTGATCGATTCCGTTCCCGTCAAGGACTCCAGGAAGGCCAGCAAGGCGGCGATTTCGCTGTCGCTCAAAGCGCGCGATTCGATATCGAGGCTGGCGGCCAGGCGTTCGCGCTCTAGGCGATCGTCGAAGGGGCGAAAATCGCTGGCGTCCAACCAAGGCACCTGAGGCAACAGCGCTTTCTGCGGGGTCCAGGCAGCGAAGGCCTGGCGCGGCTGCAAGTGATGGCGCAGCATGCCTTCCAGGGTTTGGTAAGCTCCGTTGTGGCCATACGGTGCGGTCAATGCGACGTTGCGCAGCGCGGGCGTGCGAAAGCGATAGGCGTCTTCCAGGCGATCAGAGGCGGCCATGCGACCAACATCGCGCACCACCGTATCCCACTTGCGCGTGCGCCCTGGCCCGAAGTGGGGCAGCATGAGTGCGTGGAACTCCTGGTCGGTCAGCAAGGAACCGGAGTGGCAGTCACTGCAACCCGCTTTGCCATAGAACAAATCCATGCCCATCTTTTGCTGGTCGCTGAGCGCAGTGGCGTCACCCGCCAGGAAGGCATCAAAGGCGCTGTCAAAACTCTGGAACTCGAAGGTTTCAAAGGCCGCGATGGCGTTGACGATATGCGTGATGGAGATATCCAGCGGATCTTGAACATCGTCATAAGCGGCAATAAAGCGATCAGCATAGGCTGGGATAATGCGGACCCGTTTGGTGAGAATGGGCCAAACCGCGTCGATGCGATCATAGGCTGCGCCCGCAACCTCGTTTTCTAGCGGATCACCCGCCATCTCGAACTGCGAGGTCATGGGGAACAGCGCCTGCGCGGCGAGCAGCCCCGACAAGCCGTCGGGCAGCCATTCTTGAGCGGGGGTGTCGAAGCCGTTGTCGTAGATGTCAGAAAAGCTCACGCGCCCATCGTGGAACATGAACTTGACCTGCTGCGCGCCCAAGTTCCAGAGCGCTGGCGCATTGCGCGGGATGCGCTTTCTGATACGGCTCGCGCCTTCGCCCGGCTGGCGCTTTGGCCCTATGCCCGTGCCGCCTTCGCCGATTCCTAGGCTCAGCCCATCGCCGCTGCCGAAATCCGGGTTGTGGCAGGTGGCGCAGGAGATGTTGCGGTTGCCCGACAAGATGGGGTCGAAGAACAGCAGTTGGCCCAGTTTGGCCAAGTCGATATCAACTGCAGGAAAATCTGAGGATTGCAATGCGGGCGGAAAGGGGTTTGCATGGACCGGCGTCGTGCTGACAAAACCAACAAGCATTGCCAACGCGAAACCGAATCCCGTGAGCAGCGCTTTGGTGCGCGCGCTCCACCGCCCTTTTAGGAGATCTGCCAAATGATGCTTTCCAGATGCGCTCAGCCCCGCTGTGAGATAAACCTGCCGCGCTCCGTCAGCGCTTGGATGCGCAACACCGCTGTCGCGGCGCTGATGGCTGGTGCCTGCCTGGCTTGGACTGCGGCGCCCGCGCTGGCCGAGCTTGAGACGGCGCGCGATCTTATGGACGCCCATGACTACCAAGCTGCCATGGCCGAACTGTTGCCCGCTGCACGCTCGGGCAATGCCGAGGCCGAGGAGCTGATCGGGGTCATGTATGCTCTGGGGCTGGGGGTCGAACAGGACGACATTCGAGCATTCGAATGGTATCTGCGCGCATCGTTGAAGGGGCATGCAGGGGCTCAGTCAGGAATTGGGTGGTACTATGAAGTGGGGCGAGGGATGCCAGCTCCTGACCTAATCCGGGCCTACACTTGGTATGTGCTGTCAGCGATCGGTGGCGATCCAGACGCAGCCATGTCCCAAGAGGAGGTGGTCAAGAAGATGACGCCCGAACAAATCGAACAGGCTCATATCCTCATCGAGGACTATCGCGTGTGGCTTTATCCCTTTCGATAGGGCCAGGGCTCGCTCGGGCAAATCTTGCAAGTGTTTTGAGGATGGCCGTCCGCGATTCTGGCGATGGGCCTCAATGGACCAATTCAGCAGACCTGATCGGGCGAGCTTCAAAACACTGCTGGCGACCTGGAGCCGGGGCCAATGGTGATTGGAGTGCTTCTTGAACCAGAGTTCATGCGGGTAGGGTTTTAGTTTTGGGGGACCCCACCCCGGCCAAAGCGGCCAGGGTGGGGCTTGGCTCAGCGCAGGCCTTAGTTCAGGTCCGCAGCCATGCCAGCTTCGATCTCAGCTTCTGCCTCAGCGACACCAGCAACCAGAGCGTCGAAGATCTCGCCGCCACCTTGGATGTTTGACTTGAACCAGTCGTACACGGGCGCTGCCGCTTCACGGAACATAGCTTTCTCAGCAGGGCTCGGGACGTAGAGCGAACCGCCACCGGCAACGAAGTCAGCGTAAGCTTGGATCGACTTGCGCTTGGGTGATGCGAAGGTCGCTTGCTGCAGAGCAGCAAAACCGTCTACGACCACGCGGCGCAGGTCTTCGGGCATATCCATGAACTTCTGGTTGTTCATCCACCACAGCGCACCCATGTAGGCGTGGCCGTCGAGGGTGACGTACTGCAGGCCAGCATCCGGGAACTTCATGCCCATGATGTCGGTGATGCCGTTCTTAGAACCTTCAACCACGCCAGTCTGGAACGAGGTGAACAGCTCTGGCCACGGAATGGGAGTGGGAGACGCACCCAAGGCGCGCACCAATTCCTGAGGCAGATCCGCAACAACAGTACGGATTTTCAGGCCTTTCAGGTCAGCAGGGGTCTGCACAACACGCTTAGTGTTGGCGAAGTTACGCCAGCCGCCCGTATTGCCGATGGTCATCAGGCGGATTGCGCCGTCGGAATCAGCCAGCGCCATTTCGCGCATCTTGCGAGTAAAGTCGCCCGACAGCACGGCCTCTGCAACGCGGTCGTTCGCCATCAGGTAGGGTAGATCGAGAACCTGAACGTAGGGGAAGATGCCTGCAGCACCGCCCGACGTTGAGATGTAAACGTCGATCGAACCGTCTGCAACGCCTTGCAGACACTCGGCGCCGTTGGCGCAAAGCTGGGTACCGATGAACAACTCGACTTCGATGGCACCGTTCGAGGCGCTTTCCACGAAGCTCTTGAAGACCACCAGGCCATCATAGTCCTCGTCGTTCTCGTTCGAGTTGGCAGTGGCGCGGATTGTGTAGTCGGCAGCGCTCGCGCTGAAGGCGGGAGCCCCCAACAGAACCGCTGCAGCCAGCAACGCCTTAAGGGAATGTTTCAGCATTTAGACCTCCTTGATGTCATGCCGCAGTGTGCTTGTTATTGGACGAAGCCCGTTAGGCGGGGGATCGTCATGGAAATGGCCGGGATGTAGGTGATGAGGAAGATCACAACGACCTCGACCAAAAGGAAGGGCAGGATTGCCCGTGAAATCGTCTCGACCTTTTCGCCCGAGACAGCTGAAGCGACAAACAGCACCAAACCCATGGGAGGAGTCGCCAAACCAACGGTCAGATTGACCGACATGATGATGGCGAAGTGCACGGGGTGGACGCCCAAGTCGACAAAGATGGGGCTCAAGATTGGGCCCAGGATGATGATCGCAGGTCCTGCATCCAGGAACATGCCAACGATAAACAGCAGCACGTTGATCAAGAACAGCAGCAGCAGCGGGTTCTCGGTTATGCTGAGAATGAAGAAGGTGAGCTGCTCAGGCGCATGGCTCAGGCTGACGACTGTCTTGAAGGCCACTGCGGCACCGACCAGCAGCAGCACGGAGGCCGAGGACAAAGCTGCGCGCGCCAGGACGCCTGGAAGATCCGACAGCTTGAGCGAACGCAAAACGCCAAAAGCGATCAACAAGGCGTAGGCAACGGCAATTGCCGAAGCTTCAGTCGGGGTGAAGACGCCGATCAGAATGCCGCCAAGAATGATGATCGGCGTTTGCAGCGGAGCCACCGCCTTTTTGCAGACAACGCGAAAATCTTTGGACACCTGAGCGCGCATCTGCAGCAGGATAAAGTGCGCCACCGGCAGCATGACCAAGAAGATGATCCAGCCATTGATGGCTAGGCTTGCGCCCGCCGCCCAGCCAGCAAGCGCCTTGACCAGATTGACCGCGACGACCAGCACGCCCGCCAGGTTGATGCGCAACAAAGCAAAAGAGACCCAAGATTCCAACGGGCTGATGGTTTGGTTGGGTCGCACGATGCGCTCAGCCTTGGGCAGGTCATAGCGGTCGGCCATCAGCCGTACCACCGCCATCAGACCCAAGCCGACCAGAATTCCTGGGACGATACCAGCTAAGAACAGCGCTGCCACGCTCTCGCCCATCACATAGGCGTAGATGATCATGATGCCTGAGGGCGGAATGATCGGGCCAATGACCGAACTGGCGGCGGTCACTGCTGCTGCAAACTTGCGGGTGTAGCCGTTCTTCTCCATGGCCGGAATAAGGGTAGACCCCAAGGCGGAGGTGTCGGCAACCGCTGAGCCCGACAAACCCGCGAACAAGATCGAACTGAGGATGTTAACGTGGGCTAGACCACCGCGCAGATGACCCATCAGCGCTTGGCTAAACTCCACCAAGCGCATGGTGATACCGCCGCGGTTCATCAGCTCGCCAGCCAGCACGAAGAAGGGCAAGGCCATCAGCGGAAAACTGTCCATGCCATTGTAAACGTTGCGATACAGCAAGGCCACGTCGCGCTCTTGGCCGTTGAGGGTCAACAGCAAGCCAGGGGCTAGGACCAGCGCAAAAAAGACCGGCAGGCCCAGCAGCAAGAAGACCAAAAAGACGGGCAGAAACAAGGCCAGCATCAGTCGGTCTCCAGTTGGCGGGCAGGCGCGCCCGTTGCGGGAAGTTCTGCTTCCGGTTTGAACAGCAGGACCAAAGAGCGCAAAATCAGCTCTATGGTAACGGAGATCAGCAAGATTACGCACACCAGTAGGGAGGCATACATGTATCGCAGCTTGACCCGCACCACCTCTCCACCGAACCAATCGAACGGAATGCGCAAGGACGAGCTGTTGAAGCGACCGCCAAACCCAAAGGTGTGCTTGTAGCCGTGTTGGATGGCGATCAGCAGGACAGCCAGGGCCATAAACAGCAGAACCAAGGTTAAGACCCGCGAGGCAACGCGCCCAAGCGCGCTCGGCAGCATATCAATGGAGACAAAGCCGCCCCAGCGCATGGCCGAAGGCGCCATGAGCGCTGTCATCCAAAGCATCAGAAAGCGGGCCGCTTCGTCAGGCCAGGCCAGGGCGTTGTTCAGGACGTAACGGAAAAAAACTTGCGCGAGGATGACAAGCACCATCAGCGCCAAAGCAAGCCACGCGACCTGTCGCCCGATTGCGAGCAACAGCGAGTTGGCCCCGGCGAGCGGGCGTAAGAGAAGGGTCACAATGAGCGACACCATCAGCTTTCCTCCTAAGCAGATCAACCGGTCGGTCGTTTAAGGCAACCGTGGTAAGGTGGATCTGACGCGCTGTCCGGCCTTCTTGTCTTCGGATTTCGTTTTGGACAACTTGATTTGCGTTAGTCTACATTATCGAATGCATTCGTCAAGGCTTCTGAACGATCTCTGCACTAAGCTGTGAGTAGGCGCAACCCTTGCTGCTTGCAAAGCTCACGCAAGGCTTGCGGGCAGGCGGTGTCGGTTATCAGCGTATCCAGTTGTGACAGGTGGCCGATGCGCACGGGCGCTAGGCGCGCGAACTTTGTGCTGTCTGCGGCCAATATAACCGCGCGGGCGTTTTCGATGATGGCGCGGGCGACCGAGGCTTGCCGCAAATCGTAGTCCAGCAAGGCACCGTCCTCAGCGATGGCGGCAACCCCAATGACCGCAATGTCGACGCGAAACTGGCGGATGAAATCGACGGCAGAGGTGCCAAGAATAGCGCCGTCGCTGCGCCGCACGACCCCGGCGGGCACCATGACCTCTACACCCGCAAAATCGCGAATTTTGGTGGCCAAATCGACCGAATCTGTAACGATTTTCAGTCCGACATGGTGTTCAAGCTTGAGCGCCACCGCCGTCGTGGTCGTTCCTGCATTGATGATGATCGAAGCGTTGTTGGGGATCTGGGCTGCTGTCGCCTGGGCGATACGCTCCTTTTCTTCGCGGGCGATCTCTTGGCGAGTCCCAAAGCTGGTGTATTCGATGCCGCTAATTAGTGTTGCGCCGCCATGGAAGCGCGCGATTTGATTCTCGTCCTCGAGTGTGGTCAAGTCTTTGCGGATGGTTTGCGGTGTGGTGTCAAACATCAACGCAAGCTCGTCAACCAAGGCGCGCCCTTGCTTTTGCAGGTGCTTGAGAATGGCGGTCTGACGCACAGAGGCGGTGCGGCTGGGTTTCATTGATGTCTCCTGAGCTAGCAACTTTCGTTTATAGCAATTAACGAAAGTAATAATCAAGCCTGCGCAAGTTTGTGCCGATCGACAGGCGCGGGTTTTGCTCCGCGCGCTTCGTTCGATCGCGGCATTGGGCCATGCATCCAAATGTCTGCCGTAGCGAGCGCATGCAATTGAGGTGCTTTAAGTTCAAAATTTTAAGCTTGAATTAAAGCGACGACCCGGTATCCTTGCTTTGTGGCAACACGGTCGCGAACAAGGAGGAGGCGTTTATGAAGATCATCTGTCTGGGGGGCGGTCCGGCTGGTCTCTACTTCGCCATCTCTATGAAGCTGCGCGACGCAAGCCACGATGTGACGGTTCTGGAACGCAACAAGGCCAACGATACATTCGGCTGGGGCGTTGTGCTGTCAGACGACGCCCTGGGCCAGATGCAAGAGAACGATCCCAAGTCCACCCAGGCCATTCGCGACCACTTTGCCTATTGGGATGACATCGCGGTCGAGCACAACGGAGTGCGCACGGTTTCCGGCGGTCATGGCTTTGCGGGCATCGGGCGCAAACAAATGCTGGTTCTGCTGCAAGAGCGTGCGCGCGAGTTGGGTGTGACGCTGGCCTTCGAAACTGAATTCAAGTCGGCTGAAGATTATCGCAAGGACTACGACTTGGTGGTTGCCGCTGACGGCATCAACTCGCTGGTTCGCCGCGAATACGAGGCCGAGTTTCAGCCCGACATTGATACGCGACTGTGCAAGTTCGTGTGGCTCGGCACCCACCAGAAGTTCGACGACGCCTTCACTTTTATTTTTGAAAAGACGCCCCAGGGCTGGATGTGGGCCCACGTCTATCAATTTGACGACAAGACCGCGACTTTCATCGTCGAGTGTCTGCAGCCCACTTGGGACGCCTTTGGCTTTGCGGACATGAGCAAGGAGGAGATCGTTGAGACCTGCCGCAAAGTTTTTGAGCGTCACCTAGGCGGCCACCCTTTGATGTCCAACGCAGCCCACCTGCGCGGTTCGGCGGTATGGATGAATTTCCCGCGGGTGATTTGCGGCAAGTGGTACCACGAGAACGTGGTGTTGATGGGCGACGCTGCGGCCACAGGCCACTTTTCGATTGGTTCGGGCTCGCGCTTGGCCTTTGACAGCGCAATCGCGCTGGCCAATTTCCTGCACACTGAGCCTAGCCTTGAACAAGCTTTTGAGCGCTATCAGGACGAGCGCCGCCTGGAGGTCTTGCGCTTGCAGTCTGCGGCGCGCAACTCGCTGGAGTGGTTCGAAGAGGTCGAGCGCTACCTGGATCAACACCCGGTGCAGTTCAACTATAACCTGTTGACCCGCTCGCAACGCATCAGCCACGAGAACTTGCGGCTGCGCGATCCGGCCTGGCTGCAGACGGCCGAGCGCTGGTTCCAAACCCAAGCCGGGGTGCCGGAAGACGCCCCCGTGCGCGCGCCTATGTTCGCGCCCTATCAGCTTGGCGATATGCAGCTTAAGAACCGCATCGTGGTCTCGCCCATGGCGCAATATAAGGCGGTGGATGGCTGCCCGACTGACTGGCACTTCGTCCACTATGCCGAGCGCGCCAAGGGCGGGGCCGGGCTGGTCTATGTTGAGATGACCTGTGTTTCGCCAATTGGACGCATTACGCCAGGCTGCCCGGGCCTCTATGCGCCTGAGCACGAGGCGGCCTGGAGGCGGCTCACCGATTTTGTGCACCAGGAAACCGACGCTAAGATCTGCTGCCAGATCGGGCACGCGGGCCGCAAAGCTTCGACCCAGTTGGGGTGGGAGGATTCCGAGGCTCAGCTGAAAGAGGGCAACTGGGACATCATCGCGCCTTCGGCCATTGCCTGGTCGCCTAACAATGCCGTGCCGCGCGAGATGAGCCGTGCGGACATGGATGAGGTGCGCGATCAGTTCGTGGCCTCAACCAAGATGGCGGCCCGTGCGGGCTTTGATATGGTCGAGCTGCACGCCGCGCACGGCTATCTGATATCGTCGTTCATTTCACCGGTATCCAACACGCGCCAGGACGCCTACGGCGGCAGCCTGGACAACCGCATGCGCTATCCGCTGGAGGTCATGCGGGCTATGCGCGCGGCTTGGCCCACGGGCAAGCCCATGTCAGTGCGGATCTCAGCGAACGATTGGGTCGGTGAGGCGGGCGTCACACCAGAGGAGGCGGTCAAGATCGCGGCTATGTTCCGCGAAGCGGGCGCCGACATTATCGACGTGTCGGCAGGGCAGACCAGCATTGAAGCGCAGCCCGTTTATGGCCGGATGTTCCAAACCCCGTTTTCCAACCGCATTCGCAACGAGCTGAACATGCCGACCATGGCGGTTGGCAATATCTACGAGCCCGATCACGCCAACTCAATCCTGATGGCCGGACGCGCAGATTTGGTCTGCTTGGCACGGCCGCACTTGGCCGATCCCTATTGGACTTTGCATGCAGCGGTGGCCCTGGGCGACGTTCAGACGCGCTGGCCTGATCCTTACTTGGCCGGCCGGGACCAGGCGCGGCGCTTGCAGGAGCGCGCCCAGGAGACACTGCGCGTATGAGCCAGATCGTGGGGACACTGACAGGACGGAGCGTTTTGATTACCGGCGGCGGCACAGGCGTTGGCGCTGATCTGGCGCGCGGCTTCGCAGGGCAGGGCGCAGCGGTGGTGATCGCCGGGCGTCGCGCCGAGCCCTTAGAAGCGGTTGCCCAGGAGGCGCAAAACATCCGCGCTCTGCAAGCCGACGTTACCCAAGAAGCCGACGTCCAAGCTCTGTTCCAGGCAGCGGGTCCGGTCGATATCGTCATCGCTAACGCAGGCGCGGCCTCAAGCGCGCCGCTGACACGCACCTCGCTGCAGGACTGGAACGCTATGTTGGCGGTCAACCTGACCGGCGTCTTTTTGACCCTGCGGCAAGGTTTGACGCAAATGAGCAGCTGGGGACGGCTGATCTCGATCGCCTCAACCGCAGGGCTCAAGGGTTATCCCTACGTGGCACCCTATGTGGCGGGCAAGCACGGCGTGGTGGGGCTGACTCGCGCGCTTGCACTTGAAGTGGCGCGCAAAGATATAACCGTAAATGCGCTGTGTCCGGGCTTTTTGGATACCGAGATGACCGACCGTTCTGTGGCGACCATCGTCGAGAAGACCGGCATGGATAGCGAGGCGGTGCGCAAGACCTTGGCAGCCAACAATCCGCAAGGTCGCCTGATCCAACCGGCGGAGGTCACGGCGGCGGCCCTGTGGCTCTGCCAGCCTGGCAGCGAAGGCATCAACGGCCAAGCGATCCCCATCTCAGGCGGTGAAATATGAGCCAGGCAATGCGAAACCCTGTGGGCGCCGAGCCAGTCGTGCGCGCTAGCCGCGACACCTCCTTGTCGCGCCGCCGCCTGCGCACCTGGATTCGCTTGTTGCGGGCGACGCACAGAACCGAGCAGCAATTACGCGAATTCTTGCGTTTGCGCTATGATACCACGCTGCCGCGCTTTGACGTGGCCGCCGCGCTCTACCGCAGCGAGCGCCCGATGAACATGAGCGAGCTGAGCCTTATGCTGCTGGTGTCCAACGGCAACACCACCACAGTGGTCAGCCGTTTGGAAAAGGATGGACTGGCCGAACGGCGGCTTGATCCAGCAGACCGGCGCGGCGTGCTGGTCAGCCTGACTGAGGCGGGCCGGGCCTGGTTCGCCGAGGTGGCCGAGGCCCACGAGGCCGAAGTCAATGCCTTGCTGGCGGGCTTTGGCCATGAAGAGCTGGATAGCCTGCGCGATTTGCTGCGCCACATGGAAGGAGCATCCGATGACCCGTCTGTCTGACCTCAAGCCCCAGCATTTTGTCTGGGACTGCAAGGATCGCATCGCCACGATCCGCCTCGATCGGCCTGACCGCAAGAACCCGCTGACCTTCGACAGCTACGCCGAGCTGCGCGATACCTTCCGCGCACTGGTCTATGCCGAGGATGTGGATGTGGTCGTCTTCGCCTCGAATGGTGGAAATTTCTGTTCGGGCGGCGATGTCCACGAGATTATCGGCCCGCTTGTGGCCATGGACATGAAGGGGCTGCTGGACTTTACGCGCATGACCGGTGATCTGGTTAAGGCCATGATCGGTTGCGGCAAACCCATTATTGCAGCGGTGGACGGCATCTGCGTCGGTGCAGGCGCCATCATCGCCATGGCCTCAGACCTACGCCTGGCCACGCCAGAGGCCAAGTGCGCCTTCCTGTTCACTCGTGTTGGGCTGGCGGGCTGTGATATGGGGGCTTGCGCCATGCTGCCCCGCATTATCGGCCAAGGCCGCGCGGCTGAGCTGCTCTATACCGGGCGCTCGATGAGCGCAGACGAGGGCGAACGCTGGGGTTTTTGGAACAGCTTGCACGTCAGCGACGCCCTGGAGGAGGCAGCGCGCAACTTGGCAGAGCGCCTTGCGGCCGGACCGACCTTTGCCCACGGCATCACCAAGACCCAGTTGAACCAAGAGTGGAACATGGGCCTTGAACAGGCCATCGAAGCTGAGGCTCAGGCACAGGCGATCTGCATGCAGACAGGCGACTTCGAGCGCGCCTATCACGCGTTTGTCGCCAAGCAAAAACCCGTGTTTGAGGGCAAGTGATGGCCGATCAGTCCTTTCTAAGCTGGCCTTTTTTTGACGACCGCCACCGGGATTTGGCGCAAGAGCTTGAGGCTTGGGCCGGACCGGCATTGGCCGCGGTCGATCACAGCGACACCGATGCGGCCTGCCGCCGGTTGGTGTCAGCCCTGGGCTCGGCGGGCTTTTTGCAGCACTCAGGCGCGCCGGACGGCGGTTTGGACGTGCGCAGCCTCTGCCTCATCCGTGAGACCCTGGCGCGTCACGACGGCCTGGCCGATTTCGCCTTTGCCATGCAGGGTCTGGGCACCGGCGCAATCAGTCAGTTCGGCAGCTTGGAGCAAAAGCAGGCTTGGTTGCCGTTGACCCGCGCGGGCAAGGCCATATCGGCCTTTGCCCTGACCGAGCCACAGTCGGGCTCGGATGTCGCCAGTTCGACCATGACCGCAACGCGAGACGGGGCGGACTATGTGTTGAACGGCGAAAAGACCTGGATTTCCAACGGTGGCATCGCCGATGTCTATACCCTCTTCGCCCGCACGGGCGAGGCACCCGGTGCGCGGGGGCTGTCAGCCTTTGTTGTGCCCGCTGGCCTGCCAGGCTTCAGCATCGTCGAGCGGCTGGAGACCATCGCGCCACACCCGCTCGCCCGCCTGCAGTTCGAGGACTGCCGCATCCCGGCTTCGGCGCTGATTGGCCAACCGGGCGAGGGCTTTAAGATCGCCATGTCGGTGCTGGATGTGTTCCGCTCGACCGTGGCGGCGGCAGCTCTGGGCTTCGCGCGTCGGGCGTTGGATGAAGCCCTAGCGCGGGTCATCCAGCGCCATGTGCAAGGCGCGCCTCTGGCTGATTTGCAGATGGTGCAGGGCCACATCGCCGATATGGCGCTGGATGTGGATGCCAGCGCGCTCCTGGTCTATCGCGCGGCTTGGACCAAGGACAGCGGCGCAGCGCGAGTCACTCGCGAGGCCGCCATGGCCAAGCTGTTCGCCACTGAACAGGCGCAGCAGGTGATCGACAAAGCGGTGCAACTTCATGGCGGTGACGGGGTGAAGTCGGGCCAGACTGTCGAGCGGCTCTACCGCGATATTCGTGCTTTGCGTATCTACGAAGGGGCCTCGGACGTGCAGCGCGTCGTGATCGCACGTCAGGCTTTGTCAGCGTTTGGGGGAGACTAACCTATGCTGGGACCAACGGCTCACATCGACACCTTTGCTAGAGATGGCTTGCCACCAGCAGACCAGTGGCCAGATTTCCTGCTGGATGGCTTTGACTATCCCGAATACCTGAACGCAGCGGTCGAGCTGACCGATGCTATGGTGGACAAGGGCTTTGGCGACAATACCGCCTTGATTGGCAACGGCCGCCAGCGAACCTACAAGGAGTTGAGCGACTGGACCAACCGTTTGGCCCACGCTTTGGTCGAAGACTTTGGGATTCAGCCTGGCAATCGCGTGCTGATCCGCTCTGCCAACAATCCAGCTATGGTGGCCTGTTGGCTGGCCGCGACCAAGGCTGGCGCTGTAGTGGTCAACACCATGCCCATGCTGCGCGCCGGTGAGCTGAGCAAGATCGTTGATAAGGCCGAGATCAGCCACGCGCTGTGCGATACCCGGCTGATGGACGAGATGGCGCGCTGCGCTAAGGCCAGTGCCTTCCTTAAAACGGTGGTGGGCTTCGACGGCACCTCAAACCACGACGCGGAGCTCGACCGTATCGCGCTGCAAAAATCAGTCAAGTTCGAGGCAGTTAAGACCGGGCGAGACGACGTGGCCTTGCTGGGCTTTACCTCTGGCACCACGGGCGCGCCTAAGGCCACCATGCACTTTCATCGCGACCTGTTGATCATCGCTGACGGCTATGCCCGCGAGGTCTTGAAGGTCACGCCCCAGGACGTGTTTGTCGGCTCGCCGCCCTTGGCTTTCACCTTTGGCCTTGGCGGGCTGGCAGTCTTCCCGCTGCGCTTCGGAGCGGCGGCGACCTTGCTGGAAGCCGCCACCCCTCAAAACATGATCGAGATCATCGAGACCTATAAGGCGACGGTCTGCTTCACGGCTCCGACGGCTTATAAGGTCATGCTAACCGCCATGGACGAAGGCGCGGACCTCTCCAGTTTGCGCGCTGCGGTCTCCGCTGGCGAGACCTTGCCGTCGCCCATCTATGAGGCCTGGCAAGCGCAGACCGGCAAGCCCATGCTGGATGGCATCGGGGCGACCGAAATGCTGCATATCTTCGTCACCAATCGCTTTGAGGATGCACGGCCCGCCTGCACTGGTCGGCCTGTCTCTGGCTATGAGGCGCGGGTGGTCGACGCCGACATGCAGGATGTGGCGCGCGGCGAGGTGGGGCGCCTGGCAGTGCGCGGGCCGACGGGCTGCCGCTATCTGAACGACGCTCGCCAAGCCAAGTATGTCAAGGATGGCTGGAACATCACCGGCGACAGCTTCTGGCAGGACGCGCAGGGCTACTTTCATTTCGCAGCACGAAATGATGACATGATCATATCGTCGGGCTACAACATTGCTGGTCCCGAGGTGGAGGCAGCTCTTCTTTCGCACTCGGCGGTGTCTGAGTGCGCCGTCGTGGCCGCGCCCAGCCCCGAGCGTGGTCAAATTGTCGAGGCTCACGTCGTCTTGGCGGAGGGTTTTGAGGCCTCTGACGCGCTGAAGAAAAAGCTGCAAGACCACGTCAAGGCAACCATCGCGCCGTACAAGTACCCACGCTCTGTGCGGTTCCAGCCGAGTTTGCCCAAAACGGCAACCGGCAAAATCCAACGCTTCGCCCTGCGCGAGCGGCACGACTAATGTGGGACGGGGGCAGCGCTCCTGGACCAAAAAACTCATGACGATCCTAGGGAGGACACTATGAAAATGAGATCTCTTCTTTTGGCAGCAGGCTTTGTTGCTGTGGCTGCTGGTGCGCAGGCCGAAGGCGTCAAGGTGGGCATGATTACCACCTTGTCCGGCGGCGGCGCGGGCCTGGGCATTGACGTGCGCGACGGCTTCATGTTGGCGGTCGCTCAGTCAGGGCGCAGCGATATTGAGGTCGTGATCGAGGACGATCAGCGCAAGCCCGATGTCGCCGTCCAGTTGGCCGACAAGATGATCCAATCTGAAAAGGTTGATGTGTTGACGGGCATTATTTGGTCCAACCTGGCCATGGCCGTCGTTCCTGGCGTCGTGGCGCAGGGCAAGTTCTACCTGTCACCCAATGCTGGCCCGTCTCAGCTTGCTGGCAAGGGGTGTAACAAAAACTACTTCAACGTGGCTTGGCAGAACGACAACCTGCACGAGGCTGCCGGTGCCTACGCCAATGGCGCTGGCCACGGCAAGACCTTCATCTTGGCACCTAACTACCCGGCTGGCACCGACGCTCTGACCGGTTTCAAGCGCTTCTATAAGGGCGACTTGGCGGGCGAAATCTACACTAAGTTGGGCCAGACCGACTACGCGGGTGAGATCGCACAAATTCGTGCCAGCGGCGCGGATAGTGTCTTCTTCTTCCTGCCGGGCGGCATGGGCATCTCCTTCTTAAAGCAGTACGCAGGCTCTGGCCTGGGTCTGCCGGTTGTTGGACCTGCCTTCAGTTTTGACCAAGGCATTTTGCAGGCTGTCGGTGAAGCAGCTTTGGGCGTTAAGAACACCTCGCAGTGGAACAAGGACATCGACAACGCCACCAACGCGGCCTTTGTTGCAAGCTTCCAGGCTGAGTATGGGCGTCTGCCGTCGCTCTACGCCAGCCAGGGCTTTGACACTGCAAACCTGTTGATCAGCGCCATGGGCAAGGCTGACGTGGCGGACGCCGACGCTTTCCGCGCTGCGCTTGAGGCGGCAGACTTCGCTAGCACGCGCGGTGATTTCGCTTTCGCGAGCAACCACCACCCGATCCAAAACATCTACGTGCGTGAGGTCATCAAGGAAGGTGACGTCTTCACCAACAAGATTATCGGCCTTGCGCTTGAGAATCATGCAGACGTCTACGCAGCCGACTGCAAGATGTAAGTCAAAACTCTCCGGCCCTCTAGTTTGAGGGTCGGAGACGACAACGGGGCCTTTGAATGTCGTTTACTCTCCTGGCTGAGCAGACCCTCAATGGGCTCCAGTTCGGTGTCATGCTGTTCTTGATGGCAGCCGGTTTGACCTTGGTGTTTGGGGTCATGGGGCTGATCAACCTGGCGCATGGTTCGCTCTATATGGTGGGCGCTTTTGCGGCCGCAGCGGTCGCGGGTGCGACCGGTTCCTTTTTGTTGGGTTTGGTGGCAAGCTTGGTCTGCGCCGCCTTTGCTGGCGTACTGATCGAGGTGCTGGTGATCCGACGACTCTATGAGCGCGACCACCTGGAACAAGTGCTCGCCACCTTCGCACTGATCCTGATTTTTTCCGAGGGTACGCGCTGGGTCTTCGGCTCATTTCCGCTGTTTCTTGATACGCCCGCCTGGTTGGGCGGTACGGTGACCTTGCCTTTTGGCATCGTCTATCCGGTGTATCGCTTAGCCATCATCTTGGTCGGTCTGGCTGTGGCGCTTGGGTTGTTCTGGATGATAGCGCGCACCCGCATCGGAATTCGCATCCGTGCTGGAGAGAATGACCGCGAGATGATCGCGGCCTTAGGCGTCAATATTTCCCTGCTCTACACTTTCGTTTTTGCGCTGGGCGCGGCCCTGGCCGGCTTTGCCGGTGCGATGATTGGCGCGATCCAGTCGGTGCAAGTGGGTATGGGGGAGCCCGTTCTGATTCTCGCCTTCGTCGTCATCGTGATTGGCGGCATTGGCTCGATCAAGGGGGCCTTTGTCGGCGCGCTGTTGGTGGGATTAACCGAAACGCTAGGCCGCTTCTTGTTGCCCGAATTTTTCAAGCTTTTGATGGAACCTTCTGCAGCCATCTCAGTCGGCGCCTCATTGGCCTCCATGTCGATCTACTTACTGATGGCGGCCGTGCTGTTGTTCCGCCCCAGAGGCCTGTTTGGGAGCGCATGATATGAAAATCCAGCCCGACGCCGCTCAGTTCCCTTTGGCTTTTAAGACCGTCGTTCTGGCAGGCTTCAAAGCGGCCAAACCCGAGGTGCTATTGAATGCAGCCCTGATGCTGGCTTTGCTGGCGGTTCCACTTTGGGCCTGGTTCGCCGACGAGCCATTCTTGATCACGCTGACCACCCGCGCGGTCATCTTTGCCATTGCAGGGGTCGGGCTGAACTTTGCCTTGGGCTTCGGCGGGCTGGTCAGCTTGGGCCACGCCGCGTTCTTTGGCCTTGGCGGCTATGTTATGGGCGTCTTGGCTTACCACGCGCAGACCTACACAGCCTTGCTCGACTGGCCTTTTGTCATCGAAGGCAGCCGGTCCATGCTGGTGATTTGGCTGGTTGCTATCTTGCTATCGGCCCTGTTGGCGCTGGGCATCGGCGCGCTCAGCCTGCGCACATCGGGCGTCTATTTCATTATGATCACCCTGGCCTTTGCCCAGATGCTCTATTATTTCGCCATCTCCTGGCCCGCCTATGGTGGTGAGGACGGCTTGTCGATCTATGTGCGTAACAGCTTCCCCGGGCTAAACACCATGGCACCGATCCAGTTCTTCGCCATCTGTTTTGTGCTGCTGATCTTGGTGCTGCTGCTGGTCAAGTTCTTAGCGCGCTCGGCGTTCGGGCTCGCGCTGGGAGCAGCGCGGCAAAATGAGGAGCGGGTGCAAGCTGTGGGCCAGATGCCCTATCGGCTCTATCTAATCGCTTTTATGATTTCAGGCTCCATCACTGGGTTGGCTGGGGCCCTGTTTGCTGACCTCAATCGGTTTGTCAGCCCGACCATGTTCTCTTGGCAGACCTCGGGTGAGATTATGGTGTTCGTCATTCTGGGCGGCGTGGGCCGCGTGTTTGGACCGGTCGCCGGGGCGGCGCTGTTCATCTTGCTCGAGCATAGCTTGGGCGGTCTCAGCGACTATTGGCACGTCTACTTGGGGGCAATCCTCTTGGGCGTGGTTCTGTTTGCGCGCGGTGGGCTCTACGGCATGCTGACAGGGCGGGAGGCGGCCCATGACTGAGCCCGTTTTGGACATCCGCAATGTTTCCAAAAGCTTCGGTGCGCTTGTGGCCAGTGAGGGCATAAATCTTGATGTCAGGCCTGGCGAGATCCATGCACTGATCGGGCCCAATGGGGCGGGCAAGTCCACCCTGATCAAGCAGATCGCAGGCGGTTTGCAGCCAGACAGCGGCAGCGTCGTGTTTGACGGCCAAGATGTGACCGCCTTGACGACGGCGGCCCGGGCGCGTTTGGGCATGGGGCGGACCTTCCAAATCTCTTCGCTGGCGATGGACTACAGCGTGCTTCAAAACGTGGTGCTAGGCGCGCTAGGGCGTCGCGGTACGGTGTTTCGCTTTTTCCGGCCTGTTATGCGCGACCGCGAACTGCTGGCGCAGGCGCGCGCCGCGCTGGTTGAGGTGGGGTTGGAGGAAATGCAGAACATGCGCACCTCTGAGCTGTCGCACGGCCAGCGTCGCCAGCTTGAGGTCGCGGTTGCCCTGACCCTTGCGCCCAAGATATTCTTGATGGACGAGCCCATGGCGGGCCTGGGCATGGAGGGCTCGCGCCGCTTGATGGGCTTCTTGGATACCTTGCGCCAACGCGCGCCCATTTTGCTGGTGGAGCACGATATGGACGCAGTGTTCCAGCTTGCTGATCGCATAAGCGTCTTGGTCTATGGCAGCATCATTGCAACTGGAACGGTCGAAGAAATTCGAGCCAATCCGCAGGTACGCGCGGCCTATCTGGGCGAAGAGGAGGCCAGGTCATGAGCCTGCTCAAGCTCTCTCATATCTCAGCCTTCTATGGGGCCAGCCAAGCGCTGTTTGACGTGCATCTGAGCCTTGCCGACGGGCAAGTGCTGGCGCTCATGGGGCGTAATGGCATGGGAAAGTCGACAACAGTGAAGGTCATTTGCCGGTTGCTGAAGCATCGCGGCGGTACGCTGATGTTTGATGGCCAGGACCTAGGCCGGCGGCCGGCCTATCAAGCGGCACGGCTCGGCATCGGCCTTGTGCCTGAAGGGCGGCGCTGCTTTTCCAGCCTAAGCGTGCGTGAGAACTTGATCGCAGCGGCGCGGCCGGGTGACTGGAATTTGGCCTCGGTGGCCGCGTTGTTCCCGCGACTGGACGAGCGCAAGGACCAGCGGGCGGCCTCTTTGTCCGGCGGCGAGCAGCAGATGCTGGCGATTGCGCGAGCGTTAATGACCAACCCACGCGTGCTGATTTTGGACGAGGCAACGGAGGGGCTGGCACCGGTTGTAAGGCAAGAAATCTGGGCAGCCATTGCGCGCCTGAAGGCTGAAACCGGCATGGCGATTCTGGTGATCGACAAGTCCATTCGCGAGCTGTCCGCGGTCGCAGATACGGCGGTGATTTTGGACAAAGGGCGCTCGGTCTGGTCTGGCGACTTCGCGGACCTAAACGCCGACATTACCGACCGGTATCTGGGGGTCTAACGATGGCGTTTCTGTTTGAACAAGCCGTTTTGTTTCGCCATTGCGACCCCGCTGGGATTGTCTTCTACCCGCGCTATTTTGAGATGATTAACGATTGCGTGGAGGCTTTCTTTGATCAGGTGCTGGGGCTGCCTTTTGCGAAACTTCACACTCAAGGCGGCGTGCCGACGGCAGAAATTCAAACCCAGTTTCGACGGCCGAGCCGGATCGGTGATTTGCTCATCTTAGAACTGAACTGCCAAAGGGTGGGGCGCAGTAGTTTGCAGATCAGTGTTGAGGCGCGCTGTGGTGATGAAACCCGCTTTGCCTCACAATCAACTCTTGTCTTTGTGGACGCAAACGGTCGCCCAACCGCATGGCCAGAGGCTGTGCGAAGCTTATTGGCCGACCAATCGAAAGGATCGTAAAGGTGTTGAACCAGATCATTCAGCCCGAGGGCTGGACGCCAGCTAAGGGCTATGCCAACGGCGTGCTGGCCAAGGACGGGACTTTGTACGTTGGCGGGCAAATCGGCTGGGACGAGACCCAGACGTTTCGCGCCCAAGATTTTGTGGGTCAGATGGAACAGGCGCTTAAGAACATATTGGCGATTGTTGAGGCGGCCGGTGGCCAGGCCAGCGACCTGGTGCGATTGACCTGGTACGTGACCGATAAGGTTGACTATCTCGCGCGCCAAAGCGAGGTCGGCCAAGCCTACCGTCGCGTCCTGGGCCGCCATTTTCCGGCTATGACCATGGTGGTGGTCAGCGCTTTGGTTGAAGATGAAGCCCTGGTCGAGATCGAGGCGACAGCGGTGCTGGATCGCTAGCCCCTAACACGCGCGCGCACAAACCGCTAGAAAAAGCACTGCATGCGTGTAAAGTCATGCAGCCGAAACTAACGCGCGAGCGCCGGGCGCGGTGGCAACGCCCCAGAGCTACGGGAGCCCAGGGTGGCCCTGAGCCTATAGCTTCAAAATCCGAATCCTGGGCCTCGACCCGCCGCCTAAGAGCGTGCTTCGTCGAATTGCAATCACACGACGCGCTCTAACTATTGGATGTTAAAGCAAATGCACCTTAGCGATCTTCGGCACAATCGAGGGCGATTGCCCAGGCTTTGCGCTAGTACTTGCGCGCGCCAGCCTCTGACGCTGCGCGCGGCACCAAAGCCTTGACCAAGTGGGTCATCTCCAGCGTGCCCACGGCTTGCCCATCGCGGGTTACGACATAAGAGTGCGACGTGTCGCCGCCGGACTTGGCGATCATGCTCTCTAGCGTGTCGTCGAAATCGACTTCGCCATGCGCGTCGGCCGGGACCTGTCCATCTTGCAAGGGCGTCATGATCGAGCGTACCCGCAAGACGCGCGCGCGGTTGATGTCGCTCACGAAATCTTCGATGTAAGGATCATTGGGGTTCAGCAAGATGTCTTGCGGCTCGCCTTGCTGAACAACGTAGCCATCCTTCAAGATCACCAAATGGTCAGCCAGCTTCAGCGCTTCATCTAGGTCGTGCGTGATGAAAACGATGGTCTTGTGCAACTCGGCCTGCAGCTCAAGCAGCAGGTCTTGCATATCGGTGCGGATCAGCGGATCGAGCGCCGAAAAGGCCTCGTCCATCAGCATGATCGGCGCATTCGAAGTCAGCGCGCGCGCAATGCCGACGCGTTGTTGCATACCGCCCGAAAGCTGATGCGGGTAGTGGTTGCCAAAGCCCTTCAGGCCCACACGCTCCAGCCACTTGGCTGCTTCTGCCAGATAGGTGGCGCGGGGAACACCGCGGACTTTTAGCGTTGTGCCAGCGTTCTCAGCCACGGTACGGTGAGGCAACAGGGCAAACTTCTGGAACACCATCGACATGGTTTCACGACGCAGATTTCGAAGCTCTTCTTCGTTGTAGCCCAGCACGTCGCGCCCATCGACTTCAACCTTGCCCGAGGTGGGCTCGATCAAGCGATTGAGGTGGCGAATGAGCGTCGATTTACCAGAGCCAGACAGGCCCATGATGACGGTAATCTCGCCCTCTTGCATGTCGACATTGATGTCTTGAAGCCCCAAGACATGCTCGTGCTTGGCCAAGAGCTCCGACTTCCCGGTTCCTGCCAAAACGTGCTCAAGGGCAGCCTTTGGGTCTTGGCCAAAGATCTTGTAGAGCTTGCTGATGGAGATTTTGATCTTCTTGCTCACCTGTCTGCCCTCACATTATTGCTTTTGAGCTGCGTTAACGCGGTCAAGCGCAGCCTTTGTTACACGGTCAAGAATGATCGCCAGCAATACGATGCCAAGGCCTGAAACCAGACCGACGCCAAGCTCAAGGTTGCGAATTCCGCGCAAGACCAAGACGCCTAGGCCAGGTGCAGAAACCAGCGAGGCGATCACCACCATTGCCAGGCTCATCATGATGGTTTGGTTGACGCCGGCCATGATGTTCGGCAGCGCCAAGGGGATCTGGACACCGAACAGCTTTTGACTATCGGTCATGCCAAAGGAATCGGCGGCCTCGATCACGTCCTTATCAACAAGTCGGATGCCAAGATCGGTCAGGCGCACAACTGGCACGATGGCGTAGAGGATAATCGCGATGCCGTAGAGTTTGGGCTCAGTGACCGAGAACAAGAAGATCAGCGGGATCAGATACACGAAAGGCGGCAGCGTCTGCAGCATGTCTAGAATAGGGATCGTTACGCGCTGTAGGCGATCGTTGCGGGACATGGCAATGCCGATCGGAACCCCAAGCAGGACGCATAAGAAGGCACAAACAAAGATAATCGCCAAGGTTTGCATGGCGTGATCGTAGTGGTCGATGAAGGCCAGAAGCGCTAAACAGGCTGTCACGAAACCAACCAGGCGCAGCGATTTTGAGGCGACAAAAACAACAACCATCAATACGGGGAACATGATCCACCAAGGCGCGGCTTCAAATGCAGACAAGGTGCCGTCCAGAATCCAGCTCAATGGTTGGGTAAGCGGATCCAGCACAAACCGCAGCACACCTTTGATGGCCAAGAACCCATCGCCAACACCCTTGGTTAGGTCGCGCGACTGAGCAATGGCGCCACAGGCGTCATTCAGGGAGTCTAGCGAGGGAAAAGGCAGATCCCAGATCGTGGTCTCTGTGGTTTTTCCGGTCTTGGCCAGCAGGTCGGCCATAGATACGGGACCATCGGCGGATTTGCCGCTGTCACACCAAGCGCGCAATCCAAGAGCATCAAACAGGAAGTCATAAGTCGCCATAGGGGATATTCCTTTAGTGGCAAGCAGGGCTCGCGCCTTGCGCAGAGCCAGCGGCCCAAGACCGCTCAAAGCAATTTGTAGTCAACAGACAAAGGCTGCGGGTCAAAACGCGGCGACGCGCGCCAAAACCTTGGCATCGGCGGGCCCCTAGAGCAAATTTCGCGAGTCCACGAATAGCAGGCTAAGCATGGCCGTGGGTTTCTCAATGGGCCCCACCTGACCTGTTTGACCCAGGGGCCTCACGCTTGATGTGCGCTCGGCGATACCGTGCGGGCAAAACTGCGGCTCCTCACGAAAGAAGAGCCGCTGTTAAGTTTGGGCGACCAAAGTGCAGGCCGCCCGTCCCTTGGACTTAGTTGATCAAAGCTGACAGCTTTTCGCGAGCAGCGTCGTTCACCCAACCAGACCAAACATCAGAGTTGTTGGTCAGGAAGTAAACGGCAGCTTCTTCGGCCGACGCGTTGTTGGCATCTTTCCAAGCCAAGACAGAGCTCAGCAGGTGGATGTCAAAGCTGACGTTGCTCATCAGTTCGGCAACGTCTGGGTTACGCTCGGTCAGGTCCGCGGTAGCAACCGTGAGAACCGGAGCCGCAGGGAAGTCGGACACACCGGGGTTGGCGTTGTCTGCGTTCTGGTTGGCGGTGTGAATGTCGGCATCAACGTCACCGATGGTCACTTTGGTCATGCCATACTTGCCCAGAACCGCAGTCGGGCCCCAGTAATATCCGAACCAAGGCTCTTTGTTCTCATACGCCGCAGCGATTGAAGTCGCCAGGGTCTCGCCAGAGCCGTGGTCAAAGACCTCCAACTTGTCACGCATGCCCAGGGCGTTTGCCAGGTTGTCATTCACGATGCGACAGCCCCAGCCGTCAGGACAGTTGTTGAAACGACCGCCAACCAGGTCAGGATTCGCTAGAACGCCTTCGATAGTGGTCAGCTCGGGATGCGCTTCAGCCAAGTAGTTTGGAATCCACCAACCTTCAACGCCACCTGGATCGAAGACATCGGCCAGACGCTTCACTTTGCCTTCCTCTTCCAGCTTGGCATAGACCGCGCCGGTCGAGTTGAGCCAAAGCTCGGTCACGATGTCCGGCTCGCCGTTTTCAGCCAGCGATGCCACAGAGGTGGTGGTCGCCGAAGGAACTTTCTCGACGCTACAGCCGTAGCCTTGCTCCATCAGGAACTTAGAGACTTCGGTGATGATCTGCGACGATGCCCAGTTCATCTCGGTGATCGACACCTCGCCGCATTCAGCGTAGGCAGAGGTTCCAGCAGTCACAGCTGCTGCAGTCGCCAGACCGGCGACAAGTTTAGTAATTTTTGACATATTTTCCTCCCAAATGGTGGTCTCACGACGCCGTTTGCGCCCTACCAGAGGGCCCAGACGGCTAGACCAGTGATAAGCCTATGCTAGCTTGTAACTTCATTCAATGGCAAATCACTTATATCGACTTCAGCAAAATTGAACATTATGCTTTGAGGGTAGGCGCGGGTTTGTGCCGACATTCTGGGTCGGCGCCGGGACGTTTGGCCACTGGCCTGCTGACACTTGTGCCTTTGCGGCTGAGCGATAAAAAAAGGGAGGCCTAAGGTGAACCAGCCTGGGTGAACCCTTGCCGTTCCATCTGAGGCCCCCACAGGCTGACAAGAGGCTTCCCCAGGGAAGCCACGGGTAGATTGTTGTGTGAGATTGCCGGGATCAGACTTGGCCACCCGCATCGCCAAGCCTGGACGTTCCGATCTCGCGGCTGGCGCTAGGCGGCTGTTTCCGCGTACTCCGGCTGCGTCTTTGCACCGGTGATGTAGGCCACGACATCCTGGCCGTCGGTCTCTTCCTTTTTCAGATTTGCGCAAATGCGGCCTCTGCGGAAGACAACGATGCGATCCACAAGGTCAAAAACCTGGCGCATATTGTGGCTGATGAGGATCAAAGGTTCGCCCACTTCTTTAAGCGTGCGGACGATGTTCTCGACCTGCGCGGTCTCCTGGACGCCCAGCGCTGCTGTTGGTTCGTCCATGATGGTCAGGCGCGAGTGGAATGAAGCCGTTCGTGCGATGGCGACACACTGGCGCTGACCGCCTGACATGTTGCGAATAGCATTGTTGATGTTCGGGATCTTAACGGCGGTTTTCTCCAGGCCAGCCAAGGTTGCATCGCGCATGCCCTTGTAGTTCAGCAAACGGAAGGGGCCGAGCCAATCCCAACGGGTCATTTCCCGCCCAAGAAAGATGTTGTCCGGCACATCCAAGTCATCTGCCAATGCCAAGGTTTGGAACACGGTCTCAATGCCCGCTTCGCGCGCGTCCAAGGGGCCCGCGAAATGCACTGGCTTGCCTTCAAAGAAGATCTCGCCGCGGGTGCGTTGTTCAACGCCGGTGATCTGCCGCACGAAGGTGGATTTGCCCGCACCGTTGTCGCCCATGATGGCCACGTGCTCGCCCTTGCGCAGCGTGAAGTTGGCTCCCTCCAGCGCATGAACACCGCCATAGTGCTTGGTCAGATCGCGGGTTTCCAGAATGATGTCGTCGCTCATGTGATCCTCCTTAACCTTTTGATCCAGCGCGTCGCTGGCGCCATTGGTCGAGCACAACTGCCGCCACAATGATCCCGCCCTTAACCATTTCTTGGTAAAAAGCATCAAGGCGTAAGTAGGTGAAGCCGGAAATGATCACGCCAAAGATCAGCGCGCCCAAAACAGTGCCGATGATCGAACCGCGCCCGCCGGTCAGTGAGACGCCGCCGATCACCGCCATGGCAATCGCGTCCAATTCGTACATGATGCCCATGCCGCTTTGAGCGGTCAGGTTCTTTGACGACAGGATGATCGCGGCGAATGAGGCCAGGATGCCTGCGATTGAATAGACCAGTATGCGGTGGCGATCGACGTTGATGCCGGACATGCGCGCAGCGTCTTGGTTTGAGCCAATGGCGTAGGTGTGCTTGCCATAGACCGTATAGCGCATGATGAAGTGGAACAGCACCGCGAGCATCATAAACCAGATAACAGGCATCATGCCGGAGCCGATCCAGGCGAAATCTTCGGTCGGGAAAGAAATAGGGTTGCCGCGCGACCACCACTTGGCGACGCCTCGAGCCGAGACCATCATGCCCAGGGTCGCGATAAAGGGCGGGATGCGGGTGTAGGCGATCAGCGCGCCGTTAATAAATCCGGCTATCAAGCCGCAGCCTAGACCGACCAAGACGGGTATGAGGACGGGCAGATCCATGGCCCACTCGCCGAAGATGGCTTTGGGGTTAGGGTGGCCGTTAACCAAACTGGTCTGGGCAAAGCTCATGGCGATCATGGCAGTAGCGCCGACGACCGAACCAGAAGAGAGGTCGATGCCTGCGGTGATAATCACCTGGGTCACGCCCAGCGCGATAATGCCGATGATCGAGACCTGAAGAATAATGATGCGAAGGCGTGCTTCGTTGAAGATTGAATCGAACCGCCCATTGCTGTCGAACAGAAAGCTTTGCTGTCGCATGTAGGGCAGAACCTGCCCGAGTCCTTCAAAAATCGCTACGATCAGGATCAAGGCAAATAAGATGTTGAGTTCGTTTGGCCAGGCCCGCTTTGATTTATCAAAAGTCAGTCCCCCGGTGCCGTGCGCTCCACCAGCCATGCTGTGTCCCCTCCAAGGATTTGTGAGTAAGCCGTCTGCAAGAATGAAAAGAAAAAAAACGGGACGAGGCAAGTGCCGCGTCCCGCTCTTGTGAGCTCAAAGGCTTAGTTCATGCCCAGGAAGTCGTCGATGTTCTCAGGAACAACCAACTTGAAGGGAATGTAAACTTTCTGGTCAACCGCTTCGCCGTTTGCCAAAGCAACCGCTGCGTTTACAGAGCCAGAGCCCTGACCGAAAGCATCCTGGAAGACGGTAACGTCCAAGTCACCGGCCTGCATGGCCAGCAGAGCGTCTTGGGTTGCGTCAACACCACCGACTTGTACGTCAGCCATGTCAATGCCAGCAGCCTTCATCGCTTGGATTGCGCCGATCGCCATTTCGTCGTTGTTCGCCAGTACGAAGTCGAAGTCTTCGCCAGCAGACAGCCAGTTGGTCATCAGGTCTTGTGCTTTGTCGCGAGACCACTCAGCGGTCTGCTCGTCGATCAGGGTCATGAAGTTACACATGTCCATGCCGATTACGTCGTGCACGTCCTTGGTACGCTGAACCGCAGCCTGGTTAGACAGTTGGCCCATCATGACGTAGCCACGCGCGCCACCAGCTTTGCCAGCTGCACGCAGGTTGCGGCATACCTGGAAGGCTTCCAGGGTGCCTGACTCGATTTCGTTGGATGCAACGAAAGCCTGGTTGTCGGGCAGTGAGTTAACGTTGATCGGCTCGCGGTTAACGTAAACCAGCGGAACGCCAGCGGCGGCGGCTGCAGCGGTCATAGCCTCAGTCGCTGAAGTATCAACCGCGTTCACGATGATCGCATCAACGCCAGAAGCAACGAAGTTGTTGATCTGATCGAGCTGCTTGGCAACGTCATCAGTCGCGTCTTCAACTTGCAAAGTTACGCCGATGCTCGCAGCGTGCTCAACCATGCCGTTGCGCATAACGGTCAAGAAGTTGTCATCGAAGCGTGCGATCGACGCGCCAATAGTTTGCGCCACAGCAGCGCTTGACATAAGGGCCGTGAGGCCAACAACGGTAAGAAGTGTTTTTTTCATGCTTTCCTCCTAGTTTTCGAACAGGGCGGCGGCCCAGCCGATCCGTCCTTGCGACGCCCAATTGCCCTGTGTTGTGCAACCGGTGCCCAAGGATCACAAACATTCTCATTCCCATAAATGCAATAATTGCCTTCATTCGTTGCCGAAACTCGGGCTGGAACGTCGTGATTAACAAGATCAATGCAGTTCATCGGCAGATCGGTCAAGCATTTTCGTGCAACCGGTTGCATTTAGTGATATAGCAAGACAACAGCACGAGCAAAGGGGTGGAAAAATCGCTCTTTTTTTGAGGGCAACAGCGCAAAGTCAGTCCGGCAAAGCGCGACTCGCTGCGGTGGCTTGGCCGCGCGGGTTGCAGCTTAGAACCAGGGGCGCAGCGGCCAATCGCATTGTGTTTTGTTGCTGCGTGAAATATGGCTGGGCGCAACTTTGGTGCTCCAGCAAACGGGACGGGGCCCAGCAAAGGGGACCTAGCAAACGGGGCCGGTAAAACGGGCCCTCGCAAAAAGGCGTTAGATATGAGTGTTACTCTGAAAGATGTTGCCGAACGCGCAGGAGTGTCACGCTCGGCAGTATCGCGGGCCTTTACGCCTGGGGCCTCGGTGTCGGACGCGACACGGCGCAAGGTAGAAAAGGCGGCGCGCGAGTTGTCCTATCATCCCAATGCACTGGCCAGTTCCTTGACCACCGGGCGCACCAAGCTGATTGGGCTGGTGTCAAACAACTTCCACAACCCGATCTTCTTGGAGGTTTTTGATCTCTTCACCCGAGGGCTGCAGGACCGTGGTTTGCGGCCTTTGCTGGTCAACCTGACCGATGAAGTTGAGCCGGAGAACTCGGTGCGCATGCTGCGTCAGTATTCGGTTGATGGCGTGGTGGTAGCCTCCTCGACTTTGCCGCCAGGGTTTTCCAAGGCTTTTCGTGATGCTGGAGTGCCGGTTGTTCATTCATTTGGTCGTTATTCATCGACGCCAGAAGTGCATGTTGTCGGCATCGACAATGTCGAGTGCGGGCGCATGGCGGCGCGAACGCTGGTGCAGCGCGGCTATGAAAAGGTGGCATTCTTGGGCGGACCGGAGAGCGCGACATCGACCCAGGACCGGGTGAAAGGCTTTTTGGCTGAGCTGTCAGAGTACCCCGACATTGCGACCAGTTGCTCATTTGCCGACGCCTATTCGTTCCAAGCGGGACGACGGGAGATGTTGCGCCTCTTACAAGGTGAGACCGCCGAGGCCTATTTCTGCGGTGACGATGTTCTGTCTATCGGCGTGCTGTCAGCAATAGCTGACAGCGGTTTGTCAGTGCCTGGCGACATTGGCCTGATTGGTCTGAACGACATGGAGATGGCGGGCTGGGAAAATATCAATCTCACGACCATCCACCAGCCGATTCGCCACATCGTTAATTCGTCGATTGAACTGATGATTACCATGCTGGGCGAACATGACCGTTTCCCAGAAGCCCGCATCTTTCCGTGTTCGATCATTGAGCGCGGGACGTTGCGGCCAATCAAGCCGACCGCAGAGATGGGCTGAGAGCCCGCATCCTTGCCGGTCGGAAAGACTGCGAGCCGCTCAGCTTTGTGTGCGTTAGTCGCGGAACATAGGTGGGCGGGCGTCCATCCAGCGGCCGCCGTCCTTTGCTGAGGCAACTGCGGTGTACACGGCGGCCATCGAGCGAACACCATCGGCGGCGTTGGGAAGTCCGTCGCGGGGCTCGCCGCGGATAGCATCGGCCAGTTCGCAATAGATATTGGCCACGGCCAAAGGGAAACCCTCGGGGTGGGCAATGGCAACGCGCGATAGGCGCTGTGCTTCGGCGTGCAGACCGCCTTCACCCTTCTCGATGATTTGGGTGCGTCCGCCAACAGGGGTATAGATGAGCTGGTTGGGCTGCTCTGAGGCCCAGCGCAGACCGCCAGTCTCGCCGAACACCTGAACATCAAAGCCGTGCTGGCGTCCGATGGCCACCGACGAAGTCCAAAGCCGTCCAACCGTTCCTGCGCTCATACGGAAGTTGACCATCGCGTCGTCTTCCAGCTCGCGGCTGGCAACGGTCGAAGCGAAGTCCGCAGACAAGCGCTCGACCTCGTCGTCGCAAATGAAGCTCGCCATATGCAGAGCGTGAATGCCGCAGTCCGCGAATTGGCCCGAGACGCCGGCCATCTTGGGGTCATAGCGCCAACGCACACGCGGGTTGTCGGCGTCCGTCGCGTCGCCGTGGTGGCCGTGGCTGAAGTTGGTCACGACCAAGCGCACCTTGCCGATCTCACCCGCGCGCACCATGGCGCGCGCTTGACGCACCATGGGGAAGGCGGAATAGCAATAGTTCACCGCGCAAATTTTGCCGGTTGCTGCTGCCACGCGCACGATTTCTTCGCCCTCTTCGACGGTCATGGTCATGGGCTTTTCGCACAAGACGTTAAAGCCTGCTTCCAAGAAAGCCTTGGTGATCTCAAAGTGGGTCGAGTTGGGGGTCGCAACTGTCACCAGGTCAACGCGGTCCGCGCGATCTTTCTCGCCCTCCAACATGTCTTGCCAGCTGCCATAGGCGCGGTCGGCAGCAATGCCCAAGCGCTGAGCGTACTCGCGCCCAATCTCCGGCCTGTGGTCCAGGGCGCCCGCAGCCAGCTCGAACAGGCCGTCAGCTTGCGCCCCCAAGCGGTGCGCTGGCCCAATCTGGCTGCCTTCGCCGCCTCCGATCATGCCCCATTTCAATTTTGCCATGCTGTGATGTCCTCAATTAAAGCCAATGGACTCAAGGTATTCGCGGTTCTTGCCGGCGTCACCGATCGGATCTGGGTCCAACAGAGGGTCGCAGTCTTGCTCGACGGTGCACCAGCCCTCAAAGCCAGCATCCACCAGCACTTGACGCACGGCGGGAAAGTCCACGTCGCCCTGGCCTAGGTTGCAGAAAATGCCCTGGCCGCAGGCGTCATAGAAGCCGGTCCGCTTGGCAATGACGTCGGCCTTAACCTTGGGGTCGATGTCCTTGAAGTGCATGTAGGAAATGCGGTCCATGTGGCGCTTCATGAACGCCACAGGGTCAAAGCCCGCATAGGAGTGATGACCGGTGTCAAAACAGATCTTCAAAATGCTGTCGTCGACTTCGTCCAACAAGCGCTCAAGCTCGGGTTCAAAGTCCATGAAGCCAGCGGCGTGGGCGTGAATACCAACGGTCAGGCCGTAGTCTTCAGCCCCCATTTTGGCAATGGTGGCGATACGCTCGCGGTAGGCGTTCCACTCGGCGCTGTCCATGATCTCGGCTTCGCTGGCGCGGCCTGCGGTGGGCGCGCGGCGCTCTGAGATCGAATCGATCAATACCAGGTGCTGCGCTCCGTGAGCCTTCAAGGCTTTGCAGGTGCGCACAGAGCCATCCATCACGTCATCCCAGGCCTTGGGATCGTGGAAGGGGCGGAAGACAACGCCGCCAATCAGCTCCAAGCCATGCTGCGCCAAGCCATCACCCAAAACGGCGGGGTCTTCGGGCATGAAGCCAACCGGGCCAAGCTCAATGCCTTTATAGCCTGCTTCTGCGCACTCCTTGAGCACGGTGGTCCAGGCTGGATTGCGTGGATCGTTTGCAAATTCGACGCCCCAGCTACACGGGGCATTACCAATGCGAATTGTCATCTGTCTTGCTTTCTCGATGCTCAAAAGTCGGTAACATTGACCCAAGCCTTTGTGCGGCTTGAGGCCATGGCGGCTGCGACGACCTGGTTGACCTCCATACCATCGCGGAAGGTCGGCCATACGGGTTCGCCGCTCTCGATGGCATGCAAGAAGTCGCGTGCCTCGATAATGATTTGATCTTGGTATCCTGTGCCGTGCCCAGGGCCTTGGCAGAAGGGCAGGTAGTCGGGATGCGCCGGACCGGTCAGGATCTTGCGAAACCCAAGCTCTGACTCTTTGCCCTCCGCGCGATAGAGCCATAGGGCATTCTGGTCTTCTTGGTCAAAGCGAATCGCACCTTTGGTTCCGGTCACTTCATAGGCATAGCCCATTTTGCGGCCCATCGCGATTCGGCTGAAATGCATCTGCCCCATGGCCCCATTTGTGAAGCGAACCATCATCTGGCCTTGATCGTCGTTGGTGACTTTGCCGCCGGGGCGATTGGTGTGAACGGTTTCAATTTCTGCCACCAATGACTCGATTGGGCCCAGCAAAGCCAGGGCTGCATTGATCATATGTGGGGCCAAATCTCCCATGGTGCCGTTGGCAGCTCCATTGGTCCGCCAGCTTGCTGGGGCCGCGGGATCGGCATAGAAATCTTCGGTGTGTTCCCCGCGAAACCAGGTGATATCGCCGATTTCGCCGTCGGCAATCAGCTTGCGCACAAATTGGCTTGCAGGGGTGCGAATATAGTTAAACCCGACCATGTTCGCGCAGCCTGACGCCTCAGCGGCTGCAACCATAGCGCGGCTGTCGTCTATGGACGCGCCAAGTGGTTTTTCGCAAAATACCGGCTTTCCGAGCGCAAATGCGGCTTCAGCAGCGGGGCGATGGGTCACTTGTGGGGTTGCAATGACCAGCGCTTCGACCTTAGAGTCTTCAACCAGAGCGCGCCAGTCGGCGGTCGCACGTGCATAGCCGTAGGCCTGCCGATAGCGCTCAGCACTCTCAATCGAGCTTGCGCAGACCATCTCAAGACGGGGGCGCAGCTTGGTGTTGAACACTGCGCCGACAGAGGCCATGGCAACCGCGTGGGCCTTGCCCATATAGCCGCCGCCCAAAATTCCAATGCCGATTTCTGTCACCTGTGATTCCCCCGAAAATATTGTTTGCAACCGATTGCAAAAGCAGTATCTATTGAATCGAGTTCGCGCAAGTCATATTCGCGCGCCGAAACGGAATCACTTCACTGCGAAGGACAAGCAGATGAGCGAGAAAACGGTTCAGCTTACCACCGCTCAGGCCATTGTGCGCTGGCTGGCAAATCAGTTTATCGAAATTGACGGTGAGGAGCTGCGGCTCTGCGGTGGCGGCTTTGGCATTTTCGGCCATGGTAACGTGACCTGCTTGGGTGAAGCGCTACACAGCCATCAACAAGAGCTGCCTTTGTATCGTGGCCAGAACGAGCAGAGCATGGGCTTTGCTGCTGCGGCTTATTCCAAGCAGTGGTTGCGCCAACGCTTTATGTTCTGCACCGCCTCAGCAGGCCCAGGCACGGCCAATTTGCTGACCGCTTCCGGTCTGGCGCATGCCAACCGCCTGCCCATGCTCATGCTGTGTGGCGATACATTCTTGACCCGTCTGCCCGACCCAGTGCTGCAGCAAATGGAAAATTTCAACGATCCGACCTTTGGGGTCAACGATGCCTTTAAGCCGGTCACGCGCTATTGGGACCGCATCAGCCATCCGGCGCAGGTGATCCAGTCCTTGCCCGCAGCGATTGCGACCATGCTGGATCCCGGCGATTGCGGGCCGGTGTTCTTGGGCTTGCCGCAAGACGTGCAGGGCTGGACCTACGACTACCCCGAGGTCTTCTTTGCCAAGAAGGTCCACCGGATCCGTCGCCAAACGCCCGATAGCGAAGAAATCGCCGACGCGGCTGCTTTGTTGCAAGGCGCTCTGCGGCCGATGATTATTGCCGGAGGCGGCGTTCAGTACAGCCGCGCCGTCGCCGAATTGACGAGCTTCGCAGAGGCTCGCCAGATCCCGGTGGTGGAGACCATTGCAGGGCGCGCGAACCTGGTCGCGGACCATCCTTTGAACATCGGTCCTATTGGTGTCACTGGTTCGGACAGTGCCAACGCCATTGCAGAACAGGCTGATGTGATTTTGGCAGTCGGTACGCGCTTGCAGGACTTTACGACGGGCTCTTGGACGGTTTTTGCCAAGGATGCACGCTTCATTTCGATCAACGCCGCGCGCCACGACGCGGGTAAGCACATGTCTTTGCCGGTGGTCGGCGATGCTAAAGTGTCTTTGTTGGCGCTGGATCAAGCCGCAGGTGGCTACACCGCGCCCAGCACTTGGGTGGCGCAGGCCAAGCAAGAGCGCCAAGCCTGGGACGCCTATGTGGCCAAGAACGTATCCTATGGCGACAACCGCCCCAATTCCTACGCTCAGGCGATTGGCGTGGTCAACGCTCTGTGTGACAAGCGTGACCGGGTGGTGGCTGCTGCGGGCGGCCTGCCAGCCGAAGTCACGGCCAACTGGCGCACGCTGGACATCGGCACGGTGGACGTGGAGTTCGGCTTTTCCTGCATGGGCTATGAGATCGCGGGCGCCTGGGGGGCGCGCATCGCGCAAAGCCAGCGCGAGCCGGAGCAAGACACTATCACCTTCTGCGGCGATGGCTCTTATATGATGCTGAACTCGGACATCTACTCGGCGGCCTTGAGCCAAAAGAAGATCATCGCCCTGGTATTGGACAATGGCGGCTTTGCGGTGATCAACAAGCTGCAAAACAATACCGGCAATGAGAGTTTCAATAACCTGATCGCAGACTGTCCAACGGTGCCGCAACCCTTTGCAGTTGATTTCGAAGCCCATGCTCGCGCGATGGGGGCCGAGGCAGAAACGGTTGCAAATCCTGCGGAGTTGGCAGACGCCTTCAAGCGTGCCAAGGCCAGCAGCCAGACCTATGTGATCGTCATGAAGGTGGATCCCTACATCGGTTGGACCGATGGCGGGCATGCATGGTGGGAGGTGGGCACGCCCCACATCACCGACAGTGATCGGGTCCGTCAGGCTCATGTGGACTGGGAATCCAGCCGCACCAAACAGCGACGTGGTGTGTGATGGTTCTGCAAGGTATCGCCACAAAGAAGTTCCTGGTCATTGGCCGCGTTGGCATGGACCTGACCCCCGAACCACCGGGCACCGCGACCGCTGACGCCACCTCGATGATGGTGGCGATGGGCGGCTCCAGCGCCAATATCGCAGCGGGTTTGGTCAAGCTTGGCTGCCAGGCTGCGCTGGTCACCAGCGTGTCGGACGATGCCATTGGCTGGTACTGCCTCAACCAGCTCGATCACTACGGCATCGACCGCCGCTACGTTAAGAAGATTAACGGCGAAGAGCGCACCTCGCTGGCGGTCTATGAGACCCGTGTGCAGGACCACCAAAGCGTGATCTATCGCAATGCAGCCGCTGACTTTCAGATGACCATAGATGACGTGGAGGCAATCGACTACAGCCAGTTTGGCGCGCTGATCACTGCGGGCACGGTCTTTGCCGCCGAGCCCTCACGCTCAGCCACCTTCCGAGCATTTGAGCTGGCTCGCGCGGCGGGCTTGCCGATCATCTTCGACGTGGACTACCGTCCCTACAGTTGGCCGTCCCCGCAGGTCGCAGAAGAGGTTCTGTCGCGCGCGGGCAGTCTGTCGGATGTTATCGTTGGCAACGACGAAGAGTTCGGCTTTATGGCGGGTTCAATCGACAAGGGCCTGGATAAGGCCCGCGAGTTGGCCAAGTCCAGCGCAAGCATCGTAGTCTATAAAATGGGACCCGAGGGCGCTGTGACCTTTGCCGATGGCCAAGAGCTGCGCACCGGTATCTATCGGGTCGAGGCGCTGAAACCTACAGGGGCAGGCGACAGCTTTATGGCCGGGTTCATGGCCTCTTTGGCCGATGGCCGGGACATGCACCAGGCCGTGCTGCGCGGCTCGGCTTGCGCGTCCATCACTGTATCAAAGCCAGGGTGCGCGCCCGCTATGGCCTATGGCCCCGAGCTGGATGCTTTCTTAGCCAATCACCCCGGCCCCAGCACCATCACCTAAGGATTCCTGCTATGCACATCGCTCCGTTTGATAATCAGAACAAGCCGATTGTGGACGTTGATGACGCCACGGTTCCTTTGAACTACTTCAACATCGTCAAGCTGAAGAAGGGCCAAGCCTTCGAGTATCAGGTGCCTGGCTACGAGACCTGTATCGTACCTGCCACGGGCACGGTGGATGTGGTGGTTGAAGGCGTCAGCTTTGAGCGGCTGGGCAACCGCGGCGAAGACGTGTGGGACGGCGAGCCCCAGGGCGTGTATGTGCCAGTGGGCGCCAAGGTGACTCTGGTCTGTGTGTCGGATGAGACCGAGACTTTTATTGCTGGCGCCAAGTACGACAAGGTGCTGGAGCCGTTTGATGTCCGCGAGCACGATTTGGTCCAGTACGGCAGTGATGACACCAAGACCCATCGAAAGATCAAGCACATCTTGGGCCAAAAGCAGCACGACAAGGTGGGGCGCTTACTGGTCAGCGAGCTGTTTACAGTAGGCGCTGGCGGCTGGTCCGGTTTCCCCAGTCACAAGCACGATACCAACCGCCTGCCAGATGAAACCCGCCACGACGAGACCTATAACTTCCGCTTCAAGCCCAACTGGGGCTCAGGGCTGCAAATGCTTCAGCGCGAAGACAACGAGCCGGGCGATGCCTATCACATCGTCGATGGCTCAACGATTTGCATCGACAACGGATACCATCCCTGCTGCGTGTTGCCGGGCTACGAGATGTATTACTTCACCATTTTGGGCGGCCTGACCCAGCGCTCTTTGGTGCAGTACTTCCAGCCCACCCATGCCTATCAGATCGAAACGATCCCGGGCATCAAAGACATGATCGCTAAGTTCAAATGACGCTGGCGACGCTTTCAGAAGTTTTGCAGCCAGCCTTGGCGGGCGGCTATGCAGTGGCTGGGCTGGTGACGCTGGGCTGGGAGGACATGCGCGCCTATGTAGCCGCCGCCGAGGCTGAGGGTCAGCCAGTAATATTGCAGGCCGGGCCAAGCTGTCGCGCGCACACACCCTTGCCGATTTTGGGCAAGATGTTCCGCCATTTGGCTGAACAAGCCTCGGTGCCGGTGGTGGCGCACCTGGATCATGGCTACACCTTCGAGGAGTGTAAGATCGCGCTCGACAGCGGCTTTACCTCGCTGATGTACGATGGTTCGCGCAAGGAGCTGCGCCAGAATATCGACGAGACCGCTGCGATTGCCCAAATGGCGCACGCGGCTGGGATCTCCTGCGAGGGCGAAATTGGTTTTGTCGGCTATTCGGGCGGTGAAGGCTCGAACGGCACCGATCCGCAAGAGGCGGCGGTGTTTGCGCGCGAAAGCGGGGTCGATGCCATGGCCATATCGGTGGGCAACGTCCATCTGCAGCAAGACAAAGAAGGCGGCCTAGACGAGGCGCGCATCGCTGCCATCCAGGCGCTAACGCAGCTGCCCTTGGTGATCCATGGCGGGTCAGGCGTACCGGTGGAACAGCGCCGCAAGCTGGCGCGTTCGACCGCCATCTGTAAATTCAACATCGGCACCGAGCTGCGCATGGCCTTTGGTTCGGCTCTGCGCACGGCGGTCAATGCCGATCCCGACCGCTTCGATAGGGTGACGATCTTAAAAGAGACGCTGGAGCCGGTGGAGGAGGCCGCGCGGCGTGTCCTGCGCGGCATGCGCTGACAGCCCTAAACTAGGCAGTTGCAAGGCTCCCTGCGCTGGAGTTCGCCCTACAAGACCGCTGAAAACGTGGTCCAGAGCATGCGCACGCCGTTGAAGGCCAAGAACACGCCGAAGGCGCGCTTGAGCCACAGCGGATCGAGGGCATGGGCTAGGCGCGCGCCCAGCGGAGCGAACAGCACCGACAGCGGAGCCACCAGAACGACGGCGACAAAATTAACATAGCCGAGGGAAATGGGTGGCCGTCCCTCAAGTCCAAGGCCCGAGATCATGAAGGCCAAAGCGCCTGGCAAGGCGATGAAAAAGCCAATCGCAGCCGAGGTGCCTACTGCACGGTGGACCGGCACGCCAAACGCCGTCAAGGTCGGAACGGAAATCGACCCGCCACCGATGCCCATCAGGGTCGATACGAAGGAGATGCTGGTCGGGATAATTGCGCCCAAAATTCCCGTGGTCGGCGCGGGTCGCTTGAGGTCATAAGTCTTTGGCAGCATGAGATTGGCCGCAGCCAGTAGCGCTACAACTCCAAAAACGCCTGTCAGGACCGATGCGTCTAGCACGCGCGCCAGCAAGCCGCCGATCACGGCTCCAGCGATGACCCAGGGAGCCCAGGCGCGCACGATTGCCAGATCAACCGCGCCTTTGCGATGGTGCGCGCGGACCGAAGATATCGAGGTCAAAATGATGATGCATAGGGAAGAAGCGACCGACAAATGCATGGTGATCGCAAGGTCATAGCCCATGTAATTGAGGATGGCGAATAAGATCGGCACAAAGACAATGCCGCCTCCGACCCCCAAGAGGCCCGCCATGAGCCCGCCGAAGCAACCGCCAAAGGCGAGTGCCAACCCCAAATTTACCAAAGCAGCCGTATCCATGCCTTCATTCCTTTGCGCAGCACGTTTGTCGGCTATGCTTGTGCCTGGTCCTGTGGCTGCTTACAAGCGCCGGGGCAACCACGTTGCGAGATAAGTGGCGCCTGCCATCATTCCCGACAGAGCAAAGAACAAGCCTTGGATCGGCGCGACTGCCAATACGAAGCCCGCAAGACCTGGGGCTGTGACTTCGGCAAGGTCCCGCCACGTGGTGAAGACCATGGTCATATCGGCGCGTTCGCTTTCCTTAACCAGGCGCATAAAGGGCACGTTGGCCACCACGTCGAGGCAAAAGGCGAAAATGGCGGCCATCACCCAAAAGACCAGGCCAATTGGTTTGGGGCTGCCGACCAGTCCCAAGGCGGACAGGGAGATAGTCAACATGGCAAATCCTATGACCAGCGTCTTGCGGACACCGATCATACGGGCGCCGATTCCGATAACAGGGGCCAGAAAAATGATACTGTTGACGCCCGATAGAAACAAACCCGCGTAGATGGGATTTAGGCCTGCCTGGGTGATGTAAAGCGGTGAGTAAATGAACAAGGAGACCCAGAAACTCGCGCGCACCCAAACGATAATATAGGACATGCGCAGGTGGCGACGCTGGAAGAAGTGTACCACCGCAAGCAGGGGGTGTTCGGGGTTGCGCTTGGCGGCCTGGATGACCTTGCCGGGCCCAAGCCTCAGCCACCAAAAATACCCCAGCGCTGCCATGGAGCTGGCGACGCTCACGAGATAAGGGGCCCATTCGCCTACGTTGCTCCCAAGCCAGATCCCCAGCGTCGGGCCCGCAATCCAGGAGGCAGAAGAAAACAACAATCGGTTGGGTTCGTAGCGCGTGTAGTCCTGCTTGGAGATAAGGTCCATGACATAGAGCGAGACAATCGCTGTAATCATGCCCGTACCGCTGGCGCGCAATGCAACGGCGATGACATAGGCCTTCGGCGCTTCAATCATCAGCAGCAGCGATGCTGCGGCAATCATACTGATGCCTAGAGTATAGACGTAGCGTCGCGCGATAAGCTGGATAAGTGCGGCCAGGTTCAGCGTCGAGATCAGTCCGAACAAGGAGGCGACGAACAGCATATCGGAAAGGGTTTTGGCCGTGCCAAAGACCGCCATTCCTTGAATGGGGACAATCGTCAAAAGGATGGCGCGCGACAGCGATTCCAAGCCAAACAAGGCCGCTAGCGACACGCGTCGATTGTCTCTAAGGCCAGATAGGTTGAGCGGAGAGCGGACTATGACAGCCATAGGTAGGTGCCTTGCGAGCATAAAACAGGGGGCAGGCTGTCAAGCGCTGCCGTAGCGGTGACGCCAGACGACAAGGCAACCAGATCATCTAGCCTAGGCCGCTGGCCGCCCCGCACTGCCCCGCAGGCGACATGTGTGGCCCGGAAGCGCTCAATATTTGCCCAGGTCCGAAGATTTCACCGCTGCAGGACGCATACAACATGCATATACCCGGCTCTAGTTGCGCGCAAAGGCAGGCAGCTTATAAATGGTTTGCTGGTCGATAGGTTTGTGGGGGCTGATCGCGTCGCCGAAGTCTTGCAGGTGCCAGTCTATCCCTTGGCGCGATAGCTCGACTAGGAAGGGATCGGGGTCCAACTCTTCGACATTAACCATGCGCCCGGCGTCCCAGCATCCCTCGGCGATGCACAGCGCAGCGGCGACCGCCGGAACGCCAGTGGTGTAGGAGATGGCTTGGCTGCCCACCTCTTGATAGCAGGCGGCATGATCACAGAAGGAGTGCAAGAAGACCTGGCGTGGCTTGCCGGCCTTGGTCCCGCGAATCAAATTGCCGATGCAACATTCACCGCTGTAGCCTTGGGCCAAGCTTGCCGGGTCGGGCAGCAGGGCTGCGAGCAATTCTAAAGGAACCACCTGCTGCCCGCCAACGTCTACGGGCTGCGAGGACAGCATTCCGAGGTTATAGAGCGTCTCGAAGACCTGCAAATAGCGCTCGCCAAAGCCCATCCAGAACTCGATCCGCTTGGCGGGAATATTCTTATACAGCGAGTGCATCTCGTCATGGCCGACCGAGAACAGCTTGTACTGACCCAGCTTGGGGAAATCGTAGGTCAGCGAGCGCGAGTGCGGCGGGATCGTGCGAAACGCTCCTTCGTCCCAATAGATGACATCCTCCATGATCTCACGCAAGTTGATGACGGGGTTAAAATTGGTCGCGAAATAGCGGCCATGGTCGCCCGCGTTGACATCCAAGATATCTATGCTGTCGATCTCGTCGAAGTAGGACTTCTGGGCCTTGGCGGCAAAAGCGTTGGTCACGCCCGGATCAAAGCCGATGGACAGCAGGGCCGTAACGCCGCGCTGGGCAAAGGCGTCCGCCATTTTCCACTCATAGTTGGCATACCAAGGCGCGGCTGCAAATTCCTCGCCAGGCTTTTCATAGACCGAGGTATCCAGATAGGCGCAACCGGTTGCCAAGCAGGCCTCAAGCACTGCAAGATTGGTGTGGTTTGAGGCGACATTTACAAGAATCCTCGCGCCGCTGTCCCGAATTAGCTTGATCACATCGCCGGTCTGCATGGCATCGACCTGGCGCACTTCAATCGCTTGCCTTGGGTCTTGCAGATTGCCACGTGCCAGAATATCAGCTCGGATCGCCTCCGCCTTGCCTGTGCTGCGCGATGCAATCGTAAGCTTGCCAAGTCGAGCGTTGTTCATTGCTGCTTTATGTGCTGCAACGTTGCCGACGCCGCCAGCGCCTAAAACGATGATGCCGGGGGCTTGTGAGGATACAGGGCCAGAAACGGCAGAAGTCATACTTGCGGGCTCCTTGTCGTTGGAGCGCAGTGAATACCAGCCCGATCCGCCGCTGGCCAGCCCCCAAGGCAGCAATTTTTGGCGTTGCTGAGACAGCAAAGACTGCCCAGAATATCGAGACTTGGGTTGAAGCAACCACATCACGCCGAACTGGAGCAAACGATGCCCCTGCCACGCTTTACAGGAAATTTTACGCAACAAGAGCCGATCCCAGATGAAGCCATAGCAGCGGCGACCCGCGTTCTGAAAACAGGGCGCCTGCATCGCTATAATCTGGCGGCGGGCGAAATGGGTGAGGTGGCTGAGCTTGAGGCGGAATACGCAGCTTGGCAGGGCGCTCCCTATTGCCTGGCATTGACCTCTGGCGGGCAAGCGATTCAAATCGCACTGAGAGCGGCAGGCGTACAGCCAGGTGACCCTGTGTTGACCAACGCCTTTACGCTGGCCCCAGTTCCTGGCGCAATTCACGCGGTCGGCGGTAAGCCGGTGTTGGTCGAAATCGATCAAGAGCTCTGCTTGGATCTGGACGATCTTGAGTGCAAGGCCGCCAAGGCAGGGGCCAAGGTCATGCTGGTGTCTCACATGCGCGGGCATCTGTGCGATATGCAGCGTTTGGTCGATATCTGCGCGGCGTATGGCTTGGAGCTGATTGAGGACTGCGCGCATACCATGGGCGCGCGTTGGGACGGCGGCTTGTCCGGCAATTTTGGTCTGGCGGGCTGCTTTTCAACCCAGACCTATAAACATATGAATTCGGGAGAGGGCGGCTTCTTGACCTCAAGCGATCCCGACTTTATGGCGCGGGCCACCATCATGTCCGGCAGCTATATGCTGTTCGAGCGCCACGGGGCCGGACCTTCGCTGGAACACTTCGCCGATCCACGCTATGAGCAGCCGAACTGCTCGGCGCGCCTGGATGCCTTGCGTGCCGCGATCTTGCGCCCGCAGTTGTCGCTTCTTGAGGGTAATATCGCCCGCTGGAATGAGCGCTATAAGGCTGTCGCGGATGAGGTGGCAAAGGCGCCCAACCTGCGCTTGCCGCTGCGGCCAAATCAGGAGTTTTTCGTCGGCTCGTCGATCCAATTTAGCCTGCGGGCCGGCGATGCGCAGCGCTGCCAGCGGCTGGTGGCGCTCTGTGCTGATCGCGGTGTTGAGCTCAAGTGGTTCGGCCATGCTGAGCCCCATGGCTTTACCTCAAACCATCGCTCTTGGCGCTATATGCAGGCGCAAGAGCTGCCGAACAGCGACGCCATCTTGGCTTTGTTGTTTGATATGCGCCTGCCGCTGACCTTTAGCCTGGAAGACTGCCGTTTAATTGGCAAGTTGATCGCCGAGGCGGCGGACGCGCTCTGAGGGGGCAGGGCGTCTTGGTGGCCAGGGCGTCTTGGCTGTCAGGGCGTCTTGGTGGTTAGGGCAAGGGCGTGTAGCTCGTTGCCCATCTGGCCTTTGAAGGCCGCATAGACCATTTGGTGCTGCTGCACGCGAGACTTGCCGGTAAATGCGCTGGAGGTCACCGTCGCTGCGTAGTGGTCACCGTCGCCCGCCAGGTCTTGGATTTCCACCACGGCATCGGGCAACGCCTCTTTGATGTAGGTTTCGATCTCTTCGACGTTCATGGGCATGGGGGTGTGTCCTTTGACTGGGGAATCGCTCCTTGATGTAGAAACATCTGCACGGTTTGGCAATGCCTGTTGCCGCTGCCAAGAGCGTACAGAATTCGCACTCAATCCCTCTAAAACCGTCACACCATGGCGCGGAGAGTCGCATATTTTTTTCATGACCCATGGTTATCTGCGCTCGAACGCAATTGGCCGCCGGTGAACAACCCGCCGCCCTACCATTTGGGAGATCAATATGAGCTTGAAACAAGATCGCTTGGTGCGCTGGCAAAACGGCGAACGCTGGGGCACGCCACCTTTCTCAGACGCAGAGATGGACAGCCGTCAAGCCAAGCTGCGTACCTATATGGCTGAGAACGATTTGGACGCTTGCTTGTTCGGCTCCATGCACAACATTGGCTATTTCTCCGGCTTCATCTATTGCTACTTCGGTCGCAAGTACGGCCTGGTTGTTACCCAAGATGCAGCCACCACCATTTCTGCCGGTATCGATGGCGGTCAGCCCTGGCGTCGCAGCCACGGCGATAACCTCATCTATACCGACTGGCGCAAGGACAACTATTTCCACGCTGTCCAAACGCTGATGCCCAAGGGTGCCAAGCGAGTCGGCATTGAGTTCGATTTCGTCAATCTGGACCTGAAGGCTCAATTGGAAGCGGCGCTGCCGGGCGTAGAGCTAGTGGATGTCGGCACCGCGACTATGTGGATGCGCACCATCAAATCGGACGAAGAAATCGCGCTGATCAAACAGGGCGCTGCCACCGCTGATATCGGCGGCGCGGCGGTTGCTGAGGCCGTGGCTCCTGGTGTTCCCGAGCACGAAGTGGCCCTGCACTCGACCCAGGCCATGGTGCGCCACATCGCCAGCCTTTATCCCAACACCGAGCTGATGGACACCTGGACCTGGTTCCAGTCGGGTATCAACACCGATGGAGCCCACAACCCGGTCACCAATCGCAAGGTTCAAGAAGGCGACATTCTCTCGCTGAACTGCTTCCCGATGATTTTTGGCTACTACACCGCGCTGGAACGCACGCTATTTTGCCGCTCGGTTGACGACGCCAGCTTGCGTTTGTGGGAGATCAACGTCGCGGTTCACGAGGCGGGCCTCAAGTTGATCAAGCCAGGAGCCAAGTGCAGCGATATCGCCAAAGAGCTGAACGAGATCTATGCCCAGCACGACCTGTTGCAGTATCGCTCGTTCGGCTACGGCCACTCCTTCGGCGTGCTGTCGCACTACTATGGCCGTGAGGCGGGCTTGGAGCTGCGTGAGGATATCGACACCATTATCGAGCCGAACATGGTGGTCTCCATGGAGCCGATGATCATGCTGCCCGAAGGGTTGCCCGGTGCTGGCGGCTATCGCGAGCACGATATTCTGGTGGTCACCGAAGACGGAGCGGAAAACATTACCGGCTTCCCCTACGGCCCCGCAAAGAACGTCGTTGGCTAGGTTTGATCCTTGTGAGCGGCCCCTGGTGTGCGATCCGTCAGGGGCTGTTCGCGCAAGAACCAAGCCACCAGAAAGCCCAGGGCAGCCAAGAGGCCAGCAATCAAATAGATGGGATGCGTGGCCTCGGCTATCAGGCGTGCTAAGGGATCGTGCAGTTCAGCGGGTAGGCGGGCGACCATGGCTGGGCTGATGGAAACGCCCTCGCCGTGACCGCCCACATCAAGACCCAGATCAGAAAAATCGTTGGCGACTTTGGCGGCGAAGATCGCTCCAAAAACCGCTACACCCAACGAGCCGCCGACCTGGCGGAACAAGACTCCTGAAGCAGTGGCGGTCCCCATTTGCGCTAAGGGCACGGCGCTTTGCACCGCGGTAGTAACCACAGGGAAAATGCAGCCCATACCAAGGCCAACGCAGGCCAAATCAATCGACAAGACCCAGATTGGCGTATCGGCTTGCAGGCGGGTCAGCCACAGCAAACCCAAGGCCATGGCCGCCATGCCGAAGATGGGTAAAATCTTGTAGCGCCCGGTCAGGCCCATATAACGCCCGCTTGCGGTTGAGGAGATGAGGATTCCGGCCGTCAACGGCACCAACGCCAAGCCAGACAGGGTTGGGCTGATGGCTTTTGAGATCTGCAAATACATCGGTAAGAAGGTCACCGCCCCGAACATGGCCGCGCCTGTGACAAAGCCCAAAATGCTGGTGACGACGAAGATGTTCATCCGAAAGAGGCTGAGGGGCAAGATGGGTTCGGCTGCCCAGGTCTCGCACCACAAGAAAGCGCCAATACCGAGGACGGTGAGGGCGACCAGGATGATGGCGGCGCTGGAGTCCCAGGCCAAGCTGCGCCCTCCCAAACTGGTGACAAGGGTTAGGCTGCCCAGTCCAATGATTAAGGTCAGGGCACCCCAAACATCAATCTTGCGCTGTTTGCGGCGTCCGGTGGGATGAAAGCTTAGGGTAAAGGTGATGACCGAGGCCAGGCCAACGGGAATGTTGATGTAGAAGATCCAGTGCCAGGAAAACGCGTCCACAAACCAGCCGCCAATCAAGGGCCCCATGATGCTGGACAGCGAAAACACCACCGCGAACATGGCCTGCAGCTTGCCGCGTTCTCGCGGTGGAATCACGTCGCCGATCACCGACAAGGCCAGCACGAACAGGCCGCCGCCACCTAGTCCTTGCAGGGCACGAGCGGCGATCAAAAAGCTCATTGAATTGGCCAAGCCGCACAGGGCTGAGCCGACTAGGAAGATTGTGACCGATGCCACTACGGTGTTTCGGCGGCCATAAAGATCGCCCAGCTTGCCATAGATCGGCGCGGATATGGTCGACGACAGAATGTAGGCCGTCACCACCCAGGACAAATGATCAAGGCCGCCCAGATCAGCGACGATGGTTGGCAGCGCGGTGGAGACGATGGTCTGATCAAGTGAGGCCAACAACAACAGGAAGGCGATTGACATAATCACCAATGGGACAGACTTAGCGCCACCGGACACCGGTTCGGCGTCGTGGCTTTCGGCTTGGGGCATGGAAAATCCTAGTTCGGCAGGTGGGCAAGCGCGCGCAGCGAGCGGTCGGTCCCACGCGCGAAACCGACCAAGAGCGGTAAAGGTTAGGCCCAGACGCTCGAAGGTGCCAAACAAAAAGCAGCGCTGAGGGGTTAGTGCGCCTCCTTCCAAGTCATTCCGACGCCAGCATCGGCGACCAAGGGCACCCGCAGCTCGAGCAGGGGCTCGCAGGCGCGCTCCATCACATCGCGGCCCAGTGCGATCAACGCGTCAACTTCATCGTCGGGCACCTCGAACACCAATTCATCGTGGACCTGTAACAGCATGCGCGACTTGAGCTTGGCCGTCGCCAAGGCACCAGGCAGATGCAACATTGCGCGCTTAATAATGTCGGCAGCCGTGCCTTGGATCGGCGCGTTGATGGCCTGTCGCTCGGCAAAACCGCGGCGCGCGAAGTTCTTATCCTTGATATAGGGCAGGGCCATTTTGCGCCCGAACAAAGTCGAGACATAGCCTTGCTCGCCGCCCAGCTTCTTCATGTCTTCCATATATGCTTTGATGCCAGGGAAGCGCTCAAAATAGGAGGTGATGAAAGCCTTGGCGTCGCCTTGCGCGATGCTGAGGTTGTTGGCCAGACCATAGGCGGAAATGCCATAGATAACACCGAAGTTGATGGCTTTGGCTTGGCGGCGCACCATGGGATCCATGCCCTCAATGGGCACGCCGAACATCTGTGAGGCCGTTGCGGCGTGAATGTCCTCGCCGTTTTGGAAGGCAGCAATCAAGGCTTCCTCGCCCGCCATATGCGCAACGATGCGCAGCTCGATCTGCGAATAGTCGATTGACACCAGCTTGTGGCCTGGCTCGGCGATAAAGGCGGCGCGGATCTTGCGGCCTTCTTCGGTGCGCACCGGGATGTTTTGCAGGTTCGGGTCGGTCGATGACAGGCGTCCGGTCGAGGCGATGGCCATGTCATAAGAGGTATGCACGCGGCCGGTCTTGGGATCGATCTGCTCTTGCAGCGCATCGGTGTACGTGGACTTCAGCTTGGTGAGCTGGCGCCACTCGACGATCTTGCGCGGCAGGTCGTGGCCTTGGGCAGCCAGCTCGTCCAGCACGTCAACGCTGGTGGCATAGGCTCCGGTCTTGGTTTTCTTGCCGCCTGCGAGCCCCATTTTATCGAACAAGATGTGGCCAAGCTGCTTGGGAGAGCCCAAATTGAATTCTTCGCCCGCCAAATCATAGACCTGCTGCTCCAGCGCCTTGGCTCCTTCGGCGAACTCGCCCGAGAGCTGTTGCAGCAAACCACGATCCACCTTGATGCCCGCGCGCTCCATATCGCAGAGCACCGGCACCAAGGGCCGCTCGATGGTCTGGTAGATGGTGGTAGCGCGCTCTTTGGCGATCCGGGGGGCCAGCCTGCGCCACATGCGCAAAGTTATGTCTGCATCCTCGGCGGCGTAGTCCACCGCCTTATCAAGTGGCGCATAATCAAAGGTGATGGCGGACTTGCCGGTGCCGCAGACATCTTTGAACTTGATGGTGTTGTGCTCGAACATCTTGACCGCCAGGTCGTCCATACCGTGGCCGCCGCCTTTCCCAGCGTCCAAAACGTAGGACATGAGCATGGTGTCGTCGATGGGGGCGATATCAATGCCCTCGTGCAAGAAAATCAGCCGGTCGTATTTCATGTTGTGACCGATCTTCAATATCCGCGGATCTTCCAGCAAGGGCTTGAGTTTCGCCAGCGCGACATCCGGCTCGACTTGCTTGGGCGCGCTGGGCCCCATGAGATCGTCGGAACCTTTGTGCCGCAAGGGAATATAACAGGCCTCGCCCGGTGCGGTGGCCATCGAGATCCCCACCAGTTGGGCACGCATGGCGTCCAAGTTGTCGGTTTCGGTATCCACCGCAATGACCCGCGCAGCATAGGCCTTGGCAATCCAATCATCCAGCGCGGTTTCATCGTCAATTAGGCTGTAGCCCGACCCCATGGGCGGCGGTGCGTCATCGTCGCCAGCCTCGCCGTCGTCATAGCTGGCGTGGCTGCCCTCGTTCAGCTTGGCCAGCAGCGACTTAAAGCCGTTCTCCTCTAAGAATGGGCGCAGATTGTCCGGGTGGTGATCGTTAAAGATCAACTCCTCCAGCGGGGTCTCGACCTCAACATCGCGGCGCAAGCGGACCAAATCGCGGCTGATGCGGGCTTGGTCGGCAAAGGCGATCAGGTTTTCGCGACGCTTGGTTTGCTTGATGCCATCGGCCTGGGCCAGCAGGCTGTCCAAATCGCCATACTCGTTGATCAATTGAGCGGCGATCTTGATGCCGATCCCAGGCACGCCGGGCACGTTATCGCTGCTATCGCCTGCCAATGATTGAACATCCACCACTTTTTCGGGCTGGACTCCGAACTTCTCAAAGCACTCGTCAGGGCCGATGCGCTTGGACTTCATGGGATCCAGCATGCTCACGCCTGGCTCTATGAGCTGCATCAGGTCTTTGTCTGAGCTGACAATCAAGACCTCGTAGTCTTGCTCAACGGCGTGGCGGGCATAGGTGGCGATCAGATCGTCGGCTTCAAAGCCCGGCATTTCGATGCAAGGAAGATCGAAGGCGCGCACCGCCTCGCGAATGATCGAGAATTGCGGGCGCAAATCTTCGGGCGGCTCTGGGCGGTGGGCCTTGTATTCGGGGTAAATGTCGTTGCGAAATGTAAAGCGGCCAGCGTCAAAAATCACCGCCAGCAAGTCTGCATTGTGGTCCTCGGTGAAGCGCCACAGCATTTTTGTGAAGCCGAACACTGCATTGACCGCAGTGCCGTCTGGCCTCGTCATGGGCGGCAGACTATGGTAGGCGCGGAAGATATATCCCGACCCGTCAACAAGTATTGCTCGCTTTTTTTGCGCCATGGCTCTTCGCCCACCCCTCGACACGCTGCGTTTGGCGCGGCCTCGCCCTCAGGGGCACCGCGCACCGGAGCGCCAGACTAGGGGCTTGCGCGTCAAAGTCCAAGGCCTCAAAGGCCTGCCATTGGTCCTGCTGGCGCTTTTGTGGACGAGCCCGGTCGCGGCGGCTTGCTCGCAAGACAGCCTGCAAGCCGTGGGCCGCCTGCATTGGTTGAGGATCGAGCCGCTTACAACCCTTGTCGGGCGCGACGGCCAAAGGTGGCGGCTGGCTGGGGTACAAATTGTCGATGAGGCGGGCACTGCGGCCCTGATCCAGGCGCTGGGTGGCCGCGAGCTGTCGGCCTTCGGCGACCAGCGCCTGCTGGACCGCTATGAAACCCTGTGGGCGCAGCTTTGGTTAGGTGACACCTGGCTGCAAGCCTTGCTGATCGAGGCCGGGGTGGCGGTAGCCTGGCCGCGCGAGGGGCAAACCGCGTGCTTTGGTGCCTTGCGCGCCCTGGAGTCTGTTGCGCGTGCCGCCAAACGCGGCGTTTGGCGCGACTGGCCCCGGTCAGTGACGGCCCCCAAGCAGCTCGGCACGCTCGCGCGCGGGCAATTTGTACTGCTGGAAGGTCGCGTCAAGAGCGTTGGAAAGACCTCTTCACGCACATATTTGAACTTTGGCGATGACTATGGCAGCGACACAAGCGCCGTGATTGAACGAAAGCACTTGAAGCGTTTCCGTTCTGCCGGTATTGAGCTGGACAAATTGGCGGGCAAAGACCTGCGTCTTCGCGGCTTCCTGGACCACCGCAACGGTCCCAGCCTGACGCTGGCCTTTCCTGAACAGATCGAGCAGCTCGAATGAGCGCCGAGACCTCCTTTCTTCTGGACTTCAAAAATGACCCAACTTAGCCCGCAAGAGCGCTTGCGCAACCTTGCTATTATTGCGCACGTAGACCACGGCAAAACCACCCTGGTTGACTGTTTGCTCAAGCAATCTGGCACCTTCCGCGAAAACCAACAGGTTGACGAACGCGCCATGGACAGCAACGACCTGGAGCGCGAGCGCGGCATCACCATTTTGGCCAAAGTGACTTCGGTCGAGTGGGAAGGCATGCGCCTGAACATCGTTGACACGCCAGGCCACGCCGACTTCGGTGGCGAGGTCGAGCGCATTATGTCGATGGTTGATGGCGTCGCCCTGCTGGTTGATGCCGCCGAAGGTCCCATGCCGCAGACCAAGTTCGTTCTGTCAAAGGCTCTGGCGCGCGGTTTGCGCCCCATGCTGGTGATCAACAAGGTGGACAAGCCCGATGCCCGCGTGGACTGGGTGCTGGATGAGACATTTGACCTGTTCGCAGCGCTGGGTGCCAACGAAGAGCAGCTCGATTTTCCCGTGCTCTACGCGTCGGCCAAGCAAGGCTGGTCCAGCGAAGACCCCGAGGCAGGCAGCGGCGACATGAAGCCTTTGTTTGACCTGATGGTGCGCCACGTCGATGCGCCAAAGGTTGACGCCTCTGGTCCGTTTAAGATGCTGGCCACCACGCTGACCGCCGATCCCTACCTGGGTCGCATTCTGACTGGCAAGGTCTATGGCGGTACGGCCAAGGTCAATGCTCCCGTGCACGTTTTGCGTCAAGACGAGGGCCGGGTTGAAGTCGGCCGCTTGTCAAAGTTGCTGGCTTTTCGTGGGCTCGAGCGCGTTCCGGTCCAAGAGGTGCAAGCCGGTGATATCGTTTCAATCGCTGGCTTGGCTGAAGCAACCGTGGCTGACACCATTTGCGTCCCGGAAGTCACCCAGTGCATCGACGCCCAGCCGATTGATCCGCCGACCTTGGCCATGACCTTTGGCGTCAATGACAGCCCCTTGGCGGGCCGCGACGGCTCTAAAGTGACCTCGCGCCTGATCTGGGATCGCCTGCAAAAAGAAGCAGAGGGCAACATTTCTATCGAAGTCCGCGAGACCGAAAACAAAGATGCGTTTGAGGTTGCCGGTCGTGGCGAACTACAGTTGGCCGTCTTGATCGAAAACATGCGCCGCGAAGGCTTCGAGCTGTCGATCTCGCGCCCGCGCGTGGTCTATCGCCAAGACTCATTGGGCGCCACCCTGGAGCCGATCGAAGAAATCATTGTCGATGTGGATGAGGAATATTCAGGCGTCGTGGTGGAAAAGCTTGGCCAGCGTCGCTGTGAACTGAAAGAAATGAAACCATCTGGTGGCGGCAAGAACCGCTTGGTCTTCCACGGCCCTGCGCGCGCGATGATCGGCTACCTCAACGAGTTCCTGACCGACACGCGCGGAACGGGTACGCTGAACCGCTCATTCTTGGACTACCAGCCCTACAAAGGCCCACTGCCAGGCCGCATCAAGGGCACGTTGATCTCGATGGAGAGCGGCAAGGCCGTTGGCTACGCTTTGTTCAACTTGGAAGATCGCGGCCCCTTGATGATCAAGCCCGGCGATGAAGTCTATGAGGGCATGATAATCGGCGAGCACTCCAAAGGCACGGACCTGGAGGTCAACCCGCTTAAGTCCAAGCAGCTCACCAACGTGCGCGCGTCGGGCACCGATGAGGCGATCCGCCTGACCACACCCATGCCCATGCCGTTGGAAAAAGCTTTGTCCTACGTCGCGGACGATGAGTTGGTCGAGGTTACGCCTTCGGTGATTCGCCTGCGTAAGCGCTATCTGGACCCGCATGAGCGCAAGCGCATGTCGAAAAAGGTCGCTCAAGTCGCCTAAGGCGAACCACTGGTACGACAAGATCAAAGCACAGTTGAGGGCGGAGTGGCATGGGTCGCTCCGCCCTCATTTGCCTTGCCAGAGCGGTTGTGAGGCTGGCATAGAGAACGAAGCTGATTTTTCCGTTTAATCCCCGAGGCTGCGGCCTCGCCATGAGCTTTGAGCGGATCTGACAGACAAACAGAGGCGCAATCAGCGCCCAGAACCCAAGCAGGAGGAGCGCTCATCATGGACGTCAAAGCCGCCGTTGCCTTTGAAGCCGGCAAACCGCTAGAAATCACCACCGTACAGCTTGAAGGCCCCAAAGCCGGCGAAGTTTTGGTGGAAATGAAGGCAACAGGCATCTGCCACACCGATGAATTTACCTTGTCAGGCGCCGACCCAGAGGGCATTTTTCCAGCGATTCTGGGCCACGAGGGCGCGGGCGTCGTCGTCGACGTTGGGCCCGGAGTTACTTCGGTCAAGAAGGGCGATCACGTAATCCCGCTCTACACGCCTGAGTGCCGCCAGTGCGAATATTGCCTGAACCCTAAGACCAATCTGTGCCAGGCGATCCGCACGACGCAAGGCCAAGGCCTTATGCCCGACGGCACCAGCCGTTTTAGCATCGATGGCAAGCCCATCTTCCACTACATGGGAACCTCAACCTTCGCCAACTACAGCGTGATGCCTGAAATCGCGGTGGCTAAGGTGCGTGAGGACGCGCCGTTTGACAAAATCTGCTATATCGGCTGCGGCGTGACCACCGGCGTCGGTGCGGTGATCAACACTGCGAAGGTCGAGCCGGGCTCGAATTGCGTGGTCTTTGGCTTGGGCGGAATTGGCCTGAATGTCATTCAGGGCCTGCGTTTGGCAGGCGCGAACATGATCGTTGGCGTTGATCTCAACGATAGCAAGAAGGTCTGGGGCGAGCGTTTCGGCATGACCCACTTTGTCAATCCTAACGAGGTTGAAGGCGACTTGGTACCCTACCTGGTCGAGCTGACAAAAGGCGGCGCGGATTATTCTTTTGAGTGCATTGGCAACACCAACGTCATGCGTACTGCCCTGGAGTGCTGCCACAAGGGCTGGGGTGAGAGCATCATTATCGGCGTTGCAGGTGCGGGGCAGGAAATTTCAACGCGTCCCTTCCAGTTGGTGACGGGCCGCTCGTGGCGTGGTACCGCGTTTGGTGGCGCGCGCGGGCGCACGGACGTGCCCAAGATCGTTGATTGGTACATGGAGGGCAAGATCGACATCGACCCCATGATTACCCATACGCTGAGCCTGGACGAGATCAACAAGGGCTTTGATCTCATGCATGCGGGCGAGAGCATCCGCTCGGTTGTGGTTTACTGACCGCCACGACGGCTTACAGCCAGAAGATGCGGCGTCTTTGCGTCGCATTTTTTGGTTTTTCGGAGCGCTTTGAGCACAAAAAAAGCCGCCGGTCCTTTAGGGCCAGCGGCTTTTCTATCGTTGTATGAAGACGCGCGGCTCGATTAAGCCTCGGCTTCGTCCTCGTCTTGCTCGTCTTCAACGCTGTCGAACAGAGCTTCGGCTTCCTCTTCCTCTTCAGAGGCAACGGGCTTACCGTCAGCCAAAGCCAACTGCGTATCAGCTTCGTCTTGAGATTTCGCGACGTTAGCGCGGACTGCGACCAAGACTTCTGGGTGCAATTGAACGCCAATTTCGTGAACGCCCAGCTCTTTGATCGGCTTGTCCATAACAACCTGGCTGCGGCTCAAGGTAAAGCCAGCTTCGCTGACCTGATCGGCCACGTCGCGGGTTGATACTGAACCATACAGAGCGCCGGTCTCGGAGGCCGCGCGGATCAAAGTGATGGTCAGACCATCCATCTTTGCTGCAACAGCTTCCGCTTCTTCGCGGCGTTTCAGGTTGTCGGCTTCCAATTGAGCCTTTTGGGTCTCAAAGAAAGTCTTGTTGGCTTCGGTGGCGCGCAGGGCCTTTTTTTGCGGCAACAGAAAGTTGCGTGCATAGCCCGGCTTGACGCTAACCACGTCACCCATTTGACCCAGTTTGTCGATCCGCTGAAGGAGGATCACATCCATTGTGACTGCCATTGATGTTCTCCTTACTTATTCACGTAGGGCAAGAGAGCGAGTTGGCGCGCGCGCTTGATGGCACGAGCGAGCTCACGCTGCTTCTTGGCTGAGGCCGCGGTGATACGGCTGGGTACGATTTTGCCGCGCTCTGACAGGTAACGGCCCAAAAGCTTGACATCTTTGTAGTCAATCTTTGGAGCGTTGGGGCCAGAGAAGGGGCAAGACTTCTTACGACGGAAGAAAGGACGGCGTGCTACAGACATATGTTACTCCTTATGCTTCCGCGTCAGCTTTAGCGGGCGCTCGGCGGCCCGAATCGAAGTGGCCGGAACCACGTCGGTCGCCACGATCTCCGCGATCACCACGATCTCCGCGGTCGCCACGCTCACCACGACCGCCACGGCGATCATCGCGTTCGCCAGCAGCGCGGGCGCGCATGACGGCCGAAGGGCCCTCTTCAAGGGCTTCAACGCGGACGGTCAAGAAACGCATTACGTCTTCAGACAGGCGCATGCGACGCTCAACTTCATCAACGCCAGCAGAGCTGCCAGCGATGTTCATCATGATGTAGTGTGCTTTGCGGTTCTTGTTCACGCGATAGGCTAGGTTACGCAGACCCCAAAACTCGGTCTTTGTCACTTCACCATCATTTTCACGGATAACTTCGGCGTATTGCTCTGCCAAAGCTTCGACCTGAGCCTGGCTCAGGTCTGGGCGTGTCAGAAACACGCATTCATATAGAGCCATGTTGTACTCCCTATGGCCTATTAAACACCTGCCCGAAGGCGGGTGTTCTCAGCCAGTTCGAAACCCACGAAGCGTCGCCGCCCCGGGTGTGCGACTTGCGCACGCGCTTGGGTCCGCTCAAACTGGCAAGGAGTTTTGCGGAGCGCGTTTTCTACCGGGTTTAGCAGCAAATGCAAGCCCAGAATCGCTTGCAGCGGGGAAAACCGGCTCTTGGTGGTGCGTGCGGCTTGACATTTAAACCCTAAGGTGAGAGGCCCCGAAGCTAGTATACCCATGAACTCAAGATAGATGAGGCAGGCAGCATGCGCATCGCTTTCACCTTTCCGGGCCAAGGCAGCCAAGCCGTTGGCATGACCCAAAAGATGGCCGATAGCTTTGAAGAAGCCCGCTTGGTGCTCGAGGAAGTCGACGAGGCCCTGTCGCAAAACCTTTCAAAGTTGATGGCCGAAGGCCCGATTGAAGAGCTGACTTTGACGGCCAACACGCAGCCCGCCCTTATGGCGGCTTCGATGGTTGCGGTGCGGGTGCTTGAAAAGCAGGGCGGTTTCGAGCTGGCGAATAAGGCCGATTTTGTCGCTGGGCACTCGCTGGGCGAATATTCGGCGCTGACAGCTATTGGCGCTCTCAGCCTGACCGATGCCGCCCGTCTGTTGCGTTTGCGCGGAGAGGCCATGCAACGCGCCGTGCCCGAAGGGCAGGGAGCCATGGCGGCTCTGCTGGGGCTCGAAATGCCCACCGTCCAAGAAGTGTGCGAGAAGGCCGCGCTTGCCGACGATGGCAGCCGCCAGGCGTGCGATGTTGCCAACGATAACGCGCCCGGCCAGATTGTCGTCTCAGGTCACAGCGATGCCATTGATCGTGCAATTGCACTGGCTAAAGAAGCGGGTGCAAAGCGCGGCCTCAAGCTGCCGGTCTCTGCGCCCTTCCATTGTTCCCTCATGGGCCCAGCGGCGGACGAGATGGCTGAGGCTTTGGGCAAAGCCAGCATCGCACCGCTGCGCGCGCCGGTCGTGGCGAATGTTTTGGCAGAAGCCTATCAGGACGAATCCAAGACGGCTGATCTTTTAGTGCGCCAAGTGACTGGCCGCGTGCGCTGGGCGGAATCTGTGGCCTGGATGGCGGGTCAGGGCGTGACCCACGCCATTGAAATGGGCTCAGGAAAGGTCTTGTCCGGTCTCAATCGCCGAATTGCCAAGGACTTGGTCTCGCTGAACTTGGATGGTCCAGAGGATTTGGATAAGGTTCTAGACGCTCTTAACGGCTAGCGCGCCTGTCGCGGCCGACAGCCAGGCCCTTAGGCCGCAGTGAAGTATAAAAGGAAAGCACTATGTTCGATCTCAGCGGAAAGCGCGCGCTTATTACCGGGGCCAGCGGGGGAATCGGCGGCGCAATCGCACGCCAATTTCATGCTCAGGGCGCCCAATTGGTCATCTCTGGGACACGGCGCGAGCGCCTTGAGGGGCTGGCGAACGCGCTGGGCGAGCGGGTTGAGATCATCACCTGTAACTTGTCCGACCGCGCGTCGGTTGCCGAGTTGGTGCCGCAGACGATCGCGGCTATGGGCGGACTGGATATTCTGGTCAATAACGCCGGTTTGACCCGCGATAACCTGACCATGCGCCTGAAGGACGAGGACTGGGATGCGGTCATCGACGTCAATTTGACCGCCAATTTCGTGCTCAGCCGGGCGGCGATCAAAGGCATGATGAAACAGCGTTGGGGGCGAATCATCAACATGTCGTCGATTGTTGGCGCGACAGGCAACCCCGGCCAGGCCAACTATGCAGCCTCGAAAGGCGGCTTGGTTGCGATGAGCAAGGCTATCGCAGCTGAAGTGGCCTCGCGCGGTATCACCGTGAACTGCATCGCACCGGGCTTTATCGGGACCGAGATGACCGACGCGCTGAACGACGATCAAAAGAGCAAGCTGCTGACTTCGATTCCGGCGGGACGCCTGGGCTCGCCCGATGATATCGCCAGCGCTGCGGTCTATCTGGCGTCCGAGGAAGGTGGCTACATGACCGGTGCTACCTTGCACGTCAACGGCGGTATGGCCATGCTGTAGGTCGAAATGCAGCGCCGCATCGCAAGCAACGATGAAACAAGAGTTAAGATTTGCGAAATTGGATGCACTTGAGGCTTGGCAAACCGAGCTATGCAAGCAATGATGGTCTGGTCCAGGATTTTTCCGCTTGCATTCCGCACGATGATGGTCTTGTTTGCCGCCAACCTGCTGGTCAAGTCGCGTTGAATCTCGCAAAGTCTTGAGAAACGACCCCATATCCTGGCCGACTGGCCTGGCCGCTGGGATGAATAGAAGTTCGATTTATATCACTAAGGAAAGATCATGAGCGATACTGCTGAGCGCATCAAAAAAATCGTTGCCGAGCACCTGAACAAGGACGCGGGCGAAATCTCCCTGGAGTCTAGCTTTATCGATGACCTGGGCGCTGATTCCCTGGACACCGTTGAGCTGGTTATGGCCTTCGAAGAGGAATTCGGTATCGAAATCCCCGACGATGCTGCTGAAGGCATTTCTACCGTTGGCGATGCAGTCAAGTTCGTAGACGAAGCAGCTTAAGGCGAAGAACGGCTAGGACATCATGGAATTACGCAGAGTCGTCGTCACCGGCATGGGGATTGTCTCCCCGCTGGGGGTCGGCATTGATCACGTTTGGGCGCGTTTGCTGAAAGGCGATTCGGGCATCAAGGACATCGACAGTTTCAATTGCGATGACCTGCCCTGTAAAATCGCTGGCTATGTGCCGACGGGTGACGCGCCGGGTCAACTGAACCCAGAAGCCATCATGCAGGAAAAAGAACGTCGTAAAATCGACGAGTTCATCCTGTTCGGCGTCGCCGCTGCAGATGAGGCTCTGGCGAACTCAGGCTGGGTGCCTGAGGACGAAGAGCAGCGGTACCGCTCCGGTGTCCTGATGGGCTCAGGCATTGGCGGGCTGCACTCCATTGACCATTATGGCCGTGTCTTGGACGTAAAGGGACCGCGCCGCGTTAGTCCCTTTATGATCCCGTCCGTGCTGATCAACCTGATCTCGGGGCAGGTTTCGATGCGCCACGGGCTGAAGGGACCGAACCACTCGGTTGTTACGGCCTGTTCAACCGGGGCGCATGCCATAGGCGATGCGGCGCGTCTGATTGCCTTGGACGACGCCGATGTCATGGTTGCTGGCTCTGCTGAAATGGCAATCACTCGTTTGGGCATCACCGGCTTTGCCGCCGCGCGGGCTCTTTCGACCAAGTACAATGACGCGCCGACAACGGCTTCGCGCCCCTGGGATCAGGGTCGCGATGGTTTTGTGATGGGCGCTGGCGCAGGTGCTTTGGTGCTTGAATCTTTGGATCACGCCAAGGCGCGCGGTGCCAATATCATCGCAGAAGTCGTCGGCTATGGCTTGTCCGGCGATGCACACCACATCACTGCTCCGGCTCCAGATGGCAACGGTGGCTTCCGGTCGATGCAAGCGGCGCTGAAGCGCGCGGGCTTGAACACAGAAGACATCGACTATGTTAACGCGCACGGCACCTCCACCCCCTTGGGCGACGAGATCGAATTGAACGCGGTCAAGCGCTTGCTGGGCGACAATGCCAAGAACATCTCCATGTCTTCGACCAAGTCGGCCATTGGCCACTTGCTGGGCGGCGCGGGATCAGTTGAAGCCATCTTCTCGATCCTTGCGATCCGGGATCAGATCGTGCCGCCAACCTTGAACTTGAACGATCCGACACCAGAAGCCGAAGGCATGGACCTGGTGCCGCACGTGGCAAAGGAGCGCCGCGTGCGCGCGGCTCTGTCAAACTCGTTCGGCTTTGGCGGTACCAATGCCTCGCTGGTTGTCAAAGAGTACAGCGGCGACTAAGCAATCGGCCCGAGATGGGGCAAGACCAAAGGCTCGCAGGCATAGGACCAGCGGGCCTTTTTTTGCCACTCTAAGTCATTTCCGTATGCCTTTCTGTATGCCTTAATTTTCAATCTTCGCGAAAATGGATGAGTGCGAACATGGTGCGCTTTTTGGCCTTTGTTTTGGTGCTGGCGGCTTTGGCCGGTGGCGCGGCTTTCTATGCCCCGGCTTGGCTCAAGGGTCAGATGCAGGCACCGGGGCCTACCAGCCAAGCACAGACCTTTGTTGTTGAGCCTGGTCAGCCTGCGCGAAGTGTTCTCACGCGATTGGAGAGCGCTGGGGTGATTCGCTCAGAACTACTCGCCCGCCTTGTGCTGCGTCTCGAACCGCGCGCGTTCAAAGCCGGTGAGTATGAGCTGCCAGCGCAAGCCTCCATGAAGCAGGTGTTTGACATCCTGACAAATGGGCGGTCGCGCAGCTACTCCGTTACCATTCCTGAGGGGCTGACAAGCAAGCAAATCGTTGCTCTGCTGAACGCGGTGCCCGAGCTAACGGGAACTATCACTGAGCTGCCGTCAGAAGGCTCTATGCTGCCGGACACTTACTTTATCCACCGTGGCGACGGCCGCCAGGCGCTCATCGAGCGGATGCAAGCGGCTTTGAAGGCCACCTTCTGGCCGCTGTGGGAGGCGCGTCAGGAGGGCTTGCCCTTTGCGACGCCCGAGGAGGCGATCACCCTTGCGTCGATTGTGGAGCGCGAGACGGGTATTGCCAGCGAACGACCCTTGGTCGCGTCGGTCTTCATTAACCGCCTGAAAAAAGGTTGGCGCCTGCAGGCTGACCCGACTCTGGTCTATTTTGAAAGCGAAGGATTGGGTAAGCTGGGGCGCGGTCTGAAACGCTCAGAGCTTGACCGCGATCACCCCTACAACACCTACAAAATTCGCGGACTGCCGCCCGGACCAATCGCTCACGTGGGCAAGGAGGCTTTGCAGGCCGTGTTGAACCCGGCCGACAGCAACTACTTTTATTTTGTCGCCGATGGCAGCGGCGGGCACGCCTTTGCTGAAACACTGGAACAGCATAATCGCAACGTCAAGAAGTGGCGACAGGTCGAGCAAGGCAACTAGCCCGGGCGGTTGAACAGGGCCGATTTAGGCAGCGGAAAAATTCAACGCATTGTAGGCCTATTTGCGCGATGTTGGCCTTTACATTTCCCTGCGACCGGATTAAGTAGGGTGCCCGGCCCCAAGGGGCCGCTGTGTCGGCGTATAGCGCAGTCTGGTAGCGCGTTCGTCTGGGGGACGAGAGGTCGTAGGTTCGAATCCTGCTACGCCGACCAAAATTTCTCATACAATTCGTTAGCTTGGTAGGCGCTGGCTCTGTTTGGAATCCGCCGTAGTGCACGCGCTTTGGGCCGGCATTCACACTTGGGCCCAGTTTGGGGACCACGTGTTAGGCCCAGGCGTGTTAGGCCCAAGCAGGTTAGGCCTTATTCGCCCTAGCGCCTAAGGTGTGGAACGCAACTGGCCTCATTCCTCAAAAGGCCCCAGCACCGCGCAAGGCAAAGCGATGCCAGACCTGAAATGGCTGATCTGGCGCGGCTTGTCGAAAAACTGTGATGTGGTCGAAGGCCAAGGGTGTGTCCAATATCGGCTCAAGCAGTGCGCGGTAAACCGGCTCAAGCAGGGCTGTGTCTTCAGGCGTCAGGCGTGCGGTCAAGGTTATGTGGAATTTAAAATCCGTAAACACATAGGGATAGCCCCAACTTGCAAGCTTGCGTGCCATACGCGGGTTCAATCGCTCTGGATTACGCCGCGCGCACTCGTCGGCATTCAGCCGCGCTCGGAAGGGTTCAAAATAGGCCACGATTCGCCCTGCCAGGCGCTCGAGTTCGGCGCTCGGTTGGCTGGGAACCAGCGCCAAAAACCCGTGCAGTTTGCTGAGCTTGAGACGGGGGAGCGCAAAGGCGGCCTCGCTCTCACAGAACCGCTTGGCGGCCTTCGCGAACGACTCTGGCGTTTGACCGTCGCGCAGGCGCATAGGCGCCTTCAAGGTCGCGTGAAAGCCATAACGCGCCGGGGACGCCGACACGCGCCGCCATAGCGGCACAAGGCGCGCTGGCAAGGCAGGTGGCTCAAGACCAACCGCCGATGCATCCACGCGGTAAGCATCGCGCCCAAGCAAGCGCGAGCCAAGCTGCCATAAGGGCGAGGTTGGGGGCGGGGCAAAATAGAGCGCGTAGCGAGCAGCCATAACCGAGATGAAACCCAAGTGGTGGAGCGGGCAGCCTAGCGCGCATTCCTGCTTCGCCACAAGGTTGGCGTGCGGCGAATTATCGAAGACCGAAGCGGCCAAGCCGGTTGCAGTGCGCGCGGCGAACCGCTAATACATCGCCTAGGCCGCGCCGTGTCGTCGGCGCGTTGGTCCGCTTGGGCCGCAATTGGGTAGTCGCCAGAGGAAGTCCATGCAGGTTCGCATCTATTGTCCCGCTAAGAACACCATGCAGTCAGGCCGCGGCAAGGCTGGAGTGTGGGTCGTTGAATTTGAACCCCAGGCCCCGCGCCATGTCGAGCCACTGATGGGCTGGGTCTCGTCGTCCGATACATTGAGCCAAACACGACTGCAGTTCGATAGCAAAGAGGCGGCCATCGCCTATGCGCAATCCAAGGGCTATATCTATGCCCTGGAAGATGAGCAGCAGCGCCGGATTAAGCCCAAGGCTTATGCGGACAATTTCGACAACAAACGGTTGCTGCGCTGGACGCACTAGCCCAGGGCGTCTTTCTGCTCACCTTCAAAATGCTTCGGCGCATGTGAGAGGCGGAGCCGTCGCTTAGCTCTAGGCGCGAGCCTGCAAGCGCCTGGCCGCCTGAGCGTGGCGTGCCATGATCTGCCGCAGGTCTTGGCCTGTGAGCTGGCCGTTTTGCACCCGCCATTGCCCCGCCACCATGACTGCCTCAGCCCGGTGTGCGCCACAGACCACCAGCGCAGCGAGCGGATCGCCTGCGCCCGAAAAGCGTGGCTCGTCAAGCGCAAATAGCGCCAGGTCAGCTTGCATGCCAACCGCGATCTTGCCCAGCTCCGAGCGACCGAGCAGCGCCGCCGATCCCTGCGTCCCCCAGCGGATCGCATCGCGCCAAGACACCGCTGCCGAGCCGTATTTCAGGCGTTGCAACAACCAAGCCTGGCGCAGCTCTTGCATCATGTTGGAGGCGTCGTTGGACGCTGAGCCATCAACGCCCAGCCCCACCGTCACGCCCGCTTGTTCCATCTCGCACACAGGGCAAGCGCCGCTGGCTAGGTGCATGTTGGAACAAGAGCAGGACGACACGCCCGCATCGGCCTTGGCCATGCGTTGCCATTCATCAGGGTTGAAGTGGACCCCGTGCGCAAACCAAGACTTGGTCTCCAGCCAGCCGCAGTCTTCCACGTAATCTAGGGGACGGCAGCCAAAGACCTCCTGACAGAACCGATTCTCGTCTTCGGTCTCGGCCAAGTGGGTGTGCAGCAAGACGCCGTCGCGCTTGGCCAACTCGGCGGCATCTTTCATCAATTGGCGCGTGACAGAGAAGGGCGAACAAGGCGCGAGCGCGATTTGCACCATAGCTCCGGTCTCGCGCTGATGGTGGCGCGCGATCAGCCGCTCAGAATCGGCCATGATTGCGTCTTCACTTTGCACGACCGATTTGGGCGGCAGGCCTCCATCCTCAACCGACAGGCTCATGGAGCCGCGCGTCAACACCACTCGCATGCCCAGTCGTCGTGCGGCCTCGACCTGCCGGTCGATGGCGTCCTCGTGGCCATGAGGGAACACATAGTGGTGGTCCGTCGTCGTGGTGCAGCCGGATAGCAGTAGCTCTGCCATGGCCAGTTCGCTGGAAACGCTGACCATTTCGGGCTCCAGACCCGCCCAGATGGGGTAGAGGTGTTGCAGCCAGGCGAACAGCTCCTTATCCACCGCGCCGGGGAGCGCACGGGTCAAGGTCTGGTACATGTGGTGGTGGGTGTTGATCAGCCCCGGCAGCACCACCAGACCGCTGGCATCAAAGATCGCGTCGTGCACAGGCGTTTTGCCAGCGGCGACCAGCTCGACAATGCAGCTGCCCTGAACCACCAGGCCCGCGTCGGCGCTGCCGTCCTGATCAGCGAAAACCGCGATCGGGTTCTTGATCCATAAGCGCGGGCCGGTCATGCCTTGGGCGCTTCTGCTTCGTAGGCCTCAAGGTTGGCCATCAACTCGGCTTTGCGAGCGGGCGAGGCGAAACTGCCGGTGATGCCGTTGCGTGCCAGGGTGCCGATCTCAGCACGGCTCAGGCCCAGACCGTCTTGTATGAGCTGATAGTTCTGGTTCATGTAGCCGCCGAAATAGGCCGGATCGTCAGAATTCACGCAGGCCGCTATACCCAGATCCAGCATGGCCCGGATCGGGTGCTGGCGGATATCCAAGCAATTCTTCAGCCGCATATTCGACTGGGGACAGACGGTCAGGCAGAGGCCCAGGTCGGCGACCCGCCGGGCCAACTCGGGATCGTCCAGGCAGTGATTGCCATGGTCGATACGGTCCACTTTCAGCGTGTCAATCGCGCCGCGCACATAGGCAGGTGGGCCTTCTTCGCCCGCGTGGGCCATGAGCTTGAAGCCCTCAGCGCGGCAGCGATCAAACAGGCGCTCGAACTTCTCAGGTGGATTGCCGACTTCCGAGCTGTCCAGGCCAACACCGATGAAAGCATCACGATGCGGCAGAGCTTGCTCCAAGGTCGCAAAACCTTGCTCCTCGCTCAGGTGGCGCAAGAAGCTCATGATGAGCTGGTGACTGATGCCAAGTTCGGCTTCGGCTTTCTTCAGTGCGGCTTTGATCCCGTGCAAGGGCACTTCAAAGGCGACGCCGCGATCGGTGTGGCCTTGGGGGTCCCAGAAAATCTCCACGTGTTGCACGTTTTCGGCAGCCATTTTGGTTAGATAGGCCCAGGTTAAATCGAAATAGTCCTGCTCGGTCTGAAGGACGTTCATGCCCTGGTAGTAGAGATCGAGAAAGCTTTGCAAATCCTGAAAATTATAGGCCGCCTGCAGGGCTTCAACCGAGTCATAGGGCAGGGCAATGCCGTTGCGCTTGGCGATGTCGAACATGAGCGCGGGTTCAAAGCTGCCCTCGATATGCAGGTGCAGCTCGACCTTGGGCAGGCCTGCGATGTAGGCGTCAGTGGTCATGGTCTTGGCTCCTTGCGGTTCGGGTTCGTCTATGCCTCGCGGGCCTGGGGCTGCGATCTTAGCATGAGGGCTGAGCGCAAAGCCAACAGCTCTGCGGCCAGGGAAGCGGCGATGATTTCAGGCTCTTTGCCCCGGATACCGGCCAGGCCGATGGGGCAGACGATGGTGCTGGGATCAAGCCCGCGCAAGCGCAATTGCTTGAAGAAGCGCGCGCGTTTGGTCTGCGAGCCGATGAGGCCCATGTGACCGGTCTGGCCGCGCTCCAGCAGTTGGGCGCAGATGGCCAAATCCAGGGCGTGATCGTGGGTCATGATGATGTGCCAGGCCTCAAGTGGGGCCGCGCCAATGGCGGCCTCATGCGCGCGCAGGTCGGCTGGAAAGTCCGGGCGCTGATCGACGCGCAGTAGGCGAAACGGCAGTGGCGCGAGCGCTTGGGCGGCGGCTTGGCCCACGTGGCCCTGGCCGTGCAGATAGACCAGTGGACTTTCGTTCGTATGTTGCTCGCGAAGGGCTGCGCGCGGCTGAAAGCCCAAGCGAACAAAGCCGCCACAGCATTGCTGGGTCGTGGGGCCCAGCGGTAAATCGAGCTGGCTGGGCAGCTCCTCGCCCTCCAGCAAACGGCGGGCGTGTTGCATGGCTAGCCATTCCAGTCGGCCACCACCGATGCTGCCCCGACTGGTGGCCTCGCTGACCCACATGCTGGTGCCCGCCGCGCGCGGTGTCGAGCCCCAAGCCTCTAGGATTTCGATCTCAATCCAGGGTTCGGCGGGCGCGTCGATCATCGGCTTTGGCGTGCCAAATCCAGGCATCGCAACACCTCTTCGGCTGTGGCAGGGGCGTTCAGCTCTGGCCAATAGCCCGCGCCACCCAGACCAGAGATGGCGTGCGCCAAAGCCGAGTGCACCGAGATGGCCAACATAAAGGGCGGCTCGCCGACCGCCTTGGAGCGGTAGACTGTGGCCTCAGGGTTCTTGTTGGCGAAGAGTTCGATGTTCATGACATCGGGCCGGTCACTGGCGGTCGGGATCTTGTAGGTGCTGGGTGCGTGCGTCAGCAGGCGTCCTTTGGCGTCGAAAACCAACTCCTCCATGGTCAGCCAGCCCATGCCTTGGATATAGGCGCCCTCGATTTGACCCAGGTCCAGCGCGGGGTTGATTGATTGGCCGACATCGTGCAGCAGGTCGGCCCGCACCACCCGGTTGGAGCCAGTCAGCGTGTCCACCTCGACCTCTGACACCGCCGCACCGTGGGCGAAGTAGAAGAAGGGGCGGCCCTTGCCGGTGGCTTGGTCCCAGCCGATGCCGGGGGTTGCGTAGTGACCTGTCGCGCTCAGAGGTATGCGGGCAAACCAAGCCGCGTGTGCCAGCTCGCTAAAGCTCATTTGGTTGAAGCCGATGTAGACCCGGCCATCCTTGAAGATGGGCAGGGCGTCAGTGTCGAACTTCTGTTGCAAGAATTTGGTTATGCGATCTTTGAGCGTTTTGCAGGCCGCCAGGGCTGCCATGCCGTTCAGATCGGTGCCAGACGAGGCAGCGGTTGGCGAGGTGTTGGGCACCTTGTCGGTGCGCGTCGCCGAGACCTTTACGGCATCGATTGGCAGGCCGAATTGGTGGGCCACCACTTGCGCGACCTTTAAGTAAAGCCCCTGGCCCATTTCCGTGCCGCCGTGGTTCAACAGGATCGAGCCATCCTTATAGATATTGAGCAAAGCCCCCGCTTGGTTCAGCACAGAGATGGTAAAGCTGATACCAAACTTTACCGGCGTCAGCGCGATACCGCGACGGTAGCGACCGCCCGTGGCGTTGTGCGCGTCGACATCGGCGCGGCGCGCGCGATAGTCAGACGAAGCCTCAAGCTGGCGCATCAAGGGCTCCAGCACCCGCTCTTGCACCTGCATGCCATAGGGTGCCACATCGCCGTGGCGGCCATAGAGGTTCTCATAGCGCAAATCCAAGGGGTCTTTGCCCAGCTTGGCAGCGATTTGGTCAATGGCGCGCTCGATGGCCACCATGCCTTGCGGGCCGCCAAAACCGCGATAGGCGGTGTTGGAGACGGTGTTGGACTTCAAGCGCCGAGAGGTGATGCGATGCTCCGGCAAGAAATAGGCGTTATCCGAGTGGAAGGCCGCGCGATCACAAACGGCAGCTGAGAGGTCGGCCGAATGGCCACAGCGCGCATCAAGGTCAAAAGTTGCTGCCAAAATGCGGCCCCGCTCGTCGTAGCCCAGCGCGTAGTCCACGCGGAAGTCGTGACGCTTGCCGGTCGTAACCATGTCGTCGTCGCGGTCCAGGCGTAGCTTGACCGGGCGATCTAGATGGTGCGCCGCCAGAGCCGCCATCATCGCGGTGTGGGCAGCCTGGCTCTCTTTGCCGCCAAAGCCTCCGCCCATGCGACGCACCTCAACCGTCACTTCGGCTGAATCCAACTCCAGCAAATGGCAGAGCATCTCTTGCACCTCGGTTGGATGCTGGGTCGAGGAAACCACACGCAACCCGTCGGGCGAGGGTAGGGCCAGAGCAATCTGTCCTTCAAGGTACATGTGCTCTTGACCGCCGATGTCGATGCGCCCTTCAAGCCGGTGGGGAGCCTTGTTGAGTGCGTCGGCGGGACTGCCCGTGACGATCTCCAGCGGCGGGCAGACTTCGGTCGCGGCCTCGGCGATCTGATCGAAAGTGACCTGCGCTGGCAGTTCTTCGGCCTCGATCTTGGCCAGGCGTGCGGCGCGGCGAGCTTGGTCGCGTTGATCAGCCACCACGACGAACAAGGGTTGCTGGGCATAGCGGGTCTCGTCGGTCGCCAGCAAAGGTTCGTCATGGATCACTGAACCCGCGTTGTTCTCGCCCGGGATATCGCCAGCGGTATAGACGCCGCGTACACCGGGTGCGCTGCGAACAGCGTCCAGGTCCATGGCGGTAATGCGGGCGGGGTAGGCGGGGCCGAGGCCCATGGCGGCGTGCAAGCAGCCCGCTGGCTCGCCAATGTCGTCGCAATAGATCGCGCGTCCCGTGACGTGCAGGGCAGCGGACTCGTGGGTCAGAGCTTTTCCGAGGGGACTGGCGGTTTCACGCGGCGCGCGGCGAATGTCTGCCTGGTTCATGCTGCGGCCTCCTGTTCAGCGTTTAGGAAATGGCGCAACAGGTTTTCGGCAACCCGAAGCCGATAGTCTTTGCTGGCGCGCAGGTCGCTTAGGGGCTCGAAGTCTTGCCCGATGTCGGCAGGATTGCGCGAGGCCATAACGGTCTTGGCCAGCTTGGGCGTCGCCGCCATGCCGCCAAAGGCCAGTCGCAAGCTGCCGTCCGCGCTTTGGCTGAAAGCTCCAAGAACGGCAGTGATGTCCTGATCAACACGGCGCGAGACTTTCTCGACCATCAGGCGTTGGCCCTGCTGACGGCGCGGTACAATCACAGCCTCGACGAATTCATCGGCGGCCAAATCCTGCTTGCCGTAGGCGATGAAGTAGTCCTCTAGCGCCAGCTCGCGGGTGTCAGAGCCTCGGCGCAAGCGCAGGCGCGCACCCAAGGCGATCATCAAGGGCGGGCCATCTCCAATCGGCGACCCGTTGGCAATATTGCCGCCCAAAGTGCCCGAGGCGCGCACTTGCACCGAACCCAAGCGATCAAACCAGGCCTGCGCTTCAGGGTAGTCTTGCAACAGGTGTTGGCCAACCCGGCTGTAGGGCAGGGCCGCGCCAAAGGTGAAATGAGCCTCGTCTTGCTCAAGGGCGTGCAACTCGGTGACATAGCCGGTGAGAAGTAGCTTGGGTGGCTGTTTGAGCCCTTTGGTCATCCACAGGCCCACATCTGTGGCTCCGGCAACGATCAATGCGTCGGGGTGCTGTTGGCGCAGAGCAGCAAAACTCTCCAGGTCGGCAGGCGCGAAGACGCTTCCGGCGCTGGTCTCCAGGACAAAGCCACCGCGCTCAGCATTGTTCATCCAGGCTTTGGCTGCCTCGAGCTTGGCTTGAAAGGCGGGTGGCTGGGGGGTGTCGCGCTCCTGCTCAAAGGCCCGGATCAGGCCGCCATAGCCGGTACAGCGGCAAAGATTGCCAGCGATTTGTACCTCGGCGCTGTGAGGAACGCCGGCGATTTGACCCGCAACCATGGCGGCGATAAAGCCAGGGGTGCAAAAGCCGCATTGGCTGCCGTGCTCGCGCACCACGGCGTCTTGGATTGGGTGAAGTGCGTCGGGCGACGCAAAGTCCTCGACGGTGAAAAGGGCCGCGCCGTCCAAATTGGCCAGCGGCATGATGCAAGCATTGACCGGCTGCACATCCATCGCACCGTCTGGCAGCAAACGCGCGATGACCAGACTGCAAGCGCCGCAATCACCTTCGTTGCATCCCTCTTTGGTACCGCGAGCAAGCTGGCCATCGCGTAGCCACGTCAGCAGCATGTCGGTCGGGGCAACATCAGCGAGTCGGTGGCTGCGGCCGCCATAGTAAAATTCAATGCTGTTTCGCACAGTATGTCCCTGGTTATGTCTCTTCTAGTTGGCCGGGAGCCTGTCCCAATTGCCAGGCCTTGGCAAGGCCAAACTGTCGCAGCATTTGGCAAGTTACCCCCAAGCACAGGGCTCTATTCCGCAGACTGGAAACTCAGGCTTAACCCGAGCGGCAAGACCCACTATCTAGAGCCTATGAAACGATTCCTTGATCTTTGCTCAGTCCCGGCAAGCTTCGCCTTGGCCAGCCCTTTGGAACCCGCTGCGGCGGCGAACAGCGAGGTGCTGACGGCTCAATTCCCATGGCTTGCGGGCTTGAACGAACCCCAACGAGAGGCCGTGCTGACCAGCCAGGGCCCCGTTTTGATGCTGGCTGGTGCGGGGACCGGCAAGACGCGCGCGCTGACCACGCGCATTGCCCACTTGTTGCTAACTGGCCAGGCTCGGCCCGGCCAAATCCTGGCGGTGACCTTCACCAACAAGGCCGCCAAAGAGATGCGCGAGCGGATCGAGGCCATGATCGGCCAGCCGACCGACGGCTGGTGGGTTGGCACCTTCCACGCTCTTTGTACGCGGATATTGCGGCGGCACGCGGCAGCGGTGGGGCTGAAATCCAACTTTTCGATTCTAGACGACGACGACCAGTTGCGGCTGATCAAGCAGATCATGCGCGCCATGGATCTGGACGAAAAGCGATGGAACGCGCGCGCAACCCACAGTCTGATAAGCCGTTGGAAGGACAAGGGCTTGGTACCCGAAAAGGTTCCGACCAGCGAGGTCAGCGACTTTGCCAATGGCCGCTTGCTGGATATTTATCAGACCTACCAAACCCGGCTGCAAACGTTGAACGCCTGTGATTTCGGCGACCTGCTGTTGCACTGTCTGACGCTCTTTACTCAGGAGCCGGATATCCTTGCCGACTACCAAGACCGCTTTGCATTCATGCTGGTCGATGAGTATCAGGATACGAACGTCGCTCAGTACCTTTGGCTGCGGCTGCTGGCGCAAAAACGTAAGAATATCTGCTGCGTGGGCGACGACGATCAATCTATCTATGGTTGGCGCGGCGCAGAAGTCGGCAACATCCTGAGGTTTGAAAAGGACTTTCCGGGCGCGAAGGTCATTCGCCTGGAGCAAAACTATCGCTCGACCTCGACCATCTTGGCGGCCGCCTCGGGCTTGATCGCGCACAACGAGGGGCGCTTGGGCAAGACGCTGTGGACCCAAGACCAGAGCAGCGACAAGCTGCAGGTGCGCGGCTATTGGGACGGCGACGAAGAGGCCCGCCAGATCGGCGACACCATCGAGAGCCAGCAAGCCAAGGGCATGCGCCTGCATAACATGGCCGTGCTGGTGCGCTCGTCGGCCATGATGAGGGGCTTAGAAGAGCGCTTTGTGACCGTCGGCATTCCCTACCGCGTAGTGGGCGGACCGCGCTTTTATGAGCGGCGCGAGATCCGCGATGCCCTGGCCTATTTGCGCGTGGTGGCTCAGCCCGCCGACGATCTGGCCTTTGAGCGCATCGTCAACGTCCCAAAGCGCGGAATTGGACCGACCACGGTGCAAAACCTCTACTTAGCACAGCGGCACTTGAACCTGCCGCTGACCGGCGTCGTCGAGCGCCTGCTAACCACCGATGAATTGAGCGGCAAGGCGCGCAAGTCGCTACATGTGCTGTCAGGCGATTTTGAACGCTGGCGCTCCATGGTCAGCTCAACCCCGCACCCGGAATTGGCTGAGATCATCTTGGACGAGAGCGGTTATACCGAGATGTGGCGCTTGGACCGCTCGCCTGAAGCGCCAGGCCGTTTGGAGAACCTCAAGGAGCTGATCTCGGCCATGGCCAGTTTTGACTCGTTGGCGGGCTTCCTGGAGCACGTGGCGCTGGTCATGGAAGGTCTTGAGGATCAGACCAGCGACATGATCTCGATCATGACGCTGCACGCGGCCAAGGGTTTGGAATTCGATTTGGTCTTTTTACCAGGCTGGGAGCAAGGCCAGTTCCCCAACCAGCGCGCCATGGACGCGGAGGGTCAAAAGGGTTTGGAAGAAGAACGCCGCTTGGCCTACGTCGGCATCACACGTGCGCGCAAACAGCTCTATATCAGCTATGCCGGGCGACGGCGCATTCACGGACAGTACACCGATGCGCTGCCCTCGCAGTTCTTGGAGGAGCTGCCGCAGGATCAGTTGGAGCTGGTTAGCACGGCCTCAAGCTGGGGCAGCAACTGGCTGCATCAAGATCAGGGCTTCCAAGCGCCATCAAGCGGCTTTGGCGCGAACTGGACTGGCTCCTGGGGCGGGGCCGCAGATCGACAGACCCCTGGCGCAGATCGCGGCTTTGGCTACGAGAGCCCCGGCTGGAAGCGCGCCCAAGAACGTCGGCGACAAGGCAAGATCATTCGCGGCAGCGCCAGCGACATGCAGCCCAGCCAAGCGGTGCGGGTGACGCGGGCCTATCAGGTCGGCGAGCGAGTCTTTCACCAAAAATTCGGCTATGGCGACGTAATCTCGGCTGACCAGGATAAGTTAGTGGTGCGCTTTGACGTCAGTGGTGAGAAGAAGATCATCGCCAGTTATATCGTTCCGGCCAGTGAAGCCTAGAGCGTCGGGCGATTAGCCTGAATCTGTTTTTGGGGTTCCCTTTTTGTTTGATTTGTGATTCTCCCTCCTTGGAGGTGGATCATGGGCAAACCCTTATCGGCGGATTTACGCGAGCGCAT
>JAUIBT010000025.1 GCA_030428255.1 Alphaproteobacteria bacterium | reverse complement strand
ACAATGCGCTCGCGTAAATCCGCCGATAAGGGTTTGCCCATGATCCACCTCCAAGGAGGGAGAATCACAAATCAAACAAAAAGGGAACCCCAAAAACAGATTCAGGCTAATCGCCCGACGCTCTAGCCACGGTTAGCGACAGTGCGGCTCAATCCTTAGGCGCGCGCTGGTTCCAAGTCAAAATGCGCGGGCGGTCCTGTTCAGGCAGCGCCAGCTCACAAAAGGCCGCCGTCTTCAGCTTGATGCTCTCGACCTGCGCGCCTTCGCACAGCGGCAAGATAAAGCGCGCCGTGCCGTTGCTGGTCACCAGAACAATCGTCTGGGCCGGGCTTTGGCGCAGCGCCTCCAGCAGCAGGCTCCAATCCATGACCAACGCCGCCGGGTCGATGCGCCAGCCGTCCGGCACCTGCGCGTAGCGGTCCCAGGCTTCCAGCGCATCCGCGCCCAAGCGCGCCACCACCTCGTCCTCCGGCAAGCCCTCATCGGAGCCATAGTCCAATTCGTTCAGTCGCGGCTCGATCTGCCAGGCGGGCAAATCCGGCTGGGCGGCGATCAGCGCGTCAGCGGTCTGTTGAGTCCGCTTCAGCGGTGAGACCAAAATCAGGTCGGGTCTGATGCCTTGATCGGCAAAATAGCGCCCCAGATCCGCAGCCTGCACCTGTCCAGAGCGTGACAGCGGCAGATCTGTGCCCCCACCCACGCGGCGGATCACATCGCCCGCATCAAAGGTGTTGCCGTGCCGGATCACAAACAGCCGCTTATCGCTCATAACTCAGCCCTTCACACAAAATTCGGGTCGAAATCATCGCCCTCTTGATTGATCAAGGCTTCCGCCTGCTTCAAGTCCTCGGCGGTATCGACGCCCGACATCGACAGGCGTGCGGCCTCAACCCGGACCACCTGAATGTGCATGCCCAGCTCGAGCGCGCGTAGTTGCTCCAGCCCTTCCAGCGCTTCATAGTGGCTTTCACCCGCAGCAACGAAGCGCTCCAGGGCTGCGCGGCGGTAGCCATACAGCCCCACGTGGCGCAAGACGGGCGACAGAGGCCCCGCCGCACGCAGCTTGTCCTCTTTGCGCAGCGCCGGCAAGATCACCTTTGAGAACCAAAAGGCGCGGCCGCTTTGATCGGCTACGCAAGTGGTGCCGCTGAAGGCCTGGCCCGGCTTGGCTTTGGAGGCTCGCAGTCCGTCCAACGCTTGCCAGCTCTGCGGAATGACCGGGGTAAGGATGTCCGCTTGGCGGTGCTGCTCGGCAGCTTGCAGCATGGCTGCGATATAGCTGGCGGGGGTAAAGGGTGCGTCGCCCTGAAGGTTCAAAATGAAATCCGCCTGCCCGCCCCAGGCCTGACAGGCCGCCAAACAGCGATCCGAGCCGGACGGCAAATCACTGTCGGTCATGACCACCGGGTAGCCCTTGGCCTGGCAAAAGTCTTGGATGCGGCTGTCGTCGGTCGCCACCAGCAAGCTGACCGAGCCGCCTGCGCTGGCTGTCGCCTGGCGGGCTTTATTGACCACGCGCTCCAACATGGCGATGCCCTTGATAGGCAGCAGGGGCTTGCCCGGCAGGCGGGTTGAGCCGTAGCGGGCGGGGATAACGATCAACGAAGACATGGGCAGGCCTCTTGCGGTCCAGAGCGGGCTTGGGGGTGCTGGCCGCCTGTCTAGCAGCCAGGCTCGGCTTTGCCAATCGCGCTCAAGCACCACAGGCCCCTATTCGCCCGGTTGCACAGCCTCAGGCCCGCGGGCGCGCCGACCCCAGCCAAACACCCGCCGCAGCATCCGCCCGACATCCTCAAAGATCGCCAGCAGAGCCGGCACGAACACCAGCACCACCAGGGTTGCGAAGGCCAAGCCAAAGACGATCACCACCGCCATCGGGATCAAGAACTTGGCCTGGCGGCTGGTCTCAAACAGCATGGGTGCCAGACCGCCCATGGTGGTCGTGGTGGTGAGCAAAACCGCCCGCAGGCGCTCGGTCGAGCCCTCAACGATGGCCTTATAGACCGGCATGCGGGCCTTCAGCTCGTTGATGGTCGAGACCAGAATGATGGAGTCATTGACGATAATGCCCGACAGTCCAGCCAAAGCAATTAGCGCCAAGAAGGACAGCGGATAGCCCAGCCAATAGAGCCCAGCAACCGCGCCGACGAAGCCAAAGGGAATAGACAGCATGACGATTATTGGCTGACTGTAGGAGCCAAATACCCAGGCCAGAACGACGTACATGGTGACCAGAGCCACCGCCACTGCGGTGCGAAAATCGCTGAAGGCCTCGCGCTGCTCCTCGGCCTCGCCCGCGAAGCGCCACTTCAGGCCCGCGCGCTCGACCAGTGCGCCAATGCCACGCGTCTTGAGCTGCTCAATCGCAGCGTTGGCGTCGCCCTCTTCGTCCACCAGATCGGCGGTGACTGAGATCAGGCGCTGGCCGTCCTCGCGCAGGATCTGCGACAGCCCCACCTTGTCCTCGATGCTGGCGATATCGCTGAGCCGCAGCAAGTCCCCGCCATTGTTGGAAATGGTCACCTCGCCCAGCGCCAGGTTTTGGGCGTCGCTAGACGACAGCCGCAAAATGACCGGGGTTTCTTGGTCGCCGCGTTGCAGCCGCTCGACCTCCACGCCCTCAATGGCGCTGCGCAGTTGGCGGCCCACCTGCTCCAGTGACAGGCCCAGCGCGCGGCCCTGGCGGTTGAGGCGGATGATTTTCTCAGGCGTGCCATAGGGCAAATCGTCCTGGATGGCCTCAAGGCCAGGCACTTGGGCCATCAAGCCTTGAACCTGCAAAGACACCTCTTTCAGCCGCTCGATGTCTGAGCCAATGATCTCAAAGTCGATATCGGTTGCCGAGCCGCCAAAGCGTCCTCGCCGAGTGACCAGCGATTCCACTGCGCCAACGCGCTTGATTTCTTGCGTCCAGACTCGCACCAGATCGCGGTTGGAAAAACCGCGTTGATCTGCGGGCACCAGTTCGGCGGCGATATTGCCCGAACCGGACCCTTCGATCTCGGCTAGCATCATGTCCACAGCCGGGTGCAAACCCTGCTGGCTGCGCTGTTCGACGAAGGCCGGATCGCTAGGCTTATCGGTCATGACCTTGTCCATGGCCACCCAAAAGGCGCGCTCCATTTCTCTAACCATGGTTGCGGTTTGCTCCCTCGAGGCTCCCGCCACCATGCGCACTTCCTGACGCACCCGCTCACCGTCGGGGACTGAAAAGAAGGTGAAAGGAAGGGTGCCGCTGGTGACCATGGCGACCGACCAAACCAGGCTGAGCACCGTCAGGGCCACGACGCCATAGCGCAGCCTGACCGCCAGCGCTACCACCGGCCGGAACATGCGTTCGCGGAAGAACCGAAAGCCGTCATCGATACCCGCGCGCAGCGCCGTCGGGCGTTTTTCGCCCTTCTCCAGCGCTCCCAGGGCGTGGCGCATATGGCCAGGCAGCACCAAGAAGCACTCGATCAAAGAGGCGACAATTACGATAGAGACCACGATAGGGATGTCGGCCATGAAGCGCCCCATAAAGCCGCCGATCAGCAGCAAGGGCGCAAAGGCCGCCACCGTCGTCAGCGAAGACGACAGCACGGGAAAGAACATGCGCTTGGCCCCACCGATTGCGGCTTCCTCGGCGCTGGCCCCGCGGCGAAACAGCGTCTCCGAGTGCTCTGAAACCACGATGGCGTCATCGACGATAATGCCTAAGGTCAGCAGCATGGCGAAGACCGAGATCATATTGATGGTTAGGTTCATCATCAGCATGATCGCCACCGTGACCAACAGTGCCGTGGGAATGCCCGCCGCGACCCATATGGCGCTACGGGTGTTCATAAAGACGAACAGCACGATCAGCACCAACAGCATGCCGCCAACGCCGTTCTTCAACAGCAAGCCGATCCGCGCGCGCAGGTAGTCGGTCTGCTTGGAGTACTGCTCGACCTTGAGCGTTTCGGGCGCACTGGCTTGCCATTCGGCCAGTTTCTTATCAACGATGGCCGCCGACTTCAGCGAGTCCGCAGTCAGCGAGCGCTGAATTTGCAGCTCCACCGCTGGGTTGCCGTCGCGGAACAACTGCGGCTGGTCGGGATCATAGATCTGGCTAACCTGCGCCAGCTCGCCCAAGGTGATCTTAGCGCCCGAGCTTTGCGAGACGATCTCAATCTCTCGCAGATCGCGTGCCCCCTGAATGCGTCCCAAAGAGCGCACCAAGGAGCGGCCGTCACCAATCTCACCGGCAGGGATGTCGCTGGAGGCCGCGCGCACCTGTTGGGCCACCTGATCCAGGGTCAGCCCCAGCTTGCGCAGCGTATAGTTTGAGACCTCGGCGACGATCTGTTGCTCGCGCACACCGCGCAGGCTCACGCGGTCGATGCCCGCGCTCAGCAAGTCGTCGCGCAGGTCAACGGCCCACTGCTGCAAGGCTGCCTCGCTATAAGGACCGGACAGGACCAGCCGAGAGATGGTCTCAAAGCGCACCGCTTGGCTGGCGCGCGGCTCCTCTGCGCCGTCTGGCAGATTGCCTGCTTGCGACAGCGCTGTCTCCACTTCAGACAGCGCTTGTTGCATGTCGGTGCCGGGCTCGTAGAACAGCGAGATGCGCGCCGAACCGGTCGAGGAGCTGGAACTGATGGTCTCCACCTTGTCCAAAAAGCGTAACTGCGGCTCCAGCAAATCGACGATGCCGCGGTCGATGTCGTCGGCGGTCGCACCCGACCAGGCCACCGACACGCGGATAAGGTCGCGCGAGGCGTCGGGGAAAAACTGGGTTTGGATCCGCGACACCGCCCAGATACCCGCCATGAGCAGCAAGACCATCAGCAAATTCGCTGCGGTGCGGTGGCGCGCCAGGCCGCCCAACAGGCCGCCGCGATGGCTGGCGTGCGCGATGGCCTGGTCTACGACCTGCTTAAAGGCTTCGCGCGATCCAGGTTTGTCGCTGCCCGATGGTTCGTGCTGATTTGGGGTCTTGTGATCGCTCATGGCGCTCTCCTCATCGCTGCTCGCACCGCCGGTCATCGCCGGCAGCCCGCAGCGCTCTAGTCATGCGACGCCGCTTCTTTTGGGGCCGGGGTCTGGGCGCCGCTCTGTGGCTGGCCTTTGCGTCCCTCACCCTGGCGTCCCTCACCCTGGCGTCCCTCACCCTGGCGACGCTGGCCCTGGCGTTCCTGGCTCTGGCGTTCCTGGCCCTGGCGTTCCTGGCCCTGGCGTTCCTGGCCCTGGCGTTCCTGGCCCTGGCGACGCTGGCCTTTCTTCATCGCATCGCCTTGAGCGGAATCAGACGGCTGCGCGGTTAGGTGGTCGCAAGGATCGCCCAAATCTTGCGGTTTGGGCCGACCACCCGGCTTGTCGGGGCCGCTGTTGGCTTGCCCCCGTATGCTCGATCCATCACCTTGCGGCGCGCTCTGCTCCGCACTTTGATCGGCGGCTTGCGCGCCACCTGCTGCGCTCCCTGGTCTACCTCCCGGTCTACCTCCTGGACTACCTTCGGGTCTGGTCCCAGGGCGTCCCCCTGGTCTGCCGCCAGCTCCTAAGGCGCGCGGCGCGGGATCACCCACCATGGCGACCTTCACCCCATCGCCTGCCACCGGCAGATTGGTGGTCATCAAGCAAGCGCCCTCGGGCAAGCCCTGAACCCGCAGCACCACGGTCGACCCCTCATCGCGCAGCCGCACCGCCTCGTGGCCGATCAGCCGCCGATCGCGACCAATCTCAAACACCCGCGAGCCCGCATGCAGAGCCGATTGCGGCAATTGCAGTACGTTTTGGTAAGGGCGGTCCATCAAGGTCACTTCCACAAAGGCCGCCAGCGGTGGGCTAGCCTGCTCTGGCGCGAGTTGCAAGCTGGCAAAAACCAAGACACCCGCAGTTTGCTGGTTCAAGGCAGGCGCAAAGCGTTCAACAGTCGCGTCAAAGGTCAAAGGCGTGGGGCCTGGGCTCCAGGCCACGCTGGCCGTTGAGCCAACCAAAAGATTGCGGCCAGTGGCGGGGTCGATAAAGCGCGCAAAGTCACGTTCGGACAGCTCAAATTCCACTTCCAGGTCACGCACACTCTGCAAGCGGGCCAACACCGCGTTGGCGTTGATTTCCTCGCCCTGCGCCACGGCAACTTCGCTCAAAACTCCCGCCATGGGCGCCAAGATACGGCTGTCCTGTGCGCGGTCCAAAGCCTCATCGCGCTGCGAGGTTAGGCGCAATTTGGACTGCTGCAATTGCAAGCTGCGCGACTGGGCTTGCTCGATGGCCTGCTCACGCTGGAACACGGCTTGCTCCGCACTCAGCGCCGAGCGCCGCGCCTGATCCAGTTGCGTCGTGGTGGCAAAGCCTTGCTCGACCAACTCCGCCGAACGGGCTTCCTCGTTTTGCGCCAAAGTCAATTGAGCACGGTCGCGCTCAAGCTGGCCCTTGAGAAGGCGCAAATTGAGACCTGCCTCTGCGATTTGTGCATCCAGCTCGGCCAATTGAGTCTTGATCTGCTCGACCTGGCGGTTCAGCGATACCGGGTCAATTTCGACCAATAAAGCCCCCTGTTCGACCTGCCCGCCGTTGGCCATGGCGTCGCCCAAACTCATCGCCGTGCCCGATAGGGGCGCACGCACGGCCAAGGACCGTGCAGACTGCAAGCGACCGTAGGCGCTGAGGCGCGCGCGGTAGTCGCCTGGCTCTGCGCGCTGACCGTCAACCGTCCAGCTTTTCTCAGACCGCGGCATGGAAAAGCGCCGCCCCTCTTTGGGCTCGAACATATTGAGAATGGCGTAGCCGCCGAGCGCGACCAGCGCGATGACCAACAGATTGACAGCAATTTGAACAAGGGAACGCATGGCGGGCTCATAGGATTTGTCAGGAGGCCGTTTTAGATCAGCTTACGACCCCTTGCTAGCGCAACCACGCCCTTGTGAGCGCCTTGCAACACCCACCATGACCCAGCCTGCGCATAAGCTGCATTCTGCTGATTTAGAGCGATGCTATCGCGGGTCGAGGCCGCAATTCGCCTCGGCACTAACGTTCAAGGCTGGGGACTCGACGCTAGGGCTGCCAAAAGCGCGGTAACAGCAAGATCATCACAGAAAAGACCTCAAGGCGCCCGACCAGCATGCCGATGGCCATGAGCCACTTGGCGGGCTCGTTGAGGCTTGAGAAGTTGCCCGCTGGCCCCACCACCTCCCCAATGCCTGGCCCAACGTTGCAAATCGCCGTCGCCGCCGAGCTGATGGCAATGGTGAAATCCAGCCCCGTTGCGGCCAGCGCCAAGGCCAGCACTGCAAAGGACAGAATAAACAGGAAAAAGAAGTAGGTCACCGACTGCAAGACCGAAGCCGAAACTCGTCGCCCGTCATAGGAGGCCACGAACACGCCGCGCGGCTCCAGCAACTGGGCCAACTGCATGCGCGCGCCGGCCAGCAAGACCTGGAGACGGAAGATCTTTATCCCGCAGGTTGTCGAGCCCGCACAGCCGCCAAAGAACATGATGACCACAAAGAAGGTGTTGGCAAAGGGCCCCCAAGCGCTGTAGTCCGCCGAGGCGAAGCCCGTACCGGTCATAATACTGGTGACGTTGAAGGCGGCCAAACTGAGGGCGTGGGAAAAGCTGACATCCAAATTAAACCAAACCCAGCCGGTCATAATCAACACCAAGACCGCCAGCAGCACCAAAAACCCCCGGCTCTGAGCATCGAAATGCAAACCGCTGAGGCCATTGCGTAGGTAGGAGATATAGAGCGCAAAGGGCAGCGAGCCCAAAATCATCAGGGTGATGGCCACCACCTGCACCCCAGGCTCGGCCCAATGGCCCAGCGATTCATCGGAGGTCGAATAGCCCCCCGTCGACAAAGCGGTCATGGCGTGGATCAAAGCGTCAAATGCCGTCATTCCTGTCAGATAGAACGCGACAATACCCAGCAAAGTCAGACCGACATAGATCAAAGCCACCGACGCCGCGATCTCGGCAGCGCGCGGCAGCGGCTTGTCCGCCTGCTCAAAGCCCTCGGCCTTAAACATTTGCATGCCGCCGACGTTGAGCATGGGCAGCACCGACAGGGCCATCAAGACAACACCGACACCGCCGAACCACTGCAAGATCCCGCGCCACAGTAATATGCCGTGCGAGGTGTCATCCAGGCCCGTCATGACGGTCGATCCGGTGGTGGTAATGCCCGACATGGCTTCAAAGAAAGCATCCGCCAGGCTCATATCCATATCGGCGACCAAGAACGGTAGCGCGCCAAAACCGGCGATCGAAAGCCAGAGGCAGTTGGTCATTAAGAAGATCTGGCGCAGGTTCATTTCGAACTTGCCGCGCCAGCAGGCCAAGACCAAGGTTATGCCAAAGAAACCGGTCATTGTGGCACTGATGATGAAATCAAATACGCTGTGTCCGCTGATCCAATCTGCAAATGCTGGCGGCAGCATGGCAAGGGACAGCAGGCACAGCAAGACGCCAACGACGAATAAGACAGGCTTCAAATCCATGCAGGCGGACTCCCAAGCGAGACGATCAGCGGAAAGCGAATCCCGTGTCCTTGGAGCAAGCACCAAGACAGATTTGCTTCTAATTCACTGCCTTAGGTCGCGTCCAATGATTTCGCACCAAGTAGGGCAGCGCTAGTTGAGCACCAGGCTGTCAAAAGGGGAGTCAAGAGAGAAAGCTGGGATGGCAATTTTGAGCAACTCACCGGCGTCAGTCTGCATCTCAAAGTGACCTTCCATGATCCCCGACGGGGTCGGCAAAGGGCAGCCGGACTGGTAGCGAAAGGACTCACCAGGACGCAATACGGGTTGTTCGCCGACGACACCCGGGCCGCAGACTTCTTGGCGATTGCCACTGGAATCGCAGATGTTCCAATGGCGCGTTATGAGCTGAACGGTGCGCTGGCCTTGATTGTCGATCACAACATCATAGAGCCACACGTAATGCTGATCGGCGGCACAAGAGTGCTCTGCCAAGAATACGGGTTTGACCGAAACTCTTATACCGGAGGTAGTTGCCATATACATGCCGAGGCACTGCTTCCCTGTTTAACCCATGAGAACGACCCAGTCGTATAACTTCAGGGCACGTGATACACGCCGTTGAATTTATAGACTTTTCCTTGTTCACTCGCAAGCGCGCGCACTATGCCATGAAGCGAGGTTGATGATCAACCCCCCGTTTTCGAGCCGCAAGTGGTACCCTGGACCGTGAAGCCACCCACAGCCGCGCTAGCGCTTAGATTGCAGATCTTTGAGTTCGATACAGCGCCCGCCAAGCGCCAACGCATCTTGCTGGTCATGGGTCACTTGCACCACCGGGACGCCCGCTTGCTGGCAGGCATCGACGACAAAGGCCCGAAACGCCTGGCGCAAATCGGTGTCCAACTTGGAAAATGGCTCGTCGAGCAGCAGAGCCGCTGGCTCTGACACCAGCGCGCGCAACAAAGCCACCCGCGCCTTTTGTCCGCCCGATAAGGTGGCTGGATCGCGCGCCTCAAAGCCAGACAGTCCCGCCCCCACCAGGGCGTCAGCGACACATTGGCGCCTTTGCTCACCCCCAAGGTGGCGCGGCATGCCAAAGCGCAGGTTTTCCCCCACGCTCATGTGAGCGAACAGCAGCGGATCTTGGAACATAAGCGCGATGCGGCGGCGCTCGGGCGGCAGTCGGCTGATATCATGCCCATTGAGCTTGACCTGCCCCTTGACCCGAAAGGCAGGCGGCAAGAAGCCTGCGATAAAGGCCAAAATGCTCGACTTGCCGCTGCCGCTGGGTCCCATGAGGCTCAGCGATTGCCCGCCCGTCAGGCAAAAGGACAGTTCGCGCAATAAGACCTGCTCGCCCAGGGCCAGGCAGTCGATTTGGACCTCCAAGCGCGTGCTGTGATCGTCGTTCAAGACCATACCCCTTTGCGGTTCCAGAACATGAGTCGTGGTGCGACGCCCGCCAATAGCAGGGCTGCAAAGGGCAACGCCGCCTGGCAGAGCGCGAAGACCGCTAGCACCCGCCGGTCCCCGCCCGCCGACCGCCCCACCGTCTCGGTGGCCAGGGTCTCGATCCGCCCCCCAGACAGCAAGACCGTCGGCAAGTATTGGGTCACGCTGACCGCAACGCCTATGGCCGCTGCAGCCCAGATTGCCGGGCTCAGCAGTGGCAGCTTAACCGACCAGAAGATTTGCCACGGCCCGCGCCCCAAGCTCTGCGCGGTCTGCACCAAGCGTGGATCAAAGCGTTGATAGGCCAAGCTCAAGGAGATGAAGCCGTAAGGCAGGACATAAAGCAGATGCGACCAGACCACCAGAGCCCAGCGCCCCGTTTGGCCGTCGGAAATGCCAGCGGCCAGCGCCAGAACTTGGAAGCCGAACAGGAAGCTGGTCTGCGGCACCAACAAGGGCAAATACTTCAAGAGCTGCGTGCCTTGCCCAGACAACCGCCGACCATAGCGCGCTTCTTTTTCTAAGCTGAGGACCACCAAGACCAGCGCCAAGCCGGTCGCCAGACTGGCCAGGATCAGCGTATTGCCCCAAGCATTGCCCAAAGCCTCGGCCTGCCCGTGCCAGCGCGCCAAAGACCAACGCGCGGGCCAAGCATCAGGAAAGCGCCAACGCCGTGCCAGGCTCCAAACCAGCAAAGGCACCAAGGCTGCCAGGCCCAAGGCGAGCGCGCACCAAGTGGGCGCGGCGCTCAAACGCTCCAAGATCTCCGCCAGCCGACTGGGGCGAGCAGGCCCCCAGGACAGGAAACCGCGCGCGCCCAGCATGATAAAGCGCTCAGCTGCCAGCCAGATCAGCAGAACCGCCAGCATGACGAGGCTAAGCAAACTGGCCCCCGCCGAGGCTTGCAGGCGCAGGCTGAGATCAGGGTCTGAAAACCAGCGCAAAATCTGCACGGCCAGGGTTGGCGGCGTGTTGGGCCCCAAGATCAGCGCCATATCCACCACCGATAAGGAGAAAGCCAGCACCGCCATCAAGGGCAAACGCAAATGGGGATAGAGCTGCGGTAACAGCACCCGGAACCAGGCCGACAGCCGCGAGTGGCCCAAGGAACGCGCCACCATCAACGACCGCTCGCCTGGGATCTGGCTCAGGGCCGCCAAGCACATGAACAGAAGGTAGGGCAGCTCTTTGATGACCAGACCCAGAATGAGGCTCATTCCCCAAGGATCGCCAATGATCAGCCAATCAGGCGGGCGCTGGAACCCGCTGAGCTCAGGTGACACGAGCCGCATAATCCAGCCGCTCGGTGCGATCAGGAACACCAGCCCCACCGCCATTGCAGCGTGCGGAATGGCGATCACCGGCGCGGTCAGCGCGGACAAGCGCGCCAACCAACGGCTGCCGATCAGCATGGCTAAGGCGAACTGCGCCAACAAGAAAGAGGCCAACGTCGCCATCACTCCCGTCCAGAGGCTAAGGCCCAGCGCTTTGCCCATCCCCGGCCAGGTCATGGCCCGCGACCAGGGCTCCAAGCTGAAGGTATCGGCCCCCAGTGCTGGCAAATAGCCAAAGGCGGGCAACAGCGTGCCCAAAAGGCCGCCTGCGATCGGCAAGAGCATGAGGATCAACACACCCAAGGGCGCGATGCGCAGCAGCATGATATCTCTCTGTTTGGAGCCAGTGGGCTTGCAGGCCAACCCCGTCAGCCTGCCGCTCAACCTAGTCCAAGGCGGCGGAAATGAAAATCACCTTTCCAGGAGTGATGCGTGGCCCTCTCCTACTAGGCTTGCAGTCCGACCTAGTCGTCGTCCTCAGGCCCGGTGGTGGTGTAATAGTTCCAGCCGTAGTAGACGTTATCAAGCTCGCTTGTCGGTGCAGTTTTCGTGTAATACGTGAGCGGCTGGCTGAACCAAAGGGCGCTGGCGCTGCCCGACATGTCATCATTGATCCCGACGATCATTTGCGCTTCGGCTTTTTGTCCAATCTTCAAACCCTGAAGCAAACTTGGATCACGCCACAGCGCCGCAACGCTCAACAACTTGCCACTGCGGTCGCGATAGAACTGACCGTCTGACAGGGCGTTGGCGTCCAAGGCAACCCAGCCACCGTCAATTTTGGCCTCTGCAATGGTGTGGCCGCGAACCTGGACCAGACGACCAGCGATACCCAGGGTCTCAAGGCCGTCGATCAACACACGGTTGGCCTGGCCGCAGTGCGCCTGGCCATAGCGCAGCAGCCAAATCGGATCGTAGACCGCCTGACCGTTGTCGAGCAGAGGCACCAAGGGCGGGTGCCCCAAGCGGTCTTGCAGAAATTTGGTCCAAGCCATGGCCTGATCGAGCGGCGCTGCTTGGCCCGCGACCACCCGCGCAACAATGCGCTGGAGCAATGCCCGTCGCTGGTCAAAGCGCAAGATTTCCTGCTCGCCAGCAATCCGTCGCAAGCGTGCTATCTCCGGGGTCAACAGCGGCCTTGGCCCAGGGTTATAGCTGAGCTTGCGGACCAGGCAGGCCCGCGACCAGGCCCGCGCCAGGGTTCGCCCCAGGGTCCGCCCCAGGGCCTCAAGGCCTTGGTGAGGACGGCGCCAGTCAAGTTGCTGGCCAAGAGGCTTGGAAAGAGGCCCTGTGTTGGGCACGTCGATTTACTCACATAGCTGGCAGTTGAATGGCAACCCAGCATTGCGCTCTCAGCAAAGCAACATCAGCCGTTCTGTGCGCTGAGCGAAACGCCGGAACAGGTCGATTTGTGGATAAACCTGTGCGTAACCAAGCAGCATTTGCACTCGACTCGCTGCGCAACCCGGGAAAAGAGCGATAAATCAGCATCTTGATCTGCCCGCAATCGCCACGATTTTGCGCCTCCCCCTTCCATGACTCAGGCAACCATGCCGACCTCTAAGGGCTCTTGGTGTTTACGCAAGGCCGCCATCTACCTCTGTTCGCGCGGGCTGGCTCTTCAAATTCAATCTTGGATCGACAATGACAGCGCCCCACCCTCACCGCCAAGCCGAAGCCCCAATCCCAGACCCGCAGCTCGTCTTTTCGCTCAATCTGATTGTTGAGAGCTTGCCCCTGTCCTACCGCCCGACCAAGCCCGATCCGCTCGACCCGGAAGCCCAGGCCCTGGTCGCGCTGGCTTGGCAGGACGTTCAAGATCGCCTGGACGCCGGTGCAGAGGTCAATGGGGCCTGTAAGGACTGGCGCGGACTGACGGTGACGCTGTTGAGCTTGGCAATCTTGCATGGATTTTGGGATCTGGCCGACCAGCTCATCAACGCCGGGGCCGTGCTCGAAGACGCTCTGGGCTTCCCGCATTGCAGCTTTAACGCGGCCTGCGGCAACCCCGAGGCCTTACGTTTTTTGGCCGAACGCGGTGCCGACCTGACCCTGCTCGACCGCGAGGACATGCCCTTGGCCCTGGGGGTCAGCGCCATCCCTTGCGCGCTGAAGCCGGGCCAAAAATTACCCGCCGCTGAGCTGTTGGCCCGCCGTGGCACCGCCAATCCGACGCCCGGGCATACCCCTTTTATCTGCGCGCAGATCCGCAGCTTTGAGTCCGGCTATGGCGGCGCAAAAAGCTGGCTGGAACCCGGCTCACGCGGCCACCAACCCACCTTCAGTTTTGACCGCTTTGGACGCAGCATCACGCGCCTGCCCGACGGACGCACGGTGTTGATCGCCGGCGAGCACGAGGATTCCTATGACCCTGACTTCTTTATCTACAACGATGTCTGTGTGCTAGATGGTCAGGGCGGGTTGGACTACTACAGCTATAGCGCAGAAGACTTCCCGCCGACCGATTTTCACTCCGCAACGCTGGTCGAGGACGCCATTTGGATCATCGGTTGCCTGGGCTACATGCGACAAAGGCAGGACGATGTAACGCCTGTCTATCGCCTTGACCTCAAGACCTTCAAGATTGAGCAGGTTGAGACAAGCGGTGCCATGCCCGGCTGGATCTGCCGCCACTCCGCGCGCCTTGAGGATGGGGCGATCATCATCGAAGGCGGCAAACGCGGTGTGAAAATGCGCGATAACGAGCAGCGCTTCGCCCTGGATCTGGCGACGCTGCGCTGGCGCTTATTAGCCTAAATCCAAAGGTCGTTGTCAGCGGTCAGCTCGCCGCCCGCCCCACCGGTATTGACGACGCCGCGCGGTTCAATCAGCAGCACGTGGCACTCCTGGTCGGCAAAAGGCTTGTGGCGCTGGCCAGCGGGGACGACGAACAGCTCGCCCTCGCCCAATGTGACCGTCCGATCCTCCATCTCAATCGACATCTTGCCTTGGATCACCAGAAAGGCTTCGTCGGTGTCTGGGTGATCGTGCCATACAAATTCGCCCTCGAATTTGGCCAATTTGAACTGATAGTCGTTCATCTCCGCGATGACGCGCGGCGACCAGTGCTGGTTGAATTTTTTCAGCTTTTCCAGCAAGTTGACGACTTCAAGAGCCATGAGGTGCCCTACTCCACCGTCACGGACTTGGCCAGATTGCGCGGCTGGTCCACGTCGGTGCCTTTGAGCACGGCGGTGTGGTAGGCCAGCACTTGCAACGGCACGACGTACAAGATCGGGGCTACGAAGGGATCGCACTCGGGCATGATAAACATGCGTTCAGCGGGCACTTTAGAGCCGATGTGATCGGCCCCAGCTTGATCGGTAAAGACCATCAACTGCCCGCCGCGTGCGCGCGCTTCTTCCAGGTTCGACCAGGCCTTATCGAACAGGTAGTTCGACGGCGCGCAAGAGATGATGGGCATGTGCTCGTCAATCAGCGCAATCGGGCCGTGCTTCATCTCACCTGAGGCATAGCCCTCGGCGTGGATATAGGAAATCTCCTTTAGCTTGAGCGCGCCCTCGTAGGCGATGGGGCACAGGCTGCCGCGCCCCAAGAACAGCGCCGAACGGGCGTCCACCAGGTGGTCGGCCATCGCGCCAATCGCTTCTTCTTGTGCCAGCACCTGGCGAATTTTCTCGGGCAGCTCGACCAGCGCATCGACCAGCTCGGCCTCGCGTTCGGCGCTCAAATGGCCGCGCTGCTTGGCCGCTGTCAGCGCCAGCCCCGCCAGCACGGTGAGCTGGGTGGTAAAGGCCTTGGTCGAGGCTACGCCAATCTCAGGACCGGCCAGGGTCTGCACGATGGCGTCGGACTCGCGGGCAATGCTGCTCTCAGGCACGTTGACGATCGACAGCACCTTGGCCCCATTGCCCTTGGCGTAGCGCAGCGCCTCCAGCGTATCGATGGTCTCGCCCGATTGGGACACGAAGATTGCGCCCGCTTGCTCAGGCACCACGGCGTGGCGATAGCGGTATTCTGAAGCGATGTCCGCTTCTACCGCCAGGCGCGCCAGCCCCTCAAACCAGTACTTTGACACTTCAGCGGACAGCAAAGCCGTGCCGCAAGCCGACATGATCAGCCGGCTCATGCCCTCAAAACTGAAGGGCAGCGGCGGCAAGGTGATGGTGCGCGCCTGAGGGTTGATATAGGAGTGCAGCGTGTCGCCCACCACTGAGGGCTGCTCGTGGATTTCTTTCAGCATGAAGTGGCGGTAGGCGCCCTTGCCGATCATGGCACCCGACATGCTGGACTGCTTGATTTCGCGCGTCACTGGCTCATCGTTCAGGTTATAGACCTGCGCGCCCTCGCGGGTCACCACGACCCAATCGCCCTCGTCCAGATAAGCGATTTGGCGGGTCAAGGGTGCCAAAGCCATGGCGTCCGACCCCAAGAACATCTGCCCCTCGCCGTAGCCCAAGGCCAGCGGCGACCCCTTGCGTGCGCCGATCATCAGGTTGTCTTCACCGGTGAAAATCATCGCCAGGGCAAAAGCTCCGTGCAGGCGCTTCAGCGTCGCGGCCACCGCTTGCTGCGGGGTGGCCTGAGCGTTCAGCTCGCGGGTAATCAGGTGAGCCACGACCTCGGTGTCGGTCTCGGTGTCAAACACCACGCCCTCGGCCTCCAGCTCCTGGCGCAGCTCTTGGAAGTTCTCGATGATGCCGTTATGAACCAGCGCCATGCGGTCGGTGGCGTGAGGGTGAGCGTTGGTCTCGTTGGCGATGCCGTGGGTGGCCCAGCGGGTGTGGCCGATGCCTGCGGTGCCTGCCAGCCCCTCGGCGGCCAGTTTGTCGGCCAGGTTGACCAGCTTGCCCTTGGCACGTAGGCGGCCGATCTTGCCGTCGTGCAGGGTGGCGATGCCTGCAGAATCATAGCCACGATATTCCAAGCGCTTAAGGCCGTCCACCAACAAGGGCGCTGCCGGTTGCAGTCCTAGAATGCCGATTATTCCACACATGCCGATACCCTTTTCATTTTAATCGTGCTGCGCCGTTGGTGTGTCAGCGCTCTGTTTCTTATGCCAAGGCCCTGTGCAACCGCAGTGGCGAGGGCTTGGCGTTTTCCATGCCCTGCGCCGACGGCTAGGGCTTTTGCTTTTGTGCCGCCTTCTTGGCCGCCAGCTTGGTACGGCGGCGCGTCTCAGCCCCAGCCAAGACGCGCAGCTCACCGCGCACAGTTGCGATGGCTTCAGGCTCCACGTCCTTTTCCAGCGTCGAGCCCGCGCCCACCAGCGCATTGGCTCCGACCTTAACGGGGGCCACCAAAGCGGTGTTGGAGCCAATAAACGCGCCGTCGTCAATCTGTGTGGTGTACTTCAGATAGCCGTCGTAGTTGCAGGTAATCGTACCAGCGCCGATGTTGACGCCTTGGCCAACCAGCGCATCACCGACATAGGAGAGGTGGTTGACCTTGGAGCCCTTGCCAATCTTGGCCTGTTTGGTCTCCACAAAGTTGCCAATGCGCGCGCCGTCTGCCAGCTCGGTGCCGGGGCGCAGGCGTGCAAAGGGACCGATCTGACAACCCGAGGCGATTTTGCAGCCTTCCAGGTGGCTCATGGCTTTGATGCGCACGTCCGATCCAACGCTAACGCCAGGGCCGAAGAAACAGCCGGGCTCGATCACCACGTCGCGGCCAAAGCTGGTGTCGAACGACAGGTAGGTGGTCGAGGGATCGATCATGGTCACGCCGCCCTCCAGCGCCGCGTCGCGAAGCCGGTCTTGCATCAGGGCTTCGGCGTTGGCCAGCTCCAGGCGCGAGTTGATGCCCATAAGATCCATTTCGTCGAAATAGACCACTTCGGTGCGGGCCTTTTCGGCCACCGCGAATTTCACCACGTCGGGCAAGTAATATTCGCCTGACTTGTTGTTGTTATCGACCCGCTCCAGCCAGGCCAGCATCTTTTGGCAGTCGCCCGCCATGATGCCCCCGTTGCACAGACCGATCTCGCGCTCTTCTAAGCTGGCGTCTTTGTATTCGACAATGGCTTCTAGCTGGCCGTTGCGGTCCAGCTTGACACGGCCATAGCGCGCCGGATCGTCGGGCTCGAAGGCTGCAATCGCCAGCTCGGCACTCTCGGTCGCCAGCGCCAAGTTGCAAAGCGCTTCGCCGGTCAGCATGGGCGTGTCGCCAAATAAGATGAACAACGTGCCGTGAAAGTGTTTTAAGGCGGGCTTGGCACAAAGCGCGGCGTGGGCGGTGCCCAAGCGCTCGGTCTGCTCAACGACGCGGTGCGGCGCGGCTTCAGCGGCCACCTGCGGCATGTCGGGACCGACCACCACCACAATCTCGTCGGCGGCCAGAGCGTCCAGCGCATCGATGACATGGCCCAGCATGCTACGCCCGGCCAACTTGTGCATAACTTTGGGGTGCTCGGACTTCATGCGCGTGCCCTTGCCTGCGCCCAAAACAACAGCAGCCAGAGGTTTGGTCAATTCGCCAAGAGCGTCGTTCATGCAGGTCTCATTTCGCCATAGAGATTTGAAATAGCGCGTCTTTTTGTCAGCGCCGCTGCCCGCGCGCTTTCGGTTTTGAACGTCTTGCTGTCGCGCAAGCGGATCAAAGCCGCGCCAGGCCGCGGGCTTGGTCTACGCCAGGCCCGCAATCGAGAAAAGTCAAAAGATGTTACGCACTGTGACAGGTGTCACGCTGCTGTCGAACCAAGTTCGCCCACCAGCCTGCACTGGCCATCAACAGCCTAACCGCCGGTGGCAACCGGCAGGTCCGAACGCCCGCCCCACTCCGACCAAGAGCCGTCGTAGAGCCGTGCCTTATCGTGCCCCAAACAGTGCAGCGCCAGGCTGATGACCGCCGCTGTCACACCCGAGCCGCAGGAGGTGATGATCGGGCGATCAGGCTGCATGCCACGTGCCTCCAGCACCGCGCGCAAGCGCTCGTTCGACTTCAGCCGCCCGCGCTCCAACAGCTCGCCAAAGGGCATGGAGGCCGCGCCCGGCATGTGGCCCGAACGCAGCCCTGCGCGCGGCTCTTCAACCTCGCCGGTAAAGCGCTCATAGGCGCGGGCATCCATGATCAGCGACGATCCGCGCGAGCAGGCCTCCAGCACCTGATCTGCGCTGGCCATCACGCGATAATCCAAACGCGCCTGGAAGCTGTCGGCCTCGACCGTCGCAGCGCCGCTCTCAAGCGCGCCGCCCTCCGCCTGCCAGGCCGGCAAGCCGCCGTCGAGAATGAAGACCTGATCGTGACCAAAGGCACGCAGCATCCACCAAACCCGCGCTGCGGAAAACAGACCCACGCTGTCATAAACCACGACGCGGTCCGAATTGCTGACGCCCAGCCGGCTCATATACCCGGCGAACAGGGCCTCGGACGGCATAGTATGGGGCAAATCGCTGGCCTCGGCGCAGTCGTCAATGTCAAAGAAGCGCGCGCCCGGTATGTGGCCCTGCTCAAATTCGGCCCGACCGTTACGCCCCGAATTGGGCATGTGCCACGAGGCGTCCAGCACCTTCAGGTCGCTGTCGCTCAGCGCATCGGAAAGCCAGGCGGCCGACACAAGGGGGCGATGGCCTAGGCCGGGCTTCGGTGTATCTGTCATAGGAGCCTCTGGTATCTTGTCATGGGTTGATCTTGCCCGCGCCTGCGCGGCACACTTGGACTTGTCGCGTTAGTCTAGAGCTTAGAACTTGGGCGCGTCCAGCGCTATTCAGCCGCGACCTCTGTGCGCCTTAGGCCGCCACTTGCACGCGGTCAGGATGACTGCAGAGCATCGACCAAATAGTCGATGAAGGCGCGCAGCTTTGCTTCGGGATGGCGGGTTGCTGGGTAGACTGCGAAAACGCCGTCGATCTCCATCGGCGGGTGGTCGAGCTCCAGCAGTTCCAGTCGGCCCGCCGACACGGCTTCGTCCAGCAAGAAGCGCGGCTGATAGATCAGCCCTAGGCCGCCTATCGCCGCTTCTAATAAGGCATCGCCATTGTCGGCCCGCAGCGAGCCCGCCACCGCAACCCGCTGGCGTTCGGAACCGCTGCCGAACTCCCAAACCCCGGCATCTGCGCTGCCCAGCGTGTAGCCCAGGCAGTTGTGAGCCGCCAAGTCTGTCAGCCGCTGGGGCCGTCCGTAATGCGCCAGGTAGGAGGGTGCGGCAGCCAAAGCCATGGGACAAGCTGCCAGACGCCGCGCCATCAGGCTTGAATCCTGCATCTTGGTGATGCGGATCGCTAAGTCCCAGCCTTCGGCCATCAGGTCCGCCCGTCGGTCGCTCAAGCTCACATCCAATTGCAAGTCGGGGTAGCGCTGTGAAAACGGCGCCAATAGAGGGGCCAAACAGCGCAAGCCGAAAGAAACCGGAATCGTGACCCGTAGTCGCCCGGTCACTTGCTGCCGCCTGGCGCTCACCAGACATTCCGCCTCCTCGAATTGGCTCAAGATCTCGCGCGCCTGCAGCAAATAGAGCTGTCCGGCTTCAGTAAAGCTCATGCGCCGGGTCGAGCGGGTCAGCAGTGGCACCTGCAAGCGCTGCTCTAGCGCGGCGACGTGTTTGCTGGCCATGGCCTGAGACATGCCCAAGTCACGCGCGGCGGCCGACAAGCTGCCCAGGTCAGCCACCCGGACCAGGACTTGCAGAGAGGTCAGGCGATCAAGCATGCGAATTCATTACTCATGGTTATAATTCATATTCTCACAAGGCCGATTGTCTTAATCATAGTCATAAATAATATGCAGACAAGGCCGAGGTTGGCTCGGCACGGAATTCAAACACGCAGACGAAAAGAGGACACCCTTATGTCACGCACCCTCAACAATCCCACCGCCCTTGCCGCGCTGCTGCTGCGCGTCTCCATGGGCATCATGCTGTTGGCCCACGGCCTTTTGTTGAAGGTCATGACCTTCGGCATTCCGGGCACGGTCGGTTTTTTCCAATCCATCGGCTACCCGGGCTTTTTGGCCTACCTCGTGATCGCCGTTGAAATTTTGGGCGGCATCGCCCTGATCCTGGGCTTCTACAGCCGCTGGGTCTCGCTGATTGCCCTGCCCGTCTTGCTGGGCGCGACCTTGCAGCACTTGGGCAACGGCTGGGTCTTCTCTGGCACCGGCGGCGGCTGGGAATTCCCCGCGTTCTGGAGCCTGGCTCTTGTCGTACAGGCTCTGTTGGGCGACGGCGCGCTTGCATGGCGCCCCAGCTTCATCGAAAGTGCTCTGAAAAACGCGGGCCTGACCAAAGCCGCCTGAGGCACATGCTGCGAGCGCCCCTTTGGGCGCTCGCCTGCTCCCAACTTGGTACCAGATAAAGGAGGCCAACATGGCCACGACAGCCAAATCCCCTCGCCCCATTCACCCCAAAACGCGCATTGGACATGTCCACCTGAAGGTAGCTGACATCCAGCGTTCGCTCGATTTCTATTGCGGCGTGCTGGGATTCGAGTTGAAGGACCGTCTAGGTCCAGATGCCGCCTTTGTTGCTGCCGGAGATTATCACCACCACATCGGCCTCAACACTTGGCAATCCAAAGGCGGTCAACCACCAGCCAGCCACCACACCGGACTATTCCATCTGGCATTGCTCTACCCCGAACGGTCTGCTCTAGCGGACGCCTTGGTTCGGTTGCGCGATGCGGGCTGGCCTCTAGACGGTGCCAGCGATCACGGCGTCAGCGAGGCGCTCTACCTACGCGACCCGGACGGCAATGGCGTCGAGCTGTATTGGGACAAACCCGAAGCGGTCTGGCCTCGGGCTGCCGACGGCAGTTTGGACATGTACACCGCTCCCCTGGACCTGCAAGACCTGTTGTCGAGCCAGGAGCCAGAAGCTACGGCTGCTTAGGGCAAGCCGCGATTGCACCGAGCATCGCGCGGCGCATCGCACCGAGCATCGAACGGAGCAACGCGTATAAGATTGGGTTTGCGGGCAAGCCCAACGCGCGAGACAGCAAGGGGCATGGCGCTGCGCCACGCCCCACTGCTTTATGCGGCGGCGCTGGTCGGGTTGCTGCCACCATTATGGCTCGGGGCGGATTGGCCTTTTGTCAGCGCCGCCAACACGGCCTCTTTGCTGCCTGCTTTACGCACACGAGCGCTAACTTGGGGGTCACGCAGCACACGCGCCAGCTTAGCCAAGCACTTCTTATGGTCTTGGCAGCCCGCTTCGGGCACCAGCAGCGCACAAACAAGGTCCACCGGTTGATCGTCCACGGCGTCAAAGTCGACGGGTTGGCTCAGCCGCAAAAGGACCAGGGCCTTTTCTGTCAGGCCAGGCACCAGGGCGTGCGGCAAGGCAATGCCCTCGCCAATGCCAGTTGAACCGAGTTTTTCGCGCTCAAGCAACGCTTCGATGACATCGTTGCGATCCAAGCCATAGCGGCTGGAGGCATGGCGCGCGACACAGCAAATCGCCTGCTTCATGCTTTCAGCATCGCAAGTCAAAGATATAGCGTCGAGCGTTAGTAGCGAATTAAGTTCCATAGGGTTTCCGTGCCTACGCATATCCTTTGGTTGTGCCAAGTTCAGCCGCTTCAGCGCTTGCCCTCATCACCCTGGCCCCTAGCGCCTATGCTAGGCATGTAGAAGCTCCGGGATGTAAGGGGATGCTCAAGCAAAATCACACCTGATTGAGACACAAACGCCACCGTTTCCGGCGGCGGAACCACAAGGTTTGACGGGTCTACACGGGGCTCCATGTTGTTGCGACTAGGGTCCTCCAACCCGGTCTTGGGTGGAGGGGGTTGATACTTGCGGCCAATCTTCGTTGTTCGAAGACACCGGCTAAGCGACCAACAGCCCAATGACGCTATGTCAAGCGGGCGGCCCGTTATGGGGCCTGCGCGCCGAGGCCAGCTCGACGCGCGATCGGGGACATGAATGTGCAAAGATTTTTGCAAATGCAAGCCTTATTTTACCCTCATTCTAAGCGAGTTGCTCGATCCACCCGTGATTGCCGTCCTCGCGGCGATAAAGGATCGCCAGCTTGTCAGTTGACTTATCAATGAAGTGGATGAAACCCGAAAGTTGCTCTTCCAACAGTATGCTTGCCTCACCTACCGAGATAACGGGCAAATCCTTCAGGTTTTCAGACACCACGAGCGGCGCTGCGGCGCTGGTTGTCTCTTCGTCGTGATCAAGGTGATCGTCATCAATATCAGCCACCGCGCCGGTTTCTTCCAAAGCCTGCGGATGGTCCTCTCGCAAGCGCCGCTTGTTTCGCCGCAATTGTTTACCCAGGGCTTTTAGTGCAACATCAAGGCTTTGGTAGGCATTTCGCGCAACCCCTGAGGCTGCGAAATTCAAATCATGGCCGATGCGTATGTGGATTTCTGTCATGAAGTTGCCCTGCCGTTTGGACAGGATCAGATCTGCATGTTCCGCGTGGCCGAAATACTTGGTCAAAATGGTCTCTAGACCAGTTGAGAAGCGCTCCTTAAAGGCGTCACTGAGTTCGACGTGTAAGCCTTTAGCCGAGATGTTCATATTGCACTCCTTTGGTTGTAATCCGGGAGCGAACCGGCGAGTGAAAGCTCGTTCATTGGCTCCCACTTAGACTGTGGGTCTTATCCGGCGGGCCGACAAGGGCAAAGCGTCCCAAATCAGCAGATTGTCAGATCGCGAGGCAGAAAAAGAAGCGCGACTCGGCTAGCTCTGGCTTGCATATTGGCGTTTACGTTGTACCGAGGAGGCGAATCCTAGCGCTTCGCGATACTTGGTCACGGTTCGGCGGGCTAGACCAATTTTCTGCGCCTTGAGGATTTGCACGATCTTATCGTCAGATAGGGGCTTCTTGCGGTCCTCTTGCTCGATGATGTGCTTGATGTGCGCCTGCACTGCCTTGGCGGACTGACCGTCATCTTGATCGCCGTCGCCGCCCACGCTTGAAGAAAAGAAAAATTTTAGTTCAAAGGTGCCGCGCGGCGTTGAAATATATTTGTTCGCACACACCCTGGAGATGGTACTTTCGTGAAGGTCTAGGCGTTCCGCCAAAAGCCGTTGACTGAGTGGTCGCAGCGCATACAGACCGTGTTCGAAGAAAGCCGCCTGCTGTTCAACCAGGGCAGCAGCGACGCGCAACAAGGTGGTCGCGCGCTGCTCAAGAGCGGAAATGAGCCAGTTGGCCGACTGCCATTGCTCGCGAATATAGGTCTGTTCCACCCGTGATTTTTCACCCGCCAAGAAGGCCTTCTGTGCAGCGTTGCCTTCCTGGCTGTTGGCCTGGCGCGATTGCTGGTGCACGAACCGGTGATTGATCAGCAAGCGCGGCAGATTGCTGGTGTTGAGTTCGATCAGCCAGTCGCCAGCGTTCGCAGGCCTCAGGATAATATCGGCCTCCAACACCCCATCTTCGCCAGCCTCAAACCTGGCCCCTGGCTTGGGGTCTAAGCGGCGCAAACTTGCCAGCGCGGTCCTAAAGGTCTCAGGCTCGCAGTCTAAGGCCTTGGCGGCCGCATCGGGGGCCATGGCCATCAGCGGTTCAAGTTGCAACAGCAGGCGTCCCAGCAAGGGCGTCATCAACCCGCGATCTTGCAACTGCAAGCGCAGGCATTCGGCAAGGCTGCGGGCAAACAGGCCTGCGGGCTCTATGTCCTGCAAGGTCACGATGATGCGTTCCAGGTCGTCGGCATCCACCCCCAATTGCTCGGCCAGCGCTTCGGTCTCGATTTCCAGGTAGCCCGCCGGGCTCAGATAGAGGCAGAGGTGCTCGGCAATCTTGCGCTCGTGCGGATCGTCAAACATGAGCGGCAGCGCGCGGCTGACGTGGGCCTGCATGCTGGGTCGCGGCTCGGCGAAATCAAGCGGGCGCCCGCGATCTTCAAAGCCGCCCGCACCCAAAACTTCGAAGGCTTGCGTACTGGTCTGCTCTGGGTCTGCCAGAGTGCGGGTCGACTGCCCCTCCTCCAAACGCTGCTCCTCGCGCCAGTCCAAGGGGTAGATCGGCGCTTCCTCGCCGCCGCGCTCAGCGTTCAGCACGCTCGCCTCGGATTCGGCGGGCGTGTGGACCTGTTCTGCGGCCCCTTGATCTTGCAGCGGCTTGGGGTCTTGGCTGTGGCTCAGTCGGGTCATAACCCCGTCCTTGCCCAGCAGTGCAGTATCGCTTGGGGGCTCGGAGCCGGGCTCGGCGCGCTCCAACAGCGGATTGCTGGCCAAGGCCTCGTCAACAAGATTGGCCAGATCCACCCGACTCAATTGCAGCATCTTGATGGCCTGCTGCAATTGCGGGGTCATGACCAGGCTCTGCTGCTGCTTCAGCGTGAGTTGGACGCTTGGCGCTAGGCCCATGCAGGCCTCCTTGACGGGTGGCACGCAGAGATGACGGACATGGAGGCAGATACTTGGCAGGAAACTTGCATGCCAATGACATAGCGCGTCTGCTGGGCGCGGAAAAGAGCCGCTCTGCCGCAGCCCGGCTGCCGGGTGGCTGCGGCACGATTGCAGGGTGGTTGAGGGGCCTCTAAAGCTCGAAATCCGAGCCCAAATAGACCTTACGCACACGCTCATCGCGCACGATCTCTGCGGGCTCGCCCTGCATCAGCACGCGGCCGTCATAGATAATATAGGCGCGGTCCACCACGTTCAGCGTGTCGCGCACATTGTGATCTGTGATCAAAACGCCGATGCCGCGCTGTTTGAGCTGGCCCACCAGGTTGCGAATGTCCCCCACGGCGATCGGATCGACGCCAGCAAAGGGCTCGTCCAGCAGCACGTACTGCGGGTTGCTGGCCAAAGAGCGCGCGATCTCGGTCCGCCGCCGTTCACCACCCGACAGCGCCAAGGCATTGACGCCGCGCAGATGGGTGATAGAGAACTCCGCCAGCAGCTCTTCGAGGCGCTGTTTGCGTTTGCTGCGATCTGGCTGCACCACCTCCAGTGCGGCCATGATATTCTGCTCGACCGTTAGGCCGCGAAAAATCGATGCTTCTTGCGGCAGGTAGCCCAGGCCGTACTTGGCGCGCCGATACATGGGCATGGCGCTGACGTTGCGCGCATTGATGCCCACATAGCCCTGGTCGGCCTGGATCAGACCGCAAACGATGTAAAAGCTGGTGGTTTTGCCCGCGCCGTTGGGCCCCAGCAGGCCCACGACCTCGCCGGGGCGAATGCCAATGTTGACGTCGTGCAGCACTTTGCGCTTGCCGAATGACTTTTGCAAATTGAGCGCCACCAGACCGGGGAACTTGCGGTCTAAGGGCGGCAAAGGCGGCAGGTTGGAGCGTCGCATCGGGCGCGCGGGCTCAGCGCTGGCGCGGCGCGGCGCGTCGATTACCGTTGCCGGCCTTGCGGGCGCTGCTTGCGCTGGATTGGGTGCCGCAGGCACCGGATTTACACCCTGGTTTGCGCCGGGGTGAGCGGTGTTCGGCTGAGCGCCTGCCGTCAGCGTCGGCGATTCAGGCCTGGACAGTCCTGCTTGCGCCCTGTCCTCCTGGCTCGCCTTGGACTCGTTCGAGTTGGGAGTTTCGGCAGCGGGCTTGGCGGCTTCTGGCTTCTGTGGAATGATATCTGCCTGGGAGGGCTCCGCCCGAGTGGGTTCCGCCAGACTGTGTTCCGCCTGATTGGCCTTCTCCTGAGCGGGCGTGCCTTGTCCCGGCGCTACCGGTTCAGCGCGTGCCTCGTTCACCTTGTCTGCATCGCGCCCAGCGGAGTAAGTCTGCGAAACCGAGCTGGTGCTGCCTGGCGCGGGCGCGGGTGCAACAGGTAGCGGCGGCGGTGCACCCTCGCTTTGCGTCCGCGGACCTTGCAACTGCGAGCCGTTCGATTGGCTGCCTTGCAACTGGGCGGCCACGCTCGCGGCGGCCTTGGCGTCTGCCTCTGGATCACGGGTTTCCTGCCCGGCTTTTGAGCTGGCACGCTGATCTGCTGCTGCCTTGGACTTCGACGCCGAGCCTGTCGTGTCCTGCGGCTTGTCTGGAGTGTCTGCCTCGACTTGGCGGGTCTTCGCAGCGCTGTCAGCGCTCTGCCCTGGCTTGCCTGGTTTCTTGCGCCCAAATGGCCAGAGCCCCGCAAGACCACGGCGCGGCATGTGTGACCGCTCGGCGGTCGGCTCATCTGGCTGTTGCGCATCCAAGGACGCCTGCGCTTTCAAAGCGGGCTGTTCCTCAGCCTTGCTTGCGTGCTCAGGCTCCTTCTTGGATCTGTGCTCAGGCCTATGTTCGGCCGCGTCCAACGAGGATTTGGGCGGCTTGTTGGCCTGCAAATCAGGTTGGGTTGCTGCTGCATGTTCTGCTGCGCCTTGAACTTCTGAGGCCATCGGCCCTTGAGGCCGCTCGGCAGGCCGCGAAGCTTGGTTTGGCACCGCAAACCGCCCTCGCCCTTTGCGCGCTTGAGGGGCTGACAATGCATCAGAACTACCGTCTGGCGGCTCTGGGGCGGGCTGCTGGCCCTCGCCACGTGGGGCCTGGACCAGCCGGGCCTTCTCTTGCTGGGCTTGCTGTTGGCGCGCGTGCTCTTGCTGGGCCTGCTCGGCGCGACGGCGCTGTTCTTGCTCCCAGGCCGCGCGCTGGTGTTGCTCCTCGGCCAAGCGGCGCTGCTCTTGTTCCCATGCCGCGCGGCGGCGCTGGTCTTCGGCACGGCGCATTTGCTCTTGCCGGGCGTGTTCGGCCTGTTGGCGTTGGGCGAGCTCGGCGCGGCGGCGCTGCTCTTGCTCCCAGGCCTCGCGCTGACGCTGCTCTTCGGCAAGGCGGGCCTGCTCTTGCTCCCACGCGACACGTTGGCGCTGTTCTTCAGCGATTCGAGCCTTCTCTTGCTGGGCTTGCTGTTGGCGCGCGTGCTCTTGCTGGGCCTGCTGCTGGCGCGCCTGCGCTTCACGCTGACGATGAGCGGCTTCAGCGCGGCGGCGCTGCTCTTGTTCCCAGGCAGCCCGCTGGCGCTGCTCTTGGGCATGGCGAGCCTGCTGCTGTTGGTCGGGCTGGGGATACGACGCCGGCCCCAGGCGACCGCCGGAGCCTTGCGGATTGCGAACAACCGGCCCCGCAGGTCGCCCGCTGGGCTCGGGCTTGGCCCCGCCAAACAGCCCGGCGGCGCGCGCTAACAGGCCTGGTCCAGGCTTTTGTGGCTGCTTTGCGCCAGGGCGGGCCTGGGGTCTACTCGCTGGCGCTGGTCTCTGCTGCCCATAGGGATTGGGGCCAGAGCTGCGCACCGGTCCCGCGGGCGCATTCACCCGACCCTGATTAACCGCAGCCTGACTGGGTCCGTCTTGACGCTGACGCTCGGCGACGCTCTGCGGTTCCTCACTGAGCGTGCGCAAAGGATTGCTACCCTGCGGGTCCAACGAGCCATCAGCCCCGGGCAAACTGCGCCGATCCACCATGACGCCGCCCTAGTTCCCACCTTCGAGGGTCGCCGGATTGATGACGATAAACACTCGTTGATTGTTGCCGGGATTGCTGGTGCCCGGCGGGACCGCCAAAATGCGTCCGATGCCGGGCTTAAAGAAGAATTCACCGTACTGGCCGGTCAAAACGTTGCCATCTTGCACCAGGCGCACGTTGCCCTCCAGGCGCGCGGTCTCCTCGACCGGATCATAGATGGCCTGATCGGCCTGCGCCGCAGCGTCGCCTTGAACGATCACCACGTTACCGCGCGCGATGATCCGCTTGATTTCCGTCGGGCGCACGCCGCCGCTCGCGGTCTTGGTGCTGTCGAATTCCAATTCCAGTTCGTCGGCGTTCAGGCGGTTTTCCTTGTCCCAAGCGCGCACCTTGCCCTTGGCCATGGCGCGGCTGTTTTTCGGATCATAGATCAGCGCTTCGCTGGCCTGAACCGTGGTGCCATCGCCTGCTGCGAAAACGGGCTCGTTGCCGGTGGCGGTCATCAGCTCCTTATCGACCTCATAGACCACCTTGCCGGCCGACAACTGGTCCTTATCCAGCTTGACGTAAACATCGCCAATTGCCTCGATGCGATAGATGCTGCCAGACGCCGAGCCCAGCGCGACACCCCCCGCATCACTCTTGGACTTGCCTTCGCGATAGTAGGCGCGCAGTTCGCCGGCATGGATGGTCACCTCCCCTTGGCGCACCGCTGCGTCGCCCTTGGCGATGTAGACCTTGCGCTGCTGATCCCATTCGATGCCTTCGGTTGCGGTGACGGCAATGGGCTCGTCATCCGACTGCGCCCAGGCGGCGGTGCTGACAAACAGAGCAGCGCCCGCCAAAAGCCAAGCGCTCAAAGCGATCCGAGCTGCCAAAGCGGCGACATCCGCACAAGCGACGACGCGCAGCACAGGCAAGCCACAACCCGCGGCCTTGGTTGTGCTTTGTTTGATCTGCTGGTGGTGCTGGTTGGTCATAGTCACTCTTTGCGCGGTCCCCCTAAACCGGCGCTATTGCCCTTCAAGTATTCGGCGATTTTGCGGCAGTTGATCAAAGATCAGTAGCTCAGATTGCCCGGTGATGACAACGCGTCGTCCGCGATCTTCGACAAGAAAGCCTTGGCCTTGCACACGAAAGTCCTCGGACTCGACGGTCACAGGATCATCACCACGCACCGTTTCGGTCTCTAAATCGACAATCGCAGAGGCCGTGGTGACGCGATATTCGCCCTCTTTGTCGCGAAATTCTACATTGCCGCTCAGCCGGGCTTCTTTCTTTTCCATGTCATAGGCCCCCCTCAACGCGCGAACGATCAACCCCGTGCCATCGTCGTTGGTGATCTCTCCCGAGGCATCGATAATCTCAAGCTGCTTCCAGTCTTGGCTGAGCGGCAGCGCGCGCTTGGCCCGCAGATCAAATTGAAAATCGTCGATTTTTTCCGTCAGGCGCGGGTTTTCAACTGGCTGGTTTGGCAACACGCGCCCTGCGATCAAGGTGGCCCAGAGGTTGCGCGAGCGCAGCACTTCCCACAAAGGCACCAGCAGAACCACGACAAAGACCAAGGCCATGACCACCACTAAGGACGCACGCAGTAGGCGCACCCAAAGGCTATAAAGGTCCAGCGGAGCAAGTTGAGCTTGGTTCATAGGCCCTATCTAGGCGTCAAATCAGGCGATCCCATAGCAGTAATGGGATACAGGCAGCCGAATTTGCATTTTTCAACAGCTTTGGCGTCGCGGTATCGGTCGCGCTGTCGGCAGGTTTTGCCACCCTGCCGTGTGCCACGCGAGCCGCAGAGCCGCCCTAGGCGTGCGCAAATATGTCGGTATCGTCCCAATCCAACAGGTCCAGGGCCACGCGGGTCGGCAAGAAGTCAAAACAGCTCTGGGCCAGCGCGCTGCGCCCTTCGCGCTCCAGCATAGCGTCCAAGACGGCCTTGATTCGGTGCAGGTACAAGACATCCGAAGCCGCATAGGCTTGCTGCGCCTCGCTCAGCGTCGCTGCGCCCCAGTCCGAGCTTTGCTGTTGCTTGGAAATATCTACGCCGATCAGCTCCTGACACAAGACCTTCAGGCCATGGCGATCGGTGTAGGTGCGCACCAAGCGCGAAGCGATCTTGGTGCAATAAAGCGGCGCGACATCAACACCCAAGTAGGCTTTCAAAATGGCCACATCAAAGCGTGCGAAATGAAACAGCTTGAGCCGATCAGGGTCCGCGAGCAGGCGCACCAGGTTGGGAGCGTCAAACTTGCGATCTGCGAACTGCACCAAGTGGACATCGCCGTTGCCGTCGGACAACTGCGCCAGGCACAAGCGGTCGCGGCGGTTGCGCAGCCCCATGGCCTCGGTATCGACCGCCACCACGGGCCCAAGTTGCAGGTCATCCGGCAGGTCGTTTTGATGCAGGTAGATGGTCATAGCAGGGGCTTTCTTGCGCGCCAGACGGCGGACGTTGCGGGCTTGATGAGATCTGCGCCCTGCCTTAGCCCGCTGACAGAGCCAAGGCAAGGCCCAAGGCCCGCCAAGGGGACAGGCCACCTGGACCGCCTGGCGTTCAGCAGCAAGCGGCCACCGTGTACCAAACTCAAAACTCCACCCCCAACAGATCGGACAGCGCGCGCTTACCCTCCGGGGTGACAGTCAACACCCGCCGTTCGCTGGTCCGCTGCACCCACAAGCGCTGCAAACAGGCTTCGGCCAACGCCGCCCCCAAAGCGCCCGAGATATGGTGCCGCCGCTCGCTCCAGTCCAAGCACTGCTTAGCGAATATGCGTTTTTTGGCGCGCGCGGTCTGCAAGCAAACGCCCATCTGAGCCAAAACCGCCTGCCCACTGTCGGTCACCTGGTAGTGTTCGCCCGTCAGGCACAGCGCTCCGCGTTGCATCAGGCCGTCGGCTATTGCCACACCCAAGCGGCCTGCAATGTGATCATAGCAGAACCGTGCGCGTTGGATCGGCCGAAGCTGATTGGGCTTAAGAGGCAGGCCTGTTTGTGATCGCTCCGGGCTTTCCTTGCCCTCGCTGGCGGGCGCAAGCCTTGCTACCAGGCCCTCAAGAGCCCCAGCCACCTCGGCGCTGGCCAGGCTGTAATAGTGGTGGCGACCGCTCTTCTCGCGCGCAATCAGCCCGCCGCCCAGCAGCAGTCCCAAGTGCTCGCTGGTGGTGGCCGGAGCCGTGCCGACTTCGTTGGAAAGCTCCGTTGCGGTCAGGGCGCGGCCATCGAACAAGACCGTCAGAATGCGCGCGCGCACCGGCGAGCCGATCAGCGCTCCAATGCGCGCCATGGGAGGTTCATCGTACATAATTCGGAAATAACCGAAGCATCGCTGCGCGGTCAAGTTTATACCAAGCTCCTATCGCTGCCTGCTGTGCAACGCTAGACCACTGATTGTTATTACCAGGCTGCTATGCATGACAGATACAATACCTGCTCACCCGGACCTGAAGGCAGGCCGCCTTGGCCTGACCTTGGTTCTGGTCTCGGTTGTGGCCTTCTCCACCGCCGGACTGTTCACCAAAGGGGTGGCCGCCGCGCCTTGGGACATCATCTTCTGGCGCGGAGTCTTCGCCGCTGGCTTCACTGTTGTGTGGATCGCAGCGCGCGGCCGGAGCGCTGAAAACTTTCAAGGCATGGGCTGGAGCGGTCTTGCTGCTGCGGTGGTCGGGGCCCTGGGAACTGCCGCCTTCATAACGGCCTTCAAGCTGACCAGTGTCGCCCATGTAGCGCTGATCTATGCCTTGTCGCCCTTGTTGGCGGCTTTGAGCGCTTGGGCCTGGATCGGCGAGCGTCTCACGCGGCGGCTCTTGGTCGCCTGCTTGCTGGCACTGGCGGGTGCGGCGGTGATGGTCGGAGGCTCGCTTGTGGGCACGTCGCCGGTCGGGGCCGGTCTGCCGGGCCTCGCATTGGGCGGCGATGCCTTGGCGCTCTGCATGGCTTTGGCCATGGCGCTGCTCATGGTGATCTATCGCCGCTACCCCAAGACCCCGGCGGCAGGACCGGCAGCCCTCTCCTCGCTCTTGCTGCTGCCGCCCGCCTTAATGTTGGGCGCGCCCTTCGCCTTGAACCTGGGCGACATCGCCATTCTGTCGGCTTTTGGCCTGGTGTTCGCGCTGGCCTCGGTCACTTTGGCCGAGGGCGCCAAGCGCCTGCCGTCCGGGCAAACGGCCATGCTCAGCACGCTAGAAACGCCGCTTGCGCCCTTGCTGGCCTTCTTTGTCCTGGCCGAAATACCGACCCGCGCCAGCCTGATCGGCGGAACTTTGATCTTGATCGCGATTCTGATCAGCACCAAACACAAGCGCCGTCAGAGACCGTCGCCTGCATCGGCGTAGAAATCAAAGCTGGAGGGCTGCGAGACCAGCACGTCTTCGGGCCAGCGCAGCGCGGTCAAGGCTCCGCCGAATACGCAGCCGGTATCCAGGTTCAGCGTGTCACTGAGCCAGGCGGCCTGGTCAATCGGCGTGTGCCCATAGATCACCTTAAAAGGCCCCGTCCACTGAGGTGCCCAGTGAATGCGCTTGCCGGTCTCGCGATGCACCGGACCATAACAGCAATAGGCGCGCACTGCTTGGCCGGTCGCGCCCAGCATGTCAGACCGCAGGCCCGCGTGGGTGACCACCAACGCGCCGCCATCCAAAGCGTGATAGTAACTGATGGACTTCAAGTAGGCCATCACGGCTTGGTTGAAGGCCGGGCTAGAGGCGCGCATTTCGGCGATGCTGGTCTCAAGGCCAAAGGCGATCTGCACCTCGTTGCCCTTGAGCCAGCGCATAAAGCGATCATCGTGGTTGCCCATGACGCAAAGCGCAGTACCTGCCGCCTGCATGCCCATGGCCAGGCGCAGCACGTTCTTGGAATTGGGCCCTCGATCCACCAAATCGCCCACGAAATGCAGCAGGCGGCCTTGGGGATGGCGCGCAGTAATCGGGTCTTCACCCTTGGGATCAAAGGGCGCGACCTGGTAACCGAGCCGATCCAGCAGCGCCAGCAACTCGTCAAAGCAACCGTGGACATCGCCGATGAAATCAAAGGGGCCGCTCAAATGCCGCTTGTCCCAGTCCCAGTGCTGGGATTGAGCGACTGGACGCTGCGCGGACGATTTGGCGTCGCTTCGGTCTTTTCGGCTCAAAACGTCCGCACCTTGCAGAAGAAGGACATAGAGCCCGCCTTGACCGCGTTGCAGACTTGCCAGCCCAGCTTTTCGTCTGGAATCGGCCCGACCAGGACGCGAAAGCCCTTGGTCTTGCCGATTGTCACGGGCTCCAAAATGGCTTCCAAACCGCCGAGAATACTGGGCTCGGCGGCAAGGGCTGCCTGCCACAGCTCGGCGCCTTGCTTGCTGGTCTCTGCGGTGCCGATCCACAGCACATAGGGCACGCCCTGCGGCTTGGGTCCGACCAGCAGCATCAAGCCTTCTGGCGTGCGCTGAAAGGGGGCGGTGCTCGCAGGTGCGCCAGCGGCGCTGGCGGATTGGTTCGGTTGCGCGCCAGGCACGGCAGATCGCAAGGGCCCCAGGCGTGGGCCAGTTTGGCCTTGCTGGGCCTGAGGATTAGGGGCCTGAGGATTAGGGGCCTGAGGATTAGGGGCCTGAGGATTAGGGGCCTGAGGCGTGGGCGCCTGGGGTGCCTGGCCCTTGATTCCTTGGCTCTAGGATTCTGGCACATCGTCCAACGGCAAGGGCAGCGGTGCCTGGCTATCGCTGTCGTCCAGCAAGGCAGTGGCAGACGGTTGGTTCAAGGCACCGGGCTGCTGCGCGCCTGCTGCCAGGCTATTGCCAGATTGCAATACACCGGACTGCAATACATCGGTGCTGGGCAACTTGCTGCCCAAGATGCTCGCCCCCAAATTGGCGCCCCCAAGGGCCGGGGTTTCCTGCCCATCATCCAAGGTTAGGGGCAGATCCAGGCCAGTGCGCGGCGCAATCACCGAGCGCGGGTTCAGTTTCAGATTCGGGTCGGCCTCCAGCAGGTTCGCATCAACCTGCCCAAGCTGGAGATTGCCGAAATTCAACGCGCCCTTGCTGAGCGCAGTCGGGTCGATCAGCGGGGGGCTGCCGTCAAACGTGGCTGCAGCTTGGCTTGCGGGCAGGCCGCCATCTGCGGGATCACTCGGCGCTGGCGTGGCCGCAGTATCGCTGGCAAGCGGCAAGGGCGTGGGTGGTTCGGGCGAAGCACCGGCCTGGTTTTGCGCAGTCGTCGCTTCAGAGGCCGCTGGCACTGAGAGAGGCACGCCCTGGCCTTGTTGCGGCAGACGCGGGACGTTCACCGTTGCATCGCCTGCGACCGCCGACGGCGGGGCGCTGTCGGGTGACTCTTCTGGGATGGCCTTTTGCGCCACCAAGCGCGGCAAGCGCGGCAGGCGTGCCTGCACGCTGGCATCGTTTAAATCCGCTTCCAGCACACCTTCGGCGATGAGATCCGCGACAAAGGAATCAGCAGCTTGGTGCCCGCCCAACTTGGCCTGCTGCAAGAAGGCCAACGCCAGGCTGCGATCTTCATCCAGGCCCAGGCCGCGCAGATAGAACTGGCCAATCGCATAGTGTGCTTGCGGCAAACCTTGCAAAGCAGCCACCAGGATCAGCCCCAAGGCCTCGTCGATGTCTTGATCGATGCCCCGGCCTGAGAAATAAGCCAGACCCAAGTTAAACTGAGCAATGGCGTTGTTCTTTCGCGCCGCCTGCAACCAAAGAGCAACGGCCTTCTCTTGGCTTTTGGCGACGCCGCGCCCTTCGGCGTAGAGCAGCCCCAAATTGGTCTGTGCTTCGGCCAAGCCGCCATCGGCTGCGCGTTGGTAATAGTTCGCCGCCAGCATGGAATCTGGCACAATCCCTGGCGCGCCGCTCTCGAACACCAGGCCCAAGGCATACAGCGATTCTAGCTGCCCTTGATCGGCGAGCCCAGACCAGATCGCGACGGCTTCATTGACCTGCCCAGCTTCCATTCTAGCCAAGCCGTCTTGAAAGCTCGCCCCTGCCTGCTGAGCCTGGGCGGTGGCAAGCAACCCCGCAGGACCAGCGCCCAACACCAGGCACAGCCCAGCGGTTTGCATGACGCGCCGCAGGCGGGTGATTGCGGTTCGGCAAACAGGATCAAACAGGCGGTCAACGAAGGGGCCAATCATAGGTTTCGCTTTGGGGCCTCGCTTAAAGGTCTCGCCCCGCAGGGCAGGTGTTTGGCGTACAACAGAGCGCGACTCGGGCGCACGCCTGCCGAGCTGAGGTCTAAGGACGCGGCCTTCAAGCCTAAAAGAGCCCGCTCCTCCTGGCAAGCAAGCTGGCGGATAGGTGCCATATGTCAAGCGCAAAGCCCGTGCAGACAGGCTTCAGCGCAATTTGCAGCCGCCATAAGCGCCCTGCGAGCCCTTTCGCAGACAAGCGCGCCCATCTGTCCGCACACGATGCAAGACTTGGGTTTGACCCACGCCTTAGACAATCGTAGGAAGAAGCCGAAGAAATGGGCCAGATAGCCAACTGAGCCCACAGCGCTTCGGCCGCTCAAGTGACCTAAGCCGCCTTACCCCGATGTAAATGAAAGTAGATCCCAGTTCATGCAAGCCAAGACCCTCGCCAATGCGATCCGTTTCTTGTCCGCTGACGCCGTTCAGGCCGCAAACTCCGGCCACCCCGGCATGCCGCTTGGTATGGCCGATGTCGCCACTGTCTTGTTCTCCAAGCACTTGAAGTTCGACGCCAGCCAACCCGATTGGGCCGACCGTGATCGCTTTGTCCTGTCGGCGGGCCACGGCTCTATGCTGCTTTATTCGCTGCTCTACCTGACCGGCTATCCTGAGATGACCTTGGAGCAGATCAAGAACTTCCGCCAAATGGGTTCCATCACCGCGGGTCACCCCGAATACGGCCACGCGCCGGGTATCGAGACCACCACCGGTCCGCTGGGCCAGGGCCTGGCGATGGCTGTTGGCCTGGCGCTGGGCGAGCGCATGGCCAATGCGCGCTATGGCGACGATCTGGTCGATCACCACACCTATGTCATTGCCGGCGACGGCTGCTTGATGGAAGGCATCAGCCAAGAAGCGATCTCCTTCGCTGGCCACCAAGGCCTGTCCAAGCTGGTAGTGCTGTGGGACGACAACGCCATCACGATTGATGGCTCGACCGACGTTTCGACCTCGGAGGATCAGATCAAGCGCTTCGAAGCGGCTGGCTGGGCCACGCAAAGCATCGACGGTCATGACATGGACGCCATCGACGCGGCCTTGACCCAAGCCAAGAACAGCGACAAACCGACCTTGATCGCCTGCAAGACCACCATCGGCTGGGGTGCTCCCACCTTGGCGGGCACGGCCAAGACCCACGGCGCACCGCTGGGAGCCGAAGAAATCGCCGCCATGCGCAGCGCGTTGGAGTGGCCGGGCGAAGCCTTTGAGACCCCCGCTGACGTTCTGGACGCTTGGCGCGCCATCGGCAGCCAGGGTGCCAGCGCCTTTGCCGACTGGAGCGCTCGCTTTGCCAACAGCAACCAAGAGCTGCGCGACGCTTGGTCTGCCGCTTACGCTCTGAGCGATGACAGCGCCCTGACCGACGCCATCGTGGCCCACAAGAAAGCCCTGGCCAAAGACATGCCCAAGGTGGCGACCCGCAAGGCCAGCGAGAACACGCTCAACGCCATCGCCGAAGTGGTGCCTGGCTTCGTCGGCGGTTCAGCGGACCTGACCGGTTCAAACAACACCAAAGCCAAGGTGCAAGAGCCGATCCAAAAGGGCAACTATGGCGGCGCCTACATCCACTATGGCGTGCGCGAGTTCGGCATGGGCGCGATCATGAACGGCCTGGCGCTGCACGGTGGCTTCCGCCCCTACGGCGGCACCTTCCTAGTCTTCTCTGACTATATGCGCCCGGCGATCCGCTTGGCCGCTCTGATGGGCACACCGGTGATCTATGTCCTAACTCACGATTCCATCGGTCTCGGCGAAGATGGCCCCACCCACCAGCCGGTCGAGCACGTCGCCAGCCTGCGCGCCATTCCCAACCTGCAAGTTTGGCGTCCGGCGGATGCTCTGGAGACCGCCGAAGCCTGGCAAGCGGCGTTGTCCAACACCTCTGGTCCCTCGGTTCTGGCGCTGACCCGTCAAGGCCTGCCCGCTTTGCGTGCTTCAACTAAGAAAGAAAACCTGACCGCCAAGGGCGGCTACATCCTGTCGGGCGACAAGGCCGAGCGCGATGTGACCTTGATGGCTACCGGCTCTGAAGTCGAACTGGCCGCAGCCGCAGCAGAAATCTTGGTTGGCAAGGGCATAAAAGCCACCGTGGTCTCTATGCCCTGCGTCGAGGCCTTTGACGCGCAAAAGCCCGCCTACCAACTGGACGTGCTGGGCGATGCGCCGATCTTGGCGGTTGAAGCTGGCATCGACCAAGGCTGGTACAAGTACGCCGACGATGTGGTTTGCATGGAGAGCTTCGGGGCCTCCGCGCCTGCCGGTGAGCTGTTCAAGCACTTCGGCTTTACCGCTGACAATGTGGCCGCCCGTGCCGAGCAGCTCATCGCTGACCTCAACATTGAGGCCCTGTTGAACCAGCAAGAGGGCTGATCTATGAGCGCCACACTTCCCGACTTCCAGCAAGCCGACTTGGCAGGCAAGCGCGTTTTGGTCCGCCTGGACCTCAATGTGCCGATGAAAGAGGGCAAAGTCAGCGATGCCACGCGCATCGACCGCAGTTTGCCAACGGTCAAGGCGCTGCGCGCTATGGGAGCAACGGTCGTGATCGGCGCGCATTTGGGCCGCCCTAAGGGCCAGGTTGTGGCTGATCTCAGCCTGGCACCGTTGGTGCCCGAGCTTGAAGCCCGCTTGGGTGAGCCCGTGGCTTTGGCTGAGGTTGAGACGGCGCGCGCGCAAGAAGCAAGCGTGGTGCTGTTGGAAAACCTGCGCTTTAACGCGGGGGAGGAAAAGAACAGCCCGGAGTTTGCGGCCGCTCTGGCCGCGACCGCCGATGTCTATATCGGCGATGCTTTCTCCTGCGCGCATCGTGCGCACGCCTCCACCGAGGGCGTCGCGCGCCTGCTGCCCGCCTATGCGGGCTTGCTGATGCGCGAAGAAGTCTCGGCGCTGGAAGCGGCGGTTGGCAAGGGCGAACGCCCCATCGCCGCCGTGGTTGGCGGCGCCAAAGTTTCGACCAAGCTGGCCGTGCTTGAGCACCTAATCGAGCGCGTGGACTACCTGATCATCGGTGGCGGCATGGCCAACACCTTCCTGGCCGCCCAAGGCGTAGCGATCGGCTCCTCCTTATGCGAGCCCGACTTGCTGGACACCGCCAAGGCGATCATGGCCAAGGCCGATGCCGCTGGACGCCAAATCGTCTTGCCGCTGGATGTGCAAATCACCCCCGCCTTCGATGCCCCCGATAAAGCCAGCGTCGTAGACGTAAACGCTGTGCCAAACGACCAGATGATTTTGGACGTTGGCCCCGCTTCGGTGGTCGCGCTGGAGGCTTTGTTGGACGGCTGCAAGACCCTGCTCTGGAATGGGCCTTTGGGCGTGTTCGAGGTGCCGCCCTTCGATCTGGGCACCAACGCTGTAGCGCAAAAGGCGGCGGCTTTGTCCAAAGCGGGCCGCATGACCTCGGTCGCAGGCGGTGGCGACACCGTAGCCGCGCTCAAGCACGCCAAAGCTTTGGAGGACTTCTCCTACGTTTCAACCGCTGGCGGGGCCTTCCTGGAGTGGCTGGAAGGCAAAGAACTGCCCGGCGTTGCCGTGTTGCAGCGCTGAGCCGCCCCCGATGCGTTATAAGAGCCTGGTTTTTGATCTCGACGGCACATTAATTGACTCCTACCTGGACATAGCCGGGGCAGCCAACGACTACCTGGCCGCGCGCGGCCTGCCCGCGATCGAGGCCAGCGCCTTTCGCAAACTGATCGGAAACGGCATGTACACCATGCTGCGCGAGGCTTTTGAAGCCGACGGCCCGGCCTTGAGCGAGGCCGACTACCAGCGCGAGAAGGCTGCCTTCCGCGATCTCTATTTGCAGCGCCTGACCCGCGAGACACAGCTCTTCCCCGGCGTGCTTGAGACACTGGAACGGCTGCGCGAAGTGGGCTTTACCCTGAGCATCTGCACCAACAAGGGCCGCGACGCCGCCCTGCCCTTGATCGAGCACTTCGATTTGCAATTGCCGATGGACTTCATCGTCTGCGGTGACAGCGTGGCCGCTATGAAGCCCGACCCCATGGGGCTGCAATTCATCATGGAGCAAAGTGGCATCGCCGCAGACCAAACGCTGATGGTTGGCGACAACCAAACCGATTGCCTGGCAGCGCGCAACGCAAGCTGCGGCGCGGCGCTGGTGACCTATGGCTACCGTCGCCATGCGGTTGAAGAGCTGGACTTTGACCTAAGCTGTGAGCGCTTTTCTGACCTATTGCCTGCCCTGGGCCTTGCCCCACTTGAGGATGCCGCCTGATGTTCAACACCTCGGGCTTGCGCCTTCACGCTGTCGCCATTGGCTTTACTGCCATATTCTCAACTGGCTTTATTTTCGCCGACATGGGTTTGACTGGGTCCGGGCCCTTTACATTTTTGGGTGTTCGCTTTGCCCTGGCCAGCTTGGTGCTGCTGATCTTGGGCCGCGTCCTGGGCCACGCCTGGAGGCTGAGCTCGCGCCAAATCTTGCACATTGTCGTGTCCGGCCTGTTGTTGCAGGGCCTCTACCTGGGCGGCGTTTTCTTTGCCATCTCGCGCGGGGTGCCGCCGGGCGTTTCGGGCATAATTGCCGGACTCCAGCCCTTGATCGCGCTGTTCTTCTATGTCGCGCTGACCGGCAAGTGGCTAACGCGCCTGGACCTGTTGGGCGCGCTGCTGGGCTTTTCCGGCGTCTTGTTGATCATTGCGCAAAAGCTGTCCGGCAGCCTGGAGCTGTCCGGCGCGATAATCGCCAATGTGATGGCGGCGGTGGCCTATGCGCTGGGTGCGGTATACACCTCCAAATACGTGCGCTGCCCCTCCAAGATCAACGAGATGACCATACAGTTTATCGCCGCCGCGATCCCCTGCTTGCTGCTGGCCTGGTGGCTTGAAGGCTTTGCCTTCACCCCGACCCCGCTGGTGGTCTTTGCGCTGACCTGGTCCACCCTGGTGCTGTCGGTCTTTGCCATCTTCCTCATGCTGGTGCTGATCCACCAAGGTGGCGCGAAATACTTCAGCTTTTGGAATTTTCTCATGCCCGCCTTTGCTGCGCTTTATGCTTGGTTGGTGCGCGGCGAACACTTCACCTCCCTTACCTATGGCGGTATCGTCTTGATTTTGACCGGCCTATTGGTGGTCAATTCTCAACGGTTTTTCACCGCCGAGTCCAAAGCGCGCCGCACCGCGCGCAGCGGTGCCTAGAGCCTCTATGATCGAATACAACCTGACCCCCATCACCCAACAAGCAGAGCTGGAGGCGCTGTGCGCTGAAGCCGCCCAAGAGCCTTACATTACGGTTGATACCGAGTTTGTGCGCGAGACCACCTATTGGCCGCAGCTCTGTTTGGTGCAAATCGGCACCTCCAAGACCGCAGCGGCGATTGACACGCTGGCCCCCGATCTGGACTTGGCGCCGCTGTTCGCGCTGATGGCCAACCCTGCGGTGCTCAAGGTGTTCCATGCCGCCCGCCAAGATCTGGAGATCATGCACTATTTGTCGGGCGGCCAGGTGCCGACACCGCTGTTTGACACCCAGATCGCCGCCATGGTTTGCGGCTTTGGCGAGAACATTGGCTACGAGCCGCTGGTGGGCTCCATCGTGGGCGCTGCGGTCGATAAGTCCAGCCGCTACACCAACTGGGCCAAGCGCCCCCTGACCCAAGCGCAGATCGAATATGCGCTGGGCGATGTCTCGCACTTGCGCCAGGTCTACGAGCACCTGCGCGATATGATGGCTGAAAAGCAGCGCGAGCATTGGCTGGACGACGAGATGGCGGTGCTGGGCTCGCCCGACACCTATGCCGTGGATTTTCGCGAGGCCTGGCGGCGGCTCAAGCCGCGCTCGGACAAGCCCAAGTTCCTAGCCATTTTGCGCGAGTTGGCTGACCGACGCGAGCGCGAGGCCCAGCGGCGCGACGTGCCCCGCAACCGCGTCATGCGCGACGATACCGTGCTGGAGCTTGCTGCGGCAGCCCCCCAGAGCGTTGATGCTTTGTTGGCCATTCGCGGCGTTGATAAGGGCCGCGCGGCCGGAGCGTTCGGTGCCGCGCTGCTCGAGGCCATTCGCGTCGGCAGCGCCACGCCCAAGGCCGATTGCCCCAGCCTGCCCAAGCGCCAAGGCAAACTGCCCAGCAGCATTACCACTCAAGTCGAGCTCTTGCGCGTCTTACTGCAATTCCAAAGCCAAGAATTCGGCGTCGCGCCCAAGCTGTTGGCCAATGCCGAGGATTTGCGGGTTCTGGCCCAGACCCCGCAGGCAGACATCCCGGCGACCCGGGGGTGGCGGCACGAGATTTTTGGCGCTCGGGCACGCGAGCTGTTGGACGGCAAGCTGTGTATTCGGATCAAGGATGGCCAAGTTGTGTGTGAAGCGGTGCAAAGTGCAGACTAAGCCAACACCCGGCATTGCGGCAGTTGGGCGCGATAAAAACCAGACGTATGCCTGGTGCAATCCCTTGTCTGATGAAGACGAATCGCGTTATCTCAAGTCTATGGCCCCTATCCCTTCGTCTTTGTTTCGACGCGCCCTAGTAACGACCTGCTTCAGGGCCTTGTTCGCCCTTGGGCTGCTGTTGGCTTGCCAGCTACCGGCGCTGGCACAAGACGGCCAAAACCAAGGCGGGCAAAACCAAGGCAGCCAGGCCCAAGCAGAACAAGAACAGCAGCCAGATGCGCACACCTCTGCCGTGGCCTGCATGGACCTTGAGAGCCTCGACGCTGAAGTTGCCAAGTTGGCGCAAGTGGTGGGCGAAGCGTTGCTGCATCTCGACGCCAGCATGGGCGAGCTTAAGACCAAGCCAAGCGCGCTGTTTGAGCGCTCGCAGTCCTATTGGCTTGAGAGTCGTGGCGCAGCCTGTAGCGCTGGGGACGCAGACCAAGCCTCAACCTGCTTGTGCGAAACGGGTCTTGCGCGTCGTGCCGACCTGACCAAGCTGTACCAGACCCTGCAGGCTGCGACGACCCCACTCCACGATCAATAGCGCGCTGCACCGCTGGAAGCCTCACGCAAACCGCAATCACCCTGCTCCGCATTCGTGCAGGGATTTGCCCTCAGGAACACGCTTTAGCTAGTTGATTTTAAAGCAAACACTCCTTGCGATCTCTTGGCACAAGCGAGGGCGATTGCTCGGGCTTTGCGCTAGCCCCGTCGGCCCCGTCGGCCTAGTCGACCCCGTCGGCCTCGTCGAGGTCTTGCACCAAAAAATTCGCCAAGGAAATCTTGCCCGCGCCCGGACGCAAGGGCTGTTGCTGGCTGGCGTCCGGAGCCCAACCGGTCAAGGTAAGCACCTCAAACTCCGCCTTGATCCGCCGTTCTTCGCCGTCTGGCACAGGGCCATCGACCGTGCTCAGCTCCCGATAAGCTGCCCCCAGCCGCAACATGGTATCTCTGCGGCTAAAGGTTTTGAGGCGCCCAGCCATGGCGTTGGTCTCACCCATGGCGCGCAAGTCGTGCATCAGCTTGAATATATGCGGATAGCTGACCGCAAACCGTTGACGATCGGCCACCGGCAGCGCAAAGCCTGCTCGCTGTAACAGCCCCGCTGCTTCTTGCAGAGCCACGCGTGGCGCGGTGCGCTGGCTCATGGCCGCCATGGTCTGGCTCTCGGCCTGCATGAAGGCTTGGTAGAGCGCGGCCAGCGTCTCGCCACCGAACAACGTCACAATCATCACCCCGTCCGGTTTGAGCGCGCGGCGGATCTGCGCCAAGCAGCCCGGCAGATCGTTGACCCAATGCAGGCAGAGGTTTGAGACGATCAAATCAAAGGCCCCAGGCGCCAGCGGCAACGCCTCCTCGTCCGCCTGAACCGCCCAGCGGTTGGTGGGCAAATCCTGCAAGAAGGGCAAACTGAGATCCAGGCTCAGGTAACTTGCGCCCGGTGCCAACTTGGTCGCCAGCTCAGGGCGCAACAGGTCGCCGCCGACGCCAATCTCGGCCACGCTGGAAAAAGAGCGCGCTAGATCCTGAACGCGGTCGGCCAGCATGCCCGCGCTGGCGCGGTGGAGGAAATCGGCTTGAGCCAAACTGGTGTGAGCCCGGTCGCGGTTGCGGCGCACAGCGCGACGATCAAAAAGCAAAGCATTGGTCATGCCCGCTTGATGTCGTGTTTTTGGCGTTTTGGCAAGCCGGGCATACGCTGCGGCCACGCTTTGTCGCTTTTGCTGGCGGGATTGACGCTGTAGACTGGCTTCATGCTTAAGCACCTGCAATCCCGCTCTATTGCTCCTTTGCGCCAAGGTCTCACCGCCTCAGGCCGCTGGTTGCACGCGGCCACTCAGCAGGCTTTGGATGTCTTACTGCCCGCCCAATGCTTGGCGTGCGGGCAACCGACTCATGTCTCGGCGGGGCTTTGCGGGCCCTGCTTTGGCAGCATGTCCTTTATCCGCAAACCCCTGTGCCAAGCCTGCGGCACGCCCATGCTGGTGGCCCTGGATCAGGAGCCGCTTTGCCCCGCCTGCCAAGAGCCGCTGACCGCCTCCTCGCTCAGCCGCACCCGCGCGGTCGGCCTGTATCGCGGCGCACTGGCGGAGATGATCAAGGCCTATAAGCACGGGGACCGCCTGGACCTGGTACCGCGCTTGGCGTCTTGGATGCTGGCCTCGGGCAAGGATTTGATGGACCAAGCCAAAGACGAGCCCGAGGCACCCTTGCTGGTGCCAATTCCGCTGCATTGGCGACGCCAACTCAAGCGGCGCTATAACCAAGCCGCGCTGCTTGCCTCTGCGATCGCCAAGACCAGCGGTGCGCCCCTGTGCCAAGATGTCCTGATCCGCCAGCATTTCGTCGCCAGCCAGAAAGGCCAGTCCGCAGACCAGCGCTTTGCCAATCTCTATGGTGCCTTTGGTTTGCGCGAAAAACGCCGCGCGCTGATCAAAGGCCGACGCATTATTTTAGTGGATGACGTGCGCACCACCGGCGCGACCCTCCAGGCGGCCGCTGAGCCGTTGATCGAGGCCGGGGCGCGCCAAGTTGACGCTCTGGTGATCGCGCTTGTGCCCGCGCCTTCGAGTTCCTATTTAGCTTCGGAGAGCCGTCAGAAGGATGACGATGCCTCCCAGTTTGATGCCCCAATCCAGGACTAAAGACACGATGAACGCTCCTTTTGATCCGGCTGCCGCCGACGGTGGCGCTTACGGCCTGTCCAAAGCCGCCAAGAGCCCCAAGATCGAAATTTATCGCCGCGACCTCTGCGGTTTCTGCGCCGCTGCCGAACGCTTGTTGCAATCCAAGAACCTGCCGGTGACCACCATCGACATCTGGAAAGAAAAAGAGCGCAAGGCAGAAATGGTCCAACGGGCCGGCGGCCGCACCTCGGTGCCTCAGATCTTCATCGACGGCCAACACATTGGCGGCTGCGACGACCTGTTCGAGGCCGAGCAGACCGGTCGCCTCGACGGCCTGCTGCGCGCCTGATGATCCCAACCTTGCCCGCCGAAGACCTGACCTTGGCCTGCCTTCAGCTTAATGTCGGCGGCGAAGCCAAGCGCAATTGGCAGAGCTTTGAGGCTTTGGTGCGTCAGGGCGCGGCGGGTGGCGCTGATCTGATCCTCACGCCCGAGTGCAGCAACTTTATCGGCCAAGATCGTGCTGCCACCTGGGCTGAGGCGGTCAGCGAAGACCAAGACTTACACCTCCGCGGCGCGCGCGCGCTGGCTGCTGAGCTCGGGGTTTGGATTCTGCTTGGCTCGCTGGTCATTAAGGACCCGGGCGCTGAGCGGCTGGCCAACCGCCAGTTTCTGATCGCGCCAAGCGGGGACATCACAAGCCGCTATGACAAGATCCACCTGTTCGATGTGCGTTTGCCGGACGGCGAAACCTACGCTGAGAGCCGCAGCTATGCGCCAGGCCAAACGCGCCGCGTGACCGCCTTGGGCGCCGACAGCGCTGCGTCTTGGACGCTGGGGCATGCCATCTGCTTTGATCTGCGCTTCCCGCAACTTTTTTGCGCCTTGGCGCGCGATGGCGCCAATCTGCTGGTGGTGCCTTCGGCCTTTACCGTCACCACCGGACAAGCGCACTGGCACGTGCTGTTGCGGGCTCGGGCGATCGAGACCGGCAGCTACCTCTGTGCGCCCGCGCAAGCCGGTGCTCACAATGCCGTTCGCCGCAGTTATGGCCACAGCCTGATCATCGACCCTTGGGGCGAGATTCTGGCTGAAGCCAGCGCCGATACGTCCGGCGTGATCATGGCTCAGGCCAAGCGCAGCCGCGTCGATGACTGCCGCGCGCGCATACCAACGCTAGCTTTATCGCAACAAAGTACCTACATTTAGGCCATGATTGAATTGACCCTGGTGTGCCATGACGGCCACCGATTCAACGCTTGGTTCCCAGATTCCGCGAGTTTTGAAGCTCAGAACACGCGGGGCCTGGTCTCCTGCCCGCATTGCGGCTCCTTGCAGGTCAGTAAAGGCTTGCAAAGCCCCAGCGTGGTCGGCGGGCGGACCCGCACGCGCTCTGATCACCCTGCGGGGCAAGTGTCCTCTTCCGCGCCAACATCGGGCCAGGCCGCTGTCGCCAGCCCAGCGCCACAGGCCGTTGCGCCGACCGCTGAACACATCGCCCAGATGCAGGCCTTCGTCAGCAATATGCGCCGCCTACAAGCCTATGTGCAGCAGACCTTTGACGATGTGGGCAAGGAATTTTCCGACGAAGCGCGCAAGATCCACTATGGCGAAGCTGAAGAGCGCGGCATCTATGGCCAGGCCACAGGCGATGAAATTGAAGAGCTGCTGGACGAGGGCATCGAGATCATGCCTTTGCCCAAGCTGCCCGAGCTGGATAGCTGAGCCAGGCTGCAGCCGGGCCGGGTGACCGACCAGCCCGCTACACCAGCCAGCTACACCAGCCCGTCCCACCAGCCTAAACACACCAGCCCACCACAGGGCTTTGCAAGCGCCGCCAACTGTCGTAAGTCAGGGGGCTGTTTCCTGCCCCCCTTTCCGATCAGCCCGACTCCTACCGGTTCGGCGCTGCCCCTTACACAAGCCGCTCCATGCTCGACGACCGCCCTCGGTTTCCAAACCTCCGCCACCGCTTTGACTCCCTGGCCTGCATGCGCGGCGAGCTGTTGCTGTTCCGCCAAGTGAGCTTTGAGTTGGCCGCCGGGGAACTGGTGTGGCTCAAAGGGCCCAACGGCGTGGGCAAGTCCAGTTTGCTACGCCAGCTCGCCGGTCTGTTGCCCATCGAAGATGGCCGCATCACCTGGGACAGCCCACAGACTGGTGGTGACAAGAGCCTGTTCCACTACCTGGGGCACACCAACGCGCTGGACGAAGATTTGAGCGTCGAAGACAGCCTGAGCTTTTGGCAGCGCCTCTATCGCGCCAAGCCGGGCGACATGGCCCGCGCCATCGAGAGCCTGAAACTGTCGGCCTTCTTGGCCACGCCCTGCCGGTATCTGTCGTCTGGCCAGCGTCGGCGCACGGCCTTGGCGCGCTTACTGCTCTGCCCCAGACCTGTCTGGCTGCTGGATGAGCCGCTGGTCGGCCTGGATACCGCCTCTATCGCCTGGGTCAGCGCGCTGATCGCCGAGCAAGTTGCGCAGAACGGTTCGGTTATTCTCATCAGCCACCAGGAAGCGCCCAGCCTTGGCACCCAGGCGCGCGTTCTGACCCTGCATCCCAGCGGCGTCAGCGCTGACGTTAGCGCCCAAAACCGCACCCAAAACAGCGAGGCAGCAGCATGAGCGGCTTTCTAACCTGCTTCGCGCGCGAATGGCACCTGGCCCTACGTCGCTCGGGCGATTTGTTGACCGTGGTCATGTTCTTTGCCATCACGCTCAGCCTCTTTCCCTTTGGCCTGGGTGCTGACAAGGCCCTGTTACAGCAAACCGCGCCCGCCATCGTTTGGGTGGTGGCCATGCTGGCGGTGCTGTTGAACCTGGACAGCCTGTTCGGGCGCGACGAGCGCAGCGGCATGCTGGATCAAATTCTGTTGGCGCCGCTGATGAGCCTGGAATACGCCATGGCCAAGTGGCTGGTGTCCTGGCTGTTGACCGCTCTGCCGCTGGTGGTCATGACCCCGGTGATGACGCTGCTGTATTTCTTGCCCGGCCCGCAAACCCTCTTGCTGGTGCTCAGCCTCCTGCTGGGGACGCCCAGTTTGACCTCGCTGGGTCTGCTCGCTGCCTCCTTGGCGCTGGGTGCGCGCAAGGGCAGCTTGTTGGTGCCGCTGATCGCTCTACCGCTGATGATCCCCGTGCTGATTTTTGGCGTCGGCGCGGTGACCTTGAGCCAGCAGCAGATGAACGCCGCCAGCGCCTGGTACGCGCTGGCTGGCCTGGCCTGCCTGCTGTTGCCGCTGAGCCTGGGTACCGCCAGCTTGGCGCTGCACCATAACCGCAGCTAGCCCAGACCGCGCGCCCTGCTCCCGGAGTGCGCCAAGCCAAAACCTAGAGGTCACAAGGCCTATTGTTCTATGGCGAATATCACCTGAACCGAGACCTGAAACTGGCTCTCCCCAGCGGCAATCGGCACGGCTTCCGCGCCGGGTGCCATGGCCGCCATAACCGCGACTTTGGCCATAGGGCGCGGCGGCGTACCACCGCCTTCTGAGATCTCCAGGATCTTGCCCAGCTCCACGCCTGCGGCTTCAGCTAAGGTTTGGGCCTTGGTGATAGCGTCAGCCATAGCCAGGCGACGGGCTTGGGCCAGCACCGCAGTCGGGTCGCTGTTGATGAAGTGAATGCGGCCATCGCGGTTAACGCCCAGGCTAACCGCCTCGTCCAGCACCGCGCCAACGCGCTCCAGATCGCGCATCCGAACGGTCAAACTGTTGACCACGGCGTAGCCGACAAGCTGGGGGGCGCGGGGCTCCTCGCCGGGCATGGACTTGGGATAGACGTAACGTGGCTGGATCGAAAAATCGCTGGTTTGCAAGTCCTTATCCGCGATACCCTGAGCGCGCATGGCCTGCAAGACCTGGCCCATGGCCTGACTGTTGGCGTCCAGAGCCGCCCTGGCGGTCTCGGCTTCGCGCTCAACCGTCAGAGTCAGCATGGCCTGATCTGGCGCTTGCTGAGCGCTGCCCAAGCCCGAGACCAGGATGCGCGGCTCTTGGCTCTCGGCCCAAACCGCGCCGCTGGCGAGCACGATGGAGCAGAGGAGCAGCGTGGCCAGGCCGCGCGCGGAAACGAGGAAACGAGACATAGCAAAGACCTTCTGTCAGGGGTGATCTGAGACCAGGTTAACCCAGAATCGTGCAAGACCGGAGCAGAAATTGCTGCGCCCGCGTGGCACGGGCGGCCTTCGCAGCCCCGCGCGCTTGTGCTATGCTAGACCTTTGAGGGAGGTCAGAGCTATGCCCACAGAAACCAGCAGCTTCGCCCAACGCTATGACAGCGTTTTGGTGCCGGTCATCTTCCGCCCTTGGGCACAAGAGATGATCCGCCGCGCCGCGCCCAAAGACGGCGAAGCCGTGCTGGACCTGGCCTGCGGAACCGGTGTCGTGACTTGCGAGCTGGCCGCGAGCGGGGTCAAGCCTTCCAGCCTCACCGCCATCGACCACAGCGCCGACATGCTGGCCGTCGCGCGCCAACGCGCCGCCGATCAAGGTGTGAACGCCACCTGGTTGCAAGCAGACGCAGCCGATTTGCCGCTGGAGACCGCTACGATCGACCTGGCCATCTGTCAGCAGGCGCTGCAGTTTTTTCCCGACAAGCCCGCCGCTCTGAGCGAGCTGAGGCGAGTCCTTCGCCCCGCGGGACGGGTCTTGATGTGTGTGCAGCGCGATTTGGACCACAACCCCATGTTGAGCGCGCAGGCGGCAGCTCTGGATGCCCATGTTGGCACCGCAGCGGGCGATGCGGTTCGGGCTATCTGTGGCTTAGGCGACCGCCAAACCCTGGCTGATCTGTTTGCCCAAGCGGGATTTGAGGCCGTCACCATCGAGAGCGTTGCGCTGGAACTCAGCCACCCGGACGGGCGCGCCTATGCGGCGGGCGCTATGGGCGGCATGCACACCGGCGACAAGCTCAGCCCCATCACCGAGGCTCAGCGCCAGGCCTGCTTTGACATGTTTCTGCGCGAGTTGGGCGACTGTTTCGACGGCCAGAGCATCCGCTTTCCGCACGTCTCGCACTTGGTCAGCGCCGTGGCACCAGCGGCCTAGCGCCCGGTTCGCGCGCAAGCCTTGAGTGTCATGATCGGCCGCCCGGCTTGAGCGCCAGGGTGGCTGCGCTGCTTGGGGTGTCCAAGTGAAGACCAGCAGCCCTAGGTGCCCCCCCCTAGGGTCCGGACCCTAATTGCCCATGTCACACAAGGCAGCGCAAACAATAAGTAGAGTAACAAAAGGGAAAACAAAAGCTGAAAAATAAATCTTCTCGATATTCCAATCATAATAGCAATCGGGAAATCTCTCAGGATCATTAGGAACAATCCTCTCTTTTATAAAGCATCTCTTTAAGTAGCCGTAGGCATGCAAAAATGACTGAAACCCCATATACACAAACAAAATTATTATTAAAATAATGAAGATACCAAACACCACAATCATATCCGCACTATCTCTAAATCCCAATATCAACACGACCGTAAACGTAACAATGCCGTTTATCGCTACCAATATGTAAAACAATGAATATATATGATCTAGATTTCATAGACGCGCCGGACATTACTTCGTAATAAGCGCCACTCTTTACAAATTTTGCAACATTTTGTGCTATTTTCATAACATTGGACCAATTATTTTTTAATTATTACTCACCGAAGAAGTTTCTTATAAACATACGCGAAGCTGAGTCGATCAATCCATTAACAGACTTGTCAAACTCAAGGTCATAGGCCGTCGCCAAAGTCAGGCCCAATGCAGCCGCACCAACTGGACTGGCCAAAAGCAGACCCGCAGCAGCGCCGACCAGGATGTTGTCCATTTCCTTAGGTCATGAACTCATAAAATAGTTTTCAAATGCCATGGATTGTGATTCGCTCCTTGTATGAAGGAGGAGCCAATGACCAGCTATGAACTGACAGACTTTGAGTGGTCTGTAATCCAACCCTTGCTG
>JAUIBT010000051.1 GCA_030428255.1 Alphaproteobacteria bacterium | reverse complement strand
CAAAGGGCCCGTGACTTGCCGGCCTGGACACACATGTACAATTGGCACAGGCCACACGGCGCCCTAAAGTCCAAACCACCTATCAGTCGAATCGATCTCGATAGGGACAACCTGTTGAGGCACCACATCTAGAGCTCTATTCCAGGGTCTATCTGACCCGGGCGCTGGCACCGATTGAAGCGCCAGGTGCGAACGCCAGGTGCGAACGCCAGGTCCATCCGTGAGGCCTTCGCGGGCTACGCTTCAGCCAGCCAGAGCCGCTATCTTGGGCTTGGTTGTCTGATGGCCAACACCGCCGTCGAGCGCGCCGCGCTCGATCCCGGCAGCGCGGCCTTTGTGGACGCCTATCTTGATCGCTTGACCAAAGGATTTCGCCAGGCCTTGGACACAGCGCGCGCGGATGGCGATCTGCCAGCCCGGGCAAATATTGATGATTTGGCCGCTTTCTTCGCTATGTCCGCCGTTGGCGTTTCTGCCTTGCTGCGTGCCAAAGCGTCGCCAGAGCAGATTAGCGCGGCCTGCCGAGGGGTTTTGACAGCGCTTGAACACGGCTAGAGCGTCGGGTGCTGGCGTTGCGCCAGAACCGTCAATCCGTGCGCCGCGCCGCAAGGACCGCTCTGCCGTCGGACACCGCGCTGCATTGCAGGTCGAATCACAGCGTGGCGCGGTACGGAGCGACGCGGCTTTGGTATTAGGCTGCAGCAGCCCTGCGCACGCCCAGCTCACGGGCTTTGATTTCCAGGGCTAAGCCCACCGCCAAACTGACCGTCGCGCAGGTCAAAATGGCGCGCAGTCCGTAGGTCAATAGTTGGCTGAGCTGGGATATCTCAAAAGCTGGGATCGGCAGGAAGCGCAACCAGACCAAGCCCGCTTGTATTCCCAAATCCAAGGCGACGATCAGACCACTGGACACCAAAGCTAGAACCGCTTGATCGGCCTCCAGCAAGGACAAGCGCGCGCGGTTCTTATACGCGGGCTCTTCGCCAATCAAGAGCGATAGCCCCAGGATGACCGCCGTGCAGACGACCAGCAGGTGCAAGACGCCGCCGGCCAGCGGGGCCAGCCCCCACGGCGCCAACAGGTAGGCCGAGGCCAAGTCCAAGACGGGCACCACCACCGCACGCAGCAGCGCATAGAGCGCGGCCACCGCCAAAGCGATCTTCAGCACCTCAAGCCGCCAATTTTGCGACAAAGCTTGCTTGGCTTCGCCGACCAAGCAGGCTTCCAGAACCGCTTGAAAGCGCCTGCGCGCGCCGTGCTCGAAGTGCCAAGATCGCAGCCCCTGCATGGCGCGTTGGTCCGAGGGCCGCAGCCCGGGTGCCCATCTGGCATAGTCGCTTAGAATTCTGTCCACGCTACTGCCACGCACGATGGCAAACTGTTCAAGCTGACCGCATGCCAGCTCCCACAGGGCGGATTTTTCGTCATCGCTGGCGCCTTGCAAGCGTCGGGACAGGCGCGCGGCAATCGCGTCCGATGCGTGTGATTGTGCAACCATGTCAAACTCCCGAGCGATGAGGGACAGAGCTGTGCCCACCAAACAGCCTAGCCGTATGCACTCGGGTTTAACTCTTATGAAAACACTACACTACTATGGCCGAATCGACCACAAGCTTCAGCGTTTTGAGCAGGAGTTCGCAGTTTGACGCTCAAAATGAGAATAACCAACCGATTATATGACCGATCAAAGATCAAATCGCCACATCAGGGGTCCAATCGCCAGACTCGCCCGTCGTTTGAGTCGTTCAGCAAGTAAAGCTTGCCATCCGGTCCCTTTCGGACATCGCGCACGCGACCGATGTTGCCTTGGAACACCACCTGTTGATCGCTGACTTGGCCCGCAGCATCCAGTGTCATCTTGAGCAGGAGTTGATACTTGAGCGCGCCGACATAAAGCGTGTTCGGACCATCAAAGGCCATGCCCGACGGCGCGATTGAGGGCGTCCACTGCCAGCGCGGTTGCAGCGTGCCCGGAAGAGCGGTGCCGCCGCTGCCAATCTTGCCGCCACGATATTCCACGCCAAAGGAGACCAACGGCCAGCCATAGTTGGCCCCCGCCTGGATCGCATTCAGCTCATCACCGCCCTTGGGGCCGTGTTCTGTGGTCCAGACTTGACCCGTGACGGGCTGTATCGCCAAGCCCTGAGGATTGCGGTGGCCATAGGAGAAGGTCGGCGATGGATAAAAGGGATTGTCGCGCGGTACGCTGCCATCCTGATTGACCCTCAGCACCGACCCAATGCCGTTGCTGGGATCTTGCACCATGGGGCGCTGGCCGCGCTCGCCAGAGGTGGCGTAGAGGAAACCCTGTGGGTCCATGCCTAAGCGGCAGCCGAAGTGAAAGCTGGTGCCCACAGCGGGCTCGACGCGAACGATGGTCTGGCCTTGCAGCCGCAACCCGTCCAGCCGGGCCTTGAAGATCGCGGTTTGGCGATGGCTTGGACCTTGGCTGGGCGCGGCAGCCGTGTAGCACAGGAAAATATCCTGGTTGGCCGAGACCAGAACGTCCAGCAGGCCGCCTTGCCCGCCCGCAGCCAGATCGCCGGGCAGGCCGCTGATTTCGCTCAGCGCGCCGCTGGTTAAATCGACCTGCCACAGCTTGCCGCTGCGTTGGGTGACCAGCGCCTGGCGGGTGTTGAGGAAAGCCAGCCCCCAGGGGTGGGCAATGGGCTGGCTGACCGGCGTCAGACTGAGCGCCCCTGCCGGTCCAGCCATGAGCAGTAGACCCAACGCCAGCAGGGTCAGGCCGAGCGGCGCCAGAGGGGTAAGGCGATGCTGAGCTTTGGCCGCGACTTGGGCGGTCATGGGCCTGGTCAAGGGCCGGTGTGATGTTTTGGGCAAGGGTTGGGCGCGCGACATGGGTGCTCCTGGTTTGCAGCCGTTTCCTTCAACATAGGCTGCAGACCCGCGAATGAAAGGCAGCAGCTCCGCTGCCCTTCTCAGCTTTGCGTGAGCAAGGTGCGGGACGTCAATGTGGACGGCACAGGCCTCGAAGAACACCGCACACGAGGCAATCTTAAACTCAAAACGGCATCATGTAGGAGCACTCCAGATTCGCTCTTGACAGCAGCGTTTGGGACATACTAGAACATTAGAAGAACATTTAGATAGGAACCTCACGGAAACAACACGATGTTTGGAACAAATAAAGCTAGGGCGATTATGCGCAGAACGTTTTTAGAAAACTCACCCTACGAAGCACTTGGCAACAATACGTTTCGCGTCAAGAATTTCGACGCGATCAGCCACGAAGACTTTGCCGATATATATGCGACAGGAAGACCGCGTGGATACTGGGGCATCTCGGATGCTCAAGCCAAGAGCGACCCTCCCCCTAAGCGCTTCAAGCGCGGCCACTTTCTTAGTGAAGCTTGGGTGTTAAATAGGCTGCTAGGCAAACGGAGACGTGCACGATATCAATGGTACAGAACGCCATCCAAGGGCGCGACAGTGCTCATGGACAACGAAGAGGCCTTGAGAAGAACAGGAGCCGCAGGGCGCCCCATCGACGCATACGATTTTGTCAAAAAAATTGCTGGGTCTGTTGACGAAATCAAACATGGTACACGCACGCTGCGCCAGCTGAACGCAAATGAATTGCATGGCCAAACTAGAATTGTTGGATATGATGTACCTGCTTTGGAATTTCCAAAAAATGATACGGCAGAAGGCATAAGCCTATACCCAAAAATCAGCGAAGCTATGGGGCAACATAGCAATCCCAACATTCAACTCAGGGGAATCTTGGGCTCAGCAAGAACCTATTTGAGCGATCGTTCAACGCTCTACAAAGACCTAGAAGGCACATATCTTGAAACATTCGAGCGATTTGCACCCGACAATTGGGACCATGAGGGCGGAAGTACAGCTGGTGTCGGGCTGGTTAATTTCTTACGAAGAGAGCCTGGAAGACAAGTACAAATCAGATTTGAAGGCGAAGGTTTGAGGAGAGAATTCTTTTTCGACCAAAATTCCGGCAATTTCATTGAAATCACAAACGATGATATAATTCCCGAACACTTAAGGAACTTTGTTCGCAATGCGCGCTGGCAATCCTTTAAAAGACGTAATGAAAAATCAAACATTCAAATGATCGATAAACTTTAACATGATTATTAAACTCAATTCAAACAACTATAGCAATATTTCAAATGGAAATTTCATCCTCCATCCTGATATATCTTTTTAGACTATGAGTAGTTCAGAACCTATGCGTCATTTTTCTACATATAGAATTTTTCTGCGGATCCATCGATCTGTCTTCGTTCGTGTTGCCCTGATGATCTATATAGCGGCGCTCTTTGTATTTTTATCAATTCCGAATCTCGGTCACAAAACCATATACTCGATTTTCTATCACATTGAATACGCCATGCTGATGAATGATCTCGAACTCCAAATTATGAACGAGTGATGAATACATTTGCGAAGTACACAATTTATGCGTTTCGATCATTTCTGTCGTTCTCCACGGCGATGATCGTTATTCTCATTTATGGATTCTTCACCCTACTCTCAGTCACTATTCTCACCGCAATTCCAGCCCTCGTCTTGGCGAGTGCGTTCGGATACAGCGTCACGGACAAAGACATTGATCCATTCGAGTATCAGCGCCGCTTTGACCTCACTGCCTTGCCAAAAATCAGCAAAGAGGAGTTTGAAAGGCTCGCCAGTCATGATTTTCCCCTGCCGGTCTTGGTCCGTAACTACGGCGCAGAAAACCTATGCATTACTCGGGATTTCAACCCCAGCATCACCCTTTGCGTGATCAAAATAGACGGCGTGCATCGCCTGTACACCTTCCCTTCGGCGGTTCAGTTTCCATGCAAGAACCCGATACAATGGCTCTTTAATGAATGCTTCCAACCGAACCATAAACATTACTTCGACTTCCGAAATCAGCGCCCCGAACCTTTGAAGGAAGGCTGGTACTATTCGCCTGAGTACGGCTTGGAACGCGTGATCTTTGATCCAAACACACAGCCGCCGGCTCCAGAATAGGCTGCGCGCCCGGTCTTTGCCAGGCCGTCCCGGCCCGCAGAGCGGACCTGAGCAGACAACAAAAAAAGCCCCCACCTGGTGCAGGGTGGAGGCTCTTGATGTTGTGTTCGGCCAATCGGCCAACGTCAGAGTTTAGGCGCGCAGGGCCAGGTTCTCTGGATCGTAAGGGCTTTCCTCAACGATGCGCGCCGGGCGTAGCTGATCCAAGACCCGCACCTGGCATTCGGTACCCGGCACCGCGATCTCGGGCTTCACATAGCCCAACAACAGCGTCTTCTGCACGAAGTGGCCATAGCCGCCCGCCGTACCGCGTCCGACAACCTCGCCGTTGATATAGATGGGCTCGTTGCCAAAGGGATCGGCGTCATCGGCGTCGATCTCGATGGTGACGTACTTGTGCGGCAGGCCTTCTTCGACCTGCTTCAACAGGGCATCACGGCCGACAAAGTCACCCTTTTGCAGGCGCACAAAGCGGTCCAGGCCCGCTTCCAGCACCGTGTTCTCTGCGTTCAGGTCGGTGCCGAAGGCGCGATAGGTCTTCTCCAAGCGCATGGAGTCCATGGCGCGCATGCCGACGTTTTGAATGCCGAACTCTGCGCCGGCCTTCATGATGGCGTCATAAAGGTGTAGGCCGAACTCCGCTGGATGGTGCAGTTCCCAACCCAGCGAGCCGACGAAGTTCACCCGCAGAGCCCGCACGCGCGAGGCATAGCCGACGGAGATTTCCTGACCGGTCAGCCAAGGGAAGGCCTCGTTGGACAGGTCCGCATCGGCCAGCTTTTCCAGCACCTTACGCGCCATGGGGCCTGCCACCACCAGCACCGCGTACTGGGTAGTCACGTCCTTGATGAAGACCGAACCGTCGCTGGGTGCGCTGCTCATCAGGAAGTGGTGGTCCACGTCGTGCATGCGTGATGGGCCGACGACATAGAAGCGCTCGCCCAGCATGCCGTCGGGCATGCGCATAATGGTGAATTCGGCGCGCGGTGAGCCTGATGTGTTCAGCGCGTGACACAGGGCGATGCGGCCGATCTTCTTGGGCACGTTGTTGGCGATCAGGCCATCCAACCAAGCACGCGCGCCAGGGCCTTCGATTTCCCACTTGGCAAAGGGCATCAGCTCCATGACGCCGACGCGCTCACGCATGGCGCGCACTTCGTTGCCGACGTGCTCGAACCAGTTTGAACGGCGGAAGGAGTAGATGTCCTTGCGCTCGACACCTTCGGGCGCGAACCACAGTGGACGCTCCCAGCCAAACGAGGCTCCCCAAACCGCGCGCGCATCATCCAGACGCTGATAAGCGGGCATGGTTTTGGCCGGACGACCAGCGGCACGCTCTTCCATGGGGTAGTGGTTCAAGAAGACGTGCTCGTAGGCTTCTTCGTTCTTGATCTTGGCGAAGTTCTTTGACGTGACGCCGAAGCGACGCGGATCGACGCCGTTCATATCGACGGTGGGTTCGCCTTCGACGATCCACTCGGCGAGCTGCCAGCCCGCACCACCAGCCGCGGTAATGCCGAAAGAGTGGCCCTCCGAAATCCAGTAGTTTTGCAGACCGAAGGCCGGGCCCACCATGGGGTTGCCGTCGGGGGTGTAGGAGATTGGGCCGTTGACAATGTCCTTCATGCCGCATTCGGCTGCAGAGGGGACACGGTTGAACAGGGCCTCAACGTGGGGCATGAGGCGCTCAAGCTCACCGGGGAACAGGTCCTTTTCAAAGGAGTCCGGCACGCCATCTGCGAAGCGGGCTGGTGCGCCGCGCTCATAGGGGCCCAAGATCCAGCCGTTGCGCTCTTCGCGGAAATAGTACTGAGCGTCAGACTCGCGCAGCACCGCCAGCTCGGGGTTGCCCTCGGCGCGGTACTTTTCCAACACCGGGTCCACATCGAACACGATGAACTGGTGCTCAACGGGGATGGCGGGGATTTCCAAGCCGACCTTGCGGGCGGTTTCAAATGCGTAGTTGCCTGAGGCGGTGACGACGTGCTCACAGCGGATTTCGCCGCTTTCTTCGCCTTTGTAGGCCTGCCACTTAACGATCCATTCGTTGCCGTCGCGCTCAATGTTGGTGACGACAGTGTGTTGGTGGATCTTTGCGCCACGATCGCGTGCGCCTTTGGCCAGCGCCATGGTCACGTCAACCGGTGCAATGTGACCGTCGGTCGGGTGCCACAGAGCGCCGACCAAGCCCTCTTCATTGATCAGCGGCCACAGCTTTTTGATCTCTGCGACATCGATCAGATCGCAATCAATGCCGATGGTCTCAGCGGTACATTTGTAGTTGCGGTATTCATCCATGCGGTCGCGGTTGGTGGCCAAACGCAGGTTGCCGCATTCGTGGAAAGAGACGGCCTGACCGGTCTCGGCTTCCAGTTTCTTATACAGCTCGACCGAATACTGGTGCAGCTGGCCAACGGAGTAAGACATGTTGAAAAGGGGCAACAGACCAGCAGCGTGCCAGGTTGACCCCGCAGTCAGCTCTGTCCGCTCCAGCAGGGCGACATCGGTCCAGCCCTTTTTGGCCAAGTGATACAAGGTAGATACACCGTTGATGCCTCCACCGACGACGACCACGCGTGCTGTGGTTTGAATGGACATGCTTTGTCTCCCAGCAAGGATTATTCTGCTTCTCCTCTGCCCTATAGCAGCGCTTCAGCCTTGCCGGGGCGCGGTTGAGATGCAAGCGTTAGCGACACGCGCAGGCTGGAAATTGTACCTTTGCCAACAAATAGTGCTGCCAGGTGGCTTGCGCAGGCCGCAGCGCTCGACAATAAAGAAGCTATAACCGCCCCATTTCACGCGAGCCTTGCCTTTATGTCTGCTTCTTCTGCCCCAATGGTCTATGTCAACGGCGACTATCTCCCCGCCGACCAGGCCAAAATCTCGATCTTTGACCGCGGATTCCTGTTTGCCGATGGCGTCTATGAGGTAACGGCGGTGCTCAAGCGCTGTTTGATCGACTACGCCCCCCATATTGAGCGGCTCAAGCGTTCTCTGCGTGAGCTGGACATGGCCATGCCCTGTAGCGACGACGAGCTGGAGCGCATTCACCGTCAGTTGATCGAAATGAACGACATGGACGAAGGCACAATCTATTTGCAGGTGACGCGCGGCGACGAAGGCTGTCGCAACTTCCCCTTCCCAGAGGACGCCAAGCCATCGCTGGTGCTCTTCACCCAGCCGGTCAATCTCAGCGAGGACCCCAAGGCCGACACGGGCGTCTTCTTGGCCTCAATGCCGGATATTCGCTGGGCACGGCGCGATATCAAGTCGGTCGCCTTGCTGGCTCAGGTGCTGGCCAAGCAGGAAGCCAAAGCCCGCGGCGCGCACGAGGCCGTCATGCTGCAAGATGGCTTTGTCACCGAGGGCGGCTCGTCTGCTCTGGGTTTCGTCAAAGCGGACGGCAGCATCGTGCTGCGGCCCTTCTCCAACACTATTTTGCCTTCGATTACCCGCCAGGCGGTAACCAAGCTGGCCGATCAGTCGGGCGTCGCCATTGAAGAGCGCCTGTTCACGCTGGATGAAATGATGGCCGCGCAAGAGGTGTTCACCGCTTCCGCCACCTCACTGGTGACGGCGGTGGTCAAGATCGACGAACAGCGGATTGGTGGCGGCCAGCCCGGCCCCGTAGTGCGCAAGCTGCGCGCGCTCTATTTCGAAATGGCCGAGCAGCAGATCCACGAACAAGCCGACGCATGGAGCTAGGTCAGCCTAGGTCACAGACTCATAAATCGTAGCCAGATGGCAATGGACGCGAGCTTGAGCATTGCCAGGTAGTTAGCGGCGTGTTTCTCATATCGCGTTGCCACT
>JAUIBT010000024.1 GCA_030428255.1 Alphaproteobacteria bacterium | reverse complement strand
CTCAACCTCGAGCGACCTGAGAAACGCAGTCTGAGATTCCATAGCCTAAAGAACTCCCCATCATGTGATGGGTATCAACTCGCAGGCCGGACCCAGCCAAGCAACGTGCGGTCCAGCCACCGCTTACCATTTTCCCCGTGTTCGTCATCGGCTATTGCATCAATTTGGGCCTGTTCAGTCTGCTGATCTTGGTGGACCGCCTGATGCTGCCTCTGGTTGCGCTTTGGCAGGGCAGCGGCTACCAGCCGGTCCTAGAGAGCCAGATAATCTTGTCGGTTATCGCGGCGACGGTCGCCCAATCAGCGGCCTTTGTGCTGGGCATGGGGCGCTGGCTGTTCCCCGCCAAACCCCTGTGACAGGCGGGCAGAGCAGGGTTTGTGGGGAGGCGCTCTTGGTTGGCCGCTCTTGGCTGGCCGCGCAACCGATTTATCTTGATTGAGACCCAGCCACCTGCTTGCTAACGCTATGCATCTACCCGTCTTCTTGGATACCCGCTTTCGCCCGCGTCTGCCCGCCGGGCACCGCTTCCCTATGGGCAAGTACGTGGCGGTCGCCGAGGCTCTGCGCGCCCACAGCGCGGCGCGGGACATGCGCTTCTTGCGCCCCAAGACGCTCAGTGAGGCCCAGCTTGCCCGCGCTCATGACTATTGGCCCTTGGTCCGCGATCTGGCGCTGCCGCGTGCGATGGAAAAGCGCCTGGGCTTGCCCATGCAAGCCGATGTGCGCGACCGGGCCTTGGCGGCGGCGGCGGGCAGCTATGCTGCGGCCCTGACCGCGCTGGACATGGGCATCGCCTGTAATTTGGCTGGGGGATCGCACCATGCCGACCAAGCCAGCCCGGCGGGGTTTTGCACCCTGAACGATGTTGGGATTGCCGCCCGAGCCTTGCTGGACCAGGGGCGGGTGCAGCGCATCTTGGCTCTGGATCTGGATGTCCACCAGGGCGACGGCACCGCGCGCATGTTTGCCAGCGAGCCGCGCGTGGTCACTGCCTCACTGCATTGCGCGGACAACTATCCCTTTGAAAAGGCGCGCTCAGATATGGATGTGGCGCTGGCCAAGGGCAGCCAGGGTCCGGCTTACTCCCATGCGCTAGAGAGCCTGTTGGAGCGCTTGCAGAACCAGAGCTTTGATTTGGTGTTCTATAATGCTGGCGTTGATCCGCACCAGGACGATGCTCTGGGGAAGATGGCGCTGAGCGGCGCAGATCTGGCCGCGCGCGACCGGCGCGTGCTGTCCTGGGCGCAGGGGCAGGGGCTGGCGCTGGTCACCGTGATGGGCGGGGGCTATCAGCGCGATTTGCGGCCATTGGCAGCGCTGCACGCTCAGACGGTCTTACTAGCGGGCGAAGTCCTCAAAAAGCAGAGCTGAGCGAGCGCCGGTCTTGGCGCCAACTTTGGCCCAGGCTCCGGCGCATCAGGGTGACAAGAAAGACGGCAGCGGCTTGGGTGCCTGGGAGCGCTTGGCAGAAGTCTGCACGCCGCCGGAGCCTTCGGAGGGTGCGGCGGGGGCCTGCCAACCAAGCTGAGGATTGGCGCGGATCAAGCTCTGGGCGATGCGGGTGCCAAACACACAGGCATTGGGGCGGTTGAGGTGCAGGCCATCCGAGGTCGCTACCTCGCTCTTGGCCATCAGCTTGGTGCCCGAGATGAACTGACAGCGGCCAGCGGTCTCTTCTTGGATCACCTCGTTGACCAGCGCCACTTCCTCGTTGGTCTTGCCGTACTTGGGGTTGAACTTGGAAACCCAAGTGGGGGCCACATAAAAGCAAGCCTGGCCTTCGGGGATCAGGTCGACCAAGTTGTTGGCGTGGATATAGGCCCGCAATTTGGTCTTGTAGGCGTCGCGCGCGGCGGCGCTGGACAGGTTGCGGTCTCTGCCATAGCCGCTTTCGTTGTCACCCAAAATAAAGCCAATCAGGTCGGGTTTAAGGTCGGCAATGGCATCGTGGATCAGCAGGCGACCATCGTTTGTTTTGAGCGGTACGGCCTTGCCTGAAAATGAGATGTCATCGCGAAAGGCCGATCGAAAGGGCGTCTTGCGTCCCAGATAGCTGCGCATGCCTGTTCCGCGAGCTTTGGCGAAATCGCACGCGTAGGGGCGGCCTTCTTCAAAGGTGCGGCTTGAGGCTCCGCAGAGCGCGAGCGAATTGGCGGTTGCTCCGTTTGCTTCCAGGGTTTCGTGGAAGCACTGGCCGACATGGCCAACCAAAACAGAAGAGCCAAACAAGATGACACTGGGCGCGCGCCCTTGGGTGCCACGCGCTTTGACGGACTTGGAGGCGATGCTGCCCGGCACTGCCGTTTTGGAGGCAGTCTGCATGAGGATCGAAAACGGCGAGGGCTTGGCGGCCTCTTGCGCGAAGAGCGATGGGCTGCCCGCGAGGCCAAGCAGGCCGACCGCGAGCAGGATCGCAAGCAGGCGCGCGCCAAGATGCGCACGGCAACGCTCGATATGCCTGGTGAAAACGGGCCAGTGAAAGACCGGTAAAATGGAACGAAGGCTAGGGAGCAACACGGAGGAGATATCAGTTTCTTTTAAAGTGGCTGGGACGCTCGGCGTGAGCCGGCCCCAGGAAAGTAAAAACAATCTTGGGCTGCCAAGCAAGGCAGCCCATTGCTGTTCAGGGATGCAGCGACTGCAAAGGCACGGCAGGTCCGCAGCGAAGCCCCAAGCCAAGCCTGAGCGCTCCGCCTTTGGATCGGCCTTTAGCCCTTCAGCTCGATGCCCAACAGCGGGAAGGCGGTGACGATCTTGGACTCCTGCAAGCCGCGAATGGCTGCGTTGGTGCCCGGCCCGAACAGGCCATCAATATCGCCTTCATAAAGGCCTCGTTCTTGCAGCTTGACTTGCACCGCCTTGAGCAGCTCAGCCTCGCGGTCTTGCCACTGGTTGGTCAGGCGATTGGCCACCCATGCCGAGCCGCGATCTAGCGCTTGGATATAAAGATCGGCGGCGGCCCCGCTGGAACGCTTCACACCGTTGCCGGTCTCGTACAGACTGCCCAGGTAGCCCAGAGCGGTGCCCTCGCCTTGGTTGGCTGCGGCTTGATACCAAGTGGCGGCTTGCTCGGTGTTGGCATCGGTACCGGTGCCGTTCTCGTACATCCAGCCCAGCGTGGTTTGGCTGTAGGCGTTGTCCAGATTGGCGGTCTTTTCCAACAGTTCGAAGGCGTCTGCCGGGCCCTGATCCTGCAAGCGGCCAGAGAGAATCAGGCCGGACAAGTGCAAAGCCGCAAAGGCATCCCCAGCCGCATCGGCAGCTTTTAAATCGCTGATGGCCTGGTCAAATTGGGTCTCGCTGTCTTCGCCGCGCAGCAAGAGCCACGCGCGCACGCTGTAGGCATGCGGGTAGTCATCCAGCGCCACGCCTTTGAGCATTTCCAGTGCCTTGCTGTTCTGGCCCTGAGCGATGAGGCTGCGGGCCAAGAGGGTCGCCGCTTCAGCCTGGCTCGGGTCCAGATCGCGCACCGCCTGGCAGGCTTGGCTCGCCTTGGCCAGATCCGCAGCGCTCAACACCAGACCGCGGGCTTTGATGCGCGGCGCGACCAGGCGGCAATCACCCATCATACCAGCAACTTGGTCCTGCATTTTGGCTTGCAGAGCGTCCAGAGCCGCACGCGCGGCGGCCTTCTGCTCGCAGAATTCGCAGCTATCCAAATAGCCGCGCAGAGCCTTGATGTCATTGTTCGCCAAGGCGGCTTTTGCGCTGGCCGTCTCTCGGTCTTTGCGCGCGACGGCCAAGACCTGATCAAGCTGCACTTGCGCTACCGGCTTAAAGCGGCAAGCGGTACAACTGTCGATATAACCGCGCAAAGCGGCCTCGCTGCCCAAGGCGCGCGCTTCATCCCAAGCGCTTTGATCTTCGGCTTCGGCCAACAGGGTCTCGCGCAGCGCGACCGCCTCGATTTGATGCTCGCAGAAGCGGCAGGCGGTGAGGTAATTGGTGATCTGCAAGGCGTCGCCAAAGCGTTTGGCGGTCTCCCACTGCTTGGTTTCATCGTCGCGAGCTTGGTTCTGCTTAACGGAGAACAAGAGGCTTTCGGCCTCGGCGCGGCGCGGGCAGATTTCACAGGTCTTGAGGTAGGCTTGCAGGCCGTCGGCTTTTTCGGCCGCGATGACCCGCTTGGCCAGTTGGGTTTCAGCCATCAAGCGCGCGTCGGATTGCTGCAACTGGCTGCTGACCTTTTGCGCCTGATCGCGTTGCGGGCAGAACTCGCAGCTCGCCAGATAGCTGGTCAGAGCCATGCCGTCTTCCATGATGATTGAGAACTGCGCTTCGGCCAATTCACGCTGGTAGTCGATCTCATCGCGCGCATCGCGGGGCAGGTTGGGGTTGATGGTCAGCAGGGTCTGACCTTTGGCAGCAGCGACACGGGCATAGACCAGGCCCGGCTTGATCTCGGTCATGCGCAACAGATAGCTCTCGACCTCTTTGGCGGAAACTTGACTGTCGTCATTGCCGAAGGGCGCGCGGTCCGCATAGCCGGACAGGATGCGGCGCAAGGTGGTCGATGCATCTGCGAAGTCGGCAGCGTTGGGGGCGGCTGCGGCTTGGCTGAGCAGGATGACCACCGATAAGGCCTCAAGCTGGGCGTTCAAGTCGCTGGCCAGCAGGTGCAGAGCGCTGACAGCGCTGTCTTGCCCTTGGGTCAGGTTGAGCACCAGCAAGCCCGACGGCGAACCGCCCTTGGCTTGCAGACTGGCGTCCAGTCGGCCAGCAAAGGCCTTGAGGGTTTCAAGATCGACCGCTGCCGAACCCATGGTGACGGTCAGGCCGCTCTCGGCGCGCCCAATACGCCCCTCCATGTAGAAGCTGCGTGCCAGGCTGAGCGGGTTTGTGTGCTGCAAGACAAAGCTCTCGTCACCCAGCCCGCTCAGGATGTTTGCATCAAATATGGGTTTAAAGGCCTCATCGGAGCCGATCTGAAAGGCGTCGCTGGACAGATCCAAGGCGGTTTGTTCGGACAGCGGCAGATAGACCAGTCGATAATCTTGCGCCTCAGCAGTGCTGAAAGTGACGCCTAGCCCTACGATCGCGGCTAAGAAAAAAGAGCATAAACAATAAGTTAATCGATATATTTTCGAGCGCATGCAAAATCCTATGTGTGGTCGCTGCGGGGGCGTTTGGTCCGTTATTGCAAAATGCCTTGCAAAATGCACATGGTTTTAGAGAGGTGGTAGCGAAATTCACGCCGAAAATCAACCCTAGGTGGCAAAACGCCGGCTGATGGAGACGCGGTATGTGCCACCAAGCCCAGGCGATGTTTGTGCCATGCGCGCCTTACTCCAGCAACCAGTGCAAGGCGCTTCGGCAGGCTTGCTCGCGGTAAGTTGATCGCGGCCCGCCGAAGGCAAAGCGCCGACTGCTGAGCGCCCCGGGCCTGGCCAGCGCCATGAAGCAGGTGCCGACCGGCTTGGCTGCGCTGCCACCACCGGGCCCAGCGACACCGCTGATGGCCAGCGCTTGGGCGGCCTGCCGCTCCTCATCCGGATCGCTGTGTAAGCTTGCCAGCACCTGGTCGAGTGCTGCGGCTGCCATGGCCTGAACGGCGGCGGCGCTGACGCTGCCTTGGTCTAAGAACACCTGGGGGCTCAGGCCCAAAAAGCGGCTCTTGCTGGCGTGATCATAGAGGGTCAGGCCCCAGCGCAGCACCCGCGAGGCGCCCGGCTGGCCCGCAATGGCGGCGGTCAGCGCGCCGCCTGTGCAGGTCTCAACCAGTGCCAGCGGACGCCCTTGAGCAATCAAAGCATTGATGTCGGCGCTAAGATCGTCGTCGGCCGGGCCGACCGGCTTGCTCTGGGCCTCAGAAGCCAGCAAGGCGGGCTCCGTACATCAGCAGCATGGCACTGAGTCCAGCGACCAAGCCCGCGCCCATGTCGTCGGCATAGATGCCAAGCCAGGGCGGTTGCCAGCGCTCCAGGCTACGGATCGGCCCGGGCTTGAGGATGTCAAAAACGCGGAACAAGAACAGAGCCAAAAAGGCATGCGTAAAACTGGCGTGGCAAAAATAGAGCGCCAGCGCCACGCCTGCTGTCTCGTCGATCACGATGCAGGATTCGTCTTCTTGTGGATCGGCCAGGATCAGGATGATGGCGCAGCCCGCACAGACCGCAACCACCAGCAGCAGATCCAGCAGCCCCGGCAGAACCGCAAAGGGCCAATACAGCACCAGCGCAGACGCGATCGAACCGACGGTGCCAGGGGCCGTGTTGGCGTGACCCAGGCGGCCAAGCGTGGTCATCGAGCGCAGGAGTTTGGGGCTCATTCCAGCAGGCCTCCAGCCATCAAGGCGTCAACCGCAGCGGCCTGCGCGGCATCATCGCTGCGGGGCACTTCAACTGACACCACAGCGTGAGCGGCAATGCCCTCTTGGCGTCCGGTAAAGCCCAGGCCCTCGCTGGTGGTGGCCTTGACCGCCACGCGGCTGACCGCCACGCCCAAAATGTCCGCAAGGGCGGCGCGCATGGCGGGGCGGTGCGGGCTGATTTTGGGCTGTTCGCAGACCAGCGTCACGTCGCAATTGACCAGGCGGCCGCCAGCTTTGGCGATCAGTCCGGCGGCATGACGCAAGAAGACGTGGCTCTCAGCGCCTTTCCATTGCGGGTCCGAGGGTGGGAAGTGTGCGCCGATATCGCCGTCAGCCAACGCGCCATAAATGGCATCGCAGAGCGCGTGCATGCCGACATCCGCATCCGAATGCCCGGTCAGGGCTTGGTCGAAGGGAATGTCCACACCGCACAGCCGCACCAGGCCCTGTTCATAGGTGTTGGGGCCAAATCGGTGCACGTCATAGCCAAAGCCGACGCGGGTTTCGGTCTGCATAGAGCCGCCCTGTTTGCTGCTGCTGGGTGTCAAAATCGCTTCTTGGGTAGCAAGTTTTGTCGAAAAGCTCAAAAGCTAAAACGGAGGCGGAAGAAGGGGCAGGCGCGGGCTTAGTTCTGCGCCGCTTCGAGATGCTGCAAGGCCCGCACCAGGTCAAGATCGGCTTGGCTGGTGATTTTAAGCAAACGCTCGTCGCCCTCAACGGCGGTCACGGGCAGGCCTTGGGCCTCGAACACGCTGGCATCGTCGGTCAAATCATCGCGCGCAGCTAAGCGCTGGTGGGCGTCGAAAATGGCGGCAAAGGCAAAGACCTGCGGCGTCTGGGCGCGCATCAGGCCGCTCCGGTCTTGGGTCGCAACCAGGGTCTGGCCGCTGCCATCCAGGCGCTTGAGCGTGTCAGCGACGGGCAGGACCGGCAGGCTGGCACCGCTGAGCGTGGCGGCATCCATCAACCGCCGGACCAAAGCAGCGCTCAGCAAGGGCCGCGCGGCGTCGTGGATGAAAACCAGCTCCCCATCACTGGCCACCGGGGCCAGCGCTTCCAGGCCCAAGCGCACCGAGGCCTGGCGACTGGCGCCGCCCTCAACCAGCAGGCAGGCCGCGCGGGCGTCTTCGGGCAGGACCGCCAGCGCAGCTTGGGCTTGCGCGCGGTAGTCGGGATGGATCACCAAGGCTGTGCGGCGTGGCGCGGCGGCGCGGTGCAGGCGCGCCAGCGTTTCCCCCAGCACACTGGTCTGGCCGAGCGCGTGGTACTGCTTGGGCAGGGGCGAGCCAAAGCGCTGCCCAGAGCCAGCGGCAACGATCAGGGCCAAGGCAGACGGCGGCGGGGTTAGGGGGGCGTGAGGCGTGGGCATAGGGCGAAAAGCCAACCGGTACAGCAAGGGACAGATGCCCCACCATGACCAAAGCTGCGGGCTTTGTGAAGCCTCGCGTCGCTCAGCCGTGACCCAAGGCGCAAATAGGGCGCGAACAAGGAATGACGCCGCGTGCCGCCATGCCTGCTTGCCAAGCCGCCGCCGGATTGATATCTGTTGCGCAAAAGCAACACTTGCTGCCCCTCCTCGCTTAAAGTTTGGCTGTTCACCGCCGTGTTTGACCCTCCGCCGTCCGCTGCTGCGACTCCTGCCTCCCAGCCCTTCGAGCCGCTGGAGCCTTTGCGCTTGTCCGGATTGCCGCCGTTGGACCCGGTGGTGCTGGCTCCCATGTCAGGCGTGACCGACAAGCCCTTTCGCCGCATGGCGCGCCGCTTTGGCGCTCAGTTGCTGGTGACCGAGATGATTGCCAGCGAGGCCCTGTTGCGTCAGATCCGCGACAGCCGCAAGCTGAGCGAACGGGTCGATGACGAGAGCCCGATTGTCGTGCAGTTGGCTGGTGTCGAGCCCGAGAGTATGGGCGCTGCGACCCGCGTTGCCATCGATCGCGGCGCGAACATGGTGGATGTGAATTTTGGCTGCCCCGCCAAAAAGGTCACCGCCAAGGCCTCCGGTTCTGCGCTGATGCGCGACGAGCCGCGTGCCATCGCCATCCTAAAGGCCGTGGCCGCCGCCGCTCAGAGCCACGCACCGGGCCTGCCGGTCAGCGTGAAGATGCGTCTGGGTTGGGACCAGCAGAGCTTGAATGCGCCCAAGCTGGCCAAGGTCGCCGAGGATCTGGGCTTTGCGCTGGTGGTGGTGCATGGCCGCACGCGTTGCCAGTTCTATAAGGGGCAGGCGGATTGGCGGGCGGTCGCCGCCGTCACACACGCGGTCAGCCTGCCGGTGTTGGTCAATGGCGACATCTACGATGCCCAAAGCGCACGCCAGGCGCTGGCCGACAGCGGCGCGCAGGGCGTCATGCTGGGTCGTGCCGCACAGGGTCGGCCCTGGTTGATGCGGCAAGTGGCCGACGCTCTGCAGGGGCGATCGGTCTTGGCAGAGCCCTGTTGGCAGGCCAAGCGCGCGGCGGTGCTGGAGTTCATGCACGACATGGTGGCGCACTATGGCGAGGCACTGGGGCTGCGCAATGCCCGCAAGCACCTGGCCTGGTTCGCACATGGTTTGCCCCAGGCCGCAGAGTTTCGCCGCCAGGTCATGCAGGCCAGCCGCCTGGCCGAGGTCGAGGCCTGCCTGCAGCACCATTTCGACGGCCCCTTGACCCAAGGTCTTCACGTGGGCTCAGAGCGCGACCTGGCAGAGGCCTCAGTCCTTCAAGCACAGGCGGCCTAGCGATGAGCAAAGCGCCCCGCGTTCAGACCGACGCCTTTCTTGAGACTTGCGATCCTGCGCGCGTTTTGGCTGCGCTGCCAACGCCGGTGCTGGTGGTTTCGACCGACAACCATATTCTTTACGTCAACGCCGCGGTGGAGACGCTGGTGGGGCTGTCGCAAGGCAGCCTGCTGGGCCATCCCTTGTCGCGCTTTATCGCGGTCGATCATCCGCTGTTTTTGCTGATTGCCCGCGCCCGCCAACGGCGCAACCGCATTACCGATCACGGCTTGAATTTATCCTCGCCTTTGATCGGCACGCACCAGGTTTCGGTCAATCTGACCTGCTTGGACGAAGAGGGCGATCCGGTGGTGATTGCGCTAACGCCGCAAGATCAAAGTCAGAAGTTCTCCGAGCATTGGGCGCAGCGCTCGGTGGCGCGCACCATGGATGGCCTGGCGGGCATGCTGGGGCACGAGATCAAGAATCCGCTGTCGGGCATTCGCGGCGCCGCGCAACTGCTGGCACCCGCGTTGGAGGCCAGCGAAGATCGCGAGCTGGTGTCGCTGATCGTCGAAGAGACCGAACGGGTCGCAGCCCTGGTCGACTCCATGGAGGCCTTCAGCCAACCGCTGCGCTTCCGTCCAGAGCGCGTCAATATCCACCGGGTGCTCAAACGCGTGGTTACGTCAGCGCGGGCGGGATTTGCGGCGCGGGTGAATTTCGTGGAGTCGTTTGACCCGTCCTTGCCACCGGTGGCCGGAGACCTCAACATGCTGATTCAGGTCCTCATGAACCTGGTCAAGAACGCAGCCGAGGCCTTAGAAGGCCAGCCCAACCCCCAGATTACGCTGACAACTCGCTATCGCCACGGGGTGCAGATCACCTTGCCGGGCAGCGAGGCCCCTTTGCGCCTGCCGCTGCAAGTTATTGTGCGCGACAATGGCCCGGGCATCCGCGAAGAGATTAAGGCCAATCTGTTTTCGCCCTTCGTGACCTCGAAAGCGGGCGGCAAGGGTCTGGGTTTGGCGCTTGTGTCCAAGATGGTGCAAGATATGAACGGCGTTATTGAGCTGGATAGCGAACCTGGGGCCACCGAATTTCGCTTGCTTCTGCCCGAGTATCAGCACCAAAATGGGCCGCTTGATGATCCCTTGACCGGTGATCTCATGGTCCCCAGTGCCACGAGCAGACGTGAGTCGGAGGGGCCAGCGCTATGAGGGTGAGCCATGAGGGTGAGCCATGAGTAAGGGCTTGATTTTGCTGGCTGAAGACGACCGGAGCATTCGCACGGTGGTCAGCCATGCCCTGACGCGCGACGGCTATGACATCAAGTCCACCGACCAGGCCGCCCAGCTTTGGCAGTGGGTCGAAGAGGGGCTGGGCGACCTGATCGTCACCGATGTCAATCTGCCCGATGGCAACGGCCTGGAGCTGATCCCGCAGATCGCCGCCAAGCGTCCGCAGTTGCGCATCATCGCCATGTCGGCGCAAAACACGCTGTTGACCGCGGTTAAGGCCAGCAAGCGCGGTGCCTTCGAGTACTTGCCAAAACCCTTTGATATTGCTGACCTTTTGCGGCACGTGAAGACCGCTCTGGCCTCGCCACCTGATTTTGAGCCCTCCAGCGATGCGCCGGGAGCCGCGCAAGAAGACGAAGACCTGCCCTTGATTGGCCGGTCTCCGGCCATGCAGGACATCTACCGCATCCTGTCGCGCTTGGTGGTGACCGATCTGACGGTGCTGGTCAGCGGCGAAAGCGGCACGGGCAAGGAGCTGGTAGCCCGCGCGCTGCACGATTTCTCTAAGCGCCGCAATGGGCCCTTTGTGGCGCTCAACATGGGAGCGATCCCTAAGGACCTGATCGAAAGCGAGCTGTTCGGCCACGAAAAGGGGGCCTTTACCGGGGCCGTGGCGCGCTATCTGGGCAAGTTTGAGCAAGCGCAAAAGGGCACGCTGTTCTTGGACGAAATCGGCGATATGCCGCCCGAAGCGCAGACCCGCTTGCTGCGAGTCTTGCAAGAGCAACAGATTACCCGCGTCGGCGGGCGCGAGGCCATCAAGTCCGATGTGCGCGTGATCGCCGCCACGCACCGCGATTTGCGCCAGCTCGTCAAGCAAGGGCTGTTTCGCGAAGACCTGTTCTATCGCTTGAATGTTGTGCCGCTTCGCTTGCCGCCTTTGCGAGAGCGCAGCGAGGACATCCCGCTGTTGATCACCCACTTTGCCAGCAAAATGCAGGACGAGGGCCTGCCGCCCAAGCGCTATAGCAGCGAGGCGCTCGAGCTGCTCAAGCAGCAGCCTTGGCACGGCAACGTGCGCGAGCTGGAAAACCTGGTGCGCCGCATGGCTGTGCTGCACCCGCAGGACCAAATCGATGCCCAACAGGTGCGTGCCGAGCTGGAAGCCGAGCGACGCAGCGCACAGCGCCAAGACAGCGCCGACGACCAAGAGGGCCTGAGCGCAGCCATCGCCCGCAATCTGCAAAGCTATTTCGACCAGCACGTGGACGGTTTGCCCTCGCCTGGCCTGTATAATCGTGTGTTGCCCGAATTGGAGCGCCCACTGATCGTCATGACTTTGAAGGCGACGCACGGCAATCAGTTCAAGGCCGCCGAGGTGCTGGGGCTCAATCGCAACACGCTGCGCAAGAAGATCAAAGATCTGGGAATTGAGGTGAGCCGTGGCGGGGCCTAAGCAGTGGTGGCAAAGCGCGCAATCGGCGCTGAAGCGGTTGTTGGAGGTCGCGGCAACCAGGATCGCTTTGCCGCGCGTCGCTCTGGATCGTCGCCTGCAGTCTTTCTTGGCTGACGAGCTGGAAGCGCCGGTCTTGGCTTTCCTGGTCTCGGCGGCGATGATTTCAGGCTACATGACCTTTATTCGCTTGTCGCAAGGCTTTGTGCCCAGCGCCGAGAACACGGGCCTGCCGACCATCTTGCTGATCGATCTGGGCTTGATTGTCGTGGTGGCCCTGCTGCTGATCCGCCGCTTCTTGCGCTCGCTGGGCGGCTTGGCGGTGGCGCGTGCTGGGCGGCGCTTGCTGCTGCGCATGGTGCTGTTCTTCAGCCTGGTCGCGCTGGTGCCGACAGTGACCGTGACGGCTGTGTCGATTTTGCTGGTCAATTTCGGCCTGCAATCTTGGTTTGCTTCGCCCGTGTCAACTGCGGTCAAGGAATCGCGCAAGATCGCCGAAATCTATCTGTCGGAGCGCGAGAATACCGTGCGCAACAACGCGACAGCTCTGGCCGGGCGCCTGGCGGGCAGCGAGGAGCTGCGCACGCTGGATACCGTCGGTTTGACCCGCGTCATGGATCAAGAGGCTGCCTTGCGCAACATCGCCGAGGTCTTGTTGATCCAAATCCAGCAAGGCCAGCAGGACACGGCGCCGATCGCCAAAGCGGGTACCGATGACTTCAGTCAGGCGCGGCAGGTCGAGTTCACCTTTCAGGATTTGAGGCAAGCCGACGAAGGGGCGCTGGTGCCGCTGCCCGGTTCGATCCAAAGCCGCGTGTCGGTGCTGCTCAAACCCGATATCAGCTTGCCGCTCTACCTTCTGGTGACGCAGGAAGTGGACCCGGACGTCTTGGCGCGGGTCAATCTCACCCGGCGTGCGGCCAGCGTCTATGAAGGTCTTGAGGCCTCGACCGAGCAGACCCAGCGCTCGGCCCTGATGATTTTTGCCGTGATTGCAGCCGCACTGGTTCTGACGGCGGGCGGCATGGGCCTGTTCTTCGCGGCGTCGATATCAGCGCCGATCTCTTGGCTCATGCAGGCAGCCGATCAGGTCGGTGCGGGGCGGCTGGACGTGCATATACCGGTGCCGAACACCAGTGGCAAGGACGAGTTTTCTAAGCTTATTCAAGCATTTAATCGAATGATTGGCCAACTTCGGAGCCAACGCTCCGCCCTTCTGGGCGTCAACAGTCAGCTCGACGAGCGCCGCCGCTTTACTGAGGCTGTACTGGCGGGCGTATCCGCAGGCGTCATTGGCCTAGATCCACAAGGCAACATCCGCTTGGCCAACCGTCGCGGCTCCGAGCTGTTGGGAATCGAGCTGGAAAAAGAGGCAGGCCGCGGCCTGGCCGACTTGGTGCCCGAACTGGCGGAGCTGCTGAAGCGCGCCATCGCCAGCCCCGCAAAAATCCACGCCGAAGAACTGCCGCTGGTCAATCGCAACCTGGAGAAACTCACCCTAAAGGCCGCAGTCCTGGCAGAACGCCGGGAGGACGAAGTCTTGGGCTATATCGTGACCTTTGACGATGTGACCGAGCTGGTGGCAGCGCAACGCTCCGCGGCCTGGTCGGACGTAGCCCGTCGCGTGGCGCACGAAATCAAGAACCCTCTGACCCCGATCCAGCTTTCCGCAGAGCGGCTGAAGCGGCGCTATCGCAAGCAACTGACCGAGGGGCTTGAGACCTTTGATCTTTGCACCGACACCATCGTGCGCCAGGTCGATGACATCCGCCAGATGGTGGACGAGTTTTCATCCTTTGCCCGCTCGACCAATCCCAAGCTGGAGCGCGTTGAAGTGCTGGGGCTGTGCAAGCAGGCTGTGTTCCTGGAAAGCCAAGCCCACCGCAGCATTCGCTATCAGCTTGAGAGCCTTGAGGAGACCGCCCAGGCGAGCCTAGACTCACGGCTGTTCAACCAAGCCTTGCTCAACGTGCTGCGCAATGCGGCCGATGCTTTGCTCGATTACGCCAATGCTCTGCCCGACGATCACCAGCCGCCCTTTGAGCCAGAAATTGTTTTGAAGGTCGAGCGCGATGAAGCCGACAAGACCTTGACGCTCTGCGTGGTTGATAATGGGCCTGGATTGCCTGCCGACCAGCTCGACCGTCTGACCGACCCCTATGTGACCTTTAAAGAAAAGGGGACGGGGCTTGGCCTTGCGATTGTCAAAAAGATCGTTCAGGACCATGGAGGTCAGCTCAGCTTGGCCAACCGCAGGGCCCCAGATGGTTCCGTGTCGGGCGCGCAAGTGCGGCTGGTCTTCCCGCTCAGCCCGCAAGCGGTCATCATCGAGCCCGAAGCAAACTCCGCCTTATCGTCTGATTCCACACGGCCCAACTCGTCCGGGTCCATCACATAATGCTAAAAGTTAGTACCGCCGCTCATGTCTCTCGCTAGTCTGATCACAAAACCCCGCATCTTGATCGTCGATGACGAACGCGACATTCGCTTGTCCCTCTCAGGTCTTCTGGAGGACGAGGGCTATGAGGTGTTTGAAGCCGGCAACGACGAGGATGCCATCGCCAAGGTCGAACAGGACCAACCCGATATCGTGCTGCAAGACATCTGGCTTGAGGGCTCCAAGCGCGATGGCATCGGCGTGTTAGAGGCCACCTTAGCCACCAAGCCCGATACAACCGTGATCATGATGTCGGGCCACGGTACAATCGAGACTGCGGTCAAGGCCATTCAGACCGGTGCTTACGATTTCATCGAAAAACCCTTCAACATCGACCGCATCTATCACTTGCTGGACCGCGCTCAGGAGAACCTGAAGCTCAAGCGCGAAAACGCCGCGCTGCGCGCCCGCTTGCAGGCCGCTGATGTCACCGAGTTGCAAGGTGGTTCGCCGCAAATAGAGGCGCTGCGCAACACCATTTCAAGGGTTGGCCCCTCAGCAAGCCGGGTCTTGATCACCGGGCCCGCCGGATCGGGCAAAGAAGTGGTAGCCCGCGCCATCCATGCGCAGTCCGGCCGCGCGGATCGCCCCTTCGTGGTGGTCAACTGCGCCACCTTGCACCCCGAGCGCATCGAACAAGAGCTGTTCGGCGAAGACTTCCCCGATGGCCGCTCTAAGGCCGGTATCTTTGAGACCGCCAACGGCGGCACCTTGCTGTTGGACGAAGTGGCCGACATGCCGATCAACACCCAAGGCAAGATCGTGCGCATGCTGCAAGACCTGAGCTTTACGCGGGTCGGCGGCACCCAACGCATTGAGCTGGATGTGCGCGTGCTGGCCACCACGCAGAACGACCTTGAAGGCTTGGTTCGAAGCGGCGAGTTCCGCGAAGATCTCTATTACCGCCTGCGGGTCTTTCCCGTCCACGTACCTGGATTGGCCGAGCGGTCAGAGGATATCGCGATGCTGGCCGACCACTTCTTAGCCTATTTTGCTCAGGTCAATGGCCAACCCAAGCGCAGTTTGGACGAGGCAACCAATGCGGCCCTGACCACCTATGCCTGGCCGGGCAATGTGCGCCAGTTGCGTAACGCGATTGAGTGGATGTTGATCATGGATACCGGCGAAAGCGACGAGCCTGTGGGCCTGGATGCTTTGCCCCCCGAAGTCAGCGGCGAAGGGCCGTCGGTCGGCAGCGGATCGGCCGGGGTCTCCTCGCTGATCGCTTTGCCGCTGCGCGAGGCGCGCGAAGCCTTTGAGCGCGCCTATCTGGAGGCCCAGGTGAAGCGCTTCAACGGCAACGTGACCAAGACCGCGCAATTCGTCGGCATGGAGCGCTCGGCGCTGCATCGCAAACTCAAGTCCCTCAACATCGTCTAGAGGCTGCCATGCGCGTTATTATCTCTGGAGCCGGCCAGGTTGGCTATAACATTGCCCGCTATATCGCCTCGCCTGAGACCCACGTCACTTTGATCGATAAGAACCGCGATCTCATCACCAAGGCCACCGAGACCTTGGATGTGCGCGGGGTGGTGGGGCACGCAGCCTCACCCGATGTGCTGGACGAGGCCGGGGCTGCCGACGCGGACATGCTGATCGCAGTGACCCAAGTGGACGAGGTCAACATGATGGCCTGCCAAGTGGCGCACTCCTTGTTCAACGTGCAGACCAAAATTGCGCGGGTTCGTGACAAGTCGTTTTTGTCCAGCCGCTGGGCGGGCTTGTTCAGCCGCGATAATCTGCCCATCGACCGCATTATTTCGCCCGAACAAGAGGTGGCCGAAGCCATTCACCGCCGCTTGGAGGTGCCGGGCGCCTTTGATGTCATCAACTTCGTCGGCGGGCGCATTCGCCTGATCGGGGTCGCGGTGTTGGACGACACCGCCATGACCGGCCACCCGCTGCGTAAGCTGGCAGATCTCTTCACCGATCTTCACGCTACGATTGTCTTGGTGGTGCGCGACAACAAGGTTGAGACCACCAACAAAGACACAGTCCTGCAGGTGGGCGATGAAATCTATGCCGTTGTTGATCAAGACCATCTGAAGCGCTTCTTGTCGCTCTATGGCCACGAAGAAGACGAGAGCCGACGCGTCCTGGTGCTGGGTGCGGGCAATATCGGCGCGCAGTTGGCTGAAAAGCTAGAGGCCGACCATATTCGCGTCAAACTGGTTGAATCGAATAAGGAGCGCGCCGAGGCCGTGGCCGAACAGCTCCAGCGTTCGGTGGTGTTGCACGGTGATGCCTTGGATAGCGATATCCTGACCGAGGCCAGCTCAACAACTGAGACCGTCGTTGCGGTCACCAACGATGATGAGGTCAATATTCTTGCCGCTCTGTTGGCCAAGCGCGCAGGCTGCCTGCGCGTGGTCTCGCTGGTCAACAAGAACGCCTACGGTTCGCTGATTGGCCAGCTTGGCATTGATACCGTGGTCAGCCCGCGTTCGATTACGGTCTCCAGTATCTTGCAGTATATCCGCCGTGGGCGGGTGCGTGCGGTGCATTCACTGCCCAACACCATGGGCGAGGTCTTTGAGTTGCAGGCGCTTGAGACCTCGAAGATTGTCGGCAAGACGCTGCGCTCAGCGGGGCTGCCGCGCCGGGTGTTGATCGGCGGCATTATGCGTGACGAGACCTTCATTTTGCCGCGCGCCGATACGGTAATTGAGGCGGGCGATTTGGTGGTGGTCTTCGCCGAGCCCGATCAGGTCAAGAAGGTGGAGCGGCTGTTCAGCGTCCACCTGGAGTTCTTTTGATTTTGTGATACGCGCCGCGCCGCGGCTGTGCTGGGTGGCGAGCGCAGGCCTGTTGCTTGCAGCAGCGGCAGGCTGTTCGTCGCCGTGCCTCAAAACACAAAGGGCACCAGCTCGCGGCGGGTTTCGTCGGCTGCGATAGGGTGGTTGACCGGCGGGAAAGCGCGGTGGGTGCAGGACAAGCGCTCGCACAGGCGGCAGGTGATGCCAATCGGCGTCGGCACCAGCTTGGCCAAGTCCAAGCCATCGGCATAGACCAGTTTGTCCGCCAAATCCAGGTGACACCCCAGACCGATCATATAGGGCTGGCCGGGTTCGTGGTGGCCCAGTCCCGGCTTGCGGCAGGGAATGGCCAGCGAGAGATAGCGCGTGCCTTCGGGCATCTCCACCACCTGGCGGCCAATGTCCATGCTGGGCGAAGGCGGATCGTGCAGGTGCCAGCGCGGACAGGTGCCGCCTTGGCGCGCGAAGTGGAAACCGCCCGCTGCGAAGCGCTTTGAAACGTTGCCTGCCCGATCCATACGGATCAGAAAGAAGGGAATCCCCTTGGCCCCCGGGCGTTGCAGCGTGGTCAAGCGATGGGCGACCTGCTCGCGCTTGACGCAAAAGCGTTGCGACATCAGGTCGATGTCGTGGCGCAGCTCCTCAGCGGCCTGCAAGAAGCGTTGGTAGGGCATGAGGATGGCGCTGGCGGCATAGTTGGCCAGGCCCTGGCGCGCCAAGCCGGGCGCGGCCTTGTGGTGAAAGGGGTAGGGACCCAGCACGGCGTCCAGCTTCTTGCGGTGCTGGTCCAAAATCAACTGCACGGCGATCTGAAAGGCCTGACTGGCGTGGTCCATCACCTCGTTCAGCATGAGGCGGCGCTGGTGAATGTCATAGCGGCGCAGGATCGAGCCCATGACCTGGATTGGCATGAGCTGCACCCTCATGCCCAGCAGCTTAGACAGAGCCTCGACGGCTTTGTTGTTGTCGCGCGGGGTCGCCAAACCGGCCGCGCTGCGGATTTCGCCTGCCAAGGCCTCCAAATCGGGGAAGTGGTTGGCGTGCTCGTGGAAGAAATCGCGCACTTCGCCGTTGGGATCGTAGGCCTCGAACTGGGTCGGGTCCATCTCCTGCGCTTGGCTGGATTGCAGTTGCTCGCGTTGCTGCTTGATGCGGTCAGACATGATCTGTATGGCGGTCACCACCTCGGGCGAGAGGGCGGCCAGGTCGCGTAGATCCTGTTTGTTGAGCTTGATTTCTTGCAAGGAGGGATCGGCGAAGATCTCTGAAAAACGCTGGATCAGCTCGGCTTCATCGTCCTTGGCAAAGCTGGCCAGATCCAGGTCATAGGCCCCCGCCAGCTTGATCAGCACTTGGGCTGACACGGGCCGTTGGTTGTGCTCGATCAGGTTGAGATATGCGGGCGAAATATCCAGGTCGGCGGCCATCTGAGCTTGGCTCAGATTCTCTTGGCGGCGCAGACGGCGGACCTTGTGGCCCAGCATGAGCTTCTTTTCGGACATGGGACGGCTCGGCGATTTGATCGGGAGGGCGTAAATCTGGAAAGATTGAAAGAGGTGACAGGGCCCTTTGTAGCGCAAGACTGGCCGTGCATGCAGCAAATTAACAAATTCTATCGGATTTTTTGTAAAGTCTTTACAACCTCACTCGGCTACGCCTGGTCAGACGCGAACGCCTCGGCCACTCTGGGGCTATCGAATGCACCCAAGATTGGACGGAGTTACAAGAATGACACGCAAGCAAGACCAAATCGCTCAATTGGAAAAAGAGTGGGCCACCAACCCCCGTTGGGCCAACGTCAAGCGCGGCTATAGCGCAGAAGAGGTAGTCAACCTGCGCGGCTCCTTCCAGCCCGAGCACTCGCTGGCCCGTCGCGGCGCCGAGAAGCTGTGGGACTTGGTGAACACCGAAGATTATGTCGCCTGCTTGGGCGCTTTGACTGGCGGTCAAGCCGTGCAGCAAGCCAAAGCTGGCATCAAGGCCATCTATCTGTCTGGCTGGCAGGTGGCTGCCGACAACAACACCGGTACCACCATGTACCCCGATCAGTCGCTCTATCCAGTCGATTCCGTTCCGACTGTCGTTGAGCGCATCAACCACGCCTTCAAGCGCGCCGACGAGATCCAATGGTCCAACGGCACGCCCGAGCAGGACATGATCGACTACTTCTTGCCGATCGTCGCAGACGCGGAAGCCGGCTTTGGCGGTGTTCTGAACGCCTTCGAGCTGATGAAAAACATGATCGAGAAGGGCGCGGCGGGCGTCCACTTCGAAGACCAGCTTGCTTCGGTTAAGAAGTGTGGCCACATGGGCGGCAAGGTGCTGGTTCCAACCCAAGAAGCGGTGCAAAAGCTGATCGCAGCCCGCTTTGCAGCCGACACCATGGGCGTCCCCACCATCTTGTGCGCGCGCACCGACGCCAACGCCGCTGACCTCATGACCTCGGACATCGACCCCTATGATGCACCCTTCGTGACGGGCGAGCGCACCTCTGAAGGCTTCTATCGCATGAAGCCAGGCTTGGATCAGGCCATTGCTCGTGGTCTGGCCTACGCGCCTTACGCCGATCTGGTCTGGTGCGAGACCGCCAAGCCCGACCTGGACGAAGCGCGCCGCTTTGCCGAAGCGATCCGCAAGGAATACCCGGACCAGCTTTTGGCCTACAACTGCTCGCCCTCTTTCAACTGGAAGAAGAACCTGGACGACGCCACCCTCGCTAAGTTCCAGCGTGAGTTGGGTGCCATGGGCTATAAGTACCAGTTCATCACCTTGGCCGGTGTCCACTCCATGTGGCACTCCATGTTCGATTTGGCGCACGGCTATGCCCGCGAAGGCATGACCGCCTACGTCGAGCTGCAACAGCGCGAATTCGGCGATCTCGACCGCGGCTACACCTTCTCTAGCCACCAGCAAGAGGTGGGTGCGGGTTACTTTGACAAGGTCACAACCTGCATTCAAGGTGGCGTGTCATCGGTCCGCGCTTTGGACGGCTCGACCGAAGAAGAGCAGTTCAGCAACGCTGCTGAATAAGCCGACGCTTTGATTTCCCCAACCCTTGGCGGCCGCTGCTTCGGTGGCTGCCAAGGCCCCTTTAACCTCCAACCCCTAAAGCAATAACACTCAACCAGAGTCCGAACAGGAAAGCTAACACCATGTCAGACAAGAAATTCTACTACGTTCTGGGCGGTGAATACACTGATGCCAACTTCACCGCGCTGCGGGCCGGCACCTCGGTCATGCAGGGCCCCTTCGCCGAGCGCAACGATGCTGAAGCGCGCTGGAAAGAGCTGTCGCAAGCCAGCACCTCTAACGTCCTGGTGCGCTATGATGTGGTTGAGCTGTCTCACACCCTGGATCGCAAAGCCATGCTGGCTATGGGCCAAGCGGGCTAAAGATTTTGGTGGCCTAGAGGGGCTGGTCACTGCGGCTGGCCCCGCAAAGCGCACCCGCATTTGATCCCTGTTTACATCTGGCGGCGCTGCACCGCCAAGTTCAACTTGCCCGCCTGCGCTCGTCCCTCTGCTGGGACGGGCGTTTTTTTGTGCTGCGCATGGGCCCCTCGGCAGCGCTTGGGACCGGCAGCCGAAGCCGCAGCGCCCGCAATCTAAAATTTCATCACTTTTTTTGGCATTCGGGCCTTGAACTTGCCACAGGGCCTCGTTACATGCTTGGCACTCGCTGAGGCAGAGTGCTAACAGGCGCTCACGGGCCACTCGCTCGCCAGGCCCCGGCGATCAACTTATAGATTAAACATGTCTACTCAGGAGACCACGACATGAAACTCCGTCCCCTGCACGATCGAGTGCTGATCAAGCGCACCGATTCAGAGGAAAAGACCGCTGGCGGCATCATCATCCCTGATACCGCTAAGGAAAAGCCCATGGAAGGTGAAGTTGTTGCGGTTGGCTCTGGCGCGCGCAACGAAGCTGGCCAACTGGTGGCCCTGGACGTCAAGGTTGGCGACAAGGTTCTGTTCGGCAAGTGGAACGGCACCGAAGTTAAGGTTGGCGGTCAAGAGCTGCTGATGATGAAAGAAAACGAGATCATGGCGATCATCGAAGGCTAAGCGCCCTCGCATCCCACATCTCTAAGTCCCCGATATTTAAGGAAAAAGCACAATGGCAGCAAAAGACGTCAAGTTTGGCACCGATGCCCGTTCACGCATGCTGGCCGGCGTTGACACTCTGGCAAACGCCGTCAAAGTAACCCTGGGTCCCAAAGGCCGTAACGTTGTTCTGGACAAGTCATTCGGCGCACCGCGCGTGACCAAGGACGGCGTATCTGTCGCCAAGGAAATCGAACTGGAAGACAAGTTCGAGAACATGGGCGCGCAGATGGTTAAAGAGGTTGCCTCTAAGACCAACGACGTTGGCGGTGATGGCACCACCACTGCGACCGTTCTGGCTCAAGCCATCGTTAAAGAAGGCGCCAAGTCCGTTGCAGCAGGCATGAACCCCATGGACCTGAAGCGCGGCATCGACCTGGCGGTTGACCAAGTTGTTGAAAAGCTGGGCAGCCTGTCCAAAGTCATCAACACCAACGACGAAGTGGCTCAGGTCGGCACCATCTCTGCCAACGGCGAGCGCGAAATTGGTGAAATGATCGCGCAAGCGATGGAAAAAGTCGGCAACAACGGCGTTATCACCGTTGAAGAAGCCAAGGCTCTGGAAACCGAGCTGGAAGTCGTAGAAGGCATGCAGTTCGACCGCGGCTACCTGTCTCCTTACTTCGTGACCAACTCTGAGAAGATGGTTGCCGAGCTGGAAAACCCCTACATCCTGCTGCACGAAAAGAAGCTGTCTAACCTGCAAGCTATGCTGCCGGTTCTGGAGGCTGTTGTTCAGTCGTCTCGCCCGCTGTTGATCATCGCTGAAGACGTTGAGGGCGAAGCCCTGGCGACTTTGGTTGTCAACCGCCTGCGCGCTGGCCTGAAGGTTGCAGCGGTTAAGGCACCTGGCTTCGGCGATCGCCGCAAGGCCATGCTGGAAGATTTGGCTATTCTGACCAACGGTCAGGTCATCTCTGAAGACCTGGGCATCAAGTTGGAGAGCGTCACTCTGGACATGCTGGGTTCTGCCAAGAAGGTGTCAATCACCAAGGAAAACACCACCATTGTTGATGGCGAAGGCGCTGCTGACGACATCAAGGGTCGTGTGGCTCAGATCCAAGCTCAGATCGAAGAGACCTCGTCTGACTACGACCGTGAGAAGCTGCAAGAGCGTTTGGCCAAGTTGGCTGGCGGTGTTGCTGTGATCCGCGTTGGTGGTGCGACCGAGATCGAAGTGAAAGAGCGCAAGGACCGCGTTGAAGACGCCATGAACGCAACCAGAGCAGCGGTTGAAGAAGGCATCGTTGCTGGCGGTGGTACGGCTCTGCTGTACGCGTCTGACGCTGTGTCTGACGAAGCGGCGGCCAACGCTGACCAGAAAGCTGGCGTTGCAATCGTTAAGCGCGCTCTGCAGGCTCCGATCCGTCAGATCGTTCAGAACGCTGGTGGCGAAGGCTCGATTGTTGTTGGCAAGCTGCTGGAGCAGTCCAACACAAGCTATGGCTTTGACGCGCAAGCGGGCGAGTACGGCGACTTGGTTGCTAAGGGTATTATCGACCCGACCAAGGTTGTGCGCACGGCCCTGCAGAACGCGGCCTCTGTCTCTGCTCTGCTGATCACAACCGAAGCTATGGTTGCGGAAATGCCTGAGAAGGCTGCTGCTGGCGGCGCTGGCATGCCCGACATGGGCGGCATGGGCGGCATGGGCGGCATGATGTAAGCCTGTTGGCTGACATGTGACCGCTTAGCCCTGAGCGCTAAGACCAAAGCCCCCGTGAGCGTCGCTTGCGGGGGCTTTTTGTTGGGCAGGCTGGCATGGTTCCAGCTCGGCCGCTCGCGCATGATGCTTGCAACACCCATCTATGCAGACGAGCGGTGCAGTTTTCTCGCGGTTTTCACTAGCTTGAGCTTGGCTTGTCAATCAGGGATTCGCTGACTATGCGGCTGTTTGGGCGCTCGCTTACTTGCTGGATCGGTACAGATTGCTCTTTGAGAATGCGGGCCAGTAAGTGTTTAGATGGATGCCCATAAGTGTTGTCGCCAGCAGCGACGTAACACAACTGGAGGTTTGGTAGGCAATCGAGAAATTGGGGATTAAAATCGGGATTTGCGCCGTGATGAGGAATCATAAATAGCGACACCTTAGAACTGTAATTTAGGTAGAAATCGCTTATTTCATCAATATTCTTGCTGGATTTCAAATTCATGTCTCCTGTCAGCAGCCAGCAAGTATTATTTATTTGGAAAGATATTTGATTGCTAGTACTCGTTCGAAATTAAGCAATTGTTTCATTTCGATCTGGTCCAGAAAATAGTATCATTGATATCAAATTATGTTTTTTCTGTATAATTGTATAACATCCCTTCAACTGTTTTATATTATGATTGGTGGGATTTTTCTTTAACTCCTTCAATACACCATTCAAATTCTTTTTATTAAATGCGATTAATATTTTATTAGCAAATTTGGTTAATTGTTGGTGAGATGTCATAAGAACATAGGGTTGCAGAATCCAAATGGGATTGTTCGTCGCGTCCGTAAGATAAAGACAATTTGCATGTTCGGCAAAAGCAGTGGAACCTTGCGACCTACCGTGTTGGCCCGATGGCGTTAATTGCGGTTTCCAATTCCCCGTGATCGGCTCGGGCGGAGTTGCTTGCTCATCCTCGCCGCGTCGCGACCTGCTCTGCTCAGCCCGATCATGGGAACCCAAGTCTTCGGGACCAGGTGAACCGGGTTTTCTGTCTCCGTCGCCCTCGGGGTCGAAAGGCGATTTGACATACAGCAGCCGCCCCTGGAAGCCTTGTGCTCTAAACCAGCCTTCTGTGTCGATTGCGAGCTCAACTAGATCCTCAATTTGATCTCCCTCTTCGGCCGCTCTGGCGATTTGGACAAGGAAGTATTCAGCGTTAAAATAGGGTAGAATCAGCTCACCTATTTTGAAGTCTCCGCGCTTCAAAAGGTGCTTGAGACCGTTCACATGATCTTGGTCAAGGTGGGAAAGGAAGAGATAATCAAGTCTGCTAATTGACAGCCTGTCGATCTCCTTCTCCAGCAAGGCCAGGTTCTTTGAACCGCAATCATACATCCAGGTGATAAGCTGATCACCGCGTTTCATTTGACCTGTAAACATGCCACCTTGGCCCACAGGATGTTGCTGTTGAATTACCTTTATCATAGGAGGCCCCGCAAAAATCTCATCCCTACAATTCCCGGTAATTGGCTAAATGTAAAGAAACACATTATTGTCGCTTCGTTCTAACGCCGTCGCGATTTGGCAACTGTTTGGTTGCTTGAGCCGGTGGGCAGGCAGGTTTCAGCTTGCCTCGAGTGGCATCGTTATGGGTTAGCGATCGACATTCTGGCCTGCGCCCTTGCTCAGGACAACGGCGGCGACTCCAGGTGGAGAGGTGGTTGGCCCGCCCCTCTGGGGTCTCCGTAAAACTACGGGGCCTGCGTGGCGGTCATCCGTAGAACTGCCAGCTAGCTAGGTCTCCTTGGGATAGGTTTATCACGGAAATCATTTGGTAACTTGTTGATTTCGCATAGATAATTCGAGAAGCACTTGCCATGTCTGGCGGATCAATCTTCAGTCTTTCTCACGCAAGCGCCGCCCCCACATGGCGCGGCAAGCTCAGGAAAGGCCGAAAGATATGAAGACCGTACAGCAGCTTCTTCGCGACCCACAGGGCTCGGCGACCATTGAACGGGCCCTAATCCTCGCTTTCATTGCTAGTGCCTTTGTGCTGGCGGCGTCTGTCTTCACTCAACAGGTACTCGCGCCGCTGGTGGACGGTTTCCAAAGCGATCTGGTGGTCCCTTAGCCGCAGCGGCCTTTGGCGGTACACCAACAGCGAACTTGTAAGATCGAAGCAGGCGGTCACTGCGGGGCGGCTTGGGGATAAGGCTTTCAGCCGTAGTTTTCCGCGCTTGGTTGCAGCAGCATCCAGCCCCACCTGAAGCACACCCCCTCCAATCGAAGGAATTGCCCATGTCCAGGTCTGCAACCATCGAACTAAGCGCCTACAAGCCCTCCTTGATCGACAAAACCTTTCTGGTCGGTCGCAAGATCAAGGCCGCCTACAAGCTCGGCAAGCACGCCGCTTTGTTCGTGTGTGAACGCAAGCAGCCCCACCTCATACTCAAGTGCAGTTCAGGCAATTCGACGGTCTTTCATCGCATCGAGCCCGAGGACATCGCGCTCTACCAAGCGGCACTCGAACGCGCCGAGTCTGAGCTTTGACCTCAGCGCAGCGGCAAGCAGTGGCCTCAGGGGGGCAAGATAGCGGGTGATCGCGCGCGGACGGGACCCAAGGCCTTGCGAGCCCTCAGCCTGCCGGTCTCGAATCGCAGCGGCGGTGACAGAGTGCTCGGTTACTCCTGACTCGCGTTATGCAACCTAGGGGTAGGGCTGGCTTGCAAACCGATCGTGCTCCTTTGCAACCCGCGAATTTGACCTCTCCTTCGTATAGGTCACACCCGGACGAAAGGATAAGCGTTGCTCTCATTCGGCGCGAGGCGCGATTGCCAGCTTGCAATTGCCAGCCCGTCACCGATCATTCTCTCCCAGACGGCCACAAAGGCCGCGTAAAAACAAAAATCGCTCAACGTCAAAAGAGACACCGGTGAAACTATTGCTCAACTTTGCCCGCGACATCGCGGGCTCGACCGCCGCCGAATACGCTTTAATCGCCAGCCTGATTTCCTCATTGGTTATATTGGGCGCCATGCTGACCGGTGACAGCATCGCGGTGATTTTGCGGGCGGCGGCCTGGGCAATGTCCTAATAGGGGAACTCGGCCGGCACTCTGAGTACCACGCCCCAATGATCGCTTTGCCGACTGATCGGTTGTTGCGATGCCCGTCGAATCAAGGCGTTGTAGGGTATGCTGCGAGGCGGCTTTTGCGTTAGAGCGGCCAGACCAGCAACAGCAAAGGGATGCCCAGCAGCACGATAATCAGCTGCACCGGCAGGCCCATGCGCCAATAATCGCCAAACCGATAGCCGCCCGGACCCATGACCAGCAGGTTGTTTTGGTGACCGATAGGGGTCAAGAACGCGCAGGACGCGCCCAGGGCGACGGCCATTAAGAAGGCATCCGGTGAATGGCCCAGTTTGTTGGCCACCTCAGCCGCCAAGGGAGCCATGACCACGGCGGTAGCGGCGTTGTTCATCAGGTCCGAAAGGGTCATGGTCACCAGCAAGATAGCCAGCAAGATGCCCCAAGCGGGCAGGCCCTGCGTGGCTTGCACCAACAGGGCAGAGATCTGGGTCGTCGCGCCGGTGGACAGCAGCGCCTCGCCCAAGGGGATCATGCCCGCCAACAGCACGATGATTGGCCAGTCAATAGCGGTATAGAGCCCTTCAACCGAATATTGGCGGGTAATGATGGTCGCGCCCAGGGCCAGGGCGAAGCTGATGGAAATCGGCAGCAGGCCAAAGGCGGTGGCCATAATGGCGGCAAAAAAGAAGGCCACGGGCCAGAGCCGCAGATCGGCTCTTGAAATTGAAATCTCTCGCGCCGCGATGGGCAGGCAACCGAGGCCCATCATGGTTTCGCGAATATGTTCTTTGCTGCCTTGCATCAGCAGCACATCGCCCGCACGCAGGCTCAGGTGCGCCAGGCGATGGTGGATGGCCTCGCCCTCGCGGGAGATGGCCAGCAGGTTGACGCCATGGCGGCGGCGAAAGCGCATTTCCTTGGGCGTGCGCCCGACCAGTACCGAGCTCATGGACACCACCACTTCCAGCAAGCCGACTTCAGCGTCGGTCAGATGCTCTTCTTCAAAGCGGTCTGCTCCCCAAACGCGCAAATCGGTCTCTTCTAGAAAGGCCTCCAGCTCTTCAGGTGATGCGCGGACAATCAAGATGTCACCGGCGCGGATCAGCGCCACCCGCAGGTTGGCATAGATGCGGGTGTTGCGGCGGACCAGGCCTATGACGTTGACCTCGCCTGCGTGGTTCAGCTCCAGATCGCCAATGCGGGTGTTAAGCAGGTCGGAGTCCTCTGGCACTTCGATTTCGGTCAGGAAGTCGTGGGTCGAGTAGACATCGGTATGGCGCTGCTTTTCTTCGCGTCTTGGCAGCAACCGCCAGCCAATCAGCACAACAAAAGCCACACCAATCAGCGCCAGACTGGCCCCGACCAAACTGAAATCAAATAGCCCGAAGCCTTCGCCGACGATCTGTTGGCGAAAGGATGACACGATGATGTTTGGCGGGGTGCCGATCAGGGTGGTCATACCGCCCAAGATGGTGGCGAACGACAAGGGCATGAGCACCAAGGCTGGCCGGTCGGTCAAAGATATCGCCAAGGGCATAAGCAGCGCCAGCGCACCGACGTTGTTCATGAAACCAGACAAAAGCGCAGCAAAGCTGCAAAGGGCGGCCATGAACAGGATTGGGCGGTCGGACAGCGCGGCCAGCGGGCGCGCCAAGGTGTCGATGATGCCCGACTGCTGGATGGCTTGGCTCAGCACCAGCACCAGCGCCACGGTGATCACCGCGGGATGGCCAAAGCCGCTGAAGGCCCTGTCGGCGGGCACGACGCCCAGTACCACAGCGGCCATCAAAGCTGACATGGCCACGATGTCATAACGCAGTTTACCCCAGATGAACATCAGCAGCACGCCAGCCAAGAGGCCGAGGGCTGTTAGCTGATCCCACTGCCAACCAAGAAGGGGCGTTTCGAGTTGCGTTGGCTCCATACAGGCTTTGCTCCTGGCTATGGTCGTTTGACTTGCGCACCTTTGGACTAGGCTTGCTGCGGACTAGGCTTGCAGAACCACTTGGCGGCGCTGGCACACATCACACTAGAGCAAGGTAAGGGGCGAGGCCAGGGTAAACCCAAGGCCAAACCCGAGCCGACCCAGCGTCAATTCAGTGCCAACTCAGGACGGAGTTGTTGTCATATCAGTTAGATAACCCTTGGGGACGGAGGCGAAACCAGGCGTCCCGCGCGCGGTGGTCGCTCGCTCGACCCAGCCTTGATCCCAACCAGGCTCACGACTGCTCCGCGCTAGCCCCGAGGCAGCGAGCCGTTCTTCAGAAGGGCAGTGCCCATCAAGGGGTCGAGCAACAGACCCAGCATTTCAGCGCGACTGTTGGTTCCCGATTTGCGGTAGATGGCGTTCAGGTGCGCCTTGATTGTGCCCTCGGCATTGCCACGAATGCCGGCGATTTCGGCGATGGAAAAGCCCTTCACCACCAGCATCGCCACGTCGTGCTCGCTGGGGGTCAGCTTCCAATCGCTAAAGCGCTCCTCGACGATATCGTGCATGGCCTTTGAGGCCTGGGAGCTGATCTCTTGCAGGTAGAGTTGGCGACGCATGAGGCGGCGCAGCATGCTCGCTTCAATGCCAACGGCCACCGCCAGCGCGACCACGGACACCGCTTCCATCCACAAATGGAAGCTGGGTAGGTGCGGCCTACCGGCTTCGAGGAAATCGCGCACAACATCCCAAGCAAAAAAGCCCGCGCAGGCAAGTTGGATCACGATTAGAAACAGGAGAACGGCAAGTTGAGGAGGGCGCATCTGGGAGTGTGTCGCTTATAAAGTGCTAATGCTAGCGGAGATTCTTGTAGCCAGTGACCATGGATCTTGGCAAGTTGACACCGCTACGCAGGCTCTCGATCCCCACCGCCACGATGTGCAACATGGCTGAGAGTTCGGCCCAAAACACGGCGGCTTCGTGCAACTCCTCCGTCCACTCGCTGTCCCAAGCCGGATCGCCGGTCATCAGAAAGCCGGTGGCGCAGATGACCAGCAGGGTGATCAGAAGATTATAGATCATCAACGCACCTAAGGGCGAGTGGCCTTTGTGCTGGACTTTACGGCCCAGGGTGATTTCGGATACTTGCTCCATGGAGCCCCTGAGGCTGGGTGGAAAGCTGGAAAAGCGGGCGTAGCGCGTGCCAATCAGGCCCCAAATGATCCGCAGCACCACAAGCCCCAGCACGAAATAGCCAACCCAAATGTGGAGCCCGCTGTCGTCATCAATGAACAGGGCGTTGGCGGCAAAGGCGATCACCAAGCTCCAGTGGAACAGGCGAACAAGGGGATCCCAGATGTAGGTGGCTTTGGTTGTCATAGCTAGGCTCTAGGCTCGGTGGGGTCGGGAAGTCAGGTGGAGCGGCTTGGCCGCCGCCCGAAGTGGTGCGGCGCGCTGACGCTTAACCCTTGGGGAGGACAGGGCTTGCATCAAACTTGGATGGTTTTTCGCAAAATTGAAATGGGCCAAGCGGACTATAGAGCGTTTATTCGGAAAGGGTTTAGGGGCCTAAACCCAAGACCTAGACGCTTTACCGTGGCGGTTTAGTGGCTTGGATTGTCGCCCTAATCGCCCCACATACTGCAGAAATGCGATGGAGCCTCATCGGTTTGAAATTCGTCCTTTACTGACCGTGGGGCCTGTGTTCAGCTTTGGTTTAGGCGCGCGCCGCTAGACCTCAAACAGCAGACTCAGGCCTGTTGGCCCAAACAGTGCGACGCGATTATACCTGGAAGGAGACCAGCCATGCGTACTTCCCGTCCAATCCCATCTCGTGATCAAGAGGCGCGATCGCCCCAGATCGGGACCCAAGCGAGCAAGGGCTCCAAAGCTCTGGTGGTTGCAAAGACCAACAGTAAAGAACAAGCGCTGAGAGGCGCGCTGTCCCTTATCATGCTAGCGCTGATGGCGCTGGCGGTCAGCCTGCTGTTGCTGCCCCGTGCCGCGCAGGCACAAGGTCTTCGAATTCCGCACGCCTTGTTGATTGCCAATCAGGATTATGACGAACTGCCGCGTGTCACCGGAGCGCTGCGCCAGGGCCGCGACTTGGCCTTTGAGCTGCGGGCTTTGGGGTACCGGGTGACGCGGCTGGAGAACGCCAACCAAGCCGACTTAATTGCGGGCGTGGGCGATTTCTTTGCCTCGTCGCAAGACGCCTCGCAAAGGCTGGTTTTCTATAGCGGGCACACGTTGAGCGTCGATAATACCAGCTATATCCTTCCCACCGACGCGGAAGTCACCAACGCCTTTGACTTGTATCGCAAAGCGCTGAATATGGACGCGCTGGTCGCCGCCTTGTCGGCTGGCCGCGCACCGGGCGCTTTGCTGGTCAACGGGGGCTACGATCACGCTCTGGCAGGCGATGTTGAGCTGATCTTGGGCGATGGCGCCGGGCTGGTCAGCGCCGCATTGACCCAGCCAATGGGGCGCGCTGATGTCTTGGTCTTGTTTGCTCAATCCGGTGGCACGCCGACGACTTCCAGCGGTGGCCAATTGTTCGTCAATCTCTTCTTGGCCAGCCTGGTTCGCGATGGTCGCATGGACCTGATGGAGGCCCTTTCGACCTTGGTTGTCAGTGTTGCCCAGCGCAGCAATGGCGAATTGCGCCCGCAATTGTCGTTGGATTTCGTCTCCACGACAACGCTGGCGGGTCAGCCCAGTGCGGGCGGCTCGACCACGGGCGGATTTGCCAGCCAAGCCGAGCAAGACGCCTGGGATCAGGCGCAGGCCAGCGGCACTTTGGCGGGCTATGATGCCTATTTGGCTGACTATCCGGGCGGGGTATTTGCCGCTCAAGCACGTCGGGAGCGGGCAGCGCTCTACGACTCCTATGGTCTGCGCGCGATCAACGAAACCTACATCACCAAGCGGACCTCCAACACCCGCCAGGGCCCAGGCACCAACTTTGGCAAGGTCACTACCTTGTCTCGCGATACGCAAGTTACTGTCATTGGCCGGGTTTCGGGCAAGTCCTGGTATCTGATCGAGCTGCCAAACGGCGAGCAGGCCTTTATCTATTCTACCTTGATCGAGCCAGCTGCAACCTCGGAATTCGTGATTTGGCAGCAGGTCAATCGCTCGGGCGACATGGCCGCCTTGGACGATTTCTTGCAGCGCTTCCCCAATGGTCGCTTTGAATCGCAGGCGCGCCAACAGCGGGCCGCCATTTTCGCCGCTGAGCTGGATCGTCGCCTTGCCCGTCTGCGGGTGACGCCGATCAACCAGCTCTATTTCTTGGAGCGCGAAGCGCAGGTCTATAATTTCCCTTCGCGTCGTGATGGCACCGTTTTGGGCCGCTTCAACGCGCTGCAAAAGCTGACCGTCATCGGCGCGGTCAGCGGCACCGCCTGGTTCGAGGTCGAAATTCGCGGCGGTCGCGGCTTTATGGAGCGCTCGGACCTGCAAGCTTACGCCGGGTCCGATTTTGAGGCATGGGAAGCCGTGCAAAACAGCGACAATCGCCGTGCACTGCGCCGCTTCTTGCGCAATTTCCCGGACAGCCCCTTTGCTGCCCAGGTGCAGGCGCTGTTGGATGCTCTGACGCCCAGCGAGCCCGCAGTCATTCTGATCAACAAGCCCTACTACACGCTGCGCGCCTCGCGCTTGCGCGCGACGCCGGGCCGTGATGGTGCAATCCTGGATACCATCTCTGCCAACACGGTTCTGGACGCTGTGTCCATGACCGCCGATCGCGCCTGGATTCAGGTTCGCGTGCGGACAAGCAGCAGCCGTCGCGAAGGCTATATCTTTGCAAACCTGCTGGCCGAGTACGAAGGTTCAGACCTTCAGGCTTGGCGCGCGCTGGGCGACAACCCAACGGTTCGCGAGCTGCGCATCTTCTTGCGTGACTATCCAGACAGCGACTTCCGCGCTGATGCGCAAGCCAGGATTGCCGCGCTGACTGGCGGCGGTACCTCGGACACCGAAGAGCCCATGGATGTGCGCATGGTCACCAACCGCCCCACGCGGATCTTTGAGCAAGCCAATCGTCGTTCGCCCATTTTGTTGAGCTTAAGCGATGGCGTGCGGGTGCGGGTCATTGCCCGTGTCGTGGGGCGCGATTGGGTCAAAGTCCGTGCGCGGAGTGGGGGCAGTGGCCGAATTGAGGGCTACATCCGCTTCTCTCACCTGAGCGATGAGGGCGCGTCGGGCGGCACCGGCCTGGATGTGGAAGACATCACACCAGAGGTGCGGGTTATCACCCAAGACGGCACCAAGTTGTTGGATGCTCCCAATGGTAATCAGGTTGATATAGGTCGTCGCCTGCTGGCTCAAGATGCGATCCAGGTGGACGGCAAGACCAGCGATGGCCTGTGGTATCGCTCTCAGGTCAACGGGCGCCCGGTCTTCGTTCAAGCCGCCTTGCTTGGGCCCTACCTGGGGTCCGAGCGCAAGGACTGGGATGATGTCTTGCAGCGCAACTCGCGCCAGGGCTATGAGTTCTATCTGCGCAAGTGGCCGCGAGGTCGCTGGGTGAATGAAGCTCGAGCCGCCGCTCAGCGCTTGCAGGTCTCGCCGCTGGAAGACCTGGTTGATGACCTGTTCGATGATCTGAAGAAGCTATAGGCAAACGACTATGACCGATCCCCAGTCCCTTTTGGCCGCTTTGCCCTACCAGGCGCGCCTATACGACAGCCGAACGGGCTCGGGGGAGGCAGGCGGCGACCCGGATGCCCCAAAGCGTCTGGTGGTCGTGCTGCATGGCTTTGGGGCTGATATGGACGATCTAATCGGCCTGGCCCCTGTGCTGGCCCCGCATTTGCCGGGGCCCAGCCTCTGGTTATCGCCTAATGCACCGCAAGCAGGGCTGATGGGCGGGCGCCAGTGGTTCCCGCTCATGACCCTGTCGCAAGAAGAGCGCGACGAAGGCGCACAACAGGCCCGGCCTAGCCTGATTGATTTTCTGGAACGCGCCTTGCAGGCCAGCGGGCTCGCTTGGGGCGATCTGATCCTGATGGGCTTTAGCCAGGGCTGCATGATGGCGCTGGAGGCGGGCTTGCGTCTGCCGCACGCGCCTGCGGGCGTGGTGGGCTTTTCGGGCTCACTGGCCGGGCCGCAGCGCCTGGCCGCTGAGATCAAGGTCAAGCCGCCGGTGCTGTTGGTCCACGGAACCGTAGACCCCATCGTGCCCTTCAAGGCCCTAGATAGCGCAAAGCAGCATCTGGAACAACTTGAGGTGCCCGTCCAGACCCACGCCTGTCATGGCCTGGCGCACGGCATCGACCAAGAAGGCTTGGGCCGCGCCGCCCTGTTCATGCAGGCATTGGAAAGCCGATGAGTGGCGGATAGGCACGCGGGCGTGATCGACTTTGCCCTTGCAGCTATGCCCGCACTTTGGTCTCATGGCGTTGACATGGCATGCGAACGCCGCGACGCTGCGACCGCTTTTCGCTCTGATAGGCGGTTTGGAACCGGTCCGACTCCCCGCGTGATGCGGTCCGAAGCGACGCGACTGCCGCACTGAGCCCTTTTTTGAAAGAAAGCGACGAGCAAAAACCAACCATGGTCCGACCCAAGCCACCGCGTTTCCCCAGCACCCGCCCTATATGGCGCGGCCAGAGGCTTGCGCGGGCCTTGCCGGACACAGCGAGGGACTAGGGCTCATGTCGGCGTCCAGCCCCCTCGACGCTTATCCTGCGCTGGTGCTCAACGCCGACTTTCGTCCGCTGTCCTACTACCCCCTGTCTACCTGGCACTGGCAAGATGCGCTCAAGGCCTGCTTTCAAGAGCGGGTCATGGTGGTGGCTTGCTATGACCGCGCGGTGACCTCGCCCAGCCGCCGCATCCAATTGCCCAGCGTGATCGCGCTGAAGGACTACGTGAACCTGGATCGCAGGCCCGCCTTTACGCGCTTGAACGTCTTTTTGCGCGATCGCTTCACATGCCAGTACTGCCTGACGCGCCTGCCGACCGAGGACTTGACCTTTGATCATGTGCGCCCGCGTTCGCGCGGTGGTGCCACCTCGTGGACCAACATCGTCACGGCCTGCCAGACCTGCAACCGGGCCAAGGCCAACCGCCTGTTGAGCGAGACCGACTTGCGATTGGCCCGCAAACCGAGCAGACCCACGGCACACCAGCTCTATCAGTCGGGTCGCGGGTTGCCGCGCCGCGATTTGCACCAGAGCTGGCGCGACTATCTGTACTGGGATTCTGAACTGGAAAGCTGAGACCTGTCGGCCGGTTTGTCTTTGTTCGACCGCGCGGCTCTGGTTTCATGTATGCGCCGTGCCGCCGTGACCGCCTGATGGCTGCTACCCCGTTGTAAGACAGGTCGAATCATCGCCTTGCGCCGTATGGAGCGGCACGGCTTTGGTTTTAGGCGCGCGCCGCGCCGCCGTGACCGCCTGCTGGTTGCTACCTCGTTGTAAGACAGGTCGAATCATCGCCTTGCGCCGTATGGAGCGGCACGGCTTTGGTTTTAGGCTTTGCGGTAGGTGCCCCAAAAAGCCAGACCACCCAGCACCAACAAACCCGCAGAAATCAGCGCGTTGTAGCCAGCCATGGTAATGCCGAACAGGATCCAAGCGGGCTTGTCGCAGCGGACAATCTCTTGATTCATCAGATCGTCGAGCGATCCGAAGGTCTTGCCGGACGAACAGCTAATCGCGTTTTGCCACCAACCTTGCTCGACACCGACGTGATAAATGCCCAGCCCGACGCTCGCCAAATAGAGCATCAAAACCCCGCCCAGGACCATGCGCGCCAGCCAGCGCGCGTGACCGAACAACAGCAGGTCGATGGCTCCGGCCAGAATCAACACGTGCGGGAAGCGCTGGATCATGCAGAGCTGGCACGGCTCGAGCCCGCCCAGGTATTGAAAGCCGAGCGCACCCAACAGCATGCCGCCGCTGGTGGCGAGCGCCAACAAGGCGTAGGTGCGGGGCGTCAGGAGCGACAGGAGCGACGACATAGGGTGAGGCCTTTTGTTTGGGAGGGGCGCCGTTTGGGGCTAGAGCAGGTAGTGTACGGCCAAGAAGCCGCCAATGAAAATGACGACAAAGGCCGCAGCCAGCAGGTTGAAATAGCGATCGATCAGCGCTTTGATCGGCGCGCCGAACAGATAGAAGGCCAGCGCGAAGGCGTAAAAACGCAGCGCGCGTCCGAACAAAGACAGGGCCATGAACATAAAGAAGTTCACCTTGGCCCAGCCTGAGATCAAGACAATCAGCTTAAAGGGCACGGGCGTGATGCCACCGGTCAAGATAATCCACCAGGCGTTTTCGACCAGCTTGAGACGCAGGGCCTCAGCCTTATCGACATAGCCCAGAGCCTGGATGATCGGCTTGCCTATGGCCTCATAGAAGCCCCAGCCGATGGCAAAACCAAGCGCCGCGCCCACCACCGAGCCGCCCAAGGCAAAGGTGGCGATGACAAAGGCCCGCTTGCGGTTGGCCAGCATCATGGGGATCATCATCACGTCTTGCGGGATGGGGAAGAAAATCGACTCGATGGCCGACACGAAGGCCAACCACCAAACAGCCGCCGGCTTGGCGGCTTGGCTGAGCGTCCAGGTATAGAGGTTTTTCAGCATGGGCCAGAGGGCTCCCTAAGAAGTGCTCCGCAGCACTAGCGCGAAGCGCAGCGCAGTTCTAGCGCCGATTTGCCACAAAGGGCGCTCGGCGTCCAACAAAGGCAAGGGCATTTGGGTGATGGCGCAGTTGTGATGCATAGGAGAGACGGTCCTGGCTGTAGCGCCCACGACAAAAAAGGGCCACCGGCCGCGCGGTTGACGCGGCGAGTGGCCCTCTAGTCTGCTTGCTTTGCGAACCCGGTTTGGGCTCGGCCTGCGCGGCGGCGGCCTAGGCGCGGACCAGCTTGCTGTAGGCGTCGACCAACTGGTTGCTGATATCGCCAACCTGGAAGTGGTAGTCGCCCACACGGGCAACCGGCTTGACCTCAACGGCTGTGCCAACCAGGAAGCACTCCTGCATGTCGGCCAGGTCTTCGGGCATGATGACCCGCTCGTTGACGGTGATGCCCAGATCGCGGGCCAGACTGATCACGGTGCGGCGGGTGATGCCGTTCAAGAAGCAATCGGCGATGGGCGTGTGCAGCTCGCCGTCCTTAACGAAGAAGACGTTGGCGCCGGTGGCTTCAGCGACCTGGCCGCGGAAGTCCAGCATCAGCGCATCGTCAAAGCCTTCTTTTTCACACGCGTGCTTGGACAAGGTACAGATCATATACAGGCCCGCAGCCTTTGCGTGGACGGGCGCCGATTCGGGCGAGGGGCGGCGGTACTTGGCCCAGCCCAGAGAGATGGCCTCACTCTTGAAGTAGGCGGGCCAAGACCAGGCGGCGATGGCAACGTGAATCTTGGTATTTTGCGCCGATACGGCCATCATTTCAGAGCCGCGCCACGCCACAGGGCGCAAGTAGCCGTCTACGATGTCGTTGGCTTCCAGCACACGGTTGCAGGCTTCGTTGATCTCTTGCTGGCTGAAGGGGATCTTCATGTCCATCAGCGCGGCTGAGGCGAAGAGGCGCTCAGTATGCTCTTCCAACTTGAAGACCTTGCCGCCGTAGGAGCGGTTGCCCTCGAACACTGCCGAGCCATAGTGCAGGCCGTGGGTCAAAATGTGGGTATTGCAGTCACGCCAGGGCTTGAGCTGGCCGTTCATCCAAATCTGACCGTCGCGGTCGTCAAATGCTAGTAGGGACATGCGTTCTCTCGATGCTTGCGTAGCGGCTTGACCAGAATGGCCAAGGCCACCGGCGGGTTTGGGCCTGAAGGCTGAGCCTTGCTAAAGGTGTCTTTTGGGCAACTTGTGTCTTAGGATAGACGAAGCTTGACAGTTTATGTCAATCATCTTCAGACAAGCATCTTATCCTTTCGCCCTTGCACCCTTCGGCTGACCCTACTCCCGGTAAAAATTAAGTCAATATGGCTGACCCAAAAAAACACGCGAACCTCTTTCTTCATCAAGATTCGCTGCACGAGGCGGTCGAATTGCTGTTCTTCGCCTACCGCGATTTCACCGGAGTGGCCGACGCCATCTTGGCCGAGCACGGATTCGGGCGCGCCCACCACCGGGTTTTGCACTTTGTAGCTCAAGCCCCTGGCCTGAGCGTGTCGGAATTGCTGGCCACCTTGCGCATTACCAAGCAGTCGCTCTCGCGGGTGCTCAAGCAGTTGGTCGAGCAGGACTATGTGACCTCTAAGGCCTCGGGGCAGGACGGACGGCGGCGCGAGCTGACCTTGACGGACAAGGGCCAAGCCCTGCAAAACCGCCTCGCTCGCGCGCAGCAAGACCTGATCCTCAGTGCCTACGAGCAAGCCGAAGCAAGCTCGGTTGATGGCTTTCGCAAGGTCATGTTGGGGTTGATCCAAGATCCCGGTGATCGCGCCAGGTTTGCAGCGCAACTGCCTCAGCCTCAGGGGCAGGCCACAGGCCTTTCCCAGCGCTCTGGTGTCAACGCTCGCCCGACGCCGCAACCTCTAGACCGCCGCCGCTAAAGTGCTTAGTCTCGCCCTATGGACAGCCTAGACCATATCCTTGTTGTAGACGATGACGACCGCTTGCGCGCGCTGTTGCAGCGCTTTTTGCGCGACAACGGCTTTGTCGTCTCCGTGGCCGCCTCAGCGCAGGCGGCGCGCCAGTTGATGCAGTCCATCGCCTTTGACGCCATGGTGCTGGATATCATGATGCCGGGCGAAACCGGGCTCAGCTTTATTGAAAGCCTGCGCAAGTCGTCGGACATGCCGGTGCTGCTGATCTCGGCCAAGGGCGAAGCTGATGACCGCATCGGCGGGTTAGAGCTGGGCGCGGATGACTATTTGTCCAAGCCCTTTGATCCACGCGAGTTGGTGGCGCGCTTACGCAGCATTTTGCGCCGCCAGTCTGCGCCGGCCCAAGCGACCGATGTTGCGCCGGCCAACTCCATTAGCTTTGGGCGTTTTCGCTTCGACATGGACCGCCAAGAGCTGCACGAGGGCGATGCGCTGGTGCGCCTGGCCCCCGGTGAGGCTCAGTTGCTCCAGCAGCTTGCGCGGGCCTCTGGAGAGGCGGTTCCACGCGAAGACTTGGGCGATGGCAGCGCAGACGTTGCGACGCGCTCAATTGATGTTCAAATCGCCCGCTTGCGGCGCAAGATCGAGGAAAATCCGCGATTCCCACGCTATTTACAGACCATACGCGGCGTTGGCTACGTGTTGCTCAGCGACTGACGCGCAGCTACTTGCGCCTGGCGGGTCGGCCCTTCTCGATCTTCAAGGGGATCATGCCGCGCTCGCTTTGGTGGCGGTCGGTGTTGATCATCATGACGCCGCTGCTGCTGATGCAAATCATCGCCTCCTGGGTGTTTTACGACCGCCACTGGCAGGTGGTGACCAAGCGGCTCGCCAGCTCTCTGTCGTCGGAAATGCATGCTGTCGTGCTGTTGGTCGAGGATCGGCACAAGGCCTCGGAACAGCAAGAAGTGTTCAGTTTGGCCGCCCATACCATGAGCCTGAAGGTCAGCCTGCACGAGGGAGCCTTGCCGAGCGCCGAGGCCGCGCCGCTGACCTGGCTGGCGCCGACCGCGCTGCGTGAACGCCTGTCGCAGGGTCTGGACAAAGTCGGGCGTCCTTTTTCCATCGACGAGGTGAGCCAAGAGGGCGAGGTGCTGGTCCACATCGCCTTGCGCTGGGAGACGCCGAGCTATCTGACCTTTTGGGTCAGTCGCAAGCGCCTGTTTTCGACCACCATCTATATCTTCTTATTCTGGTTTTTGGGCGCAGGCTTCTTGCTGTTTGGCGTGGCAGGCATGTTCTGGCGCAATCAGGTGCGCCCCATCCACCGCCTAGCGCTGGCGGCCGAAGAATTCGGCAAAGGCCGCGACGTAGAACGCTTCAAGGCCGAAGGCGCCAGCGAGGTGCGCCAGGCTGCCACCGCCTTTATCGGCATGCGCGACCGCCTGCGTCGCCAGGTGACCCAGCGCACCAGCATGCTGGCGGGGGTCAGCCACGATCTGCGCACCCCGCTGACCCGCATGCGCTTGGCTCTGGCGATGAGCAGCGACGCTGAAACGCGCGAGGCCATGGAAGAAGATATCAAGGACATGGAGGCCATGATCGAAGGCTATCTGTCCTTTGCGCGCGGCGAAGGCGTGGAGGCGCTGGAGCGGCGTGATTTGGCCGAAATGCTGCGGCGCATTGTTGAGGCTAGCACGGGTCCAAGCGAGGTACAGATCGTCATTCAGCCCGTTAAGCGCAGTGCCATGCCGCGGACCAACAGCCCGGATTTCTCCAGCGACCTGGAGCCCGACGCCGAGCCTATGGGCCCCTATGAGGCGCTGATCATGCCGCGTGCGGTGCGGCGGGCGGTGGACAATCTGGTCTCGAACGCGCAACGCTTTGCGGATCGCATCCGCATCACTTTGATCACAGACCGCCAAGCCTTCACGATACGGGTTGATGATGACGGCCCCGGCATTCCAGCGGACAAGCGCGAGGAGGTGCTGCAACCCTTCTTTCGTCTTGAGGAGAGCCGCAACGAGGCCACAGGAGGGGTCGGTTTGGGGCTGTCGATCACATTAGACATTGCTCTTGCCCACGGCGGAAGGTTAGAACTCGGCCATTCTCCCATGGGTGGTTTGCGCGCTGAGCTGGTCTTGCCGCGCTAAAAGGTTCGAGCCGACCAAGCCCCCGACACTGAAACGATGGGCCCGCTAGGCGGCCAGGAACTTGGAGACAGACGATTATGAAACGCTTTTGGGTCACCGGCGGCAACTATACGGACACCAGCTTCACCACCTTTGCGCCGGGCGAGAAGGAACAGCGCTTTGGCCCCTTCGACAGCTATGAGGCGGCGCAGAAGGTTTGGCAGGGCTTGGCCTGGCAGACCGTCGATGATTGCCAATCTTACTTCACCATTCAAGGCGTCGAGCAGCCCGACGAACCCGAATTCTGGGTCGTGGGCGGCACCTACGATTCCACCGACTTTGAACAAAGCGTTAATGAGGGTCGCTATGGCCCCTTTGCCACCTATGAAGCGGCCAAGAATGAATGGCAGCGCTTGGCCTGGGAGACCGTGGACGACGCCAACGCCCGCTTTCGGATCGAAGAAAAGCAGGTCGGCAGCGAGGCGGCGGCCGCTGAGCCCGCTAAGTTGGCCTACCGCGTCCTGACGGGCCCCGATGATCGCAGCTTTTGCGAACGCGTGTCTCAGGCCTTGGCCGAGGGCTATGTGCTGCACGGCGCACCCGCGCTGACCACCAAGGGCGATCAGGTGATCGTGGCGCAAGCGCTGGTGCTGGCCGGGTCGGCCTAAAGATCCAGCTCGATCAGGCCGTCCTCCTCAGCGGCGCGCGATTGGCAGGTGATGAGGGCGGTCGCGCACTGAGCCTTGGACAGCACGAAGTCGCGATGCTCAACCTCGCCTGAGATCAAGCCGCACTTGCAGACCCCGCAAATGCCGTCCGAGCACTTGAGGTCGATTTTAAATCCCGCTTCAATCAGCACATCGGCGGCGCTTTTGTCGGCGGGAACGGCCAGCTCGCGCCCGCTGAGAGCCAGCTTGATGCGGAACGGGCGGTTGACGTAGTCGGGCTGCTCGGGGAGCGAGAAATATTCCAAATGGCAGGCATCTTCGGGGAAGCCCTGCCGCGCGGCGGCCTCGACCACGGCGCTCATGTAGCGCTCGGGCCCGCAGGTATAAAGATGCCAGCCCGGCTCATAGCCCGCCAGAACCGCGTCCAAGTCGGCCCGGCTGCCCTCGTCTGAGATGTGCAACACAACATGATCGGCCCAAGGCACCGCTGCCAGGTCCGCCAGGTAGCCCGCTGCTTTGCGGCTGGGGCAGGAATAGTGCAGGGCGAAGTCCTTGCCCAAAGCATGCAGGCGGTGGGCGAAGGCAAGCATCGGCGTCACCCCAATGCCGCCGCCCATCAGCAGCGTGCGGCTGGCGCTCTCCACCAGTTCAAAGTGATTGATGGGCTTGGAGATAAAGACCCGCCGCCCTTCGGCAAAAATGCGATGCATGAGCTTGGAGCCGCCACGGCCGTTGTCCTCGCGCAGCACGCCGATTTGATAGCGGCTGGTGTCGGCTGGATCGCCCGACATGGAATATTGCCGCAAGAACTCGGGCGCGACCACTATGTCCAGGTGCGCACCGGCGCTCCAAGCGGGCAACGGGCTGCCGTCGGGGCGTTGAAACTCGTACTTGGTGACAGGTGACGCCTTGTCGTGCGTCATGGGTTCGGCCTTGGTGACCCGCACCTCCAGCACCGGTGCATCGTGCGGCACGGCATAGCGATGGATCACGCTGTCATCGCCTGCCGCCAAGCGCGCTTTATAGTCCTCGGCGCTGATCAAGTCCTGGTAGGCAGCAATTCCTGCCTCACGGTTCATGGGGAAGGGGTAAGGCCAAGGCGGCGGAGCCAAAGGCGCGGGGTAGACGGCCAAGGTCTGATCCTCATAGCGCAGATCCAAGTCGGTCTGCAGGCCGCGTCTATTAACGGGTTGGCGCGCCGCACGATAGGCTCCGTCCTCGTACAGCTCGATATCCCACCACCACTTTTTGACCGGGTTCAGGCCGCCCCGCCCGGTGGCATCGTCCAGCTTGGCTAGCGGCTTGGCCAGCGCGGGCACATGCGAGGCCAGCCAGCGCAAAGGCTTTTCGGCGAACAGGCCCTCCAGGTTCCAGGGGCAGGTTTTCATGCAGCGCCCACACATGGCCCCGCCCTGGGTGGTGATGCGATAGGTGGTGCACTTCTGGCTGTCGGACTTCCAGATTTCGTAACCGTTGAACATGCGCTTTGGGCCCGCGGTGATGGCGCCAGAGGGGCACTCGCGCGCGCACTTGTTGCAGGCCTGGCAGAAGGCTTGCAGGCCAAAGTCGATTGGCGCGTCGTGGGCCATGGGCAGATCGGTGGTCACAACGCCCGACTTGAGGCGCGGGCCTAAGAAGGGGTTGAGAATGACCTCGCCAATGCGGCTGACCTCGCCCAGGCCAGAAAGCAGCAACAGCGGCGGCTGAAGGACCTCGCCGTCCATGACCGTGTGGGCTTTGGCGCTGTAGCCCAGGTTGCGGATTTGTTGGGCGATCACGCCCCCCAACAGGGAGAAGCGCAAGTAAGCGCGCATGGATTGCGCGACCGAAATCCAGTCGTCGCCGCTGGCACCCTCCATGGTCTCAAAACCCTGATCGGTGATCATGGAGATGGCCTGATTTTGGGTCGGCTCGATGGGCGCGCCGGTGGCGTCGTGCGAATACCAGGCCCAGTCTGGGCAGCGCGAAATGCCCACCGCATCAATGCCCAGAAAATAGCTGCTAGCCTTGATCAGATCGGCCGCCTCTTGCGGGTCCAGGCGCTGGCGTTCGGGCGCGGGCTCGCCGTCTTGCAACAGCACGAAGGCTCCCAGCATGCGGCGCTGGGCATAAGAGGGCGCGGATTTGCGCGCGTAATAGCCGCCCGCTGCGCTTTGCTGCACCGACTTGCCCATATCGCCGAATTGAGCTCTGGCGAACATGTCGGCGCGCTTGGGTACGCGGGCGACATGCGCCTCGTCGATGTAGGTGGTGGGGTCTTTGACCCGCTTGAGCGTCTCGAAAGGGTGCGGGCCCTGGACGTAGCCCCGCTTTGCGTAGGGGTCTTGGTTGCGCGCGGACTTGTCGGACTGCGTGCCGAGCTGCCAGCGCCAGCCGCCGATCAAGCTGTAGGGCTGCTGGTCCAGCGGGGCCAGCGGTTGATCGTGTTCCAGCTCCAGGTTGGTGGTGACTGCCGCCAGGCCAAAGCGCTGCCCCAGCCAGGGGGCCAACAGCGCGCCGTCGTCTTCTAGGCTGACCAAGCCAGCGGCCAACGCCAGGCGAGCCAACCAAACATCGCTGGAGCTGCCGGTGTGGGCCTTGGCGTCAAAGCCCAGCAAGCGGATGTAGTTGGCCAGCACGACGGCGGTCTCAGAGGCGCGCAGGCAGGCGCGCTCGGCCTGCGCGTCTTGGATCCAGGCCGCGCCGGGCTCGTCGGCCTTGGGGTCACGATTGTAGGCATAGAGAAAGACCAGCGCGGTGTGGTGGCCTTCGATGCCGGAAGGCGGAGCGGCCATGGAGTCTTTCAGATCGGCCATGATGACATCAATGCCCGAGGCCAGAGTCTTGGTCTGGCGGGTCCTAAGGTCTTGCGCCAGGCGCTCAATCTCGGGATTGCGCAGCGGGGCCTCGCGCAGGCAGGCGGGCAAAACCGGGCCGATGCCCACCATGTCGGCGTCGGAAAAATAGCCGAAACCCTTCAGATGGCGCGCCCGCGCACCGGGGTCGCTGGGGATCTCGGCCCGCGCGCCGTTGACCAGGCCGTCGCGGATGGCGTCCATAGTGGCCTGATAATCGGCCATGGCGTTGGCGATGTGCCAGGGCGCCTCCGGCCGGGCAAAGCGCGGCGCAGCGTCCAGCGGCGCGGCGGGCAGGCGGGCCTCCAGATCCGGCAGGGCGACGCGCTTGAGACCCTCCAGCGGATAGGGGCCCAGGTGTACGGGGCGTTTGGCGGTCGAAAACAGCTTAGCGGCCATGGGCAGGTCGGTCCTTCTGCCGGGACTTGGATGCCCGGTTTGGCCGCCAGCTTGGCGCTAAACCAGCTTGGATTGCAAGCCTTCCAGCATGGTCAGACAGCGCTGGAGCTGGTCCAGGCTGACAAATTCGTTGGCCTTGTGGGCCTGCTGGATCGAGCCAGGCCCGCAGACCACCGCCGACATGCCCAGCGATTGGAACAAGCCCGCCTCAGTTCCAAAGGCCACCAGATCCGCCGAGTTGGCCCCGGTCAGCTCTTGGACCAAACGCAGCGCTTCGTTGTCGGCCATGGGCTCCAGACCCGCGACTTCGCCGATAACCTCGGTGTGGATGTCGGCTTCGGGGTGGACGGCGCGCATGGCAGGCAACAGCATGGTGTCGCAATAGTCCTGGATCGCCTGTTTGACGAAAGTCAGATCGGCGGCCACCACCGGGCGCGTCTCCCAATCAACCCGGCAATCGCCAGCGATGACGTTGTGCGCGACGCCGCCCTCGATGCGTCCGATTTGCAGGCTGGACCAAGGCGGATCAAAGCGGCTGCCCTCAGGACTGCGTTGCTTGAGATCCTCGCGCAGTTCGAGCAAGCGCGCGACATAGCGCGTGGCGTACTCCACGGCTGAGACGCCCAGATCTGGCTGCGAGCCGTGGCCCTCTAGGCCTTTAAAATGGGTGGAGTATTCACAGCAGCCCTTATGGCCTTCGATGATGCGCAGCTCGGTGGGTTCGCCGATGATGGCCACCGCAGGCTTGAGCCCTTGGCGGCGCAGTTCGGCCACCAGGTCTTGTGCGCCCAGACAGCCGGTTTCCTCGTCATGGGTGAAGCTGAAGTGCAGCGGGCGGCGCAGCGGCAAGCGGGCATAGACCGGGGCCAGGGCCAGGGTGGCGGCGATGAAGCCTTTCATATCGCAGGTGCCGCGGCCATAGAGCAGGCCGCCGTCTTCGCGCAGCCTGAAGGGGTCGGACAGCCAGCCGCTTTCTTCGGCAGGCACCACATCGCTGTGGCCGGACAGCACGATTCCGCCGTCGCCCTCGGGGCCCAGCGTGGCAAATAAGTTGGACTTGGTGCCAGCCGCGTTTTTGAAAATCTGCACCCGCGCGCCCAGGCCCTCCAGGTAGGTCGCACAGTAGTCGATCAGCTCTAAATTGCTGTCGGTGGAGACCGTGGGGTAGGCGATGAGGCGCTCTAAGATATCCTGAGTGGTTTGCAGGTGGCTCATGGGGGCTCCGAGATGGGCAAAAGCGAAGGACAGGACTATGGCCAGCGTGGGGTCGGCTGGCAAGCGTATCAGCGTCAAGCCCTAGGCTGTCAGCGGCGCAGCGCTCGTCATCTCGTCCTCAATCCAGGCCATGAAGGCGCGGGTGGCCGGGGTCTGGCGGTGCTCAGGCGGCGGCTGCAAGAAATAAGCCTCAAACAGCGGCATGCGGTGCGCCCAAGGCTGATGCACCGCACAGGTCTTGGCCAGCCCCTCGATCATAAACCCATGCGCCAGCGCCAGCCCTTGCCCGGTCACCGCCGCGGTCAGTGCAATCACGTAGGTCGAGGCGCGATGCACCACTTGCTCAGACGGCAGGCTGAGGCCCTGGCTGTCCAACCAAGCCTCCCAATTCGACATGGTGCCCGCGCAGTCGAACAGGCGGTCGCGCCGCCAGTCGGGCGCGCCATCGGCGAAGTCTGGCGCGCAGATCGGCGTGATGCTGTCCTCAAGCAGCAATTCAGCCGAAGCGGAGACATCTTGCGGGCGGGCAAAGCGGATCTCCAGGTCCCAGTTGGGCGCGCCCGCGCCGCTGGTACTGATGGCCTCGACGCCCCATGTCGCGGTCTGAAGGTCCAGCTTGAGCCAAGGATGCGCGTTCATTAAGCGGTCCAGCCGCGGACAGAGCCACCAGGTGGCAAAGGTCAGATTGCAGAGCAGGCGCAGCTCTTGGCCCGGATCGCCGCCCACAAAACTGCGGGTGCCGCGCGCCAGTACACCAAAGGCCTCGCGCACCACGGGCAGGTAGTTGGCCCCAGCCTCGGTCAGCGCCAGGGCGCGGGTCTGGCGCACAAACAGCTCACGCCCCAACCAGTGCTCCAGATTGCGCACGTGCTGAGAGATGGACGACTGGGTCATGTTCAGCTCCTTGCCCGCTTGGGTGAAGGAGAGGTGGCGGGCAGCGGCCTCAAAGGCGCGCAACCAGGCTAAGGGAGGAAAGGGCGCGGTTTGTGCGCGGGCGCGGATGGCCATGGCAGGGGCCTCGGGGCTTTATGCATAAGTGATCCATTAGTCATACTTATGCATTGGCGGCAAAACCTTTGTTTGTAAAGCCCCAACCGAGCAGGCATAGCAGAAGGACGACCCGTTTGCTGGAGGAGCCTTTATGAACAGCGTCACCCCTTTGCAGCCGCACCCTGGCGCCAATATGGAATTCTGGCCCGAGCGCATCGAAATGGCCGCCGCCTTCCGCTGGACCGAACGCTTGAACTTCCACGAGGCCGTGGCCAACCACTTCAGCCTGGCGGTGAGCGACGATGGCAGCCGCTTTTTGATGAACCCGAATCAGATGCATTTCCGGCGCATCAAGGCCTCGGACCTGCTGCTGTTGGACGCCAACGATCCTGCCACCATGGAACTGCCCAACGCGCCGGACCCCACCGCTTGGGGCCTGCACGGCTCGGTGCATCGCCTCTGCCCGCAGGCGCGCTGTGTCATGCACGTGCACTCGATCCACGCGACCGTGCTGGCCAGCCTGGCCGACAGCAACCTGCCGCCAATTGATCAGAATACGGCGACCTTCTTTAACCGCTATGCCATCGACAACGATTTCGGCGGCCTGGCTTTTGAAGAAGAGGGCCAGCGCTGCGCGACCCTGCTGGGCGATCCCAAGGTTAAGACCTTGATCATGGGCAACCACGGCGTGCTGGTGATCGGTGACACGGTGGCCGACACCTTCAACCGCCTCTATTATTTCGAGCGCGCGGCGGAGACCTATATCCGCGCGCTACAGACCGGCCAGCCTTTGCGGATTTTGAGCGATGAGGTGGCCGAAAAGACCGCTTACGAGATCGAGACCTACCCCGGCCAGGCCGAAATGCATTTCGGCGAGCTAATGGCGATTTTGGACGAGGAAGGCTCGAACTACGCCAGCTAGCGCCGCCAGCTAACCCTGGATCTAGCCAACCTTGGATCTAGCTAGCCCTGGATCCGACGCAGAGAGGGTGACGATGGACCAAGAAATCACAACCGGAGCCGCCTCTTCGGGCATCGCGCTGGAAAAAAAGCAGCTCAAGGCGCTGGCGCGTCGCAGTGACGGGCCGGGGCTGCGCTATCTAGCGCTATGGGCGCTGGCTTTGCTGGTGACAGGCCTGCCCATCTGGGCGCTTTTGACCTGGTGGCACCCGGGTTTGTGGTCCTGGGCCAGCTTGTTTGTGGCCATGACCGCTTACGGCGCGGTGCTGAGTGTGCCAGCCTATTCCATGAGCCACGAGACCGCCCACGGCACGGCCTTTCGCAGCCGCTGGCTCAACGAGGCGGTCTTCTGGCTGACCTCGCTGGTCTATATGGAAGAGCCTTTGCATCGACGCTATACCCACACCAATCATCACTCCTACACGTGGCACGCTGGCAAAGACAGCCAGATGCCCTTCGATACCCCGATGGGCTTTGGAGGTTGGCTGCTTGAAGTGAGCGGGCTTGCCCTGTTGCGCTTTCATGTCTTGGTCCTGTTGCGCCTGTTGGCGCGGCGCTATTCTGTGGTCATGCGCGATGTCACGCCGCCAAGCGAATTTGCCAAGATGACCCGCAATGCTTGGGTGTTCGCGCTGATCTACGCGGCCCTGGCAGGGGCGATGCTGGCCGGCGAGGGCTGGCTCATCTGGTTCTTGGTGCTGCCGCGCCTTCTGGGTGCGCCGGTCATGCTGATGTTTACCCTGATCCAGCACGTGGAAATGCAAGAAGACCATCCTTCGATCCTGGAGAGTACGCGTTCGTTCCGCACCTCCTGGCTGGGTCGCTTCTTGTACATGAATATGAACCATCATATTGAGCACCACCTTTATCCGCTGGTGCCTTTTCACGCGCTGCCAAAGCTCAGCGCGGCATTGGCAACGGATTTGCCTTCACCTGACCCAGGATTTTGGCGGACCAATCTGGAGGTGGCCTGGGTGGTAGCGCGGCGCAGCTTGGGCCTGGCCACCAAGGCCCCCAGCATCCGCCAAGCCCCGCATATGATCAGCAGCGGCGGGCAAGCAGCGAAGGTTGCCCGGCGCAGCATGTAGCGTCGCTCAGCGGAATAATACGGGGGTATGCATTCGTTCAGTTGTCATTCAGCCTTGATTTGATAGACCGGATGAAACCCCAAATAAAGGAGCTCGACCCATGCGGCTTTCACACATTTTTTCTACCTCGTTACTTGTAGGCTTGGCTCTGGCTAGCTTGGCCTCGGTCGCCTCGGCGGCGTCCATTTCCTGCCCAACCCAGCAAGTGCGCCGCGAAGTGACGACCAATCTGCCCAATGGTTGGTGGAGCACGCCTTTGATCAGCAATCTGTCTAATACTCGGGTTATTGAAATCGGCGGTCGCAAGTCTTTGCAGTGCCTCTATGGCCCCAACGGCGCCGGTGGCGCGATCCAGCGTTACGCGCCAGACAATCAGATCTGTACGGCGACGCCTGGCGGCTTTAACTGCTTGCCGATTATCCTCGATTTGAACCCGGTTCACTCGCAAGGCATCTTGTCGGTGCCCCAGACCTATCTGTTTGACCTGGACCAAAGCGCGGTGCGCCAGCCGGGTGCGGATGTCTGGTTCCAAGCCGAGACCCACGACCGCCTGTACTTGGTGCCGCGCAATGGGGCCAAGATCGGCGTTCTGGCTGGCGGCGCTGGCACCTATAACCGCTGCCGCAATGCCCGCAAGAGCACCGCACGCTTGTCGATGTGGGATCTGCCGGTTGGCACCAAGGTTTGCTATCAGACCAGCGAAGGCCGCATCGGTGTCTTCCGCATCACCGGCTTGAGCGCCCATTCGCCCAAGACCTTGAAGATCCGCCACACCACTTGGCGCTAATCTGCTCGGCAAGAGCCGGTCTAAACGCAAAGGGAGCCTCGATCCGGGGCTCCCTTTTTTCATGCAGCAAAGCCGCGTCGCTTATATAAACGCAAATCCACCATCGCTGCGCTCGGGGTTTGCGGGTTTATTCCAAAGCCGCGTCGCTCCATGCCGTACCAAACGCTAGCTGGACTTGCTTTGCAGGATTTTATCCGGCGGGCGGGCGGTCTCTGCGGCGCGGCGCTAATATAAACGCAAATCCACCATCGCTGCGCTCGGGGTTTGCGTTACCGCCTTGGCCCCAGCCGTTCGGTCGGCACCCGGTTGCGACGATGCTCGCGCCACAGGCTATAGAGGCCGCCGCCGATGATCAACGCGCTGCCCCACCAGACCTGCGAGGTCGGCCATGCAGAAAACAAGACCACGCCCCAAAAAATCGACAGGGGCATGGCCAGGTATTCAAACGGCGCGACCAAGCTGGCCTCGGCGCTGCGATAGGCGGTGGTGATCAGCAGGCCGCCCAGGCTGCTTGTCAGCCCCAAACCAAGGATGAACAGCCACTCGCCGCCCTGTGGCCAGCGCCACGCGCGCAGCAGGAACGATAAAGCTCCGCCGTCGCCTGGGTCAAACCGGCCGTGACCAAACATCAACCCCATGACCAAGCTGATGCTTAGGAAGGCCAGTTGCACGTAAAATGTCATGGCGCTGGTGCTGTCGGCCTTGCCGATGTGCCGGGTCAGCACGTGCAGCCCGGCATAGCCCGAGGCCGCCAACAAGGGGAACAGCAGCGCCCACTGCAAGGCCTGACCGCGCAGATCAAAAATAATCAGAATGCCCAACAGGCCACAAGCGACCGCAGCCCAGCGATGCGGGCCGATCTTCTCACGCAAGAAGATGAACGACAGCGCGGTGATAAACAGCGGCGCAACAAAGAAAATCGCGGTTGAGGTGGCGATGGGCAGCACAGACAAGCCGGCAAAAAAGGTCATGTTGGCAAAGACCACACACAGACCACGCACCAAGTGCAAACGCCAATTGCGCGTCTTCAGCGAACGCCAGCCACCATCCAACGGCAGCACGACAGCAAACAAAAACACCACGCCAAACAGGGTGCGAAAGAAGACCAGCTCGTGCAGTGGCAGGCTGGAGGACTGCAGCTTCATCAGCGCATCGTTGGTGGTGAAGGCTGCCGAAGCGCCCACGGCTGCCAAGGGGCCAATGAGTGCGGCTGCCAGCAAGGGCCGCCGGGCGGAGGGAGCTGCTTGGGACATGGGATGCCTTTTTTGAGCGTCGTTCTTGGCTGCCGCCTGACCCAAGTGCGCCCCGGTCTGCAAGATTCAATTCAGGATCAGATGGCGGTGCAAAGAACTGCGTGATTTTTGTGACCTCTTTTGCCATGCTCCGCTTTGGCGGCCTCGTCAAGCAATGCGTGCCAACGCATGGCCGAACGACCCGCCCAGCAAAACGCAGCTTGAAGAGGAGGCAGCCATGCGCATCGTGACCGAGTTCCCGCATACTGTGGTCGAAACGCCCGATATGGGCATAGTGCTGCCCGATGGCACGCGCTTGTCCGCGCGGGTCTGGATGCCCGATGATGCTGCCCGCCATCCCGTACCCGCCATCTTGGAATTTCTGCCCTACCGCAAGCGCGACGGCACCATCGAGCGCGATGACTTCTCCCACCCTTGGACAGCGGGTCATGGCTATGCCTGCGTGCGGGTTGATATGCGCGGATCAGGCGACTCTGAGGGCCTGTTCGATGATGAGTACTCGCCCCAAGAGCTGCAAGACGCCCAAGACGTGATCGCCTGGCTGGCAGAGCAACCCTGGTGTAGTGGGTCGGTTGGCATGATGGGCATCTCATGGGGTGGCTTCAACAGCCTGCAACTGGCAGCGCTGCGCCCGCCCGCGCTCAAGGCCATCATTACGGTCTGTTCGACCGTCGATCGCTATGCCGATGACATCCACTATAAGGGCGGTTGCCAACTGATTGAAAACTTCGGCTGGGCCATGAACATGCTGTCCTACATGTCGCGGCCGCCAGACCCCGAGCTGGTGGGGGCCAACCGCTGGAAGGACATGTGGCACCGTCGCTTGGACGGGCAAGACTTCTTGATGGAGCCCTGGCTGGAGCACCAGCACCGCGACGCCTATTGGCAGCATGGCTCGGTCTGCGAGGACTACAGCGCCATCCAAGCAGCGGTTTTCACCGTGGGTGGCTGGGCGGATGGCTATCGCAATACCATGGCGCATCTGGTGGCCAATCTGGAGGCACCGGCCAAAGGCCTGGCTGGACCTTGGAACCACAAATACCCGCACTACGCGGGCCCCAAGCCTGCCATCGGCTTTTTGCAAGAGAGCAAGCGCTGGTGGGATCTCTACCTGAAGGGCATTGAGAGCGAGGCCAAAGATTGGCCTGCCTACCGCGCCTACATCATGGACTCGATCGCGCCCCAGCGCTGGTACGATGAACGCCCGGGCCGATGGGTGGCAGAGCCAAGTTGGCCGTCGCCCAGCATCGCGCCGCTGAGCTTCGCGCTGACCGATCAGGGCCTGAGCGCCGAGCCGGGCAAGCTGTCCGGCCAAGTGCGCAGCGACCAGGACACCGGCATCGAAGCGCCAGAATACTTCCCCTTTGCCTTTGCCGATGAGCTGGCGGGCGACCAGACCCAGGACGACGCCAAGTCGCTCTGCTTTGATAGCGCGCCCTTGGCCGACACGCTGGACCTGCTGGGCGCGCCGGTGCTGCGGTTGACCCTGGCCAGCGACACACCGACCGCAAACCTGGTGGTGCGGCTCTGTGACCTGCGGCCTGACGGCAGCTCGGCCTTTATCGGCTTGGGCGTTTTGAACCTTTGTCACGCGCGCTCGCACGCCAAGCCGCAAGCGCTGGTGCCGGGGCAAGACTTTGATATCGTGCTGGATTTGGACCAGATCGGCTATCGCATCCCGGCGGGGCACAGGCTGCGCGTGGCCCTGTCCACCGCCTATTGGCCCTACATCTGGCCCTCGCCGGATGCGCCGACCTTGAGCCTGTCGCAAGGCAGCCTTGAGCTGCCCGTGCGCCCGCTGGCCCAGGGCGACGAATGCAGCTTCGACGAACCGGAAGGCGCGCCGCATTGGCAGGCCGAGTCGCTGCGCCCCTCCAGCTACGAGCGACGCTGTTTTCGCGATGACAGCGGGACGACGGTGGTGGCAATTGAGATCGACGCGGGCAAGAACCGTGACTTGCACCACGGCCTCATCTCCAGCTCGCAGACGTCTGAGCGCTGGTCGGTGCGGGCCGATGATCCGCTGTCGGCGCGCGCTGATATCACCTGGCGCAAAGAAGGCGGGCGGCCTGGCGCCATGTGGACCACGGTGGCGACCGGCTCCATGTGGTGCGATCAGGACTACTATTATGCCAACGCCCGGCTGGAATGCCGGGTCGAAGGCGAGCCCTTCTTTGCCAAAGACTATGAGGTCAAGAAACCTCGCAAGCTGGTCTAGGAGGCTGGTGCCATGACAAGACCAGGGACAAACCCAGGGACTAACCTGGGACACATCAGCGAACCTGCGCGCCAGATCGACGTCATTCACCGTACCCAGGTTCTGGTGGTGGGTTCTGGGCCGGGCGGGTTGGCGGCTGCGTTGGCCTCGGCGCGGGCGGGCGCTGAAACCACGCTGGTCGAGCGCTTCGGCTGCTTTGGTGGCAACATTACCACCGTCGGTGTCGAGGGCTTTGCCTGGTATCGCCACGAACACACCGTTGAGGCGGGCGGCATCGGCTGGGAGTTTGAACAGCGCGCCAAAGCCATGGGCGCGGCGGTGCCCGAGAGCCAATCGCTGTCATATGAGCTTGATTCTGAAGGCTTTAAGCTGGTGGCCGATGCGTTGGTCGAAGAAGCGGGTATCACGCCCATGCTGCACCGCCTGGTGGTGGCACCCATCATCGAGGGCAGCGGAGCGGGCAGGCGCATCGTTGGCATCATCACCGAGTCCAAGGCCGGGCGCGAAGCCATCTTGGCTCAGCGTGTGATCGACGCGACCGGCGACTGCGATTTGGCCTATCGCGCGGGCGCGCCCACCCACAAGACCCCGCTGGAGGCCGTTCAGGCCGCCTCGGTCATGTTTCACATGGCGGGCGTCGATAAGGCCCGCTTCATGGAGGGCGTGCGCGCCGATCCTCAGACCTACGCCGACTGGGCCTCGGGCGAATGGCAAATCGAGACCTCGGGCAAAGAGGACGCCATGTTCTCACCCTACCTGGGCAAGCCTTTTGAACAGGCAATTCGCGATGGGGTGATCCCGGCGCATCTCAACACCATCGCAGGCACTTGGGGGGCGGTGCACGACACCGGCGAGATGACCTATATGAACCTGGTGCATCTGGCGGGCTGTGACGGCACTGACCCGGCCAGCTTGACCCACTTTGAGATCGAAGGCCGCAAGCAAGCCATGCTGGCCATCGAGGCGCTGCGCCGCTATGTGCCCGGCTGCGAGGCCGCCCGACTGCGCAACTTCGGTATGACGATTGGCATCCGGGACACCCGCAAGCTGGATGCTGTCTATAACATGACCGAGGCCGATGTGTGCGACCAGGGCCGCTTTGACGACAGCATCGGCATCTATCCCGAGTTCATCGATGGCTATGGCGTGCTGATTTTGCCGACTACCGGGCGCTATATGCAGATCCCCTACCGCGCCATGCTGCCCAAGGGTGTTGAGGGCCTGTTGGTGACAGGGCGGGCGATTGGTGGCGACCGCATCGCCCATGCTGCGACCCGCAATATGGCCTGCTGCGCGGTGGCGGGGCAGGGGGCGGGCGTGGCTGCCGCTCTGTCCGTGCAGCATGGCAAGGGCCTGGCCGATCTGGACCTGATCGCAGTGCAAAGCGAGCTCAAGCGTCAGGGGCTGCGCCTGGATTGAGTGGGCTTGGCGAAGGGGTCGAAGTTGGCGCTGGGCCGTGACGGCCTGCCCATTTGTTCGCCGTCTGAAAAGCTGCTAGCATTTTGACCTTAAACAGCACGAAGCGACACGGCTTTGGTGGTCCAAGCCACAACCGAAGGCCAGCGCGCGATCAAAGGAGGACGTTGGTATGTTTCGAACACTTGCCCTGTTGGGCCTGTTGGCCACCATGGTTTTTGCAACGCCAAGCTCTGCGCAGAGCGACGATGAGCGGCAAAACGTTGACAAGATCTTGGACATTGCCAAGGGCTGGGGCAGCGCCCGGCTGGAGACCGACGGCGTGGGCGATCCTTTGATTGTCGGGCGGATGGAGGGAACCCTCTATGGCATTTTCTTCTATGATTGCGACGATGACAAAGAGCAATGCCGGGCCATGCAGTTCAAAGCAGGCTCGGAAGGAACCAGCAACAAGATTAGCCTGCGCGAAATCAACGCGCTGAACAATGATACGGTTTTTGGCAAATGGTTCATGGACGACGAGGGGGACCTGGGCGTCAAGTTGGCCTATAACTTGGCCTATGGCTATACGCACCGAAACCTGGACGACACCTTTGATTGGTGGCGCGTCATCCTGAAGAAGGCTGACGACGTTCTTTAGCTCAGCACTGACTTGATCGCCGCGCTTGGGAACTCCTAGCAATCGCTGCCAAGCGCGCCAATCGCCCAAATGGTAGCCCTTGATGGGTGCAGCTTGCCAGACTCAGCCCAGTACGCAGCCCAGTACGCAGCCCTGTACGCAACCGACATCGCGGTTGCCCGGATCGGGCGCGGCGGCCAGCGCGGTTGCTTCAGGTCAAGCCAAAGTATCACGCTAGCAGCGGTCTATGGCAAGGCCTATACCAATGATATCAACGAAGGTGGCCGCGTTTGGGCTGGGACCGCTGAGGTGGCTGGTATTGAGGCCAGAGCGATTGTTGCTGGGGCGGCCCCTGTCACCAAAGCCAGATAAATCGCGCTAAGGCGTTGCAACAAAGTCACGTTGCGCCAGAAAAAGCAACTTTAGGCTCTTGGTCGCGCGCATTTAAATTGATTGCCTGGCTATAACACTCTACCCAAAAAAGAAATGATAACCGAAGGGATACGAAAATGATCAGCCTAAGGACGCAGGGGCTCCGCAGGCTTGTGCGCCGCACCTGGGCTGTCTGCGCGTTTGCGACCTTGGCGCTGGGGCTGCCGGGCTTTGCGAGCGCGAAATGTGTTGAAGCCGGCGTCGCCGTGGGCAGCACCTATACCGCTGCTGCTGGCAGCTATACTCTTGGCGACGGGACCGTCGTGCCCTGCGCGGGCCTTGAGCTCGTCGACGGGACGACGCTCAAAGCTAAGATCGCTGCAAATGCCGATGTCACGCAGGTCTATACCGGTTATGTTTCTGACATGTCCTATTTATTTTCGGATGAATTTACATTCAATCAAAATATTGGAAACTGGGATACGTCGGCAGCCACCAACATGAAGGGAATGTTCTACCAAGCAAAGGTCTTCAACGCCGATATAAGTCGCTGGAATACGTCGAACGTTCAAACAATGTATGAGATGTTTGCTTATACAGAGAAATTCAATGCAAATATCAGCGGATGGAATACATCTCGTGTTGTTGATTTCAATACGATGTTTTCATTTGCGCTTGCCTTTAATCAACCGATTGGCGGCTGGGACACCAGCAGTGTCATGACTATGAGCGCCATGTTCCTTGGCACAAACGCCTTCAACCAGGACATTGGCGGCTGGGACACATCTCAAGTCCTGGATATGGGCTTTATGTTCGAAAACGCCAGCGCCTTCAACCAAGACTTGAGCGGTTGGAACGTGTGTAGCGTGCTTAATTCGGCTGGTTTTGCCGACGGTGCGACCGCCTGGGTCTTGCCCAAGCCCAACTTCGGGGGCGCGCCAGCCTGCACCGGCGGCGACCGCGACATCAACGTCAAGGACGCCAGCGGTACCGTCATCGCCAACCCCGGCGCTCTGGCG
>JAUIBT010000023.1 GCA_030428255.1 Alphaproteobacteria bacterium | reverse complement strand
CAAGGACTGGCGCCGCGTAGCGACCCGGTTCGACCGCAACATCAAGACCTTCATGGCCACTATCGCCATCGCAGCCTTCGTCACATGGTGGCTCTAATGAGTCCGGACCCTAGAATACGATCTCACCGACATGTTCGTGGCAATTGGAACCGCCGCAAAAGCAGCTAAAAAGGGTTGGTGCATCCTAGTCGATGAGGTTCAGTATCTCAAATCGGCTGAGCTTGCGGCGCTCATTGTGGCTATTCACAAAGTTGGTCAAAAACAACTTCCAGTCATTTTTTTTGGCGCAGGGCTTCCACAGTTGGCTGGTCTTTCTGGAGATGCCAAATCATATGCGGAACGGCTCTTTTCTTATCCGAAAATTGGGGCTCTGGATAAGGTTGCTGCCTTGAAAGCTGTGCGAGACCCAATACGAGATGAAGGAGAAGAGATAGCCGAAGACGCACTGAACGAAATTTTCGCAATCACCAAAGGTTATCCCTACTTTCTCCAAGAGTGGGGGTTTCAATCTTGGAATACTGCTGACGATTCCCCTATTGATGACAACGACGTTAAAAATGCCACCGCAAGTGCTTTGAAGAGGCTGGATGAAGGATTCTTCCAAGTCCGGTTTGACAGGTTAACGCCAAAGGAGCGCGCGTACGTGATCGCGATGGCAGAACTGGGCAAGGGTCCATACCGCTCCTCCGAGGTCGCTGATCAGTTGAGGGAGCCTCATTCTAAACTAGGGCCCCGACGCGCACAAATTATCAACAAGGGTATGATCTACAGTCCTCAGCACGGCGACATAGATTTTACGGTTCCAATGTTCGATGATTATCTGCGCCGAAATCAGGACTAGGCAAATGACAAAGAAACGCAGTCGCGAATTATGCCAAGTTACGGGGCGTCGATCTGACTTAGTTTACCTGCCGTTCGGGCTCGCGCAGCGAATTTGCGCATCGTCCCGCAAAGCTGCCCTATGCAAGCGTGGTAGCGAAAGGCCGCTAAGGCAAAAGAGACAGTCAAAACCCCTACGTTTCTGTCACGGGCGAAAACGACCGTTTTTGACATCATGCCTGTATGCGAAGTGGATACGCACGTGTCTCGACCCGGGACCAGAACCTTGATGCAGAGATTACCGCTTTGAAAGAAGCCGGTGCTGCGCGCATTCTTGCGGAGAATGTCAGCGGGTCAAAGCGAGCCCGCCCTGAGCTCGACCGCATGCTAGATCAACTCAGAGAGGGTGAGGTGGTGCGTGTAACCAATTGCGACCGCCTCGCCAGGTCTCTGACAGACCAGTTAGGCAGCACACCCATTATTTTCTTTCTAGCAAGCACCTCTTGGACAGCCTCCAGCCAGGCCAATAAGTGCTCGCGGTCAAGGTAAATGTCCCTGATTGGATCTGAGACATGAACTTGGGCACAGGGGGCTATCGACGTGATCCCACCCAAAGCCAATCACAAATTGCTCGCCGAATTCGACGCAGATCTCTACAAATGCCGCAACAAGAAAGAGCGGATCTTTGGCAGGCTCAAAGCCTCATGCCGCCACATCGCAGCTCGATACGAAGAAACGCCACGCAACCACTTGTCGATCTTAAACGCAAAAATAGGAAAATGGCGGAGAGGAAGGGATTCGAACCCTCGATGCAGGGTTAACCGCATACTCCCTTAGCAGGGGAGCGCCTTCAGCCGCTCGGCCACCTCTCCGAAGGCGCGCAAAGAACCACGTTTATTGCCATTGGTCAAGCCTTCTCGTCACCGCTCGGCTCTGCTTTTGTGCTGAGACTCAGCGGGCAGGCAGCGCGCTCACGACCAAGTGCAAACCGGCCACGCAATCTGACCCGCTGACCCCGCTGCGTGAGCGGCTCACGAATGGGTTTCAGCGGCGCATGCCTTGCACCAAGGCGTGTGGGGCAGCACGGCTAAGCGTTGGGCGGAAATCGGCTCCTCGCAGGACTGGCAAAGGCCAAACTGGCCAGCTTCAAGGCGCTCCAGCGCTGCCTTGATCTGCGCGACCTCCACCAGGCCTTGCGAGCCCATGCTCTCCAGCATCTCATCGCCCTCACGCTCGATGGCTTGGTCGTCCCAATCGCGCGAGTGCGGCTGATCCAGGTCGTGTTCAATGTGATGCAAACGCCGGTCCAGCGCGGTCAACCGCTGTTCCAAAATCTGGCGGTAGTGCTGAAGATTAAGGTCTGTGTCTGGCATGCTGGTCTCCGCGCTGGCTAGAAGAAGAGGGTCCACGAGCCTTCAGCAAACCCGAACGAAGGTCTACGTGCAATGATCCAGCGCAAGCCATCTTATCCCGTGCCGGGGTGGTGGTTTTGCAGGCTGCACACCTGTCGCTGCCGCGCGGTGTTCGCCTTATGCGGGCCACCGCACGCGGGCCACTGCGGCCCAAGCCTTTGCGCCAATCCAGCCAGTGGAGCGCACTCAGTGCAGGCGATTGATCGGCCTGTGGCCCAAAGCGTCGAATTCGTCGCTGGCGCTGTCGCTGTTCTGCGCGTGCCACAAGGCTTCAAGCTGGTCAAACAGCCGGTCGCTTTGCTCCATATAAGCCTCAAAGGCTGCTTGCTGATCGGGGTCAACCGGCGCGCAGGGCCAGGGATCAAAGCCCGGCATGGGCAGGCGCTCGGCGATTTGTTGTTGCACCCACAGCACCATGGGCTTGCTGGCGATTTGCCAGTCGGACAGGTGCCAAATCTCACTGCCCGCAGCCGCCCGGCCGCTCGGTTCGAACACCAGCGCGTCAATCGTACCCTCCAGACAAGAGACCTGGCGCAGCCTCAAGTGATAGTCGGCGGTCTCATAGGTGTGCAGGCGCGCCAGGGCCTCGACGCCGGTCGGCTCAAGCACCAGCCCAAACACCCGGCAGCCCGCTTGATCATCAACCATGGGAAAGGACTGATTGGCCAGGCGCGTGCGCCGCTGATCTTCCAACCAGCCAGGGCCGCGCACCTGCGGCTGGCTGCCGGTGACGCAGGCGAAGATCGCGGCGTCCATCAGGCTGCCGTAGGTGAAATAGGGGTAGTCAGCCAGCGCCTGATAACGGGCCAAATCCATCGCCATGTTTGCTGCTCTTTGGGTGCAAAAAAGAGGAACCAACCGGTCAGGCCTTGCGATCCGCACGCGGCGAAAGCAAGGCCTGTGGCACGCTTTTAGGGCTGGCGCGCTTCCGCGGCAAGGCCAGAGCGACCTGCGACACATTTTTCTGCATTTGAGCGATATTTTTCCCCGCCATCGCCACCTTTCGGGTCTTGTACGTCTGCGGCTGTCTCTTACATGACACTCAGTTCAAGCGCCCAGGCTTTTGGGGACCATCATCTGGCCCGCCATGGCCAGGCAAGGCGCTGATAATCGAACCGTCATTAACCCCGTCTCCACGACAAGGGGCGCCCCATTGGCCTCGTCGCGCAGAGAGGCCGCCTCCGCTGGATCTGAGCGGGCGCCTGCTTATGAAAAGGAAAACACATGTCTAAAGTCATTGGCATTGACCTCGGCACCACCAACTCTTGCGTTGCGGTTATGCAGGGCAGCGAAGCGCGCGTGATCGAGAACTCTGAGGGTGCGCGCACCACCCCGTCTATGGTGGCCTTCACCGATTCGAATGAGCGCCTGATCGGCCAACCCGCCAAGCGCCAGGCCGTTACCAACCCTGACAACACGCTCTATGCCATTAAGCGCCTGATCGGTCGCCGTTTCGAAGACCCCACCGTGGCCAAAGAAATGGAGCTGACTCCCTACCAAATCGTCAAGGCCGACAACGGCGACGCTTGGGTCTCTGTGCGTGGCGAAAAGTACAGCCCGTCGCAAATCTCCGCCTTCATTTTGCAAAAGATGAAGGAGACCGCTGAATCCTTCCTGGGCGAGACCGTGACCGAGGCCGTGATCACCGTGCCGGCCTATTTCAACGACGCACAGCGCCAGGCGACCAAAGACGCTGGCCGCATCGCCGGCCTGGATGTCAAGCGCATCATCAACGAGCCCACCGCTGCGGCCATGGCCTATGGTCTGGAGAAGGCCAACAGCGGCACCATCGTTGTCTACGATTTGGGCGGCGGTACTTTCGACGTTTCCGTGCTGGAAATCGGCGATGGCCTGGTTGAGGTGAAGGCCACCAACGGTGACACCTTCCTGGGCGGTGAGGACTTCGATAACCGCATCATTGGCTACCTGGTCGAAGAATTCCAACGCGACAACGGCATGGATCTGCGCAAGGACCGCATGGCCCTGCAGCGCTTGAAGGAAGCCGCAGAAAAAGCCAAGATCGAGCTGTCTTCGTCTGTCGAGACCGAGATCAACTTGCCTTACATCACCGCCGATGCCTCTGGCCCCAAGCACCTGGCGATCAAGCTGTCGCGCGCCAAGCTGGAGTCCCTGGTGGACGATTTGGTTCAGCGCTCTATGGCACCAGTCAAAGCGGCTCTGAAAGACGCCGAGCTGAGCGCGGGCGACATCGACGACGTGATCCTGGTCGGCGGTATGACCCGTATGCCCAAGATCCAAGAGACCGTGAAATCCTTCTTTGGCCGTGACCCACACAAGGGCGTCAACCCGGACGAAGTTGTGGCTATCGGCGCGGCTATTCAGGGCGGTATCTTCCAAGGCGACGTCAAAGACATCCTGCTGCTGGACGTTACGCCCCTGTCTTTGGGCATCGAGACCAAGGGCGGCGTGATGACCAACCTGGTGGATCGCAATTCGCGCATTCCGCTGAAGAAGACGCAGACCTTCTCGACCGCCGAAGACGGCCAGACCGCCGTGACCATCCGCGTGGCTCAAGGCGAGCGCGACATGTTCAGCGACAACAAGCTGTTGGGCCAATTTGATCTGACCGGTATTCCGGCTGCTCCGCGCGGCGTGCCGCAGATCGACGTGACCTTTGACATCGACGCCAATGGCATCTTGCACGTGTCCGCGAAGGACAAGGGCACCGGCGCTGAGAAGCAGATCCAGATCAAGTCGTCTGGCGGTCTGTCTGACGAAGAGATCGACAAGATGGTCAAGGACGCCGAGGCCAACGCGGCGACCGACGAACAGCGCCGCAAGCTGGTCGAAGCCCGCAATACGGCGGACAACGCTGCCTATACCTTGGAGAAGACTCTCAAGGACTCTGAAGACAAGGTGGAGGCCGACGACAAGGCGCGCGCCGAGGCGGCCATTGCTGAGCTGCGCGCTGCGGCGGAAGGCGACGACGTTGAGGTCATCACCGCCAAGACCGAAGAGCTGACCAACATCGCGATGGAGATCGGCCAGAAAGTCTATGCGCAAGCCGAGGGCGCAAACCCTGAGGGCGGCGCAGAAGGCGGTGCGGACGAAGGCGTCTATGCCGACTATGAAGAGGTCAAGGACGACGAGCCCAAGGCCTAGGGCTGGCCCGCACCCTGTCGTTATGATTCGAGAAGCCGGGGTTACAGACTCCGGCTTTTTGACATGAAGCCATCCCCGATATCGGAGGCTCAAACCAGATGCAAAGCACCATGGCAAAACAAGACTACTACGACCTGCTAGGCGTCTCTAAGTCCGCATCGGATAAGGAGTTGAAGTCGGCTTATCGCAAGTTGGCGATGAAGTACCACCCCGACCGGAACCCGGACGACGCCGAGGCCGAGACCAAGTTCAAAGAGGCCAACGAAGCCTATGAGATCTTGTCTGACCCGGACAAACGCGCGGCTTATGATCGCTTTGGCCACGCTGCCTTTGAAAATGGTGGCATGGGCGGAGGGCGTGGCGGTGCTGGTGCCGGTGCCGGTGGCTTTGAAGGCTTTGCCGATATCTTTGAGGAGATGTTTGGGGCATTTGGCGGCGCCGGCGGCGGACGCGGTGGGCGCGCACCCAATCGCGGGGCTACCCTAGAATATCCGCTGGAGGTCTCGCTTGAGGAGGCCTTTAAGGGCGTCAAGAAAACCATCAGCTTCCCGGTCAAGCAGACCTGTGAGACCTGCGACGGCAGCGGCTCTAAGGGCAACAGCGAACCCGAGACCTGCCCGACCTGTGGTGGACGCGGGCGCGTGCGCCAGAGCCAGGGCTTCTTTGCCATGGAGCGCGGCTGCCCCACCTGCCAGGGCCAGGGCAGCATCATTTCTGACCCGTGCGGCGAGTGTCATGGCCAGGGCCGCACAACGCGAGAAAAGAAGCTGAGCGTTACCATTCCCGCCGGTGTGCAAGACGGCACCACCATTCAGTACCCTGGCGGCGGCGAAGCGGGCACGCGCGGCGGCAAGCCGGGCGATCTGCACGTCGTGCTGAACGTGCGGCGTCATTCGGTGTTTGAACGCAATGGCAATGATCTGCATGTTGAAACGCCCATCTCCTTCGTCACCGCAGCGCTGGGCGGCAAAATCACTGTGCCGACCATCGACGGACGCACGCTGCAAGCCACCATCGAACCCGGCACGCAGCACGGCAAGACCTTGCGTCTGCGCGGCCAAGGCATGAGCGTTTATAACTCAAGCCTGCGTGGAGATATGATCATTCACACCGCGATCGAAATTCCGGTGCAGTTGACCGAGAAGCAAAAGGAAATCTTGCAGGAGTTCGAGACTGTCAGCGGCGAGGACGGGCACTATCCGCGCGTCCAAGGCTTCTTGAAGCGGATCAAGAACCTGTTCTGATCGAACATGCGGGTGTAACCCCTAGGTTAGAAAGGCGATTGCAGCTTTGCGGTCGCCTTTTTTTGTTGGTCTTTTCCCTCTCGCTGCTTAGCCTGGCCGTCTTACCATTCCCCCATCCGTGAGCTGTCTTGCATGTATTCTGATCTGTTCCACGCGCGCGCCAATCGCGACACCGTCGCCTTGATGACCTTTGAGGACAGCGGGCCGCGCGCCGCGCTGCGCGACTTTGAGCCCTTTGAAAAGGCGTGGATCAAGTCCAGTGGCTTCTTGGAGGGTAAGGCCAAACACCTGTTGGTGCCGGACGCTGGCGGACAGCTTGGCAAAGTCTTGATGCGCCCGGGCGGCGAGCCCGCGCTCTGGGCCTTGGCGAGCCTGCCCGCGATCTTGCCCCCTGGTCGCTATCGCTTGGCGGACGAGCCCGAAACCGCGCAAGAAGCCACGGCCTTGGCCATCGGCTGGGCGCTGGCCCATTACCAGGTCGCCCCCATCAAGGAGGGTGCGCCCGCGTCACGCCGCATGGAGGCACGCAACCTGGTGTGGCCCAGAAAGGCCGACCGCGCGCTGGTTCTGGCGGTGGCCGAGGGCATCGCCTTGGGGCGGGATCTGGTCAATCTGCCCGCCAATATCCTGACCCCACAGGCGCTGGAGCAAGCCGCCCGCGATCTGGCCAAAGCCCACGGTGCGCAGGTCGCCAGCTTGGTCGGGCGGCAGTTGCTGGCCAAGAATTACCCGGCCATCTATGCAGTGGGTGCGGGGGTGGTGTCAGACGCCAGCCGTGCGCCGCGCCTGATCGAGTTGCGGTGGGGCAAGGCTGGGCCCCTGATAACCCTGGTGGGCAAAGGCGTAACCTTTGACACGGGCGGCATGGACATCAAGCCCGCCGGAGCCATGGCCACCATGAAAAAGGACATGGGGGGCTCGGCCTATGCGTTGGGCCTGGCCTCGATGATTATGCAGCTTGGCCTGCCGATGCGGCTGCGAGTGCTGATTGCTTCGGTTGAGAACACCGTGTCTGACATGGCCATGCGTCCGCAAGATGTGATCCAGACCCGCAAGGGCCTGAGCGTTGAAGTGGGCAACACGGATGCTGAGGGACGGCTGATCCTGGCCGATGCCCTGGCCGACGCCGTCGACGAGAAGCCCGACTTGCTGTTCGACTTCGCCACTTTGACCGGCGCTGCCCGGGTGGCCATGGGCGCCGAGGTGCCGGCCTTCTTTGCCAACGACGCCGAGCTGGCCGCGCGCTTGCAGGCTCAGTCGCAAGGCTGCGGCGACCTGGTGTGGAACATGCCGCTGTATGCAGGCTACGAGCGCTATTTGAGCTCCAGCGTCGCCGATCTCAACAACATGCCCTCGGCCAATCTGGGCGGGGCCATCACCGCGGCTTTGTTCCTGCAACGCTTTGTCAGCCCTGAAACGCCCTGGCTGCACATGGACACCAACGCATGGAACCCCGACACCCGGCCCGGTCGCCCCAAAGGCGGTGAGCTGATGGGCGCCTATGCCGTGCTGAGTTTCTTGCGCAGCCAGTTGGCACGCGGTCGGCGCGGCGGACCCGCCTAATACCCAAGCCGGGCCGCTCCATGCCGTGCAACGCTCTCATTCGACTTGGATGGCAAAGACGTATCTGGCGGCTCAGCCGTCAATGTGGCGCGGCGTTCCTATCAGGACGCGATCATTCGTCTCTAGCAGCAGGGGCGGTGGCCCCCTAGCCTGGGCGCAGACCGTCAACCGCCTGCGCCAGAGGATTTTGCCATGCGTTTAATATTCGCTACCCTAGCTGCTTCGATGCTTGCGCTGAGCGCTGCGGCAAGCCAGGCTGCCTCCCTCCAGATTGCTTCCCTCAAGCCGATCCAGGTTGCGCCCGGCATGTTCGCCCTGGTCGGCCCGCACGAGCAACGCAACCCGGACAACCTGGCCAACAACGCCACCTTCGGGCTGATCATCACCGAGGTGGGCTGTGTGCTGGTCGATCCCGGCGGCTCGTGGCAGGGTGCCAAGGCGCTGGCCCAGACCATCGCCACCCTCAGCGATTGCCAGGTCACGCATGTCATCAATACCGGCGGCCAGGATCATCGCTGGCTGGGCAATGGCTTTTGGCAGGCCAAGGGCGCGACGGTTATTGCCTCATCTGCCGCAGTCGCAGACCATCGCGAGCGCGGCTCCGTGCAGCTCAGCGCGCTGTCAGCGCTGCTGGGCGAGGCCCTCAAAGGCACGCAACCGTCCTACGCCGATCAGACTTTCGAAGAGAGCCACAGCCTCACCGTTGGCGGTGTTGAGATCCAGCTCCACCACGTCGGCCAGGCGCATACGCCCGGCGACAGCTTTGTTTGGCTGCCAGCACAGGGCGTCATGTTTACCGGCGATATTGTCTATACCGAGCGCCTGTTGGGCGTCGGTGCGCAATCGCACGCGGGCCGTTGGATTGAGGTGTTTGAGGCCATGGCCGCCTACCAGCCCAAGCACATCGTTCCGGGCCACGGCCATCCGACCGATCTGACGCGCGCGACCGCCGAGACCTTGGACTATCTCAAGACCCTGCGCAGGGTCATGGGCGCTTATATCGAAGATGGCGGCGACATGCAGGGCTCGACCCAAATCGACCAAAGTGCCTTTGCCCACTTGGCCCAGTTTGAGGCTCTTGCGGGCCGCAATGCCCAGCAAGTCTATGCTGAAATGGAGTGGGAATAGGCCCAAGCCGTTCCATGCCGTGCGACGCCCTCAATCGACATGGAGAGCAAAGAGGTATCTGGCGGCTCAGTAGCTCATGCGGCGCGGCGTTCCTATCAGTATCCGCGGTCCCAATCGACCACCGCAGGCAGCGGAGCGCCAGCCTCCAGCGCAGCGATGGCCGCAGCCACGTGGTCGGCTCCGGTCTCAGGATAGGTCAAAGCGGCTACGTGCGGCGTGACGATCACCTTGGGATGCGCCCAATAGGGGTGGTCGCTGGGCAGCGGCTCTTGGTGGAAGACATCCAGCACAGCGCCGCCCGCTTGGCCGCTGGCTAGGGCCTGCAACAGCGCCGCGTCGTCGATCAGGCTTCCGCGGCCCGCATTGACGATGCCAACGCCGGGCTTACAACGCGCCAAAAAGTCGGCATTGATGATCTTATAGGTCTCGGGCGTTGCGGGCATGAGCAGAACCAGGTGATCGCAGGTGGCCAAGACCTCACGCAGGCCGTCTTCGCCGTGATACAGCGGGATACTGTCGTGCTGTTTGGGGCTGCGCGACCAGCCGCAGACCTGGAAACCCAGGGCCTGCAGCGCCTCACCGGTCTTGCTGCCCAACACGCCAAAGCCCAGCACACCCACCCGGACATTGCTGGCGATGGGTGCATGCACCACGTCCCAAACGCCGCTGGCCTGGGCGTTGAGCAACGGTACAAACAAGCGATGCAGGCTCAAGACCCCCCAGGTGCAGTATTCGCTCATGCCTTGGGTCAGACCTGGATCGACCATGCGCACTGTGGGGATGTGGCGCGGCAGGTCGGGGTCGCTGGTCAGGTGATCCAGCCCCGCGCCCACCGATACAATCAGCTTGAGATTGGGCAGCGAGGCCAAAAGGCCCGGCTTGGGCGCCCAAATCAGCGCATAGTCCACGCTGGCCCGCGCGGCCTCATCGTCTCCCAGCGCGGCCACAGGCACAGCCTCAAGGTCCGGACGACGCTCAAGCAGGGCCTGAATCCAACGATCGACCAGGCTGGCTGAGTCAGAGACGATGATCTTGGGCATAGCGCCCTCCTTAGGATTAGGTCGAGGCAAGCGGGAGCTGGGACCCCAAGCTGGGCCGGCAGCGCCTTATTGCAGTGTTGCGTCGTCTGGCTTGCTGGCGGTTTCAACCTGCGCATTGCGGGCAAAGGCGACAAAATCAACCGGGTTCAAAGCCAGCGGCGGGAAGCCACCCTCAATCACCAAATCCGAAGCGATGCGGCGCACATAAGGGAAGATCAGGCGCGGCACTTCGATCACCAAAGCAGCACCCACGGCTTGCTCGTTCATACCTTCTGACAGGGTGACCAAAGCGGCGTAGTGAACTTCGGCCAGGAACAGCGTGGTGTTGCCCAGCTTGCTCTCTGCGGTCAGCGACAAGATCACCTCGTGCCCGATCTGGGGAACGGGACGGTGCTTGATGTTCATGTTGACGCTGATGGCGGGCTGCTGTTGCGCGCCGACCAGGGGCAGCGGGCCGTTGGGCGCTTCGAAAGAGACGTCGCGCACGAACTGAGCGCGGATCTGGATCGGCGGCTGGGCGGCTTGCTTGTTTTGCTCTTGGGCGGTTTGGTCTTGCGCGGTTTGGTCTTGCGCAGCCGCGTCGGCAGCTGAGTTGGTTTCGTCGGACATGGAGCTTCCTTCAATGGGCAGGCTTAGAGGGGCCCAAAGCAGCCGTTTGTGTCGAGCGGAGCCAAACGGCGCGGGCTTTTGTTAGGCTGCTTAGCAAATCCCTGCGCCGCGCCGCAAGGGCCTTGGCCCCAAAACCGAGCGTCAAATCTGGCTCGGCGCGCCAGCATCCAAGGCCTCGATCGCCGGGAGGCGGGAGCATTTTCCAGCGCATCGGGGCTCGGCAAGGCACGGCGGCCCTGCGGCATCCGCAGCAGATCGGTGCCGAGTCGTTTGGCGCTCATCCCCAGATTTGTGAGCGTTGTGCAAATTGCAAAGGCCATTTATCATTGGCTCACGAAAAATTTTTGGCAGATTGCGAATTTTTCTCACCTAAAATAAATTATTGAAAAACAAAGAAGAATTCGAAATTTCTTGCGCGTTGAGAGCCCTATGAGCAGCATTGTACCCGTCAGTTCTGAAAAGCCTAGAGTCTTGCTAGTTGAAGACGAGCGATCCTTGGCAGACCTCTACGCGCATTATTTGCACGATGAGGGCGTGGAGGTTGACCACGTTTCGACCGGTCGTGAAGCGCTGGACTATTTGGACAGCGATGTGCCCGACGCCGTGCTGTTGGATATCCGCCTGCCCGATATGCTGGGCACCGAAGTGCTGCGCGCGGTCAACGACCGCAAACTGCCCACCGCGGCCATTATGATTACGGCCCATGCCTCGATCAACACGGCGGTGGAGACCATGCGTGGCGGGGCCTACGACTTCCTGGTCAAGCCCTTCAATCGTGACCGGCTGGTGCAAACCCTGCGCTCGGCGCTGACCAAGCGCGAAGTCAAGCGACAGGTGGCTCAGAACAAGGTCAGCTATCACGACACCTTCCAAGGCTTCGTCGGCAGCTCTAAGCCCATGCAGATGGTCTATCGCATGATCGAGCGCGCGGCACCCTCCAACGCCAGCATCTTTATTCTGGGCGAGAGCGGCACCGGCAAAGAAGTGGCCGCCCGCGCCCTGCACGATCTGTCGGACCGCAAAGATAAGGAGATGGTGGCCATCAACTGTGCGGCCATCCCGAAAACGCTGCTGGAGTCCGAGATTTTCGGCCACGTCAAAGGGGCCTTTACTGGCGCTGTTACCAATCACGACGGCGCAGCCACCCGCGCCGACGGCTCGACCCTGTTCCTGGACGAGATTTGTGAATTGGACCTGCACCTGCAGTCCAAGCTGTTGCGCTTCGTCCAGACCGGCACCTTTGCTAAGGTGGGCTCGTCAAAGCAGGAGAAAGTGGACATCCGCTTTATCTGCGCGACCAACAAAGACCCGCTGGAGGAGATCGGCGCTGGCCGCTTCCGCGAAGACCTTTACTACCGTTTACACGTGCTGCCGATTGCCATGCCGCCCTTGCGTGAGCGTGGCGACGACATCTTGGCCTTGGCCAACACCTTCTTGAAGAGCTACGCGGCGCAGGAAAAGAAATCCTTCAGCGGCTTTGATCCCGATGCCGCCGAGCGCTTGTTGAAGTTCTCTTGGCCCGGCAACGTGCGCCAATTGCAAAACATCGTGCGCAACTTGGTGGTGCTCAACGATGGCGGAGAGGTGAGCGTCACCATGCTGCCCGCTCCCCTGGATTCCGAGCAGGCCATGAATGAAAGCACCCACCGCTTTGCTCAGTTCAACCCCAGCCTGGCGCGTGAAATGGGCATGATGCCGGTGCCCCACATGGCGGTGCCAGCCATGGCGGGCGGTTATGTTGGACAGGGCTATGCCGTTCCGCCTGGCTACTCCAATGCTGCGGCCTACCCCGGTCAGCAAGGCGAGGGCGGCCCCGCAGGCGCGAACCCTGCCATGATGCGGTCTTTCAACGGCCAGCCCCCGAGCCAGCACGCCAACGGCAACGGCCACGCCCAAGGACAAGGACAGGGACAGGGACAGGGACAGGCGATGGGTCAGGTCCACCCGCTGAACGTCGCAGGCCTGCACGATGGCGGTCGAGCGGCTTTTGCTTCCGATTTCCCGATCAATGGCGAGGCAGAAGCTGAAGAGAGCAAAGAGCGCGAGATTAAGCCTTTGTGGGAGACCGAGAAGGAAGCCATTTTGGAGGCTATCGACTCCTGTGGTGGAAATATTCCTAAAGCCGCCAATTTGCTGGGCATCTCCGCTTCGACCATTTACCGCAAAAAGCAGGCCTGGGAAGCGCAGGAAAAGCGTAAGCGGGCGCAAGAAGAACGCGCTGCCGCCGCCGCCGCGCGCGCCTAGTGCTGACGGGCTGGGGCGCGGACCCGGCTAAGCTTGGCCCTTGACGGTGTGATGGTTCGGCGGTGACTTGAAGTCTCGCCTTGACTTGGATGCAGCCAGGGCCGGAGGTTTTGGCGTGTTCTTGCCCGCCAGGGGGTTGCCATTCGCGCATGCCCTTCGATTGCCGACTGGCGGCCCAACCTGATCCTGCCTATCTTGATCGAGGAGGGCTTTCCTGGCACATAGAGCGGGCGACGGGCGCACCTGCTGCCCGCCTTTTTGTCCAAGTTTGCCGCTGCTTTCCTCATGCCTAAGGGGGCACCGGTTTGCTATGATGTGACTTCAGCCCTTTGGAGCCTGCCCTCGTGACCTTTCCCTCGCTTTTAACTCTGGCGCAAGCCACCTCTGCTGCAGCGATTGCCGCCCAGCCCTTTGTTGGCCGTATGGACAAGAACGGCGCAGACGGTGCCTGCGTTGACGCCTTGCGTGCGGTGCTGGGCCCGGCTGATTTTCGCGGGCGCGTTGTCATCGGTGAGGGTGAAAAGGACGATGCCCCAGCGCTCTACAATGGCGAGCTGTTGGGCGCAGGCCAAGGACCGGCCGCCGATATTGCGGTTGATCCGTTGGAAGGCACGACTTTTTGCGCCAAGGCTCTGCCCAATTCATTTTCGGTCATTGCTTTGGCGGAGCCCGGAGCCATGTTCGAGCCCGGTCCAGCCTTTTATATGGACAAGCTGGTCGTTGGTCCTGAGGCGCGCGGCGCGCTTGACCCCGATGCTCCGATGGCCGATCGCTTGGACGCACTGGCGCGGGCCAAGGGCAAAGATGTCGGCGATCTGTTGGTCTATATTCTAGAGCGGCCGCGCAATGCCCAGATGATCAAGGACATCCTGGCGAGCGGGGCACGGGTGAGCTTGAACTCTGGCGGTGATGTCTTGGGGGCGATGCTAGCCCTGTTGGACGGCCAAGACGTTGACGCTTTGATGGGGATCGGCGGAACGCCCGAAGGTGTGATTTCGGCGGTCGCAGCCAAGGCGATGGGGGGCGACTGCTTTGGCCGTTTGGCACCGCAACTGCCTGAGGAGATCGCGGCTGTGCAGGCGGCGGGTATGGACTGTCAGACCTGGATGGGACTAGACGATTTGGTTTCTGGCGAGCGCCTGCAATTCTGTCTTACGGGCCTGACAGACGGCTTGATCTTGCAAGCGCCCTTGCGCGATTCCCAGGCTTGGATGACAGATTCCTTGTTGATCGAAGGCCCGTCCGGCCAGCTCCATCGCTTGCAGTCAGAAATCCCAATTTCGTAAGATTTTGCGGTTGACTCAAACCAGTTAGGGGCTTACACACCGCTTCACCGAAATGCGCGGGTGTAGCTCAGTTGGTTAGAGTGTCGGCCTGTCACGCCGAAGGTCGCGGGTTCGAGCCCCGTCACTCGCGCCATTCCGGTCATGAAAAGAACCCGCCTCGTGCGGGTTTTTTTGTGTCTGCTTGCTGGGTCACGCGCGCTGCGAAACGGGTGCAGCGCTTGCGGGCTTGGATCTGGCGTCGTGCCGGAGCCCAAGACTCAAAGTCGAGTTAGCCACCATCAGTCGGGTAGGCGGTGCCCTCATCTTGTGAGCTTGCCGCTGCGGACGCATGCCTGTGGACCCATTTCCATCCAGCATCGGTCTTGACGAGTGTAACAGTCCAACGCACCGGAACCCTAAGCTTGGCCCCGTCGGCCGTCAGGTGAATGATCAGCGAGATCGCGATCGTAGCCGCGTCGCCGTAAATTGCGACGTGTTTCCAGCCCCATTCGAAGGTGTTGGCGGTTGCTTCACCAAAGTTTCGCTCAAAAACCGACGCCACTTCGCTGCGGCCCGCGCAAAGCTCATCACCGCCGGTTCCGATCAGCGAAATATTCTCGCCCTCCACAAAGAGTGCCATGAGCCGGTCAACATCTTTCGCGCAATAAGCATCAGCGTATTCCTCTAGTGTTGCAAGAACCGGTTCCAGGTCTGCCATATCCAATATCCTTGTTGTGTGCGTGGTTGCGAGTATAGCACAATCGCGGCGCCATGACATTTGGCGCGCTTGGCCGTCCTATCATTGCAAGCCACAACCGGTCCTCGCTTCGGTGATGCCGAGCCTCTGCGGGCCCAGCCACAGGTCCCATGCGGCACGCCCAGGCCTGTGCCGCGTTCAACATTGACGGCTGACCAAAGCAAGTCAGTAACGCCGGGTCGTTCCGCCGGTCGCAACATGCGTGTTGTAGGCGCGCCGCTCCGCAGTAACCGTTTTGCTCTTTGCTAGGTTACTGCAATACAAGTCGAATCAATGCGTGGCACGGCATGGAACGACACAGCTTTGGTCTTACCTCTGCTGAACCATGTAGCGCTGTCGTGTCACAATTTGCCAGAAACGGGATCGACTTGTGGGAATGCTTTCGGGAAAAACGGCCATCGTCACGGGCGCATCGGCGCCCCAGGGGATCGGTCGCGCGATTGCCCTAAGGCTCGCGATGGAGGGGGCCAACATCGTCGTCACCGATATTGACGGCAGTTTGGAGGTGGGCGGCGCTCTGCGCTCCAAAATAGACTTGCTTGATGAGCTTGTCGGCGAGATCAACCGGGGTCAATCCCGGGCGATGGCCCTGAAGCTGGACGTGACGCGCCAAGACGAAGTTCAGGCTTGCATTGACCAAACCACGTCCGCATTTGAGCGGATTGATATCTTGATCAACAACGCCGGATCGCTGGCCGGATCCGACAATTTCCTTTCGACAACACCGGACCAGTGGGACGCCAGCTTTCGCGTCAACCTCTTGGGTCCGATGATGATGGCTCAGGCGGTGATCCCTGTCATGCAAGACCTAGGTGGCGGGCGAATCATCAATATTGGCTCCACGGGCAGCCTGGGCGCGGAGCCCGGCTTTGGCGCCTACACGGCGATGAAGCATGGGCTTGTCGGCCTATCCAAGACCCTGGCGGCTGAGTTTGGGGTGGATGGCATTCTTTGTAATACAGTGTGTCCGGGCTATATCGCCACGGACATGCATACGGCTGCCAACGGGCGACTTGCTGCTGAGAGCGGCGTATCCTTGAGTGACATAAAGCGACGGCGCTACGCCGGAGTTGCCCTGAGGGATGCGGGTTTGCCGAGCGATGTCGCCCATGCGGTGGCCTTTCTTGCAGGTCCGCAAGCAGATTATATCACGGGCATCAACCTGCCGGTCACCGGAGGCGTGCCGGCTGGACTCTGATCGGCCCTTCAGAAGATATCTGGGCACCAAGCAAGGCGATGCGGGATTTGCGGGTTCGCAGCAGCAAATCCCGAGCGCCAGGCCCGAATTGCCGCTAGTCGCAGGCCGCGGTGACGATGATTTCTACCTTCAGATCAGCGCGCGCCAGCTTGGCTTCCCCACAAGCCCGTGCCGGCGCCAGGCCCTCAGGCACCCAAGCATCCCAGACCGCGTTCATCTCTGCAAAGTCTTGCATGTCGGCCAGCCAGATCACCACCTGCAACATGCGCTCGGGCGACGATCCTGCTTTGGCCAACAGCGCTTCGACGCGGGAAATGCAATCGCGGGTCTGCTCGGTCACGGTTTCACCGTCGCCGACCTGACCACAGAGATAGGCCACCCCATTGTGCTTGACGATTTTGCTCATGCGGGTGCCAACGTCGATGCGTTCGATCATAGTTTCATCCTCTTGATTCGTATCGGAGTGTTTCGTCGTGAAAGCCTAAGCAGCGGGCCGCTCTAAGTTGCGTCCGGGTGCAGGCCGCCTCTGCTATAGGCCAGGTCTAAGCCCGTTGCGAGCCCAAGCGCAAGGCTCGAACCCGCGCCCTGTAAGGTATGTCCTGTTGTAAGGTAGGCCCCGTTGTGAGGTGAGCCCCGTTGTGAGGTGAGCCCTATGGGGCGCGAGATAGGGTGTGCGAGTTTGGCAAAAAGCGCGTTGGCGTCTCGCGAAATCGAAATGCCAGCGCTGTGCGGCTGCGTCCCCAATGCCCCCCGAAAAGGGCCCAAACCTAGGGCCCAGATTAGGGGCCCAGAGATTAGGGGCCCAGAGATCAGGGCGCGAAGCTCAAGATATAGGTCTCGATGGCTTGCTTGTCGGCGTCTGACACCGCGTCATAGGCCCGAGAGACGTGTGCCATGGCCGACTTTTCGCTGATGATGGCAAACAGGTCGATGGCGTCCGAGGACAGAGCATCGACGATGGCGCCCGGTTTGCGATCCACCAGCTTCTTGGCCGCTTTCTCGCCGGCCTTCAGCGGGGGAGCGCCTTCAAACGCACGGCTGGCGTCCTCGGTCTGCCAAGGCGTGCGCGGCGTGTGGCAGAAGCCGCAATGGCCCAGCGCCTGGGTCAGGTAAGCGCCTCGGTTCCATTCATCTGTTTGGTTCGGGTCTGGCTCGAACGGGCTGAAATCCACCAACAGTTTTTTGTAAGCCGCGACGCCCAAGCGGATGCTGGCCGGGAAAGCCAGGGCGTGTTTGGGCACTTGGTATTCCACGGGCTCCTGCTCATCCAGATAGGCCTTGATGTGCAACAGGTCCTCGGCGCTGGCCTTGGCGTAGGCGGTGTAGGGGAAGGCCGGGTAGTAGGGCAGCCCGTCGGGGCGCAAGCCGCGTTGCAGCGCGTTCAAAAACTGAGTCTCGCTCCAGCCGCCAATACCGGTGGCCGGATCGGGCGTGATGTTGCTGGGGTAGAAGGTACCGAAGGGGGTCTCCAGCCCTTTGCCACCCACCAGGCCCTCAGGCTTTTCGGCGCTGGCTTGCTCGTTCATGTGGCAGGAGCCGCAGCCCGCAGTATTGAACAGCAGCTCGCCTTTAACCGGATCGCCTGCAAAGTCAGCGGGCAGGCTGGCCAATGCCTCGTCTTGGGTCATACCGTTTGGCCAGACCAGCCAAAGTGCCAAAGCTAGGCCAGCGATCAAAACAACCAGCAGGGGAAAAAGTTTGCGCGCCATGGTGCCTCCGTGATGGTCAAGCGGGCAGCCGCCTCGGCGCGCCCCAATGCCAGCAGGCTAGCGCGATTCGCCTCACGCGGACATCGCATTTTCGTGATGAGGAGAGGGATCGTTTGTGGGGCGCTGGTGGCACCAAGCGTAGAAACCCGCTTCGGGGTTGGCCGGATTGGCAGGGGCTCGGGCGAGGCCTATGTCAAAGCTGGACCCAAATACAGGAGGCCTTGACATGAACGTTGGACAATTTGATCGGATTTTGCGTGGTTTGCTCGGCTTGGTGCTGGTCATTCTGCCGATGACATCCGCTGCCAGCATCGCTCTTTACAGCACGAGCTGGATCTATTGGGGCTCTGTAGCCATCGGCGCGGTGCTGCTGTTGACCGCCGTCTTCCGCTTTTGCCCGCTATACCGCCTGCTGGGTTGCAGCACGCGGCGCTAGCGACCAGCAAGCAGCAGTTTGGTCGCGCCTGGTAGTTTGTACCGGGCACGGCCGCCCTCAGCAAAAAGCGCGTTTCTGTTATAGTTTTCAGGCCAAGCAGGCAAGTGATCTCAGCCCGCATCGGCTAAGGCTAAACGCCTTAACGGTGAGGGAGGTTCTGCATGTCTGATACTTCGATGCCTGAAGCGTCCAGGCGCGGTCGGCGTAGCCGCAAGCCCGGGCACGCCAGCGCCAGCGGCCTGGCCCAGCGCCCCTTCAAGCAGCCCAAGCGCCGCTTTGCACCGACCGCCATCGTCTCAGAAGATGAGCTGCAGGCCATCCATTTGGCCTCGCTGCGGGTGCTGGAGGAGATTGGCCTGGATGTGCTCTATCCTGAAGCCAAAGACCTGTTGCGCCAAGCGGGCGCTGATATGAGCCCCGACAGCGACCGTGTGCGCATCCCGCGTGCGCTGGTCGACCAAGCGCTGGCCAGCGTGCCCGGTGAAATCACCCTGCACGCCCGCAATCCCGCGCACTCTTTGCAGATGGGCGGCGACTGGACGGCCTTTTGTGCTGTGGCTTCGGCCCCCAACGCCTTTGACCGCGAGCGCGGGCGGCGGGCAGGCAACCAGGCCGACTACCAGGACTTTTTGCGCTTGGGCCAAAGCCTGAATTCGGTCCACCTGTGGGGCGGCTATCCCGTCGAGCCCATCGACCTGCACGCCTCGGTGCGTCACCTGCACGCCATTCGCGATATGATGGTGCTGAGCGACAAGGTGCCCAATGCCTACGCGCTGGGCCACGAGCGCATTACTGACGCGATGGAGATCGTTCGCTTGGCGCACGGTCTTTCTGAGGCCGACTTTGCCAACACGCCCTGTATGGCGACCATCATCAACTCGAACTCACCGCTGAAGCTGGACATGCCCATGCTGAACGGCCTGATCGAGATGGCGCGTAAGGGGCAATTGGTGGTGCTGACCCCCTTTACGCTCGCCGGTGCCATGGCGCCAGTGACCGTTGCAGGCGCTGTGACCCAGCAAAACGCCGAGGCCTTGGCGGGCCTGGTGGTCCACCAGCTGGCCAACCCTGGCGCACCCTTTGGCTATGGCGGCTTTACCTCGAATGTCGATATGAAGTCCGGCGCGCCGGCCTTTGGGACGCCTGAATACATGAAGGCCGCCATGCTAGGCGGTCAGTTGGCGCGCAAATACGGCCTGCCTTATCGCTCGTCGAATGTCTGCGCCGCCAATACGCTGGACGCGCAAGCTGCTTACGAGAGCGTGTTTTCGCTTTGGGGCGCGATCCAAGGCGGGGTCAACCTGCTGATGCACGGCGCGGGCTGGATGGAAGGTGGCCTGCACGCGGGCTTTGAGAAGATGGTGCTGGACGCCGATCTGCTGCACATGGTCAGCGCCTTCTTGGAGCCGCTGGCGCTGAGCGAAGACGACCTGGCGTTGGAGGCCATGGCCGAGGTGGGGCCGGGCGGGCACTTCTTTGGTACCGCGCATACCCAAGCGCGCTATAAGACCGCTTTCTATGAGCCGCTGATCTCTGATTGGCGCAATTTTGAGACCTGGAGCGAGGCGGGCAGCCCCAGCGCCTACGACCGCGCCAACGCGCTGTATCAGCAGATCTTGGCGGCCTATGAGCCGCCGGCCATGGACCCCGCCCGCCGTGAGGCCGTCGATGCTTTTGTCGCCAAGCGCGTAGAGCAAGGTGGCGCACCAACGGATTTCTGACGACGGGCCAAGGACAGCCCCGCGCCCAGTAAAGCCCGCGCCCAGTAAAGCCCGCCCACAGCAAAGCCCGCCCTTCGTACTGGCAGGCTCAACCCAAGTTCCCACGCCCGCTCCTGTTTCGAACGAAGGTGGACCCTTGGACAGTTTCGTTTGGATTGCGCCAACGGACGACCGTCTGCAAACCCCTGGCGTGTGGCGTGTGGCGTGCTGGCGTTAGGCCGCGTCGGGCTTGAAGCTCAGCGCCAGGCCGTTGATGCAGTGGCGCTTGCCGGTCGGCTGAGGGCCATCGTCGAAGATATGACCAAAGTGGCCCTTACAGCGGCGGCAGTGGACCTCGGTGCGGGTCATAAAGAACGAGCGGTCTTGCTTGGTGCGCACGGCATCGGGAATCGCCTGCCAGAAGCTCGGCCAGCCGGTGCCGCTGTCAAACTTGGTGGCACTCTCATAGACCGGCAGATCACAGCCTGCACAATGGAAGGTGCCGCTGCGCTTCTCGTCGTTCAAGGGCGAGGTGAAGGCGCGCTCGGTGGCGTGCTTGCGCAGCACCTTGTAGGCGTCGGGAGCCAGCAGCTCGCGCCACTGCTCGTCGCTCAACTCGATCTCATAGGCCGCAGGATCGATCAAGGGGCTAACGCCGGTTTGAGTCACTGCGCTGTCGGTCATGCTTGCTGCCTCCTGAATACTTGAGCTGGACGCATTGCTGCTGCTGTTGCGCCACATGAGGGCGAGGCCGGTGGTTCCGGCCAGGCCAGCAAGACCTAGCATAAGCGCGCGGCGGGAAGGTTGGGAAGACATGGCTTTACCTTGCGTTGGATTTTTATCGAAATGGCCGACTTGGCGGGCTGCCAGACGACCTGCTTTCATGCCATGTGATGAGCAATTGCGGCACCTTCTGGGCACCAGCCGATCTCACGCGTCCTTGTGAGAGAGCGTGAGGCGGAGGCAGCCGGATTGCCGCCGTTACGGCCCCAAGCGCTAGGCCTGAATTTTGGTTCAGGCTACGGTCAAAGGAGACCTCAAAGCTAACCCTTGCCGTCTTTGTCCGACTCGCTGCGGGGCGTCGCGCCTGCTTCGACTTGGAACACCGGCGAGGCCACTTGGATGCCCTCGACTTCGGTCTTGATGCGCAGCTCTTGTTGCGGGAAGGGAATGGAAATGCCTTGCTCCTGAAAGGCATCAAAGATGGCCAGGCGGATCTGATGGCTAACAGTCAGCACGTTGAAGATATCCGCGATATGCACCCGCAGTTGAAAGTCCAAAGAGGAATCCCCGAAATTGGCCAGGTAGACTGTCGGCGCGGGCGCGCGCAGCACAAGCGGGTTGCTGTTGGCCACGTCGTACAAGATGGCCTCGACCTGTTTGGGGTTCGACTCGTAAGCCACTCCTACGGTGATCAAGACGCGCCCTTTGTGCGAGCGGTGGGTCCAGTTGGCCACGGGCGCGGTGATCAGCTCTGAGTTGGGCACCATAATTGCGCGACCGTCAAAGGTCTCAATCTCGGTCGCCCGAATTGAGATGCGTTTGACGATGCCTTCGCCCGAGGACAGCACCACCCAGTCGCCCAGCTTGACCGGCCGTTCGAACAGCAAGATCAGGCCGGAGACGAAGTTCGACACGATGGCTTGCAGGCCAAAACCAATACCAACCGACAGGGCGCCAGCGATCAACGCAAAGCGCGACAAATCCAGGCCCGCCACGCCCAGCCCCACAAGCCCGGCGATGGTAAAACCGACATAGCCCAGCAGCGTGACCAGCGAATGGCGGACATCGGCCATCAGGTTGGTGCGCGGCAAGACTTGCTCAGCCATCACCACCTTGACATAGCGCACGCCCATCCAGGCCAAAATGAATAGACCAACACCCAAAAAAAGATTGAAGGGCGAGAGTTGCAACGAGCCCAAAGAAATGGGCTGCGCCAGTTGGTCGAGCCAATCGAGTAAAGCCCAGGCCTCATAGCCCAGCAGCATGAGCACCAGGGGCAGGCCCAGCGTGACCAGGGTGGTGTTGACCGCCAGCACGACCCAAAAGCGCTTGATATCGCGAGCGCTTTCGCTGGGAACAGTCTCTTCGTCGGCCGGCTTGCGCGCGTCTGTACCTGAGTCCTCGGCGCGACGGCCAGGCTCCTCACTGGCCGGTTGCCCCGCCAAATCCCACCAAAGATACAAGCTGGTGCGCAAGCCCGCGGCCAACAGCAAGGCCATGAGGAACAGCCAAAGGCGCGGCAAGACGAAGCCCACCAGAGCGATAAAGCCCAAAATCAAGCCAATTGCCGCGAACAAGGGCGTGCGACGCAAGGCCCAGCGCAAGGGAAAGGCAGCGAAGATCCAAGGGAAGAACCGCAAAAACAGGCGGCGGTAGGTGGCGGGCCGCATGAGCCAAATCAACCCCAGAATTTGCAGCGGCGCAAAGATCAGCACCGTCAACCACTCGCTCTCGACCGGCTTGGCAAAGATGTCGATCAGGCCTTGGAGTGTTAGTTGCAGGCAGACCAGCAGGGTCATAAGTGCAGGCAACAGCCGGTCGAACAGCGTTTGGCTTTTTACCGCTGACGGCGACGGGGTGGGTTGCTCGCTTGGCGACTCACGGCCTGCTGTTTTGACCTCGCTGCGCAGGTAGGCGGCTGCGGCGGGAAGCTCAGCCAAGCGTTCCAGCCAGCCGGACACGCGCCAAACAAGCAGGGCAGCGGCCAGGCCTGAGGCCAAACTCATCACCAGCCAGGAAAAGGAAGCGACCAGATTGAGTTGGGATTGGAACAGGACCAGAAAGCTGGCAACGCAGATCATGACCCAAGCTGGCGGCCAAACCACCTCCAACGCGCGGGCGATCAGCGCGTGGCGGCTAGACAAGGCCTCCAGGCTCCAGCCTCGGCGCTGGGCGTAGCGGCGTAAGACAATCGCGGGCGAGACCAGCAGCATGGCCATGACCATCAAAAAGATCAGCAAGCTGCTGGCACGTCCTGGCATTTGCAATTGGGTTGCAATGGTCTTGAGCCGGAAGCCGACTAGCGAGGTGGTGCTTTGGCTCAAATCCCTGACCACGCTGGGGACAGCGCGCCAGAACTCCAGGCTGAAGACCGCCGGGGTCGGGGTGAAGATATTGACCAGGAACAGGTCACGACGGCGTTCAGCGATCAGGCCAAGTTGGCGGCTGATTTGCATGTCCAGCGCCTCGCGCTGTGTCGCCAAACCATCGAAGGGCGTCAGCAGGGTCTCCAGGTCACTGCGCAGCTCGGCCAAGCTTGCCTCTTCGCTGGTCTCCGGTGCGGGGCCAAGATCGGCCAACTTGAGCCGCAAGGGATCGGCATTGGCATCAAGATCGCTTTGCCATTGGTGCAGCGCGTCGCGCTCGCTGCGCAGCAAGCTGCGAAGCTGGGCCAGGCGCTCTTCGGCCAGGGCGTTTTCGGGCAACAGCTCGCGGTCGATGTCGTCCAGGCGGGTGCTCAACGCCTTCAGGTTGGCTTCGCCATCGGCGATAAGGGCAAGTTGCTCTGGGGTCAGCTTGACGCTGGTTTGCTGGCCTATCGTTGCCTCTGGAGCGGGCAGGGTTGCGCTTTCAGAGCTGCCTGTTTGACCCGCTTGGCTCGCGTCACCCGGCTTGTCCGCTGCGCCTTGGACAGCCTCGCTCGCGGCGGTCAAAGGATCGCTGGCGTGCTGCGCAAAGCCAGTGGTCGTGCCTGCCACAACCAGCAGAATGGGCAGCAGCGCGGTCAGCAAGCAGGCCCAGAGCAGCCGCCGCAGTCGGCAATGCGCCGCATCAGCCGCGATCATAGAAGGCAAAGACAAAGAGCGAAAGAGCAAGGTCATCATGAACTCGTATCTCAGATGGCGGCGGCGGCGGGTCAGGCAAGGTTGGGCTTGCTGGAGGGCTGATGCGCCCTAGCCGGACCAAGGAGCATAGGCTCTAGTCCTTGCACTCGGCAAGGCAACACCTTTCTTGGGCTGCGGCGTGCTGACCCAAGCGCGCGTGGGAAAACCCGGGCCAGATGCACGCCAATGTGGCGCGCGAGCGGCAGGGGGGTGCAAGGCCTGCAAGGCTCGCCACGTGCCCGCTGCAACTGTGGCCAAAGCCGGGCGCGGCAGCCCGCACCCCGCCTTATCTAAGGTCATGTAGCGGCGCAACTATATAACCAGAGGTTGCGGTGGTATAAGGGCCTATTCTTTAGCCTATTTGAGCGACGACCATGGCCTTGCCGGTCTATTCTTTTCTAAATTCTCGGATCTTTTCCGCCCTTCGACCGGGCCTCAGCTTCGCCCATTGTAGCCTGGCCGTCTTAGCGTTTGCCGGACAGTGTCTCGCACCTGCTGCGGCGCAAGACGGAGCCTACTTCGACGCCTTCCTGGGGCTGGGCTACAGCCCCGAGCACAGCTTGACCTTCGGCGGCTCGGAAGTCGGACAAGGTCTGGGCGGTTTGGGCAGTCGAAAGGCGATGGTTGACGGCGATGCGGTCAAGTCGTTTGGGGGCGCGCTTGGCTATAAGTTCGACGGTTTGCCTCTGCGGCTCGAGCTGGGCTTTGACCACCAAGCCGATTTCGATCTGGATGCAAAAGACCTCAGCAACACCCGCTATTTTGGCCAGTTTCAATCGACTGCTGCCTTGGCGGGCCTCAAGGCCGAACTGCCGCTTGGTCCGGGGCTTTTGCCCTTTGTCGGCGCGCAGGTTGGCTATGCCTGGAACGATGGTGCCGGATTGAACGCGGCCAACCTCTTGGCGCAAACCGGTCAGGATCGGCAAATTGCCCGTCTGGAGGGCAATGGCGCGCTGGCCTGGGGTTTGGAGGCCGGGCTCGCCTATCCCATCACCACCAAGACCGTGCTTGAGCTGGGCTATGGCTATAGCGATCGCGGCATCTTAGAGCTGGACGAGACCTTTGCCGGATCTTGGGATGATGGCGGGGTCGAAAAAGACACCAGCGGCAGTCTGACCAGCAGCGGCCTGCGTCTGCGCGATCATCGCATCAAGCTGGGCCTGCGCCATGCTTTCGGTCGCGACGAACGCCCCGATCCCGCTTTTGACGAAGCCACTAAGGTCGCCTCGCGCTACGCTGTCGGCTATGGCCAAGGGCACTTGGAATACACGACCACGGATGTCAGCGGCAGCCCCAACATCAAGGCCGAGACCAAGGCCAAATCTATGCGTGCCCTGGTGCTGGAGAGCGACTGGCAGGTCGATCAAGGGCTGTTCCTGGTAGACGCGCAAGGCCGCTTTGGCTTGATCATGGACGGCCAGCACAGCCAGGTCGCCTACGCCGGTAATGATCGTACGGCGCCCGCAGACTTCGTGACGGGCGAGGTGCTGGATGACTATTGGCTGTCGGCCAACCTGGCACTGGGCCACAGCTTTGACACCAGCTTCGACAACGACGGCAACACCTTGGGGCAGTCTTTGTCTTTCGTGCCAATGTTCGGCGTGCGCGCCGCCCAGCTAAGAGCCCGCTTTGCTGGCAGTGAGGTGCAGATTGGCTCAGTTGGTGCGCTGTATGAAAACTCCTTGTATGATGCAAGCTGGCTGACTGGCTGGGCGGGCGGCATGGCCGAATTGCGTGGCGCGGACTATCGCATTGCTCTGCGCGGCGAGTTCCACCGCGGCCTCTATGAGGCCAAAGCCCACTGGAGCCGCGCTCTGGATCTGCCCCAACCCACCAGCTTTGAACACCGCAGCGATGATGCCTGGGGCACCAGCGTCAGCTTGCGGGCGGAAAAAGACCTTGGCAACGGCCTGCGACTGACCCTGGGCGGAGAGCTGTCGGAGTTTTGGGCCGTCAACGGGGATAGCACGGGCAGCTTTGGGGCCTCGACCAACCCGCAGCTCGGCGGCAAGTTGAAGTCGGCCTATAGCGAGATTTTCAGCCTCAGCGCGGGCCTGGTGTTCGGGCTCTAGGACGAGGCCCCCTGCGGGTCTTCTAAGCAAAGCCACCTGCAGGGTTTGCAGGTTTTCCACCGCAAATCCACCTACGGGGTTTGCGGGGCTCCGCCGCAAAGCCACCTACGGGGTTTGCGTTAGCCCCCAATCATCAAACGATACCAGCGGATATAGTTGATCCAGCGCCAGACCTGCCACGAGAAGGGCGCCCGCCCCTCCAACACAGCGGTTAGGCGCGCCATCAGAGGCTCGCGGTTCAAGAAGGGCACGGCGTCCGCATCCTCGACCCAAGCCAGCAGCGAAGGCAGGATCGCCATGAACCAGTCGCGCTCGGGCGTGGCGAAACCCACCTTATCGCGACGATCCAACACCGCATCCGGCACCAGCCCGCGCATGGCCGCCCGGAAGACCGATTTGGTCTCTCCATCTGGAGCGATCAGATAGTCCTCGGGCAGTTCCAGCAGTTGTTGGGCCAGCGGCAAGGTCAAAAACGGCACCCGGTTTTCAATCGAATGCGCCATGGCATTGCGGTCCCCGTGGCGCAGCAAATGGCCGAGCCCGCGTTGGGTGAGCCGCTGCGCCAAGTGCTCGCGAACGCGCTGACCGCGATAGTCCGACGCACGCGCAAAGCGTTTTTCCTGCATGACCACGCCCTGATCTGCAAAGGCCTCAAGCCCCAGCCAATCGGGTTGCGCTTTGCGTCCGGTGAGGTGGCGCGCCGCAGCATAGGCCGCGTCGGGTGCTAAGACGCTGTAAGCGTACTTCCAGGCCAGGCTGGCCGGTTGACCGTGCCACTTGGCCCAGGCCTTGGCAAAGCGCGGCATGGCGGCCAGGCGGCCCTGCTCCCACAAGCTGGCCAGGCGATAGCCCGGATAGCCGATGTAGCCCGCCAGCATCTCGTCGGCACCCTGGCCTTCCAGCATGACTGTGATGCCCTCCTGGCGTGCGCGCTGGAAGACACAGTATTGCGCATAGATGCTGGTGCTGCCAAAGGGTTCGCCCTGGGCGCGCACCACGGTGTCGATGTCGCGTTCCAGGTCCTGGGCGCTGGCAAAGACCTTGTGCGCGGTGGCCCCCTTGGCCTCAGCGACCGTATCGGCCCAGCGCTCCTCCGACACCTCTGAGTTGGCGGCGACAAAGCTGAAGGTATGGATTGGGCGGTCGGGCAGCAGGTGGCGCATGGCCCCCACTACCGCCGACGAATCAATGCCGCCCGACAGCGCGGCGGCCAAGGGCACATCGGCGCGCATGTGCAGATCGACGTTGCGCAAAAAGCTGTGGCGCAGAGCCTCGCTGGCCTCGGTAAAGCTGGGCGCAGGGGTCGTTGGTTTGGGTCGGAAGGTCAGCCAGGCGCGCGGCGAAGCGGCGCTGCCCGTGGCCCGCTCTGTACCAAGATCAAGCTCTAACATGTGACCGGGCATAAGGTTGAAAATGCCCTTCACAAAGCTCTGGGCGCTGTGGTCATAGAGGCCATGCACCAGGTAGTCGTAGGCGGCCTGCGGGTCAGCCTCGGGCGCTTGCCCGCTGGCGGCGATCAACGCGGGCAGCTCAGAGGCGAACACCAGCCCCTGAGCGTGCTGGCTATAGAACAGCGGCTTGATGCCAAAGGGATCGCGCACCAGGGTCAGGCGGTGTTCGCCTTGGTCATAGACGGCGAAGGAGTACATGCCCTCAAGGCGTGCCAGCACCGCCTCGCCCCAGACCTGCCAGGCGATCAACAGCACCTCGGTGTCCGATTGGGTGGCGAAGCGCAGGCCCTTGGCTTCAAGTTCGGCGCGCAGCTCGCGGTAATTATAGATCTCGCCGTTGAACACCAGGCAAAAGCGGCCGTCGGCGCTGCTCATAGGCTGGTGGCCGCCCGCGCTGAGGTCGATGATCGACAGGCGAGTCTGGCCCAGGATCAAGCGACCGGCCGGGGCCGACACGCTCTGGAGCCCGCGATCATTGGGGCCGCGGTGGCGCATTGCCTCCAGCGCCGCGTTGAGGCGGGCCTCCATGTCTGAGGTCTGCTGTTGATTGGTCCAAAATCCGCCAACGATGCCGCACATGGCCTTTGCTCCTGCTAGCGCTGTTGCCAGCTGTATAGGGCAGAGCGACCAGGCTTGTCATGGGCGAAGTTTCTGTAGCAAGAACAGGTGCGCCAGAGAGTGTCACATATAAGCAGCTCAAAAACTATACCAATTATAATTGCTACATACGAAATAACCTTATAAAAGACAGATCAACATCTCAACCCTGCCGCTCTGTGAGAAGGTCGCCATGTATAGCTATGTTATTCAGCATATAAACGCCAATGGAGAGTTTGATCAAAGTAGAATCACAGTTGCACCACCAAACGGCATGTCCCATCAAGCCGCTGCTGCACACGCCCTTGGTATCGGACTAGGAAGCATAATTCGCTTGGCTGTGTACAAAACCAACAGCAAAGGAACGAAGAAGCGAGTCCTTTAGCCATGCCGCTGTGACCGCTAATCGAGATGATGGGCGCTGACAAACAAATCGACTCATAGCGAAGCCCAGTACGGAGCGATGCGGACTTAGTATTGTAATATTCCAATATCAAGGCTGATAATTGTTGAAACAGTTGCAAGCAATTTTGACGGACAAGGACAAAATCCAACAATAGATATGTCTCTAAAATTCGATGCATTAATTACATTATAGTGGAGTGATTATCAATCTGAGTCTCGCGATTTGTTGTTAGATGTAGATCAAGGGCATCGAGTTCTTTTGCTGCTACAGTTTGTGTGCGTTGCGGGCCAGTTGATGCGCGCCTGTAGGCGCGGTCTCTGCCTCTGCCACGCACCAAGAACGACGAACTGAAAGGAGGCCGCCATGAAAACGGTCACTCTACTATGTCTCGTAGTTATCGCCAATTTGGGTGCAACGAGCGCGCTGGCTGGCGGCAGCGGAAACCACAGCCATGGCCATGAGGCGACGCCTGCGAAAATGCTCGAAACCATGCGAGACCAACACGCGGATCACGACCACGCCCACGACTTTGAGGCGATGGATGATATCTCTGAAGACGACATGCACCGCACCATTGATTTGCTGATCGACATCGGGTTGGTGGTTCCGACCATGGATAGCCAAAGAGGCAAAGTGGCCTTCATTGAGAAGGGATGTATCCTATGCCATGCCGTCAATGAGGTTGGCGGAGATGTCGGTCCTTCTTTCAACGCCAGCGATATGGTGCAGCCGATGAACGCCTTTGAGTTTGCGGCCCGTATGTGGCGCGGCGCCCCGGCCATGGCCCAGATGCAAGAAGATCTGTTGGGTGAAATGATCGCCCTTGACGGCCAAGAGCTGGCCGACATTGTCGCCTTCGTCCACGACACCGACGAACAGAAGACGGTCTCTGCGGACGACATACCAGCCGAATTTAAAGAGCTGCTTGAATAGCGCTTTGCTTGAGCAGCGCCATAGAAAAAGGGGGAGACCAAATGGCCGCCCCCTTTTTTTCATTCTTGGTAAAGATGTCGATCAGACCAAAGCCGCGCCGGTAGACGCAGGCCAGCGCCGGTCTGCGAGCAGCGCTTAGTCGTCGTACTCTTCGCCGGTCTCTTGATCCACGACCTTCATCGACAGCTTGACTTTGCCACGCTCGTCGAAGCCGATGCACTTGACCCACACCTCTTGGCCTTCGCTGACAATATCGCTGGTTTGCTTGACGCGATAGTCCGCCAGGTTGGAGATGTGCACCAAGCCGTCGCGCGAGCCCATGAAGTTCACGAAGGCACCAAAGTCAACGATCTTGACCACTTTACCGCGGTAGATGCGGCCCAGCTCTGGCTCCGCAGCAATGCCATCAATCCAGGCGCGGGCCTTGTCGATAGACTCTTGGCTGACAGAGGAGATGTTGATGGTGCCATCTTCTTCGATGTCGATCTTAGCGCCGGTGACTTCCACGATTTCACGGATGACCTTACCGCCGGAGCCGATAACTTCGCGGATCTTGTCCTTGTTGATCTTGATGGTCTCCATCTTGGGCGCGTGCTCTGACATGCCCGTGCGCGCGTTGGGCAGCGCTTTGGCCATCTCACCCAGGATATGCTGGCGGCCAGCTTTGGCTTGATCCAGCGCGACCTTCATGATCTCAGGCGTGATCGAAGTGATCTTGATGTCCATCTGCAGCGAGGTTACGCCATCAGAGGTACCAGCCACCTTGAAGTCCATGTCGCCCAAGTGATCTTCGTCACCCAGGATGTCCGACAGAACTGCGTAGTCCTCGCCGTCCTTGATCAGGCCCATAGCGATGCCTGCCACCGGACGCGGCAGCGGAACGCCCGCATCCATCAGCGCCAAAGAGCCACCGCAGACGGTCGCCATAGACGAGGAGCCGTTGGACTCTGTGATCTCTGACACCAGGCGGTAGGAGTAGGGGAACTCGCTCTTCGATGGCAGCACGGGGTTCAGCGCGCGCCAAGCCAGCTTGCCGTGGCCGATTTCGCGGCGACCCGGAGAGCCGACGCGGCCCGTTTCGCCAACCGAGAAAGGCGGGAAGTTGTAGTGCAGCAAGAAGTGCTGCTTGAACTCGCCGTCCAGGCTGTCGATGATCTGCTCATCCTGAGCGGTGCCCAGCGTAGCGGTCACGAAGGCCTGGGTCTCACCACGGGTGAACAGGGCTGAACCGTGGGTACGCGGCAGCACAGATACCTGGCCCAGAATGTTGCGGATGTCGGTGGTCGAACGACCGTCGATCCGTGGCTTGCCCGCCAGAATCGCGCCACGCACCACGTCAGCCGACAGGCTCTTGATCATCTTATCGACGGTCAGGGTCTGGTCGTCTTCGAACTGCGCCAGCACCTCTTCACGGATGGCAGCCAAGGTCTGAGACCGGGCCTGCTTGTCGGTCAGGGTATAGGCCTGCTCGATGCGTGCCTGAGCCAGGTCCTTAACTTTCGCAAAGGTCGTGTCGTAGTCCGCAGCCTTGGTCGGCATGTCCCATGGCTCTTTGGCGCAGTCTTCGGCCATAGACACGATCATGTCGATAACCGGCTGGAACGCCTTGTGGCCGAACTCGACCGCGCCCAGCATTACGTCTTCAGACAGCTCTGAGGCTTCTGATTCGACCATCAACACGCCTTCGCGGGTTCCGGCAACCACCAGGTCCAGCTTGCTGTCGTCTTCCTTGCACTCGGTCGAGCTGGGGTTGAGGACGTAGGCACCGTTCTTGTAGCCAACGCGCGCCGCGCCAACCGGGCCCATGAAGGGCAGGCCAGAGATGGTCAAAGCCGCAGACGCCGCGATCAGCGCTACAACGTCGGGGTTGTTCTCCAAGTCATAGGACATGACGGTGGCGATAACCTGGACTTCGTTAAAGAAGCCTTCAGCGAACAGCGGGCGGATCGGGCGGTCGATCAGGCGGCAGGTCAAGGTCTCGGTTTCAGACGGGCGGCCTTCGCGCTTAAAGAAGCCACCGGGGATGCGGCCAACGGCAAATGATTTTTCTTGGTAATTGACGGTCAGCGGAAAGAAATCCTGACCCGGCTTGACGGACTTAGCGCCAACGACGGTCGCCAAAACAACGGTCTCACCGTATTGAGCCAGGACCGCACCGTCAGCTTGACGGGCCACGCGGCCTGATTCCAGGGTCAGCGTGCGGCCGCCCCATTCCATAGATTTTTTGGTAATCTCAAACATACATCTTCTTTCGTAGTTCCGGTCCAAGCGCCACGGTGTGTGACGCTGGCCTCAGCAGCCAGACCGACGGGTCAAAGATCTTTATTGGCAGCCCAAGATCTCTGACCCGCAGGTCCGAGCGCTGATTTCATAGCGAGTTAGGGGTTGAACAAAAGCCCGCTGATGGCGCAAGCCAAAGCGGGCGAGAAAGCGTTACTCAAACGCAAAAACGGTCTGAGCGCAAACCCAAACCGTTTTCAATTGTCGTGTCTAGCGCGGTGATACGCACCGCAGCAACACCGCAAGCAGTGCTGCCCAAAGAGCCCGGCCTCCGCGCGCCGCAGGCCACAGTTTGCTGTTGAACCGGCGCAAAGCTGTACGCAGGACTGGAAGCAAAGCATGTTGGCCACACGGTGATCAAAGGTCTGTCGGACTCCCGGGAGTTTCTTGGTCGCCCTTAGCGACGCCCAATTTGGTCGCTATTAGCGACGCCTAATTTGGTCGCTATTAGCGACGCAGGCCCAAGCGCTGAATCAACGACTGGTAGCGGGCATGGTCTTTGCCGCGCACATAATCCAGCAAGCGGCGACGCTGGCCAACCATGACCAACAAACCACGACGCGAGTGAAAGTCGTGCTTGTGCTCTTTCATGTGCTCGGTCAGGTTCAAAATCCGCTGTGTGAGGATCGCGACCTGTACTTCAGGTGAACCAGTGTCACCTTCTGCCAGGCCATATTCTTTAATGAGTTCGGCTTTACGCTCTGCCGTAATCGACATCGATTTCGTCCTTTCTAATGGTCATTTCATCCGTGGTTGAAAACCCGAACCGGTTGAACCGTCCCTGCATCGAACACTGCCAAAGCCACCGCTTGCCCCTCCAAACGGAGCCAAAGGCGATTGTCGCCATCCTCATAGGCTTCCCAGAAAGAGGCCGGTAGACGATGCTGATCAGATCGCTTGAGAAGTGGAAGACTTTGACCGTTGCGAACAGTTTGTGCTTCGCCGGGGGTCACGTCCAGCGCCGGGATGTCGTCCAGCGCAGACTCGAGCGACAGGAGCCGCTCAAACCGCTGCTCCCTATGCTCCAATTCTTCTAGGCTGTCCAGACAAATTGCGTCTGCCTCACGAAAAGGCCCCACTTGGCAGCGACGCAGGGCAACGATGTGGCCATGGGTACCCAAGGACTCCGCCAAATCGCGCGCCAGGGACCGCACATAGGTGCCTTTTCCGCAGTCTACGCGGAAATCAGCCTCGTTCTCGCGCGCCTCAACCAAGGCGATGGAGTCGATCCAGACCTGGCGCTCGGCCAGCTTGACCTCTTCGCCCGCGCGCGCCAGATCGTAGGCGCGCTGGCCATCGACTTTGATCGCGCTGTAGGCGGGCGGCCGCTGCCAGATCTCGCCCTCAAACTGGGCAAGCGCGGCCTCAATCGCCGCTTGGGTCGGGCGCGCGTCGCTGGTGGCGATGACCGCGCCTTCGCTATCGTCGGAGTCCGTCGCCTCACCCCAGCGAACGGTGAAGGTGTAGGACTTCATGCCCTCCATGACGAAATTGACCGTTTTGGTGGCCTCGCCCAGCGCAATCGGCAACAGGCCGCTGGCCAGTGGGTCCAGTGTGCCGCCGTGGCCGGCCTTTTGCGCGTTGAAGGCGCGCCGCACCTTGCCCACCACCGGGGTGGAGTTCATGCCAATTGGCTTATCAATAATGATCCAGCCGTGGACCGGATCGCCTTTTTTACGTCGTGCCAAGGGTCTGTCGTGCTCGCCTGAGGAGGAGCCCTGTGGGGCAAGCCGGGGCTTGTCGATAAAGGCTCTGAGGAAGGAGCGCTGTTATACGCCGCTGGCCCCAAAAGTCTAGCGCCTGCGCGCGGCGGGCTGCCTAGTCGCAGTTCAGCATCCAGAGAACCCCAAAGCGATCGCGGCAGGTGCCAAAGCCACGAGCCCAGAAGGTGGCCTCAAAGGGCATCTGGATCTCACCGCCTTCGGCCAGAGCGTCAAAGACCCGCTTGGCCTCTTCGACCGTATCAAAGCCGACCTGGACCGACACGCCTTTGATGGTCACGGGCGGGCGGCCAGGCGCGGCGTCTGAGGCCATAATCACATCGCTGCCGATCTTGAGCTGAGCGTGCATTACCTTGTGTTTGTCGGCCTCTTGCACCTCGAACGGGGGCTGGCCGTCCGGCGTTGGCGGCAAATCTGAATAGCGCATCATGGCAAGAATGGTGCCATCAAAGATGGCGGCGTAGGCGCTAAAGGCGTCCTCGCAGTTGCCGTTGAAAACCAGATAGGGTGAAATTTTCATAGTGTCCTTCTCCGCGGCCGCCGAGCTCACCGCTTGGCGATCCAACTGAGCTTGCACCCAAATTGCCGCGCCTTGCAAGTCGCAGGCACACCACCAGGCGTTTGACAGCTTGCCACCGGCCACCTTTTGCGCCAAGGCTGAGGGCAGCGTCACAACTTGCTGATCGAATGAGACCCCACGTATGGCCTTGCCAACTTTGACCCGCGGCAGCCCCGCATTTCTTGCCGCCTCTGTGGTTATGCTGTTGGTGTTGGGCACCGGCTTTGGGTTGACCTTTAGCCTGTCGAAAATGGCAACCGAAGTGGTGGAGCCGGGGACCTTCGTCTTCTATCAAGCGCTGGCCACTGGGCTGATCATCGCGCTGGTGTTGCAGGTTCGCCGCAAGCTCTACCCCTTTCCCCGCCGTTTCTTGTGGCTCTGTCCGCTGCTGGGTCTGGTCAGCTTTGTGCTGCCCAACGTGCTGTTCATCACCGCGATCAAACACTTGCCTGCGGGCTTGGCCTCGGTGGTGCTGTCCACCTCACCCTTTTTCGCCTACCTGCTGGCGCTCAGTTTCCGCTCCGAGCGCTTCAGCGCCCAGCGTATTGGCGGACTTGCCATCGGTTTTGCGGGGGTCTTGTGTCTGGTGGTGCCAGAATCGGCACTGCCCTCGCCTGAGCTGTTGCCCTGGCTCTTGCTCTGCCTAGCGCCGCCCTTGGCCTATGCCAGCGCGAATTATACGCTGGAGCGCCTCATGCCCGAGGACGGCAGCGCCTTGCAGTACACCGCGCTGTCCATGCTGAGCGCGGCGCTGTTCTGCCTGCCGCTCTATTGGATGGAGGGTGGCAGCTACCTGCCCAACTACGCCACGCGCGGCGATGTTGCCATGGTGGCGATGATGCTGATTTCTGCGGCCAACTTTGCCATGTTGTTTACGCTGTTGTCCTGGCGCGGTGCGGTCTTCACCAGCCAGGTCGGCAATATCGTGACGCTGACGGGCCTGGCCTGGGGTTGGGTCATTTTTGGTGAAACGCTGACGCCTTGGATGATCGCCGCCACGGCGCTCATCATCGGTGGCGTCCTTCTGGTCAATGCCACGCGCCGACGCAAGCCGAAGGACGAGCCCGAGACTGCCAGCGCGCGGCCCTAAAGCTCAGCCCCGAAGTGCTTGATCACCGAGTCCAACGGGTTGCAGGCCGCTTGCCCCAGTCCGCAGATTGAGGCATCGCGCATGACCCGTGACAGATCGCCCAGCAGCTCCAGGTCCCAGTCCTGGCGTTCCATCAGCGCCACGGCCTTTTCAGTGCCGTTGCGACACGGCGTACACTGGCCGCAGGATTCGAACTTGAAGAACTGCATGAGGTTCAGCGCCACATCGCGCATCTTGTCCTGATCTGACAGCACCATGACCGCCGCCGAGCCGATAAAGCAGCCATGCTCCTCCAGCGTGCCGAAATCCAAGGGGATGTCGTCCTTGGCCGCAGGCAGAATGCCGCCCGAGGCACCGCCCGGCAGATAAGCTTTAAAGCTGTGGCCGGGCTTCATGCCGCCACAAGCCTCGATCAAATCGCGGATGGTCGAACCCGCAGGCGCCAGCACGACTTGCGGCTGGTTGACCTGGCCCGAGACGGAATAGGAGCGCCAGCCCTGGCGGCCGTTCTTGCCCGCCGAGGCGTACCAATCCGCGCCCTTAGACAGGATGGTAGGCACCCAGAACAGGGTCTCGATATTGTTGATCAGCGTCGGACGCCCGAACAGGCCCACTTGCGTCGGGAAGGGTGGCTTTTGCCGAGGCAGGCCGCGCTTACCCTCGATGCTCTCCAGCATGGCGCTTTCTTCGCCACAGATGTAGGCGCCCGCTCCGCGCCGCAGCACGATCTGGGTGTGATCGGTCAGGCCCGTGCCTTTCAGCGCCTCGATCTCGCGCTTCAAGATCTCACGCACCGCCGGATATTCGTCGCGGATATAGATATACACCGCTTCGGCCTCAGAGGCCCAAGCGCCGATCAGCGTTCCTTCTAGGAACTGGTGCGGGCGGGTCTCCAGGTAGTGGCGGTCCTTAAAGGTGCCAGGCTCGCCCTCATCGCCGTTGACGGCCATCAGGCGCGGTCCGGGCTCTTTGCGCACGAACTCCCATTTCATGCCGGTCGGGAAGCCCGCACCGCCCAGGCCGCGCAGGCCCGCGTGCTTCAGCTCGCCAATCACCGCCTCGACGCTGCGCTCGCCCTCAAGGCAGGCGCGCAGCAGGCCATAGCCGCCTTCAGCCTCGTAGTCGGCCTTGGACTGATATCCGGGCATAAATACGTGGGTGTCGTCGCTCTCCACCGCCGACAGCACGCCGTCAAAGGTGGCATTCCACAGGTGGTTGTGGCCAACCTCGACGATGGGCGCGGCGTGGCAGCGGCCCATGCAGGGTAGGGTCTGAACCCGCACCGCGTCGCCATAGTGGGCCGTCAGGCGCGCCGCTAAATCGTTCGCACCCTGCTGCATGCAGGCCAGGCTGTCGCACACGCGGATTGTCAGCGCCGGCGGCACTTGATCGTCGGCAAACACCACGTCGAAGTGGGCATAGAAGGTCGCCACCTCGAACACCTCAGCCATGGGCAGGCGCATGAGGTCCGCCAGAGCGGCCAGGTGCTCGGCGCGCAGGCAGCGTTCAGCGTCTTGCAGGGCGTGCAGGTACTCGATCAGCTCGTCGCGGTGGTAGGGCCCCTGGCCGATCAAGGCCTGGACGCGGGCAACGGCCGCCTCTTCCACAACGCGCCCCTTGGGGGTTGGCGCGGCCTTGCGGCGGCCCGAGCCTGGGTGCAGGCGTTGGGGGTTGCCGTCAAATACGCTTGGCTGAGACGAAGCGGCAGGCGTGTCGGACATGGGGGCCTCCGGTGGCCTGGCCCGCAAAGGGCAAGGCAGGTGTTAAAATCAAGCAGGCTGCGCCGAGGTGGCACGGGCGGCAGCGGCGGGCTGAAAAACAGTCCGCGCTAGTGTGACGCCTAACCCAAGCTGCAGCCTAGGTCCAGGGGCGGCCTGCAAAAACAAGTCACCGCAATAGAGCCCAGCCTTGCGCGGCGCGAGCGGCCAAGCGCGCCCTGGTCTCTATCAGACGCGACCTTTTCAGTGCTGCGAGCCTGTGCCCGGCTCATGCAGTGCGCGCTAGCCACCTGGCGGAGGTGGCGGTCGGCCAAATCCCGGGGCAGACCCTGGTGATGGTCGCTGGCCGCCATTACCTTGACCGGGACCCCGGCGACCTCCTGGCGGGCCCAGGGCAAAACTCTGATCCGGTTGCCCCGCAAAACACAAGGGCACGACGGGAAAGTCACGGGTTAGGAAATAGGCATAGCTGCCCTCGGGGTACTCGGCGGACACGGTAAAGGTCCCATTGCAGGCGTCCAGGCTGCCAGAGCCAGCAATAAACTCGTAGTCTTGCAAGAAGGCCCCGTTATAGGCCCCCGACGGCTGGTTGCCTCCCGGCCTTTGGCCTGACTTGAGGCGGTAGGAGCTGGTCATTTCAACCACGTGACCCTGTTGCTGGCCGGTCAGGGCATAGATTGGGAAGCCGTCCGCAGCATAGCCCACCAGCGGCGAATGGGCCTGCGGCGACCAGGACAAACCCGCCAGAAGGCCGCTGGGCAAGCCGTGATAATGGTAGGCCCCATTGGGCTGCACATGGGCATAGTTGGCGTCCAAGCCCAAACGGACCGCGCCGCCCAGAGCATTGTACTGCCAGCCAGACCGCGGGTTGCCGTGCCAAAACTCGGCGGCCATGGGGTCAAAGGGCACGCCCTCGCGGCTGACACCGAAGCGAAAGCCCAGACGCAAGGGTGTCGCGCGACCAGTCAGACGCGGCTTTGCGGGCAACCTCAAGCTGACCTGTTGCGCGCGTATGGCATTGGGATTGCCGCGATTGGGGAAGGCCCCAACGCTGTGGCTGGGCAGGCCGTTGGCGCTGAGCAGGCGATAAGCCCCCGCAAGGCTCCAGCGCGCGCGGCTGCGGTCGGGTGCTTGCCGGTTGGCCGGGGCCAGTTGCAACGCTTGGGCTTGGGTCTGATTGTGATAGCGCATGCGCGGTTGGGCTTGGGCCACCCCAGTAAGCACCAAGCTGGCGACCAGGCCCGCAGCGATGAGCAAGGCTGCGTGCCCAGCCTTATGCCTCGTTTGCGCTCGTCTTTGGGTCTGGATCATCCGCGCCTCCTCCTGCTTCCAGAATTTGTATCAGGCATCTGGCAGCCCATCGACCAAAATCGCGTTCAGCGTCGATCCAGAGCGGCGCAAGACCGCAAGCGTCTGGAATTCCGCCGAAGCCCAAAACGCTGTGGCGTGGGCGCGATCTGGAAAGGCAATGATAAAGGCGGCGTCTGGCAGAGTTTCGCTGCCCTCCAAGCGCTCCGGTTCGCCGCCGCGAACCACGAACGCGCCCCTATGACGGGCCACCACAGCCGGGATTTGGGCAAAATAGTCTGCCATCCAATCACGGTTGTGGATCTGCATTTGTCCGATAACATAGGCGGTCATGGGTGCGCCTCTTCCTAGACATGAAGGCTTTGAGCAGCGGGCTCGTCGGCCAGAATCAACGATATCACCGCCGCATTGATCACCACCTTGCCCGCGTGCTCGAAATTGACCGTGACGCGCTGGCCCACAACTGACTGTACTTGGCCGCGCCCACAGTCTGCCTGGGTTGGATGCAGCACCCAAGTGCCCGGTGTAATCAGCATAGTCCGTCCTTTCAAACTGCGCGCAGGACGCGCCCTGGTCTTGGCTCATTCTAGGCCCTAAAGTCTAGACCGCAATTGGCGCAACTGCCAGCCCTGTCGGCCTGAAATCTTGCTTTGGACACGGGCGCAGTGCCTGCTTGCCTCGACCGATGGTCGCATGACGGGCCCGCGAAGCCGTGATCTGACCGCCAGCGGTGCCACCTCAATTGACAGGGGCGGGTTGCGCTCTTATGTGTTGGCGGCATTTATAAACCGTTTTGGCCTGGGTATCGCTCTGCGTCACGCCCGAGCCAGCGCGCATTTCCCCGTCAGAGGACCCCATGCTACAATCTCTTATCCGCCGCGTGGTTGGCTCGGCGAACGATCGCTATCTGAAGAAGCTGCAAAAAGATGTAGTGGCGATCAACGCACTCGAGCCCGAAATGGAGGCGCTGAGCGACGAAGAGCTGAAGGCCAAGACCGTCGAATTCCGCGCGCGCTTGGAAAACGGCGAGGATCTGGACGACCTGCTGCAAGAAGCCTTTGCCGTGGTGCGCGAAGCCTCAAAGCGCACGCTGGGCCTGCGCCACTACGACGTGCAGTTGGTGGCAGGCATCGTGTTGCACCAAGGCATGATCGCCGAAGCCAAGACCGGTGAAGGTAAGACCCTGACCGCAACCTTGCCTATATATCTCAATGCCTTGACCGGCGACGGTGCCCACGTTGTGACGGTCAACGACTACCTGGCGCAGCGCGACGCTGAAGAAATGGGCAAGGTCTACGGCTTCCTGGGCATGACCACCGGCTGTATCAGCCAGGGCATGGGCTTGCCCGAAGATGCACCCTATGAGCAAGTCAAGGCCGCCCGCCGCGCGGCCTATGCCTGCGACGTGACTTATGGCACCAACAACGAAATCGGCTTCGATTTCCTGCGTGACAACATGGAGCACCGCAAGGCCGACATGGTCCAGCGCGGTTTCCACTACGGCATCGTCGATGAGGTGGACTCGATCCTGATCGACGAGGCGCGCACGCCCTTGATTATCTCGGGCCCATCGGACGACTCGGGCACCTTGTATCAGGCCGTCGATAGCATGATGAAGGGCCTGAAGCCCGAGCACTATGAAAAAGACGAAAAGCAGCGCACGGTGATCTTCACTGACGAAGGGCTGGAGTTCGTCGAAGCCCAGATGTACGAGCAAGGCTTGCTGGAAGAAGGCCAGTCTTTGTTCGACGCTGCGGCCATCACCATGCTGCACCACGCCAATTCGGCTCTGCGCGCTCACGCTATGCTGGAAAAAGACGTGCACTATATGGTGCGCAAGAACGAGGTGGTGCTGATCGACGAATTCACCGGCCGAGCCATGTCGGGCCGCCGCCTGTCCGAAGGCTTGCACCAAGCATTGGAAGCCAAAGAGGGCGTGACCGTACAGCGCGAAAACATCACCGTCGCCTCGATCACCTTCCAGAACCTGTTCCGCTCCTACGACGTGCTGGCGGGTATGACCGGTACGGCCGCCACGGAGGCCGACGAGTTCCTGGACATCTATGGCCTGGACGTGGTCGAGATCCCGACCAACGAGCCGGTAGCGCGCCTGGACCAGGACGATGAGGTCTATCGCACCTTTGAAGAAAAGGTCGCGGCCATCATCAACAAGATCGAAGAGTGCCACGCCAAGAACCAGCCAGTTTTGGTCGGCACGGTTTCGATCGAAAAGTCAGAGCTGTTCGCTGAACGTCTGAAAAAGCGCGGCATCCCGCACAAGGTTCTGAACGCGCGCTATCACGAGCAAGAGGCTCAGATCGTGGCCGATGCAGGTCGGCCGGGCGCGGTGACCATCGCCACCAATATGGCTGGCCGCGGTACCGACATTCAGCTGGGCGGCAACCTGGACCTGCGCCTGCGCCAAGGATTGGAGGGCGTTGAGGACGAAGCCGAACGCCAACGCATTACCGACAGCATCAAAGCTGAAATCGCGGAAGCCAAGCAGATCGTCAAAGACGCGGGCGGCCTGTTCGTGTTGGGCACCGAACGCCACGAAAGCCGCCGCATCGACAACCAGTTGCGCGGCCGTTCTGGCCGTCAGGGCGACCCCGGTGAGTCGCGCTTCTATCTCTGCCTGACCGACGATCTGATGCGCATCTTTGGCTCTGAGCGCTTGGACGGCATGCTCAAGCGTCTAGGCCTGGAAGAGGGCGAGGCTATCGTCCACCCCTGGATCAACAAGGCCGTTGAAAAGGCTCAGAAAAAGGTCGAGGAGCGCAACTTTGAAATTCGTAAGCACGTGGTCAAGTTCGACAACGTGATGAACGATCAGCGCAAGGTGGTGTTCGAGCAGCGCTTGGACATCATGGACGCCGAAGAGGTGGTGGATACCGTGCGAGAAATGCGCGAACAAGCCATCACCAGCCTGGTGCAAGCTTATATCCCGCCGGGCTCCTACCCCGACCAATGGGACGCGCCGGGCCTGCGTCAGGCGCTGATCGACAAACTGCGCATTGAGCTGCCGGTTGACGAGTGGGTCAAAGAAGAAGGCGTGGCCGACGAGGAGCTGATCAAGCGTATCGAGGACATCTTCAATCGCGTCATGGCTGAAAAAGCGGTCGCCATTGGCCCCGAAACCATGCGCTATGTCGAAAAATCCTTGTTGCTGCAATTGTTCGACCAAAACTGGCGCGAGCACCTGCAAAAGCTGATCCAGTTGCGCGACGGCGTTGGCCTGCGCGCCTACGGCCAGCGCAATCCGCTGGACGAGTACAAGCGCGAAGCCTTTGGTTTGTTTGAAGAAATGCTGACCAATTTGCGTTTCACTGTCACGGCTTACCTGCTGAATGTGCAGGTACAGACCGCCGAGCAGCAGGCTGCTGCTGAGCGGGCCCGCGAGCAGGCCCCGGCCGATTCCGAGCAGGTGGCAGGCGAAGCCCAGACGGGCGACGCAGCACAGGCTGACGGTGCTGAGGATTGGGGCAAGGTCCCGCGCAACGCGCCCTGTCCGTGTGGCTCGGGCAAGAAGTTCAAGCATTGCCACGGCGCGCTGAGCTGAGCCTAGCGTATGGGTGCTCGACTTTACTTGCGTCTATCTTGCGCAAAGCCCGAGCAATCGCCCTGGAGTCTGCCAAAGGTTCGCAAGGTGCATTTGCGTTAAAATTAAATAGCGCAGGCAAAGCCGCGTCGCGCCACGCCGTGCAAAGCCTTGATTCAGCGTGTATTGCAACGATTTATCCGACGGTTCAGTGGTCACGGCGACGCCGCGCTCGTCGACGCGTGTTGAGTGAATGCAAGATAACGAAACCTGCTCCAGGGCGCTGACCAAGAGCGGTGAGACATAAAGAGCGCTTCGCCAGGTCTAGGGGATTGGCCGAAGCGCCTTTATTTTCCCTGTATCGAATGAGCATGGTCGCGCCAATCCACTGTCGGCCTAAGGGCCTCGGGGTTTGCGCTATATCCCGCCGCAAATCCACCTACGGGATTTGCTTTATTGTCTGCCGCAAATCCACCTGCGGGGTTTGCGGGGTTGCCCTGCCGCAAATCCACCTGCGGGGTTTGCGGGGTTGCCCTGCCGCAAATCCACCTACGGGGTTTGCTTTATTGTCTGCCGCAAATCCACCTACGGGGTTTGCTTTATTGTCTGCCGCAAATCCACCTACGGGGTTTGCTTTATTGTCTGCCGCAAATCCACCTGCGGGGTTTGCGGGTCAGACCTTCTTCACGAACTGAGACTTGAGCCCCATCGTGCCCTGGCCATCGACTTTGCCCTCGATGTCGTGATCACCGCCCAGCAGGCGCAAGTTCTTGGCCTTAGTACCGACCTTAATCACCAGCGACGAGCCCTTGACCTTTAGGTCCTTGATCACCGTTACGGTATCGCCGTCTTGCAGGATCGCGCCGTTGGCGTCCTTGATCACCAAGGCCTCCTCGTTGCCATCTGTGGCTACCGCTTTGGGGTCCCACTCGTGGGCACACTCCGGGCAGACCAACAGCGCCCCGTCTTCATAGGCATAGGCCGAGCCGCAGGCAGGGCAGGGAGGCAAGCTGTCGTTCATGATGGGTGTCCTTGGTTGGAAGGTTACAGCGGTTCGATATCGCCGCTACGATAGACCTGGTGGAAAGTCTGGTAAAAGGCGCCAAAGGTCTCGGCTTCGATGGCTGCGCGCATGTCGGCCATCAGGTCCTGATAGTACTGCAAATTATGCCAGGTCATCAGCATGAGCCCCAGGATCTCGTCAGCGCGGATCAGGTGGTGCAGGTAGGCTCTGGAATACTGACGGCAGGCCGGGCAGCCGCAGGCTTCGTCCAGCGGGCGCGGGTCGTCTTTGTGGCGGGCGTTCTTGATGTTGACCGCCCCGCGGCGGGTAAAGGCCTGGCCGGTGCGCCCACAGCGGGTCGGCAGCACGCAGTCGAACATATCGACCCCGCGCGCCACCGCGCCCACCAGATCGTCGGGCTTGCCGACACCCATCAGGTAGTGCGGTTTGTCGGCGGGCAGCATATCGACGCAATAATCTAAGGTCTTGAACATCAGCTCTTGACCTTCCCCGACCGCCAGGCCGCCAATGGCGTAGCCCTCAAAGCCGATCTGGGTCAGGGCTTCGGCGCTCTGCTGGCGCAGGTCCGGGTGGACCGAGCCCTGCTGTATGCCAAACAGGCCATAGCCCGTGCGCTGCTGGAAGGCCGAGCGCGAGCGATCCGCCCAGCGCATGGACAGCTCCATGGAGGCCGCGGCCTGGTCCTTGCTGCATGGATAGGGCGTGCATTCGTCAAATGCCATGGTGATGGTGGCATCCAACAGGGTCTGGATCTCCATCGAGCGCTCGGGCGTGATGGTGTGGCGCGATCCGTCGATGTGGCTGCGGAAGGTCACGCCTTCTTCGGTCAGCTTGCGCAGCTCGGCCAGCGACATGACCTGGAAGCCGCCAGAGTCGGTTAGGATCGGCCCCGGCCAGTTCATAAACTCGTGCAGGCCGCCCAGGCGCGCAACCCGCTCAGCAGTGGGACGCAGCATCAGGTGGTAGGTGTTGCCCAAAATGATCTCTGCCCCGGTGCCAGCGACGTTTTCGGGCAGCATGGCCTTAACCGTGCCAGCGGTGCCGACCGGCATAAAGCAGGGGGTCTGAATGGTGCCGTGCGCGGTGTTCAGGCGGCCACGGCGGGCTTTGCCATCTTGGCCCAAAAGGTCGAAGGTCAGGCTCATGAGAAGCGCTCCAAAAGGCAAGCATCGCCATAGGAGAAAAAGCGATACTCCTGGGCGATGGCGTGGGCATAGGCGCGCTGCATGAAGTCCAGCGAGGTCAAGGCTGAGACCAGCATGAAGAGCGTCGATTTGGGCAGGTGGAAATTGGTCAACAGCAGGTCCACTTGGCCGAAGTCATAGCCCGGGGTGATGAAAATATCGGTGTCGATGCAGCCGGGCTGGCCCTGAGTAGCCTCCAGGGTGCGTAGGCTGGTGGTGCCGACTGCCACGATGCGCCCGCCCGCTTGGCGGGTGCGCACCAAGGCCTCGGCTGTAGCCTCGGACACCTCGCACCACTCTGAATGCATGACGTGATCGCGGGTATCCTCCACCTTGACCGGCAGGAAGGTGCCAGCGCCGACATGCAGCGTCACTTGCGCCGAGCCAACCCCGCGCTTGGCTAGGGCTGCCATGAGGCGAGGGGTAAAGTGCAGCCCAGCAGTGGGGGCGGCCACGGCTCCGGGCCGGTCAGCAAACAGCGTTTGATAGCGCTGATCATCCCGATCATCCTTGCCGTCGCGCTTGATATAGGGCGGCAGCGGCATTGCGCCATAGGCCTCAAGCGCTTGGGCGAGGTGGTCGAAGTCGTGCTCAAAGGCCAGCGCGACCTCGCCGCCGTCACGTGCCAGGACTTGGGCGGCCAGGCGCGGGCCGATCTCCAGCCGGTCGCCAACCCGGCACTTTTTGGCGGGCTTGGCAAAAGCCAGCCAGCGGTCCTGTCCACGGTAGGGGTCTAGGCGGTCGGTCTGGCCAAGGCCATGGTTGGCAGCCAGAAGCGACAAGTCCTGATGCAAGGTCAATTGCACCTTGGCCTCGCCCCGCTTGGCGGTCAGACGGGCGGGCAAAACGCGCGTGTCATTGACCACCAGCAGATCGCCAGGCATCAGCAGCTCGGGCAGATCCAAGACGCCGTGATCCTCCAACCGCCCGCCGAGGCAGGACAGCAGCCGGGCTGCATCACGCGGCTCGGCCGGGAGCTGAGCGATGCGCTCGGGCGGTAGGGGGAAGTCGAAGGCCTCGATCTGCACGTCGGGATTAGGCCTCGGTTTTGCGGCCGTTTGCGAACATGCTGACGATCACCAGGTAGATCGGCAGCAGCACATAGGCCATGGCCACCTTGACGCCGAAATCGCCCAAACCGACCTGAGCCCAAGGGAAATCCGCACCGGTCAGACCAAAGATGCCCAGCGGCGCAAAGGCCAAGCAATAGAACAAGAAGGTATCAACCAACGAAGCCACCAGCGAAGAAATCACCGGCGCTTGCCAGATCGGGCCGTTGCGCAGGCGGTCAAAGATCGACACGTCCAGCATTTGGCCGATCAAGAAGGCGGTGCCAGAGGCAATGCCAATGCGCGGATTGCCGAAATAGATCGACATGACCACGCCGACAGCAAAACCGACCAGCACAACGCGGCGTGCGGCGGACAGGCCGAACAAGCGGTTGGTGACGTCGGTAATCAGGAAAGCCAGGGGGAAGGTGAAGGTTCCGAAGGTGAACCAGTTGGCAAAATTGACGGTGCCGGGGGTGCCGAACCACACGTAGTCGGCTTGAATGTCGATGTTGTGGCTCACCAAAAGGTTTGAGGCAAGCACAACAAAGCCCATGGCCACGGCCAGGGCGGTCAGATGAGGACGCATCGAGGTCTCCGTTTATGTCAGGCCGCGAGATAGGCGGCTGGATCCAAACCTCAGGAAGCCGAGGCCCGGTCGAGTGCGGATTGCAATCGGGAGCTTGCTATAGCGCCAGGGCCCTAGGTTTGGCAACCGGTTTCGGTGGTTGGTTTGGATCGCGCGGCAAGCGCTGGGGATCATAGGCGAATTGCAGCAGCAGGTTGGCCTGCAGGTAGGGCACGAAATTGTTGTCCGAAATCAACAGCAGGCTGAGCCGACCGTCCGGCAGTTTAACCGCCGCAATGCCCTCAAGGTTGGCCTGAGCAATCGAGCCAGCTGGGAAGTCGGCCACTGTTCGCGGGTGCAATACCGCATTGGCGCGCAGCTTATCGACGGGAACCTGCACGACCCGCGCTTCAAAGCCTTGAAAATAGGAGATAAAGCGGCGTTCGACGATGAAGACCGTCTTGCCGTCGGGGGACAAGGTGGCACCGGTGGGCGAGAAGTCAGGCTTGGATTTATAGACCAGCACCGACCATTGCCCGCGCTCATAGAGCCAAGCGCGCAGCCCACCGCCGCGCTTGATCCCCTCTGATAAGGCAAACAAACGGCCGTCGGGCAGCTCGGTCAGCGCTTCAATGCCGTTCCAGCGGCTGCGCTCTAGCGCGACGGGTTTGGGCAGAGTGCGGGCGTTGAGATCGCGGTCATAGAGCCGCACGCGATCATTGCGCTCAAAGGCAACGGTCAGGCGGCCGTCAGGGCTGCGGGCTAAGGATTCGGCGTCCTTGTTGGCCAAGCGTCTCTGGTTGAGCCCCCGTTCGAGCGGCAAGCGGCCGATCTTACCCTCGGTGACGCCCAACACGACGCCGTCGGCACCATAGCGCGGAGCGAGGCTGAGAAGGTAGCCGCGATCTGTGACCACCGTCAGTTGACCATCGGGCTCGTCCGCCAACAGGCCGGACAAGCCGCCAAAGTTGGGATTGGGCGAGGAGAGACTCAAGCCGCTGAGGTAGGTGAGGGCGCCCACCTGAACCCGGCCTGGAATGCGCGGAATGAAAGTGACCGGCGCGGCACGCAAAGACAGCAGGTCAGGAAGGTTCGGTAAGCGGCTGGCTTGACTGGCCGAGAGACCCAGCGCCACCAGGGTAAATCCGCCAAGGCTCAGGCTGCGCCAGGTTGGCGGCAGAACAGCGCCCGCCACCACTGCCAGGCTGCGCAGCAAAGAAAGGACAGAGCGGAAAAGCACCTGGGTCACGAAAGGGCTCACTGGGCAGGGTATTTGGCAGGCCGCAACAAGGGCCTCGCGTTGCAGGGGCCGCGCGTTGCAGGGGGCCTCACGCGGGCGGGTGGCGCGCATGCTAGCCGAGGTTGCGGCTGTTAGAACACAAAAAAAAGCCCCGCGGATGGCGAGGCTTTGATTTTGCTGTGCTGGGCTTTGCACATGTGATCGCACTTTGGCGAGACCAAGCGGCCCTTAGCTGAGGCGCGACTGCACTTCCTTGAGGGCCGTGTCCATATAGCTGCTAGCATTGCCGGCAGCCATGTGGTTGGCCAAGACCTTGGCAGCGGCCTGGCTGGCCAGCGCGATGGCGCTCTGCTTGACATCCTCGATGGCCGAAATTTCGGCTTGCTTGATCTTCTGAGCCGCCGCTGCTTGGCGGTTGGCGATGGAGGCTTCCAAGTCAGCCATAGCCTTGGCGCGCGCGTGCTCTGCATCGGCCTTGGCTTGCGCCACAATCTTGGCGGCGTCTTCCTTGGCAGCTTCTTGCTTGGCCTTCATTTCGCCCAAGATGGCCTGGGCTTCCTCGCGCAGCTTTTGCGCTTCGGCGAGCTGGCTGCGCACCTTGTTTCCGCGCTCATCAAGCATGCCCAGGATGGCGCCACCAGCCTTGAACATAACAAAGAAAACAAACAGCAGTACGGCGGCCAGAACGATATTCTCGGCCTCAAACCAGCCACCGTGAGCCCCGTCCGCAGCACCATGGGCGGCGTCGGCAGCACCATGGGCGGCATCGGTAGCGCCGTGGGCGGCCTCGCTTGCTTCGCCGTGGGCGGCTTCATTGCCTGTGCCTTGCGTGTTGGTCTCGGCGGCTGCGCTGCCTGCCAATGCAAAGCTTGTCAGACCCAGTGTCAACCCGGTGTAGACCAGGCTTGAAGCAGACTTCATCGCGTTTTTCATGGGGTGATGTCCTTGTTCTTGTCAGGCCTTAGGCGTTGTTCGAAATCGCGCCAGAAATGGTGCTGCGATCAACACCACCGATCAGTTTGTCCACCATAGCGGCGGTGGCCTCTTCGGCGATGGCGGGCAGCTCAGCTAGGGCCTGCTCACGCGCGGCGCGAATGCTGGCTTCAGCTTTGGCGGCCTGTTCGGCCAATTGAGCGTTCAGTTCGGCTGAGCGGGCAGCCGCTTCAGCGGCCACTTCGTCTGCGACTTGACGCGCTTGCTCGTGGGCTTCAGCCTTGGCTTGGGCCAACTGCGTTTCGTAGTCTGCACGCACGTCTTCGGCTTCTTGGCGCATCTTTTCAGCGGTTGCCAGATCGCCGTCGATCTTGCTCGAGCGCTGCTCGAACGTGGCGGCCATGCGGGGCAGGACGTAGGCCACCAGGGCAACGTACAAGATGCCGAAGGTGATGATGAACCAAAAGACTTGGCCGATAAAGGTATCGACTTGATCAAACTGAGGCATGCTTGTCTCCTTTGAACAGAGCTCTAGTCGGCGATACCGGCCAGGGCGGCACCACGTGTCAGAAAGGCAGGCTCGGTGGCCTGGAGCTACGGACCTTGTGGGTGTGACAGAGCCGCGATGGCGCACCGTCACCTAAGATCGGCAGCTTGTTGTGCTGTTAAGGCTCAAGTCGCGCAGCAGGAGCGCAAGCCTTAAAAGCAAAACAAGCCGAAGGTGGCTAAGATCGACCCAGCGCCCCGCTCCGCCCAGGTTCAATGGCCCAGGTTTCATGAGAGTGGGAAGGGACGGCCGGTCTGCCCTTACCGCCGAAGCGATAAAGACAAGAGCCCGGCCGGACCATCGCAATCGTCTAACCGATTGTTCGCAGATTAAACGGCGAACAACAGGATCAGAGCAACCAGCAGTGCGAACAGAGCAATCGCCTCTGTTACCGCAAAGCCGATGAAAACGCTCGCGCCGATGTCGTCCTTAGACGCAGGGTTGCGAGACAGTGCGTTGAAGTAAGAAGCCCAGATGTTACCAACACCGATACCTGCGCCGATCATGCCTGCAGCGGCCAGACCAGCACCGATGTACTTACCCATTTCGGCAATAGAACCGTCCATTGTCATCTCCATAAGAAGGGTTTTTAAGGTGAGAAAGAGTGCAAATGAAGAGCCGACCGACCCTTAGTGCAAGTGAATGGCGTCGTGCAAATACACGGTCGCCAAAATCGTAAAGATGTAGGCCTGCAGGCCTGCCACCAAGAACTCCAGCGCCACGATGGGCAGCAGAGCAGAGAAAGTCAAAACACCCAGTGCTTGCAGCACGATGGGGCCAGCGGCCAGTGAGATCACGAAGCCCGCGATAACCTTAAGCAGCACGTGGCCCACCAGCATGTTGGCGAACAAACGAACCGACAGGCTCATGGGGCGCGACAGGTAGGAAATGACCTCGATCGGGATAATGATCGGCGCCATGTACCAAGGCGTGCCGTGCGGCAAGAACAGGCTGAAGAAGTGACCGCCGTGGCGCACCAGGCCGATGACCGTAACCGCCAAGAAGATCATCATAGCGATGAAGAAGTTCAGCGCGACGTGGCTGGTGACCGTAAAGAAGACCGGGAACATGCCCAGGACGTTGGCGAACAAGATGAACAAGAACAGCGCCATGAAGAAGGGGAAGTAAGGACGCCCTTCTTTGCCGACGTTCTCGCGTACCATGCCCGCGACCATGTCATAGAGCATCTCGCCCACAGCCTGCATACGTCCCGGGACAACGGCCGCACGGACCGCTGCTGCGCCCATAACCAACAGAGCCAAAGCGACGACGACAACCATCGCCAAGGCAGAGTTGGTGAAGCTCAGGTCGAATGGACCGAACTCGGTTGGGTGCGCGGTATCAAAGACTTTTGATACCTGGAACTGTTTCATGGGATCGGCCATTAGCGCGCTCCTAATTCTTTGACTCGTGTATCCAAGGCTCGTTCTCGTCGTCCTCATCGTCCGACCAGCCGAGACCGTGGGTCTTTTGGCCCTGCTCCGAAACAGTCGCGGAGGCAGGTAAATGGTTTACGTCTGGCGCCGCCTGATTGGCCGTTTCTGCCTCGCGCCGTGCCTTCGCCTCCGCATCCAGCTTCTCAGCGGTGCGGATGGCGTTGCGAAAGGCGGCAGCGATGCCGAAAGCAAACATGACAAGCATGAACCAAGGCTTGGTGCCAAGTAGCCGGTCCAACCCCAATCCGATCCCAAAGCCAACCGCCACAGCGACCACAAAGTCGATGGCGATCCGCATGCCTGCACCCATACCGGCTGCTGAAGCCGATCGTTTCGATGCCTTGGGCTTGTGCGCGTTCTGCGCGGCTTCAAGGCGGTGTTTGAAGTCGTCAAACTTTGGGTCAGACATGGGAGTCTCGGATGCTGGGGTTTGCGGACACGCGCTTAGCTCGGCGAGCCAGGTCTGCAAACGCAGCGTCCTTATGCCCGCAAGCCTAGGGGCCGTCAAGCGGTGCCGGAGGGGGCATTATCGCCAATTTGACGCAAGGACGGGCGCAAATGGTCTAGCCAGAGCGGCAAGGACAAGGTCAGGGGCGATTCGCTGGCAAAGCGCGCCGTTTTGGTGGCAGATTTGCTGTGCGCACGCGGCGCTTTGGCGCGGCCAACTGCGCGATTTCGCCCACCGGCTTGGGCAAGACGGAGCCACGAGGGTCCGAATCCAGCGCCGAATTGCGCCCTGCGTCCGTCAGAAGGACGCGCGGGCGGAACCGAGTGCCCGCCGACCAGGATGCCAATTGGGGTGTCGACCGGGGATGTCGACCAGGGATGTCGACCAGGCAGCTAATCAGTAGGCGTAGTCTTGGAAGGCGCGGGTGATGTCGCCCTGCCAATCGCCGTGATACAGCGCCAACAGATCGTCGGCAGGGTTGCGGCCAGAGTCGGCACGCTCGACCAAGATGCGCAGCAAGCGCCGCTCGTCCTCGCCGTTGCGATCCAGAAAGCCCCGGCGCTCCAGGCCGCCGCTTGCGATCTCCACCACCTGCTTGGCCAGCGCTTGCAGGTCGCCGCCCCGCCACGGCGTTTGCAGGCCGCCCTTGGGCACCGCCAGCATCATCGCCCGGCGCTCCTCGGCGCTCCAGTCAGCGATCAGGTCTTTGGCTTGGCTCAGCGCTTGTTCGTCGTACAGCAGGCCCACCCACAGCGCGGGCAAGGCACAGATCGAGGCCCAAGGCCCACCGTCCGCGCCGCGCATCTCTAAAAAGGTCTTGGCCCGCACCTCTGGGAAGCAGGTTGAGATGTGGTCCGCCCAGTCGCCCATGTTGGGCTTCTCGCCCGGCAGGCCCGGCAGCTCGCCCTTCAAAAAGTCGCGGAAGGATTGGCCGGACACGTCGATGTATTGGCCGTCGCGCATGACGAAATACATGGGCACCTCCAGCACGTAATCGACATAGCGCTCAAAGCTCATGCCCGCTTCGAATGCAAAGGGCAGGTTGCCGGTCCGGTCGGCGTCTGTATCTTGCCAGATCCGCGCACGGTAAGATTTGTAGCCATTGGGCTTACCCTCGGTGAAAGGCGATGAGGCAAACAGTGCCGTGGCCACGGGCTGCAGCGCCAAGCCAACTTGCAGCTTGTCCACGAAGTCGGGCTCGCTGGCGTAGTCCAAATTGACCTGAATGGTGCAAGATCGCAGCATCATATCCAGGCCCAAGCTACCGACCTTGGGCATGTAAGAGCGCATGATCTTATAGCGCGACTTGGGCATCCAGGGTGTGTCTTCGCGGGTGCCGACGGGTGTGAAGCCCAGCCCCAGCATGCCAATGCCCAACTGCGCGCCAATGCTGCGCACCTCGTCCAGGTGGCTGTGAACCTCAGAGCAGGTCTCGTGCAGGTTTTCCAGCGGTGCGCCGGACAGCTCAAATTGGCCGCCGGGCTCCAGGCTGATCGAGCCATAGCCGCTTTTTTTTAGGCCGATGATTTTGCCGTTGTCGGTTAAGGGCTCCCAGTCAAAGCGCTCTTGCAGGCCTGTCAGCAGGGCCTCGATGCCGTTGGGACCTTCGTAGGGCACCGCTTCCAGGGTTGCGGTGTTGAAACTGAACTTCTCGTGCTCGGTGCCGATACGCCAGTCGCTCTTGGGTTTGCAGCCGCCTTGAAAATACGAAATCAAATCATCTTTGGTTTCGACGGGGCGCAGATCGGGGGCCGATGGTCCGGACATAGGCAAGTTCCTAGTGATAAAGCGGCGAGGCTGCGCCTCGGATATGGGGCTGCAAATAGACCTTGGCGGCGCTCAGAACAAGGCCTGGAAATGGAAAAGGCCTGACGCAGGGCTTACTGCGGCGGCTGGCGGGCCTCCAAATAGAGCTGCAGGCCGCCCAAGGCGACGGCCACCGCAGTTTCGGCGCGCAAGATCCGCTGGCCCAAGCTGACGCAGGTGACAAAGGGCAGGCGCTGTAGCAGCGCCAATTCGTCGGCATGAAAGCCGCCTTCGGGGCCGACCAATAGGCCCAAGCCGCTGCTAGGCAGCCCCTCGGGAGCCAGCTCGGCCAAGGCGCTCAGCAAGGCGACGCGCTGGCTCCCGCTTTCAGCGCAAGCGATTAGCGGGCGGTCCTGCGGCCAGTCTGCTAACAGTTGGTCCAGGCGCCTCGGCGCTTCGACGTGCGGCAGGCTGAGCCGCTCGCACTGCTCGGCGGCCTCTTTGGCGACCGCTTGCAGGCGCTCCAGCTTGACCCGCTCGGAGTTGGTAAAGCGGGTCAGCACGGGCCAAATGCGGCTGGCCCCGGCCTCGCTGGCCTTTTCCACCGCAAAGTTGGTGGTGTCTTTCTTTAGCGGCGCAAAACAGAGCCAGATCGACGCCGCAGCCTCTTGTGCGCGGGTCTGCGCCACGGCACGCAAGGTCACGGCCTGCTTGCCTATGGTCTGGATCTCGGCCAGCCACTGCCCGTCGCGACCATTGAACAGGCCCACCGTTTGACCTTCTTGGGCGCGCAAGACGCTGCGCAGGTAGTGGGATTGGTCTTTGTCCAGCGCTAGCTGTGCGTCGGCGCTGAGATCGGCTTCGACATAGAGGCGTGCGCGCGGTTTGGCGGCTTGGCTGTCTGAGGCAGAGGGCTTGGTCATAGCGTCTCTTCAATTGGGGACTGAGCGAAAGGGCAAAGCGGCGAACAGTGGCGGGCGTCAGCGCCGCTGCATAATCGATTAACCCACAGCGTCTCGTTGGCACATGTGAAGGGTATCTAAGCTGCCCTAACCTTCGGGCTTCTTGCAAGTACCAACAAGCCCTAGCCGCCATGTCCACCTTTACCGATATCCCCAGCCGCTCCTTCCTGCGCTTTTTGCCTGCTTGGACGCATCCCTATGCGCAGCTTGCGCGCTGGGATCGCCCAGTGGGAACCTGGCTGCTGTTCTGGCCCTGCGCCTGGTCTGTCAGCCTGGCCGCTCAGCAGCACGAGCATCAAGCCGAAGTCCTGCCCTTGGCTATGGTGGCGCTGTTCTGGCTGGGTGCGTTTTTTATGCGCGGCGCGGGCTGCACTCTTAACGATATCGCGGACGTAGAATTCGATGCTGCGGTAGAGCGTACCGCCGGGCGCCCGCTGCCCTCGGGCCGCGTGACCCGCAAGCAAGCCGCGGTCTTTATGGTGCTGCAAGCGCTGGCCGGGCTGGTGGTGGTGCTGCAATTCAATTGGACCACGGTGGCGCTCAGCCTTGTCTCGCTGGTGATTGTCGCCGTCTACCCCTTTGCCAAACGGGTTACCTATTGGCCGCAAGTGGTGCTGGGCTTGGCCTTTAATTGGGGCGCGCTGGTCGGCTGGACGGCCTGGCATGGCAGCTTGGGCTGGCCGCCGATCCTGCTCTATCTGGCAGGGATCGCTTGGACCTTGGGCTATGACACCATCTATGCCCACCAAGACAAGAGCGATGATGCCATCGTCGGCGTTAAGTCCACGGCGCTGCTGTTCGGTGATCGCACCTTGGCTTGGGTCAGCGGCTTTTATGCTCTGAGCTGGATCCTGTTGGTCGCGGCGGGCTTGTCGGCAGGTGCAGGTGCGGTCTTCTTGCTGCTCATGTTGGTGGCTGGTGGGCATTTGATTTGGCAGGTCCGCGCCTCGAACATCGACGATCAAGCGCAGTGCTTGAAGATTTTCAAATCCAACGTCCAGTTCGGTGGGTTGGTTTGGATCGCCATTATGTTTGCCTCGCTGGCCTAAGGCCAAGCCCGCGAACGCCTATGTCTCCGCCGCGACCTGCGCCTGCCAAGCGGGGCTGTCGAGCGGCAGCTCCAGAGTGACCCGAAGGCCGCCCTCGGCGCGATTGGCCAGGCTCAAGGTGCCGCCCATCAGCTCAACCAGGCCCTTGACGATGGACAGGCCCAGCCCCGAGCCGCCTGTGGCCAAGTTGCGCGAAGATTCCAGGCGATAGAAGGGCTCAAACACCCGGGTCAACTCGGCCTCAGGAATGCCCGGTCCTTCGTCGTCCAGCGTTAGGCGCAGGTGGCTGCCATTGGGCAAAGCCTCAAGGTGCAGCGCAGCCCGCGAGCCATAGCGCAGGGCATTTTCGACCAGATTGACCACCACCCGCTCCAGATTGCTGCGTTGCTGGTTGAGCGGCAGGCTGCTGGGCAACGACAGGCTCAGATCATCGCCCCAGTCCATGTCATCGTGCAGGTCGCTGAGCAAAGCGCTGAAGTCAAAGGGGCTGGCGGCCTCTGGCACTGCGACACCCGCATCCATGCGCGCGAATTGCACCACCTGGCTCAAAAGGCCGTCTAGTCGCTGGATATCGCGAACGGCTTTATCGCGCTGGCTCTCGGGCTCGATGAACTCGGCCCGCAACCGCAGCTTGGTGAGCTGTGTGCGCAAATCGTGCGAGATGGCTGCCAGCATGCGCGTGCGTTGGCCGACCAGCCCGCGAATCCGCTCCTGCATGGCGTTGAAGGCTTCAACGGTCTGGGTCACTTCGTGCGGGCCTTTGATTTGCACTTCGGGCGCGTCCAAATCCTCGCCAAAGCGACGGGCCGCCGCGCCCAGGCCTAAGGTCGATTGACGCAATTTGACCAAGGCCAGGAAGGCCAGCAGCAGCGGCAAGAAGGCAAACAGACCGATCAGCAGCAGCGGCGCCACAGCCAGGCCCGGCGCGGAGTTTTCAAAGTGCAGCAGCATGTAGATTTGGCCGCCGTCGCTGAGCTGTAAAGACAGGGCGGAGACCGGTTGGATGCTGTCGCTCAGCGCCTCCAACCAAGCGGGCAGTGGTGGGCGCTCGCGCTCCTCGTCATCATCGTCGTGTTCGCGGTTGTGACGCTCGATCATGCGGCGCAAATGGTCTTCATCCAAGCTCGGACGACCTTGGCCCTGACCGAAGGGGGCTTGCCGCAACGGGTCAAAGCGCGGCTGCCCGTCGGGGGGCAAAGCTCCGTCGGGAGGAGCCAGCCCGCCTGGACGAAAGACGGGTCGATCACCACGAATACGCGCAATGGGGCGGCGATCGAACAGGGCCTCGAAGTAGGGTTGGGGCAAGTCATCCGCACGCAAGAAGACCGGCGCGACCTGAATGGATTCTTCGCCTTGCGTGGACAGGCGCTGTTCGACCAAGCGCGCGAGCTCAACGAAGTCGTGGCGGCCTATAGCTCCTGCAATCGGCTGAACCGCGCCGACCGGCAGCAGCTCTTCGGGCAGCATGACCAGCCCACGCGGGGCCAGGCGGCGCGCCAAGCGCAAGCGCGCGGGCCCTTCGGCCTCGTCCAGGCGCTCGACGGCCGCGCTCAACTGACCTGCGATCAGGCGCTGGAAGGCGGGCGTGACACGCTGGCTGCGGTCCCAAACGAAGATGGCCACGGCCACGCCCTGGACCAGCAAGGCGGCGGCGAGCAAGACCAAGATGCCGCGCGTCCCTAGTCCCAAAGTGGGACTAAAGGCAAAGCGGTGGCGCGGGGAGTGCTGGCTCATGGCTGGGTCACACGCTCAACTTGACCACGGTTTCGGCGAAGGCATAGCCCTGGCCGCGCACGGTGCGAATGAAAGTCGGGGCTTTGGGGTTGGGCTCCAGCTTTTGCCGCAAACGGCTGATTTGAATGTCGATGGCGCGATCAAAGGGCGTTGCCTCGCGCCCTGCGGTCAGATCCAACAGGTGGTCGCGCGACAGCACGCGCGGCGCGGCCTCGACCAAAGCGGTCAGCAGGTTGAATTCACCGGCGGTCAACTCGATTTCCTCGCCGTCAGGGTTGTGCAGACGCGCAGCATCCAGATCCAAGCGCCAGTCGGCAAAGCCATAGAGGCGCTCGCCAGCCTGATTGTGGGGGCGGGCTTGCGGCTCTGGGCGGGCAGAGCGGCGCAAAACTGCCTTGATGCGCGCCGCCAACTCGCGGGGGTTAAAGGGCTTGGCGATGTAGTCGTCTGCCCCCAGCTCCAGGCCGATAATGCGGTCGATATCCTCGCTCATGGCCGTGACCATAATCACCGGCAAGTTGGCGTAGTCCGGTTGGGCGCGCAGGCGGCGGCAGACCGACAAGCCGTCCTCACCTGGCATCATCAGGTCCAACAAGACCAGATCGACAGCCTGCTGCTCAAGAAGATCGAACAGGGCCGGGCCGCCGTCTGCCGTCAGGACACGAAAGCCTTGCTTACCCAAGTAATCAGCAATCAGTTCGGCGATGTCGGTTTCGTCATCAACGGCAACAATGGTGATGGGGGCTGCGCTGTCTTGGGGCATGGGAGGGCCTTGAGAAGGAAGGAGGATCAAGCGGTCACGCAGGCCGGGCCTGTGCGCCTGTTGGTAAGATGTCCTTAATGTATAGGCTCTGCGCGCGGCTGCAATCGACTTTACCGAAGCGAAACACTTCGCCTTATTTGCGTTACAAACGATACAAAAAACCGCTTGGCCTGACATGTCGGCGTTACACGAGCCCGGCATCTTGAGCTCATCAAAACAGCACACACACCCCACTCAAGAAAAACAGGAGAGTTCCTTATGTCTGGTTTTGCATCTCGTTCCGCTTTGATCGGCAGCTCATTTTTGGTTTTGGCGCTGGCCAGCCCTAGCTTTGCCGATGAAGGCAGCCGCCTGGGCCAAGGCCCCGGCGCCGGCCAAGCCAAGGTCCACATGGTCCACCTGCGCGGCGAAGGACGTCGCGGCATGCTGCCCATCGCCCGCCTGGTCTGTGGCGATACCGCCGACGCAGACCTGGCAGCCTTCCAAGCCAACTTGGCGAGCGGGCTGAACCTCACCGCCGAGCAGCAAGACTTGGTGTCTCAGATTATTGCCGCCGTTACCGCCGATGAGCAGCAGGTTGCTCGCATGTGTGAGCGCATGGATCGCATGGCTGAACGGGGCGGTGAAGGCCGCAAATGGGGCCGCCACGGTTGGGGCGAGCGTCCTGAAAGAGGCGAAGGCATGCACGGATATGGCGACGACGATGATGGCGAAGAAGCCGATGACGACGACGAGGGCGAAGAGCAGGGCTATATGCAGCGCCCAGGCAAGCCTGGGTCCGGTATGCCAGGTCACGGTAAACTTGGCTTCGGCAAGCCCGGCCACCACGGCGACCATGCCAAGAAAGGCCGCGGCTGGGGCCATGAGCAGGGCGAGCACGAAGGGCGCAAGGGTCCCAAAGGCCCCATGGCTATGGAGCGCTTGTTGAACAATCCTGCGCTGAGCGATGAAGATCGTGCCGCTTTGGAAGGCATCTTTGAAAAGCTGAAGACGGCTGCACAGGCCAAGCAAAAAGCCCGCCATGAGCTGCGCGGTTTGATGATGGAGTTCCGTCACTCTTTGAGCAAAGAGCAGACTGACCTGCTGCGTAAGGGCGGCTTCCAGCAGTTCTTGCCTGAGGCTCCCAAAGCCTAACCAGGACCCACCCTCATTCCGTCGATCTTTGTTCGTCGATCCAAGGCCGGAGCCTCCCCACACCAGCGTGGCGGGGGCTCCGGTTTTTTGTGTCCGATATGGCTTGCGTTTCAGCCCCGCCGCTCACATCGCCATCACAGATTGGTCTGGTCAATGTGAATCATCGTTGGGTGATTTTGTCGCGGCATTACGCCAGGGTCTCGGCGTCACGAACTTCAAACAGGAGGCATGCTATGAACATCGCACATCCTACCGCCGCCAAGACATCAACCAGCAATCCGCTGGTGAGTTTGGTTTCCCCTATGGCCGCGCTCGGCCCGCTCGCATTGCGGCTCGGTTTTGGCGTAACCTTTATTTTCTATGGCTGGCAAAAGCTCACCGGACTGTCGGGCTTTGCCAATATGATGCTGGGCGGCAACGTCTTTGTGGCCTCGCTGGTGACGATCGCCGAGCTGGCCGGCGGGCTCGGTATGGTCATCGGCTTCGTCTTGCTGATGATGGGGCGCGATGGCCTGGGTGATCTGGTGACACGCCTGGCGGGCTTGGCCATTATCCCGGTTATGCTGGGCGCCATTTTTATGGTGCACTGGCCCAAAGGCTTTCACTTTATGCCCATGGACGGCACGCCAATCGGCGGGTTTTCCTATCAATTCATGTTGTTGCTGGTGGCGGTCTATTTTGTGGCCAAGGGCAACACGGATCTGAAAGCCTAGAGCGTCGGGCGATTAGCCTGAATCTGTTTTTGGGGTTCCCTTTTTGTTTGATTTGTGATTCTCCCTCCTTGGAGGTGGATCATGGGCAAACCCTTATCGGCGGATTTACGCGAGCGCAT
>JAUIBT010000022.1 GCA_030428255.1 Alphaproteobacteria bacterium | reverse complement strand
TTGATGTCGCGGTCGCCGCCGGTGCAGGCTGGCGCGCCCCCGAAGTTGGGCTTGGGCAAGACCCAGGCGGTCGCACCGCTGGCAAAAAAGTCGCGGGTAATGACATTACACACGTTCCAACCGCTCAAGTCTTGGTTGAAGGCGAACGCTTCGTAGAACATGTTGTTTATGTAGATGACGCTGCTGGTGTCCCAACGGCTCAAGTCTTGGTTGAAGGCCTTAGCAGCGAGGAACATCTGATTTGCGTGGGTGACCGCGCTGGTATCCTAGCCGCCGATGTCCTGGTTGAAGGCGCTGGCACCTAGGAACATAGATTCCATTAGCTGGACTTGAGATGTGTCCCAGCCGCCGATGTCCTGGTTGAAAAATTTTGCGTCGTTGAACATGCTTCTCATGCCCGTGACCGCGCTGGTATCCCAACCACCGATGCCTTGGTCAAAAATCGTGGCACCCAAAAACATTGTATTCATATCGGTGACCGCGCTGGTGTCCCAACGGCTGATGTCTTGGTTGAACGTGCTGGCAAATCGGAACATGTCTACCAAACTGGTGACATGGCCGGTGTAAATCTGGGCGAAGGTGTAGGAGCCAGCGCCAGCAACCGTCACGCCAGCGTAAACAGCGCCGCCGGTAAATTCGAAAGTACCGTTGCCTCCATTATATACAATGACCGCGCGCATCATGGCTTCGTTAACGATCAACAGGCCGCCACAGGACACAACAGTCCCGTTGCCCAAGGTGTAAGTCTCGCCTGCCTTGCCTATGCTGCCCGGAGCACCAGAGCAGGCGGCCGAGGCCAGTGCTGGTAGCCCCAACATCAGGCCAACCAGGCTCCAGAGCAGCCAGCGCCAAAAGGCAAGTGCGTACTTTGCGCGCGCAAAAACCGACTGTGTTCCTTGGATTCGATCCACCTGAAAACCTTTGCATTGCAATGCGCCTGGGGCATCGCCCTGACCAGCGCAGGCGTCATCCCCACGAACCGCCCACCAGTATGGAAAACTAGTCAAACGGATATGCGACCGCTAACTAAAGTGCAGTTTTGGGCGTGCATTCGACCGGTGCTCCTCAATTTCTCAGCGTTTTCCCCATAGGTTTACAACCATCTTAGCGTTCATAGCTCTCGCTTTTAGGGTCCAAAGCACTAGGATTCGGCGAACCCAGCGCGCATCCCATCAAATAAGCGCGTATCCGAACTATACGGCTAGGACCGCTCAAACCGGGATAGGACTTATCCTAAGGCATGTGGGCTGCTCTGCCCCTTTCCACCTTTCCGCCCCCTATGGTCTAGACATGCGTGGGTTGCGGATCGCTTTTGCTGTGCTGTATGGCGCGCGCGGGTCGATGTGACTTGACCGTTTCGTGCCGTTTCGTGCCGTTTCGCTGCTGCGGACCCGTTCCGCCTCGGCCAATGCGGCGACTTGGCCTCACTGGTCTCGGCGATGAGGGAACAGTCGCAGGACACAAAAAAACCTGCTCGTAGCGCTGGCTTCGAGCAGGTTTTGCAAGGGATGTTAGAAGCCAGGTCGCTGACCGTCAGCAAGGCGCTACAAGAAAGCCACCTTAGAGACTTCATAATACTTGGTGCCCTTGGGCGTCGTGACCTCGACCGAGTCGCCAGCGCCTTTCCCGATCAGCGCGCGCGACAAGGGCGCCGAGATCGACAGCAGGTTCAGCTTAATATCGGCCTCTTGCTCGCCAACAATCTGATAGGTGGCTTCTTCATCCGTGTCCTCGTCGATGACGGTCACGGTGGCTCCAAAGCGCACCGTGTCGCCGGACAGCTTGGACACGTCAATCACATCGGCCAGGCTCAAGATGCCTTCCAGCTCCTGAATGCGGCCCTCGATAAAGGATTGCTTCTCGCGCGCCGAATGGTATTCGGCGTTCTCAGACAAATCGCCGTGTGCGCGGGCTTCGGCAATGGCTTCGATCACCGCGGGACGCTCGACGGCCTTCAGGTGCTTCAGCTCTTCCTCTAAGCGGCCCACGCCCCCGGTTGTAATTGGGATTTTTTGCATGCTCTTATGGCACTTTCTATAGGCTAGTGTTGAACAAAGCAAAAGGGCGCGGCCATGCTTGGCCGAGCCCTCTGTTCGTGCTTAGACAATAGAATAGGATTGAAGTGAGGCAACTTCAAGGTCCTGGTTTTGCAGTGCGGCAATCGCCTGCACCACTGCTTCGGCACCGGCCATGGTGGTAAAGTAGGGCATGCGCTGCATCAAAGCGGTCTGGCGGATCTCAAACGAGTCCTGAATCGCTTCGCGGCCCTCGGTGGTGTTGATCAACAACGCCACCTCGCCGTTCTTCATGCGATCAACGATGTGCGGGCGTCCCTCCAGCACCTTGTTCACCCGCTCGTTGGCAACGCCCGCCGCGTCCAGCGCCGCCGCCGTGCCCGCCGTTGCGAAGACCTCAAAGCCAAGCTCGACAAAGCGTTTGGCCACCAGGGCCGCGCGCGCCTTGTCGTGATCGCGCACCGAGATGAAGACCTTACCGCTGGTCGGCAGCTTGACGCCCGCGCCCATCTGGGCCTTTAAGAAGGCGTGGCCGAAGTCGGCATCCAGGCCCATGACCTCACCGGTTGAGCGCATTTCTGGGCCCAGCATAACATCGACGCCGGGGAACCGCTCGAAGGGGAAGACCGCTTCTTTGATCGCGATCTGGCCCTTGGTCTTAGGCGCCAGGTCGAAATCAGCCAACTTAGCGCCCGCCATGACTTGGGCTGCAATCTTGGCAATCGGCAAGCCGGTGGCCTTGGCGACAAACGGCACGGTACGCGAGGCGCGCGGGTTGACCTCGATCAGGTAGACCTCGCCGTCCTTAACCGCGAACTGGATGTTCATCAGGCCGCGCACCTTCAGCGCATGGGCCAGCAGGTGCGCTTGGCGCTCCAACTCAGCGATCACGTCGGCGGGCAGCGAGTGGGGTGGCAGAGAACAGGCAGAATCGCCGGAATGCACGCCCGCTTCTTCGATATGCTCCATGATGCCAGCGACAAAGACCTGCTCGCCGTCACACAGGGCGTCCACGTCCACCTCAGTCGCGTCGCGCAGGTAGGAATCGATCAACACCGGCTGGTCGCCGGACACCCGCACGGCCTCGCGCACATAGGTTTCCAGTTGCTCGCGGTCGTTGACGATCTCCATGCCACGGCCACCCAGAACGTAGGAGGGGCGCAGCAACACCGGATAGCCAATGTCGTCGGCGGCTTTGCGCACGCCGTCTTCGGTGGTGGCGATGGCGTTCTCAGGCTGCTTCAGCCCCAAATCGTGCAACAGTGCCTGGAAGCGCTCGCGGTCTTCGGCCAAGTCGATTGCATCGGGCGAGGTGCCCAGAATAGGGATCATCTCGCGCTCAAGGGTCGCGGCCAGTTTCAGCGGCGTTTGGCCCCCGAATTGTACGATCACGCCCTTCAGGCTGCCCTTGGACTGCTCTGTGCGGGCGATGGCCAGCACGTCTTCGGGCGTCAGCGGCTCAAAGTACAAGCGGTCAGAGGTGTCGTAGTCGGTCGAGACCGTTTCAGGGTTACAGTTGACCATGATGGTCTCATAACCCGCCTCGCGCAGGGCATAGGCCGCGTGCACACAGCAATAGTCGAACTCGATGCCCTGGCCGATACGGTTGGGACCGCCACCCAAGATCATGATCTTTTCGCGTTCGCTCGGGTCGGCCTCGTTCTCGCCCGGAGCCAGACCCGTGCCCTCATAACAAGAGTACATGTAGGAGGTGTCTGAGGGGATCTCAGCCGCACAGGTATCAATGCGTTTGTAAACCGGAGCGACGCCCGCTGACAGCCGGCGCGCGCGCACCAGCCCTTCGTCGTGCTTGGTCAACTGCGCCAGGCGCGCATCGCTAAAGCCCTGCTGTTTGACATCCTGCCAGCTCTCGGCGTCGCTGGGCAGGCCGGTCTTGATGATCCTTTGCTCTTCGGCCACCAGGTGTTCGACCTGACGCAAGAACCAGGGGTCGATTTTGGTCGCGCCCGCGATCTGCGCCTCGTTCAGACCCAAGCGGAAGGCTTGGGCAACGGTCAGCAAACGGTCGGGCTTTTGCTTGGCCAGCTCAGACAAAATGGCGGCGGTATTCACGCTGCCGTCTGCGGCCAGCGCGCCGGGGATCTCGACCTCGTTGAGCCCGGTCAGACCAGTTTCCATCGAGCGCAGCGCTTTTTGCAGGCTCTCAGCAAAGCTACGGCCGACAGCCATGGCCTCACCCACCGACTTCATCGAGGTGGACAGCTCAGCGGGCGTGCCCTTGAACTTCTCAAAAGTGAAGCGCGGCATCTTGGTGACCACATAGTCGATGGTCGGTTCAAAGGAGGCCGGGGTGACCTCGGTGATGTCGTTTTGCAGCTCGTCCAGGGTGTAGCCCACTGCCAGCTTGGCTGCGATCTTGGCAATCGGGAAGCCGGTGGCTTTGGAGGCCAGCGCCGAAGAGCGCGAGACGCGCGGGTTCATCTCGATCACCACCAGGCGGCCGGTCGCGGGGTTCAAAGCAAACTGCACGTTCGAGCCGCCGGTATCGACGCCGATTTCTCGCAGCACCGCCAGCGAGGCGTTGCGCATGATTTGGTATTCTTTGTCGGTCAGGGTCAGCGCAGGCGCAACGGTCACCGAATCGCCGGTGTGAATGCCCATGGGATCGATGTTCTCAATCGAGCAAATAATGATGCAGTTGTCCGCCGAATCGCGCACCACTTCCATCTCGTACTCTTTCCAGCCCAGCACGGACTCCTCGACCAGCACCTGGGTGTTGGGCGACAGGTCCAGGCCCTGAACGATCAGCTTTTCAAACTCGTCCTGGTTATAGGCGATGCCGCCGCCTTGGCCGCCCAGCGTGAAAGAGGGCCGCAGGATCAGCGGAAAGCCGATCTCTTTGGCTGCCGCGCGGGCTTCGTCGATGGTGGTGGTCAGGATCGAGCGTGGGCTCTCCAGACCAATTTTGTCCATGGCGTCGCGGAACAACTGGCGGTCTTCGGCCTTTTCGATCGACTCCGCTTTGGCACCGATCAGCTCAACCCCGAACTTGGCCAGGGTGCCGTCTTGCTCCAACGCCAAACCGGTATTCAGCGCGGTCTGGCCGCCCATGGTTGGCAGCAGTGCGTCGGGGCGCTCTTTTTCGATGATCTTGGCCACCACGGCGGGGGTGATGGGCTCGATATAGGTCGCGTCCGCCAGCTCGGGGTCGGTCATGATGGTGGCGGGGTTGGAGTTGACCAAAATGACCCGATAGCCTTCTTGGCGCAGAGCCTTGACCGCTTGGGCACCGGAATAATCGAACTCGCAAGCTTGACCGATAACGATGGGCCCAGCCCCGATAATCATGATGGACTGGAGGTCGGTGCGTTTGGGCATGCTGAGGCCTTCTCTGGGGGAGCGTGTGAAGAGGCTGTCGGGATAAATCACGCCTGTTTAGCGGCCCTGCCCGCAAGAGGCAAGCGGCTATGAGCCTTGCGTGCCGTCGCTTTGCCTCTGCCAGAGTGCGGCATAGAGCCCGCCTGCCTCTAACAGCGCGGTGTGGTTGCCGTGTTCGACCAAGCGGCCCTGGTCCAGCACGGCGATGCTGTCGGCGGCCTGGATGGTGGACAGGCGGTGGGCGATCACCAACCGCGTCGCGCCCTGGGTCACGGCCGCCAGGCGCTGTTGCACCAAGGCTTCGGTCTTGGAATCCAGCGAAGACGTGGCCTCGTCGAACACATAGATGCGCGGGCGTTTGAGCACCGCGCGGGCAATGGCCATGCGCTGACGCTCACCGCCTGACAGTTTGAGGCCGCGTTCGCCGATCAGGGTCGCTAGGCCCTGGGGTTGGCGGGCGACAAAATCATCAATGCAGGCCACCCACAGAGCTTCTTGCATCTCCTGGGGCGTGGCATCGGGTTTGGCGAAGCGCAAATTGGCCTCGATGCTGTCGTTCAGCAGCACCGTATCTTGGGGCACCAGCACCATGTTGCGCATCAAACTGAGACCGCTGACCTGCCATATGTCCTGACCGTCGATGGTAATGCGGCCACTCTCAGGCTTGTAGAGCCGGAACAACAGCTTGATCAGGCTCGATTTTCCGGCTCCCGTGGGGCCCGCAACGCCGATCAAGCTGCCTGCGGGCAGCTCCAAGCTCAGGTCTTGCAGCACCGCGCGGCCTGGCTGATAGCAAAGGCTCACAGCCTCAATGCGCAGAGCGCCTTCGGTCAAGACCAGGTCCGGGGCATCGGCAACGTCCGCCAAAGGGTTGGGCTCATCCAGCAGGGCGAAGAGGCGCTCGGTGTGAATCATATCATCTTGGATGCGCCGCCCGATCATGGCCAAGATGGCAATCGGGCGAAACAGGCCCATGGTCACGCCGGACAGAAAGACGAAGTCACCCAGCGCGCGCTCACCGGCCATAATCTCCTGCGTGACGCCGAGCAGGATCAAGATCAAGCCCAGCCCCAACAAAGACCAAACCGCCATGATGCGAAACAGCCAGTGGATCGACACCTTGATCGAGGCATGCTGATAATCACGCAGCCCGGCGTTGGTCTCCTCAAGTTGGCGCGGGGCGGCCCCGAACACCTTGACACTCTCGATATGGGTCAAGCTTTCGATCAGCGTACCGTTGACCCGGTCCTCGGCTGCATTGACGGTCATCAGCGCTGTATTGCGGATGGGATCGAACAGCCGGGTAATGCCCAGATAGCCCAGGGCAATCGCGATGATAATCGCCGCCTCGTACCAACCGAACCACAGCCAGACCACCAGCGTCGCCGCGCTCAGCTCAAACAGCACTGGGCCCAGGGTCAACAGCAGGCGGTTGGCCAGGTTCTCAGCCGCCGACAGGCCGCGCTTTAGGCCTTGCGACAGGGTGCCCGCCTTGGCGTCCAGGTGATAGGCCATGGGCAGGTTCAAGACGTGTTCAAACGAACGCAGGGTAATGCGGCGAATGGCCGGTAAGGACAGGAAGTCCACCAGCAAATCGGCCAGGCCTTCCAGCGTGTTTTGCAAGGAGCGGGTAACGCCAAAGGCGATCACCAGCAGGATCGGCAGGCTGAGCCAAAGCACTTGCGGGCTCGACAAGCCGCCGTTTAAGGAACGGTCGAGCTGGCCGACGATGGCCGCTTGCAAGGCTGGCACCAGAACGACGAAAGAGCGCGACACAATCAAGATGGTCAGCACCGCCAGCAACAAGCCGGGCCGACGCAAGGCCCGCTGGTCCGGCCAGACGATTTGTCCGACCAGCCAGACAATCTGTCGCCAGCTTAAGCGCGTCGTGCGATTGCCCGCTTGGCTGCGCGGCCACTGACCTATGGCGCTCTTACGCGACATGAGCGGCCACCTGGCTCATCGTCCGCCTCAGGCTCGCGCCTGGTCGATCAGGTCCACAAAGCGCTTGAACAAATAGTGCGAATCTTGCGGGCCTGGCGAGGCTTCAGGGTGGTACTGCACGCTGAACACTGGCTTGCCGTCAACGGCTAGGCCCTCGTTGGTCTTGTCGAACAAGGAGATGTGGGTCTGGCTGACGCCCGCAGGCAGGCTGTCCGCGTCCACAGCAAAGCCGTGATTTTGCGAGGTGATCTCGACCTTGCCGGTGGTCAGGTCTTTGACCGGATGGTTCGCGCCGCGGTGGCCCATGTGCATCTTTTTGGTCTGCGCGCCCAGCGAGCGGGCCAGCAACTGGTGCCCCAAGCAAATGCCAAACAGCGGCGTGCCAGAGGCCAGAACGCCCTTGATCATCGCTTCGGCATACACGCCGGTGGCCGCCGGATCGCCGGGGCCGTTGGACAAGAAGACGCCGTCGGGCTTCAGCGCCAGGATCGTATCAGCATCGGTATTGGCCGGGACCACCGTCACCTGGCAGCCCTCGTTGGCCAGGCAGCGCAGAATGTTGCGCTTGGCGCCGAAGTCCACCGCCACCACGTGGCGCTGCGGTGTCTGCATACTGCCGTAGCCCTGGCCCAAGTCCCACAAGGTCTCGTCCCAGGTATAGGATTGCGTGCAAGACACTTGGGCGGCAAGATCCGCGCCCTCCAGTCCGCCCCAGGCGTTCAGCACTGCTTGGCCTGCCTCCAGGTCAATGCTGCCATCGGCCTCTTGATGCAAGATCACACAACCCAGCGCGCCGCCGTCGCGCAGCTTGCGGGTGATTTCGCGGGTATCCACACCACAGATAGCAGGAAGCCCTTGGCTGATAAGCCAGTCGTTGAAGTGCTGCTGCTCGCGCCAAGACGACGGGCGGGTAATGTCTGCCGCCAAAACCGCGCCGCGCGCATGAGCGGTCAGACACTCGATGTCCTCATCGTTGGTGCCGACAATGCCGATGTGCGGAAAAGTAAAGGTAATGGTCTGACCGGCATAAGACGGGTCGGTCATCACCTCTTGATAGCCGGTAAGGCCCGTGTTGAAACAGAGTTCAGCCGCGAAAGTCGCTTTCTTTCCAAGGGCTTTACCCCAAAAAACACTCCCGTCGCTCAACAGCAAGGCAGCGGAGGCAGAGGCAGGACGCGGGCTTGGGGCAAGGCTTGGCATGGCAGTCTCATTCTTTGGAAGTTGCCCCTAGATACGCGTGCAGGCCCAGCAAGACAAGACCGCAGAGCCTCACTTGTCCCCGACAAAGAGTTCGTTTTCGCCGCAGGGCAGACCCGCGCAAACGTCAATTGACAGTGATACCCCCTATCTGTCATCGCTTGAGGTCCTTGCTGGCGCGCTGGCAAGGGGCAGGCCCGCGCCTGGAATGTGCGGCCGCAAACCACAATCAGACCCAACCCAGCAAGCGAGATCTCAGCCAAGCCTATGCTACGCGAGCAAATCAATTCGACCCTCAAGACCGCTATGAAAGCGCGCGAAACCAAGACGGTTTCGACCCTGCGCCTGGTCATGGCCGCCCTGAAAGACCAAGACATCGTGGCCCGTACCGAAGGCCAGGAAGACGGCCTTGACGATGCAGCCATCATGGCGCTGTTGCAGAAGATGATTAAGCAGCGCCGCGAAAGCATCAAGATGTACGAAGATGCCGACAAGGCCGAGGCCGCCGCCGCCGAAGCCGAAGAGATCGCAATCATCGAACGCTTCTTGCCCCAGCCTTTGAGCCCTGAAGAAACCGAAGCTGCCATTGCCGCGCTGGTCGAAGAGCTGGGCGCCAGCGGCATGCAGGACATGGGCAAAGTCGTCGGTGCGCTGAAAGAGCGCTTCGTCGGCCGGGTGGACATGGCCAAGGCCGCACCACTGGTCAAGGCCGCGTTGGCCGCTGCCTAAGTCGCACAACCAACCCGCTTTGACGGCGCGTATTGCGCCTTTACCTTTGACGGCGCGTATTGCGCCTTTACCATTGAGTCAAAGCGGCCAAGCCCTTACATCTTAGAGCCCTTGCGCGTGTGCAGAGCTGCGCGCCCAACCCGCTGCGTTCGGCCAGCCTTTGCTGGTCGCCCCCAGCCCGCCACCTGAGGCTCGCTTGGCTCGTTTTGACCCCCATTTTTTAGAGCGCTTGCGCGACCAACTGCCGGTCTCGCAAGTCGTGGGTCAACGCGTCAAACTGAACCGCAAGGGCAAGGAACACTGGGGCCTGTGCCCCTTTCACCACGAAAAATCGCCCTCCTTCAAGGTCAATGACGATCGGGGCCGCTACCACTGTTTTGGCTGTGGCAAGGATGGCGACATCGTCACCTTTGTCATGGAAACCGAAGGCCACAGTTTCCCCGAGGCCGTTGAGCGTCTGGCCAACTTGGCCGGGCTAGAGTTGCCGGCACCAGACCCCAAAGCCGCCGAACGCGCCGACAAACGCAAGTCCTATCATGAGATCATGGAGCTGGCCTGCCGCTTCTTTGAAGCCCAGCTCAAATCCGGCAATCATCGTGCGGTCCAAGACTACATCCAGTTGCGTGCGCTCTCGCCCCAGACCTTGGCGCTGTACCGCGTCGGCTACGCGCCGCCGGGCAACCAGCTCAAGACCGCTTTGGAAGCGCGTGGGGTGAGCGAAGCCGACATGCTGGAGCTGGGCTTGATCAAAAAGCCCGAGGACGGCAGAGCGCCCTTCGACTTTTTCCGCGACCGGCTGATGTTCCCTATCAGCGACCGCCAAGGGCGGATCATTGCCTTCGGCGGCCGCGTGCTGGGCGACGGCAAGCCTAAGTATCTCAACTCCTCGGATACGCCGTTGTTCAATAAGTCCGAGACCCTGTTTGGCCTGGCCCAAGCGCGCCAGGCCATCCACGCCAACAAGACCCTGTTGGTTGCCGAGGGCTATATGGACGTGCTGGCTTTGGCGCAAGCCGGCTTTCGCTACGCCCTGGCCCCTTTGGGCACCGCGATGACTGAACAGCACCTGGGCTTGTTGTGGCGCCTGGCCCCTGAGCCCATACTCTGCCTGGATGGCGACAGCGCTGGGCAGGCGGCCGCTCAGCGCGCCGGTGAACGCGCCCTGCCCTTGCTAAAACCCGGCCAATCGCTGCGCTTCTTGAGCCTGCCCGAGGGCCAAGACCCGGACGACTTCTTGAAAGATCAGGGGGCCAGCGCCTTTAGCCAGGCCATGGAGGGCGCCCGGCCCATGTCCGAGCAGCTTTGGAGCGCCTGCCTGGCCGAAGCCCCCACCGACAGCCCCGAACGCCAGGCCGCGTTTTGGAACCGCCTGCGCGCACTGGCCGACAGCATCCAAGACCCCGAAGTGCGGCGCGGCTATCACCAGCTTTGGCGCGGCTGGTACGAGGCGCAGTTCTTTGCGCCCAAGGCCCCTGCCCAGCGCACCTTTGCTGCCAGGAACCAGACTGGTCGTTTTAATCTGCGCGGCCAAGACACGCGCTTTCAAGTCTCGCGCGCGCCAACCCCAAGCTTTGCTCCAGGTGCGCCGCGAGCCGCGACTCGAGCTGCGACTCCAGCACGCGACTCGCTGCTGGTTCGCGGCCTGGAAGGCCTGCTGCTTGCACTGACCCAGCACCCGACCTTGCTGCCGGACTACGCCGAAGCCCTATCAAAGGTGCATTTTCCGCGCCCTAAGCTGGCTACATGGTCCGCTGAGCTGCTGGATGCCGCCTTGATGATCGAAGAAACGGCCGCCGACCTTGACACTGAGGCGCTTCAGTGCCACCTGAATGCGGCGCTGGAAGCCTATGGCGAAACGGAAAGGTTGCAAACCTTGGCCAATTCCTTGGCTCCCTACGCATCGCGTGAAAGCTCTGACGACGTGGCCAGAAGTGGTATCGAAGAGTTCTTGACCAAGCTGCAAGAACAACAGGCCCGGGATGAACAGAAGCGATCACAGATCGAGCAGCTCAAGCAACGTGTGTCGGGTGAACAGACATAAGCACCTCTAGCCCCCTCTCTTTGCCCTGCTGGCCCCTCTTGCTCCACCGTCCTGCGGGCGTCGTGGCTGTTGGCGCTTGTGCGAACCGTTCGATCTCTCTCACGCTATAACCTTCTTGCCCGATTGGAGTGCTTGGCCCATGGCTACTGCGACCGCTGCTGCTGAACAGAACGAGACAGACGTTAAGGTTGATCCGGAAAAGGCCTTGGCCGAAGCGCTGAAGGGCTGGAAAACCCGCGGTCACGTCAGCATCGACGAACTCAACGCTGCCCTGCCGGATGATAAATTCAACTCCGACCAGATCGAAGAGATCATGGCCCGCTTGAGCGAGATGGGCATCAACGTCGTCAGCGAAGACGAAAGCGACGACGACGACGAAAAAGACGAAAAAGAAGGCGAAGCCAGCGAAGTCGAGAGCCTGGACGGCGAAGGCGAAGTGACCAAACGCGGCAACGTGGGTGACGACGAAGGCGGTCGCTCGGACGATCCCGTGCGCATGTACTTGCGCGAAATGGGCAACGTCGAGCTCTTGACCCGCGAGGGCGAAATCGCCATTGCCAAGCGCATCGAGGCCGGCCGCAACGAGATGATCCGCGGCATTTGCGAGAGCCCCTTGACCATCCGCGCGCTGGTCATTTGGCGTGATTCGCTGAAAAATGAAGAGATTTTGCTGCGCGAGATCATCGACCTCGACGCTACATATGGCGCTGAATTCCCGACCGACGACGTAGCCCCCAGCGCCGTTGAAGCCGACAGCGACGACGAGGACGAGGACGAGAAGATCTCTGAGGAGGGCGAAGGCGGCGACGACGATGATGACGACGACGACGCGGACAACCACGTGTCTTTGTCGGCCATGGAAGAGCAGCTTATGCCGACCGTGATGGCAGGCCTGGACAAGATCGCCGAGCTGTATTCACGCGTCACCGACATCCAAAACCAGCGGTTCGAGACCATCAGCGCTGGCCTGCAGCCTGACCCCCAGGTCGAAAAAGAATACGATAAGCTGCGCCCCAAGCTGGTCGAGCTGATGAAGCAAGTGCGCTTGAACAACGGGCGAATTGAGCAGTTGGTCGAGCAGCTCTATGACATCAACAAAGAGCTGATCCAGACCGAAGGCCGCATTATGCGCTTGGCCGACAAGTGCGGGATCCGCCGTGAGACCTTCTTGCGCCAGTACCAAGGCCGCGAATTGGAACCCGAGTGGCTGGCCAACGTGGCCCAGGAAAAGGAAAAGAACTGGGCGCAGCTGCACGAACGCTATGACGAGATGGTGCAAGAGTTGCGCGAAAAAGTGCGCGATGTGGCTGAGCGCACCGGACTGCCGATCATCGAACTGCGCCGCGTGGTGGCCACCGTCCAGCGCGGCGACCGCGATGCCCGCAGAGCAAAAAAGGAAATGGTGGAAGCCAACCTACGCTTGGTGATCTCGATTGCCAAAAAATATAACAACCGCGGCCTGCAATTCTTGGACCTGATCCAAGAAGGCAACATCGGCCTGATGAAAGCGGTTGATAAGTTCGAATACCGCCGCGGCTATAAGTTCTCGACCTATGCCACTTGGTGGATTCGCCAGGCCATCACCCGCTCGATTGCCGACCAGGCCCGCACCATCCGCATCCCGGTCCACATGATCGAGACCATCAACAAGCTGGTGCGCACTGGCCGCCAAATGCTGCACGAGATCGGCCGCGAAGCCACGCCCGAAGAGCTGGCCGAGCGCCTGGGCATGCCGCTGGAAAAAGTGCGCAAGGTGATGAAGATCGCCAAGGAGCCCATCTCGCTTGAGACGCCCATCGGCGATGAAGAAGACTCGCACCTGGGTGATTTCATCCAAGACGAGAACGCTATCATCCCGATCGAAGCCGCCATTCAGGGCAACCTGCGTGAGACCACGACCCGGGTCTTGTCCTCGCTGACCCCGCGCGAAGAACGCGTGCTGCGCATGCGCTTTGGTATCGGCATGAACACCGACCACACGCTGGAAGAAGTCGGCCAGCAGTTCAGCGTGACCCGCGAGCGCATCCGCCAGATCGAGGCCAAAGCGCTGCGCAAGCTGAAGCACCCGTCGCGTTCACGCAAACTGCGGAGCTTCTTGGACCAGTAGACCCAGGCAGAACTCGCAAAAAAGACTGGATAAAAAGGGACCTGGCTTGCAGTGTCCCTTTTTTCTTGGCCCAAAATTACGTCCCAGCGATAGGCTCCCTGCTATGCACCTGCTCCGAGGCAACGTCAGTCACGACCAAAGCGATGGAGAAGCGGTCGATCTGGGCCAAACGCCCGGCGATCTGGTGATCATCTCCGCCGCAGATACCGAGCTGGCGGCGCTGGCCGCTGCCCTGGATGGTCTTGCTGGGGACGGTCTTGCTGGGAATGGCTTGGCTGGCGAAGGTACGAGCGCCCCCGACCTGCGCCTGGCCAACATGATGCAACTGCGCCACCCCTATTCGGTGGACCTCTATGCGCAAGACATCTGGGCTCATGCCAAAACCATTGTGCTGCGCGTTCTGGGCGGCCTGGGCTATTGGCGCTATGGCGTCGAGCAAGCCCGAGAGATCGCCAAGGCCAGCGGTGCGCGCTTGATCGTGCTGCCCGGCGACGCCAAGCCCGATCCCGAACTCATGGCCTTCAGCACCGCCGACGCGGCGCTGGTGCAGCAAGTCTGGGACTATTTCAACCAGGGCGGCCCGGACAACATGCGCCACCTGTTGCTGGCGCTCAGCGACCAAGAGGCGCGCCCGCCCCAGCCGCTGATCGAAGCTGGCGGCTACCGCCTACCCGCCGAAGACGACCCCAGACCGCGGGTCGGGCTGGTCTTCTATCGCGCTCACTTCCAGGCGGGCAATTTGGCACCCATCGACGCGCTGATCGAGGCCTGCGCTGCCCAAGGCCTGGCCGCCGTGTCGATCTTCGCGGCCTCGCTGAAGGACCCACGCTGCGCTGCTATGGTGGCCGAACTGCTGGAGCGTTTTTCCTGCGGCGCGGTGCTCAACACCACGGCCTTTGCGATTGGCACGCCCGACAGCAGCACGGCAACGCCCTTTGACGGCCTGGATGCACCGGTGTTTCAAGTCGTGCTGGGCTCCTCAACGCAGGCCGCCTGGCAGGCCAACCCGCAAGGCCTGTCGCCGCGCGATATCGCCATGCACGTCAGCTTGCCTGAAATCGACGGGCGCATTTTGACCCGCGCAGTGTCTTTCAAGGCCGCGCCGCAGTACCACCAGGCCAGCCAATGCGCTCTGTCGCGCTACGAGGCTTTGCCCGATCGCGCCGCCTGGGTGGCTGCGCTGGCCGCCAACTGGGTCGCGCTGCGCAGCACGCCCGCCAGCGACAAGCACCTGGCGCTGATTTTGGCCAACTATCCCAACCGCAACGGACGCTTGGCCAACGGCGTCGGCCTGGACACCCCGGCCTCGACCTGCCGCCTGATCCAAACCCTGAGCAAGGCCGGTTACCAGGTGGGTCATGCGCCGAGTGACCCGCAAGCGCTCATGCAGCTTTTGGGTCAAGGCGCGACCAACGATCTGACCCGCGACCGCGCCGATTTGGCGGGCGAGCGTTGGCCGCTGGCCGACTACAAAGCGGCCTTTGCGGCACTGCCCCAAACCCTGCAAGACGCCGTGACCCAGCGCTGGGGCGCGCCCGAGGCTGACCCCTTTGTCGTTGGCAGCGATTTGGTGCTGCCTTTCCATCGCTTTGGCAATCTGGTGGTCGGCATTCAGCCCGCGCGCGGCTATAACATCGACCCTGAAACCACCTACCACGATCCCGATTTGGTGCCACCCCACGGCTACCTGGCCGCCTATTTCTGGCTGCGGACCAGCTTTGGCGCCCAGGCCGTGATGCACGTCGGCAAGCACGGCAATCTGGAGTGGCTGCCCGGCAAGGCTCTGGCGCTGTCCGCCGACTGCTGGCCCGAGGCTATTTTGGGCCCGCTGCCCCACCTCTACCCTTTCATCGTCAACGATCCTGGCGAGGGCGCGCAGGCCAAGCGCCGCACATCGGCGGTGATCCTGGACCACCTGACCCCGCCTCTTGCCCGCGCGGAGTCCTATGGCGAGCTGGCCCAGCTTGAGCGCTTGGTGGACGAATACGCCGAGGCCAGCGGCAGCGATGCCCGACGCGCCGCCCTGCTGCAACGCGATATTCTGGACCTAACCCGCGCGCTGGGTCTGGATCAAGACATGGGCATTCGCGATGACACGCCCTTGGACGAGGCGCTGCTGAAGCTCGACAACCACCTTTGCGACCTCAAGGAGCTGCAAATCCGCGACGGTCTGCATATCTTTGGCCAGGCCCCCGACGGCGAACAGGCTGCAAGCTTGCTGTCGGCTCTGGCGCGCCTGCCGCGTTATGACGGCAAAGGCGGCAACCAGGGCCTGACCCGCGCGCTGGCCGAAGATCTGGGCCTAGACCCAGCAGACTTCGACCCGCTGGATTGCGTCATGGCCGCGCCCTGGACCGGGCCACGCCCCAGCGCTTTGGCCAAAATCGACGACCAGCCTTGGCGCACCTGCGGCGATACGGTCGAGCGGTTGGAGATCCTGGCCCTGAAGCTGATCGAGCAGCGCGCCGCGTGCCATCCCGCTTGGCAGGCGACCGCTGCGGTGCTTGAGGCCGTCGCGGCCACCTTGCGCCCCGCCCTGTCGCAATCCGCCGATCAAGAATTGGCCCAAAGCCTGCGCGCGCTTGAGGGGCGCTTTGTACCACCCGGGCCCTCGGGCGCGCCGACGCGTGGCCGCCCCGATGTGCTGCCGACCGGACGCAACTTCTTTTCGATTGATTCGCGCAGCCTGCCGACGCAAGCCGCCTGGCGCCTGGGCCAAGCCTCGGCTGCCAAGGTGGTGGAGCGCTTTGTGCAAGATCACGGCGATTGGCCGCGTCGGCTGGCGCTGTCGGCCTGGGGCACCGCCAACATGCGCACCGGCGGCGATGACTTGGCGCAAGCCATGGCCTTGATGGGGGTCAAGCCCGTTTGGGATGCCAATTCGGGCCGCGTCACCGGTTTTGAGATCATCGACCTGCGCCACTTGGGCCGCCCGCGCGTGGACGTAACGCTGCGCGTCTCGGGCTTCTTTCGCGACGCCTTCCCGGCCCAAATCGCCCTGTTCGACCAGGCGGTGCAGGCGCTGGCGGCTCTGGACGAGCCCGGCGAACAAAACCCGCTGGCGGGCGCGCTGGCCGAAGCACGGGCCGCGGGCCAGGACGAGCGTCACGCCACCTACCGCGTGTTTGGCTCAAAGCCCGGAGCCTACGGCGCGGGCCTGCAAGCCATGATCGACGAAAAGGGCTGGCAGCAGCCCGAGGACTTGGCCGGGGCCTATCTGGCTTGGTCGGGCTATGCCTACGGTCAAGCCATTGAGGGCGCGGCGCTGCACGAGACCTTCAAGCAACGCTTGGCGGGCGTGCAGGCGGTGCTGCACAACCAGGATAACCGCGAGCACGACTTGCTGGACTCTGATGATTACTACCAGTTTGAAGGCGGCCTTGCGGTATCGATCAAGACCCTCAGCGGTCAGCAACCCCAAGTCTACCACAACGACCACTCGCGCCCGGAACGCCCGCAGGTGCGCAGCCTGTCTGAGGAAATTGGCCGCGTGGTGCGTGCGCGCGTTGTCAATCCCAAGTGGATCGCGGGCGTCATGCGTCACGGCTATAAAGGCGCGTTCGAGATGGCGGCGACCGTGGACTATATGTTTGCCTTTGCCGCCACGACGGGCGCGGTGGGTCATCACCATTTCGATGCGGTCTATCAGGCCTATATCGAGGACCAGGCGGTGCTGAACTTCTTTGAACAGCACAACCCGGCGGCCTTGGCTGAAATGGCCGAGCGCTTGCAGGAGGCGATTGAACGCGGCCTGTGGCGACCCAAGTGGAACCAAGCCCCAGCGCGCCTAGCGGAGTTGGCTCAAGCTCGGGGTTAAGGGCTCAGGGTTAAGGGCCGGGCGTTAAGGGCTGGGCGTTAAGGGCTGGGTGCTGGGGCCAAGGGTGCCAACGCCCGCTTTGGGGCGCAGCGCTTGGGTTCGCGAGCGACGGCAGCCGGGCACGTTCTGCCAGCCTCGAGGATTGGTAAGATCCAGCAAGATCGGCCCACAATTGTTTGCAAGTTCGCCAATAACACCATGTGCCCTCGAGCAAGCGGATGCGCTGCTATGGCACTGGAGTCTTAATCGATCGCGCAAATCCCCATAAATTCGTATATCCTGAGCAATACCCTCTCCAAAGTAGAGTATTCAATGTGCCCAGAGGCTTATGCAGGGTCAATTTGCTTCACGATTGCATCACAAGCGCGGCATAGCCCTATCAAGATCCTGGTTAGAGGTCTAGATTTTCATGGACCGTGTGTTCCTTTGCTCGTCGAAGGATCCCTGATGCGCCCCAGCACAGAAGGTCCATGACTTCGAGCCCAGAGCAAAGGCAAAGCACAGGCATTGCTCAAAGGAGAAGTCTGATGAAGTCCCTTATATTGATCGCAACGGCACTCGCTTTCATGGCGTCAAACGCATCTGCGGGCCTGGTCGTAACCAAGCGATCCTGCGTGCTCGCGCTTGGCACCTGCGTGAAACTTCGCGGTCCTGTTTTTTTCGTGAATAGCTTTCCCGCCCCCAGGACCCCGCCGGTCGTAGAATCGCCGGAGACGCCACCTCCACCGCAAACTCCGCCGCCATCCGACTCGCCGGATTAATACATCGCCCCGCTAATCTCAGCCTTCGCGCGTGCTGCGACCGACACCTAAAGGATGCCCGGCGCAGCATGCCTAACACTGGTGTGTGCGACTGGCCGATCAGGCTGCCGTGATGTAAGAGCGAATGTCCTCCGCCTCGCGCTCAATTTCGGCGATCCGATGTTTAACGATGTCACCGATGGACACCACACCAACCAGCTTGCCGTCTCGCTCGACGGGCAAATGGCGAAAGCGGCCTTCGGTCATCAGCGCCATCAGTTCGGGAACGCTGGCATCCTCGGTACAGGTCTGCACCTTGGCTGTCATCAGTTCGGTGATCGAGGCGTCCAAGGCATCCTTGCCTTTTTGGCCCAAGACGCGGACGATATCGCGCTCCGAAACAATGCCTTTAATAACCTTGTCGGACGTGGTGACAATCAACGCACCAACATTGGACTGGGTCAACGCTTCAACAGCGTCCCATCCACTAGCGTCCAACGACAGCGTAAAGACATCCGAGCCCTTATCGGCAAGTATCTGCTTGACCATCACCATGGCGAACCTTCCTCCTCTTTCAAAACAAAAAGGCTACGACGAAGGCCGAGGTTTGGCAAGGCAACGCCTTGGCGCGGGCTCTCGTTCCGTGACCTAGGACACCCACGAACCCACATGGCGCTGAGGTGACTCATGACTATCAATGGAAGCTAGTCTTCCGACGGCACCAAATAAAACTGCCGCCCGTTGGCCGAACCTCTGTTCAACTCGTTATAGATCGTGCTGCCGCCAGGATTATAGCCGTAACCGTAGTCGTTGCCCGAGTTCAAGCCATAGGGATCGCCATTGCCTGAGTGGAGGCCATAAGGGTCGCGGTTTCCGTTTCTGCTGCTGTAACCGCTGCTGTAACCGTTGTTGTAACCGTTGCTGGGAGAATTGCTGTAGCCGCCAGTATAGCCATAGGTCTGCCCAATGCCATTGGGACCATAGCGCCCTTCTGGGTTGGTGACCGAGTCTTCCAAATAGGGGTTGGCCGAGTAGCGACCGTAGTAGTTGCCATACTGATCGACAATCCGCGCAGGATTGCTGGCATAAGGATCCGCCCAGCGCGCGCCGGGGCTAGGCGCGGGATAGGGCGGCTCGAAATCTTGGCTATCCCGATAACCGCCGTCTTGACCGTAGGCCCCGAACAAGCAGTAAAAATCAAACGCAGCGCACTGGGCTTGGGCGCTGCTGGCGGTCAATAGCACCAGCGCCACACCAAAGCTCAGCCCCCAAGCGCGACGTGCAGACTTCCTGCCAAGGCAAAGACCGCTCCGCGTGGCCACTGGGGAACCGGTTGTTTGGCGAGACATGATCCCTTGCTCCTTTTTTACTTAGCGCCCTGACCCGCCGTGTCGCTCAGCGGTGTGAGACCCGCCGTGTCGTTCAGCGGTGTGTGACCCGCCGTGTCGTTCAGCGGTGTGTGACCCGCCGTGTTGCTCTTCAGATTTGCCACGGCTTGCTTTGCCTTTGCAGGGCAAATGGCGTTAGTCTTCCGCCACCCAATCACCTTGCTCGCGAAGGAGAGCCGCACCATGGCCGTTGATGAACCTTTGTCACAAATCTTTCGCGACGCCATGGAAGGCCTGCCGAGTGTATCGGAAAAAACCATGATGGGTGGTGTTTGTTTCTTTGTCAACGACCACATGGTCGGCGGTGCGCACCGTGATAAGAGCGGCCGTCGCCTCTTCATGTTCCGCGTTGGCCTGGGCAACGTCGCGCGAGCCGAGGCCATCGGCGGAGGAGAAAAACTCGTGCAGGGCGGGCGCCACATGCGCGGATTCTACTTTGTCGAGGCCGAGGATTGTGCGCCGGATCGCTTTGCCAATTGGCTCAGCCTTGCCGTCTCACACGCCCTCAGTCTGCCGCCCAAGGAGCCCAAATCATGTGCCCAACGCCCTTTACTGCCGATGCCTACGCCTTCTTGAGCGATTTGGCCGAAAACAACGACCGCAACTGGTTCACCGCCCACAAGCCACGCTATCAAGCAGCGATCAAGGCGCCGTCTGAGAGCTTTATCGACGCGCTCAGCGCGCTCATCTCAGCGCGCTATGCCGTGGACGGTCGGGCCAAGATCTTCCGCATGCATCGCGACCTGCGCTTTGCAAAGGACAAGCGCCCCTACAACACGCACCTGCATATGGCGGTCATGGATGGTGACACGGGCCCTGGCTGGATGGTCGGGCTTGAGGTATCGCAAGGCCGCGCGCAGTTGCATATCGGCTATGGCTGCTTTGGCTTTGATAAAGCGCACCTTGAAGCCTGGCGTCAGGCGGTCGATGGCCCGGCGGGCGCTGCGCTGATGGCTGCGCTGGAGGCCCAATCGCTCGATCTTCCCGCAGCCGAGCTTAAGCGGGTCCCAGCGCCCTATGCTGGCGATCACCCCCGCGCCGATCTGCTGCGACGTAAGAGCTTCAGCGTCTGGTTGCCCAGCCCTGATCCGGCGTTGATTTATGGCCCGGGCGCTGTGCAGGCCATCGCCGGCCAACTTGACCGCTTAAAGCCCCTGCGCGACTGGCTGCAAATCCAGGTCTATCAGAATTAGCGCCGCGTCGAGCTGACATTGCTCGCGCGCCCCAAGCAATTGAGGGATTTCAAAACCCCAAGCTTTGGCCTAGGCTGACGGCTTCCATCCTTGACCCATTTGGGACCTCCACCCGTGTTTCGGCCACTGATAAATCCCAGCTACGCCCGGCTCTTTTCAGCCCAGGTCATCGCCTTGCTAGGTACCGGCCTGATGACGGTCGCCCTGGGCTTGCTGGCCTACGATCTGGCAGGCGAGGCAGCAGGCGCGGTCTTGGGCACGGCGCTCGCAATCAAGATGATCGCCTATGTCGGCCTTGCCCCCCTGGCCAACGCCCTGGCCGAGCGGCTGCCGCGCAAAGCCGTACTGATTGGGGCCGATGTGATCCGCGCCGCCGTGGCGTTGTTGCTGCCCTTTATCGACGCGGTGTGGCAGGTCTATGCACTGATCTTTGTGTTGCAAGCGGCCTCCGCCACCTTCACCCCCGCGTTTCAGGCCCTCATCCCCGACATCCTTGAGGACGAGGACGACTACACCCAAGCCCTATCCTTATCTCGGCTCGCCTATGATTTGGAAAACCTGATCAGTCCGACCCTGGCCGCGGCGGCCTTGCTTGTCATGAGCTACAGCAGCTTGTTCTTGGGCACGGTGGCCGGGTTCTTAGGCTCGGCTTTGCTGGTCGCCAACGCCCAGCTCCCGCAGCGCAAGACGGCCGCCCGCGCGCGCAGTTTTGCCGAACGCTTGACCCGTGGCTTGCGTATCTATGTAGCCACCCCGCGGCTGCGCGGGCTGCTGTCGCTCAACATGGCGGCGGCGGCTGGCGGAGCCTTTGTCATCGTCAACACGGTGGTGCTGGTGCGCCTGGGCTATGGCGGCGGGGAGGTGCGGGTCGCCTCTGCGCTGGCCGCCTTTGGGGCGGGCTCCATGCTGGCGGCCCTGCTGCTGCCGCGCCTGCTCGACCATCTGAGCGACCGAAGGGTGATGATCGCGGCGGGTGTCGGCCTGGCGGGCGCGACCCTGACCCATGGCCTCGTCATGCTCACCGCTGGACTGCTGAGCTGGCCGCTGCTTCTGGCGACTTGGGCGCTCAGCGGCGCGCTTTATACCTCGGTTCTGACCCCTTCGGGTCGGCTGCTGCGGCGTTCGAGCCACCCTGAAGACCGTTCGGCATTGTTTGCCGCGCAGTTTGCTCTCTCGCACGCCTGCTGGCTGCTGACCTATCCGCTGGCGGGCTGGGCGGGGCAAGTGCTGGGGCTGGGCGTGGCGTTGTTGTTGCTTGGCGCTCTAGCTGTCGCGGGTGTCGTCGCCGCGCGGTTGGTCTGGCCAGCTAGAGCAGCACGCGAGCTGGAGCACAGCCACCCTGACTTGCCCCCCGACCACCCCCATTTGCAGCAGCACGGCAAGACCGGCCATCGCCACGTCTTCGTCATCGACGACGAGCACCACGCCTGGCCGTCCCAAGGTTAGCCCCAAGCGGGCAAAGAGACTGTTGGCTGATCGCTGGCAGGGTGAAAGCTGCCTTCGGTCGGCCCCGCGAAAGATAAGGTCTTTGTCCTGGAATTGTACCCGCTGGGCACCATGCTGCGGCCCGCAAAAGGTCGATTTTGCAGAACATGGTTAGCTATGCTGAATGATTTAGCAAATCTTGTTTCGCGAGATCAATTTGCACGACACAAAATCATTGGCTATCACACCAGCAACTATGTGCTCAGGGAGAATAGCATGATCGATCTCAGCAAGGCTGGCTTTCAAACCAAACAGATTCACGGCGGCGCCAAGTTTGACGAAGCCACCGGTGCCCGTCAGATCCCCATTTACCAATCGACCGCCTTTGGCTTTAAAGACGTTGACCACGCCGCGCGCCTGTTCAACCTGCAAGAGCTTGGCTATATCTACTCGCGCCTGACCAACCCCACGGTTGCCGCGCTGCAAGAGCGGATCGCGGTGCTTGAAGGTGGCGTCGGCGCGGTGGCTTGCAGCTCGGGCCATGCGGCACAAATCATGGCTTTGTTCGCGCTCATGGAGCCCGGCACAAACCTGGTGGCCTCTGACAAGCTGTATGGCGGAACGGTCACCCAGTTCAGCCAGACCATCAAGTCCTTTGGCTGGAGCGCGACCTTTGTCGATTTCGACGACCCAGCAGCGGTTGAAGCGGCCATCGACGAGCAAACCCGTGCACTGTTTTGTGAGAGCATCGCCAACCCCGGCGGTGCCATCACCGACCTGGAGGCCATTGGCGCTTTGGCGCAGCGCGTCGGCGTCCCGCTGATCGTCGATAACACCTTGGCGACGCCCTACCTCTGCCAGCCCTTTACCTTCGGTGCAACTTTGGTTGTGCATTCCACCACCAAGTACCTGACCGGCAACGGCACGGTGACCGGCGGCTGTATCGTCGACAGCGGCGCGTTTGACTGGAGCGCGTCTGGCAAGTACCCCAAGCTCAGCGAACCCTGCGAGGCCTACCACGGCCTGAAGTTTCACGAGACCTTTGGCGGGCTGGCCTTCACCTTCTATGGCATTGCCGTGGGCTTGCGCGATCTGGGCATGACCATGAACCCGCAAGGCGCGCACTACACGCTGTTGGGTATTGAAACCTTGTCTTTGCGTATGCGTGAGCACGTGGCGAATGCCGAAAAGATCGCCGCTTGGCTTGAAAATGATCCGCGCGTCAGCAGTGTGTCTTACGCCGGTCTAGACAGCTCGGCCTACAAGGATGTTAAGCAGCGCATCACGCCCAAAGGCGCTGGGGCCCTGCTGTCGATCAAGCTGAAGGGCGGCTATGACGCCTGCTTGTCCTTGGTCAAGAACCTGGAGATCTTCAGCCACGTCGCCAACTTGGGAGATGCCAAATCGCTGGTCATTCACCCGGCCTCGACCACCCACCGTCAGCTCTCGGCAGCGCAGCAAGAAGCCGCTGGCGTTGCGCCTGATGCGGTGCGTTTGTCCATCGGTATTGAGAATGCCGACGATTTGATCGCAGACCTGGATCAAGCACTGGGCTGATCGACCCATTCGATTTGCCCCGCATTTGCCTGCCCTGCTGGCCCGCCTCGTTTGCTCTTCGTTGAGCCTGCGGTGGCGGGCTATTTTTGTTTGTGGCCATACCGCATATGACCGCTCTGCCACAATGACCGCTCTGCCGCCTGGCATCTCGTTGCACAAAAGATCTGGTCAAAGCTCAGCACCGCAGGGAGCGACGCTGCCTTGGACTCATAACGGTCGCTCTTAGGCGCCCGCCAAAGCAGAGGCTTGAAACCGCAGCGGCGAGAAGGTCGATACGTCAAAGGTGCAGGCCCGCTCCAGAACCCGCGAGGCCAAAGCCGTCGCCAGGCCCGGCCCGGCCAAGTAGCCATCCGGGCAGCCCGCCAGCACATACACATCCGGGTCATGCACCACCGATCCCACCAGCGGAAAAGCATCGGGCGTCACAGCCTCCAACGCGGTCCAAGAGCGCACCAACCGCAGGTCATTGAGATAGGGCGCTGCGTACTGTGCCAGGCGCAAATTGGGCAGCAAGGTATCCAGATCAACCCGTCCCGAGCCGCCGCGCTCGTCAGGCAAACCTTCCCAATCGCCCCCGATCAGGGTCGCGCCGATCGGCGTTTGCGACAGCTTCAGCGCGCCCAGCGCGTGGGTGATGACGTGCGACAAGCGCTTTTGGGTGCGTTCGGTCACGGACAATGTTAGCACCTTGGTCTGCAAGGGCAGGCCCAGCCCCATACGCTCCAGCATGCCGCCGCTGGCCGCACCGCTGGCCACCACCAAGCGCTTGACCCGACGGCACTCGCCTGCGCTCAAGATCGCCACGCCTTGATCTTCGACTGAAATGCGGTAGACGCCTGTATTCTCCAGGACATGCACGCCGGCATCGGCCAACAGCTTGGTGAAGACCTGGTGGTGGCGGTTGGAGTTGACCGCCGCATCCTCAGGCGCATAGGCCGCAGCAATCGGCTTGCCCGACAGCCCCGGCTCCAGCTCACTCAGGCGTTCGAGCGAGATCATCTCAACCCCCACGCCCGCATCTTGGCGCAGTTTGGTGCGCCGCTCCAGCAAGGCCGCCTCGTCGGGTGCAAAGGCCAGGTTGATGCTGCCCTTGGCAACAAAGCCTGCCTCATAGCCCAGATCTTGCCAGAAGCTATAGCCCGCTCGCGCATAGGGTAAGAGCGCTAGGCGGTGGGTTTGCAACAGCAGAGTGCCCATGTTCGAGCGGCTGGTGCCGCCGCCCAACGCGCGCTGTTCGATCAGCAAGACCCGCATGTTTGAGCGCGCCAGCTCCAGCGCGGTACAGCATCCCATGATGCCGCCGCCAATCACGGCTATGTCAAAGTCTTGGCTCACGGTTTATGTAGATCACTTGTTGCAGGTGGAAACATGGCAGGCTTGGTGCGGGCCGTCACAGGGGCGGCGGCTTGCGCTGTGGTAGGTCGGAATAGGCGAAGTCCTGTGTAAAGGTGCGAATGTGGACCGGACGCATGGGCGAGCGGCCCTTGACGATACCGATATCGCCGAAGTCGATCTCCAGCTCCTCGCGCAAGATGGTTGAGGCCGCCGACAGGCAATAGCGCCCACCGCAAGGCCCCATGCCACAGCGCGTGGCCGAGCGCAGCGTCGTCAGCGAATGCGCACCTTGTTGGATCGCCATCTCCAGCTTGGAGCGCGTGATGCTCTCACAGCGGCAAATCGTGGTCTCGGGCGTGATGAAGGCCACCAACCCCCGCCGCGGCATGGACAAGCGATTGACCGCACGGCCAAAGCTGGCCGAGTGCGGCAGCGCGTCTTTCAGCGGCTTGGCCTCCAGGCGAAAGCGCTTGGGTTCGATAAAGCGGCCATCCATGGCGGCGGTGTAGGCGGCCAGCCGCCCGCGCATGCCCGCCAAGTCAATGCCAAAGGCCCCGGCGACATCGCCCGCTGCATAGACCTTGCGCAAAGAGGTGCGCAAGAAGCGGTCGGTCTTTAGCGTCCAGCCCCCGCGTGAGCGCTTATAGACGTGCTCGGCACCCAGAAGGCGGCTCATGTCCAGGCCCGGTTGTAGGCCATAGCCATAGCAAACCGTGTCGCAGTCGATCTGGATTGGCTCTTGACCCTCAACGGGGTACCAGTCGGCATCTACTTTGCGGATCAACGCGCCGTCGGCTTCGCCGCTGCCCAGCACCTCGCACAGGGCATGGCCGCGATAGATCTTAACGCCCCGCGCGCGCAGGTAGGCCATCCAGCCCAGCCCTTTGGCCAGCAATTTGGGTTTGCGCGCCAGGCGAGTCGTTTGCTGCATCCAGGTGGATAAGGGCACCGCATCGACGACCGCAGCGATGTCGCCGCCCGCTGCACAGATCTTGGTCGCCACGTCATACAGCAGGGGTCCAGACCCAGTCAGCAGCACCCGCTTGCCGGGCACCACCTTATAAGATTTGACCATAATCGCCGCGGCGGCCAAGCCCATGACGCCCGGCTGGGTCCAGCCCGGTACCGGGCGCACCTTTTCCACCACGCCGGTGGCGATGATCATCGCCGGAGCCTCGGCCAAGCGATTGTGGATGCCGGTCGCACATGCAACACGATAGGACGGCTCGATCGACCAGATGCGGTGATTGAACCAGGTCTGTACGTCAGCTTCAGCCAGGCGCATCCGCAAGCGGTCGCCCTCGCGCTTTTCGGGAGTGGAGGGCATGTCTTGCACCGCCAGATTAGGCGCGCGGTAGTATTGCCCGCCCGCCTGGGGCGCTTCATCAATGATCAGCACCCGCATACCAAGCGAACGCGCGGTCAAGGCCGCCTCGATCCCGGCCGGGCCAGCGCCCAGCACAATCAGATCGAACTTTTCAACCTGCTCGCGGCGCGGCTCGCCGGCGGTACGGCTGGCGGCGGCACGCCCCGCATCAGCGCGAGCGCGGGGCTGGGTCATCGGGGGCCTCGCAGACTGGTGACCACCATGCCCTCGTTGACCACAACGCGGCAGGCTTCGGCTTTCATGCCGTTGATCATCACGGCGCACTCCTGGCAGTTGCCCATAGCGCAATACAGGCCGCGCGGCTTTTCATCGCGCGGGGCATAACGCAGGCTGCGCACACCGGCGACCCACAGAGCCGCGACCAAGGGTTCTCCCAAGTGGGCCTCAATCTCGGTTTCGTTGAAGGTGAAGCGCACCAGTTTCGCGCGCTTGATGTTTTTGTCGATGCGGAGCGTTTCAAGCATAGCCAGCATTCCTTAGGGGGGCCTTGCTATGCTAAGCTCGCTTGGCGAAGCGTCAACTAAAACCGACGGAAGAAGGCCCGCGCATGACCAACAAGCCAGGCTCTCAGAGCAGCCCACCTCCCGCGCCCAAGCGGGCCGCCGGTGCCTTGCCGCTGGGAAACGCGGCCCAGCTCGGCGCCCATGAGGCCGCCGCACGTGCGGGCTTGTCCGGGCAACCGGTCTTTGAGATCGACCACCTGGTTCTAGGCTGTGCTGAACTGGCACAGGGGCGCGCCATGCTGGAGGCCTTGCTAGGCGAGCCGCTGCCTTTGGGCGGCAAGCACCTGCAAATGGGCACCCACAACGCACTGATGCGCCTGGGTCCACGCCAATATTTTGAGCTGATCGCCATCAATCCCGACGCGCCCTCACCGCCGCATGCCCGCTGGTTTGGCTTGGATGAACCCGACATTCGTGCTCGCTTGCAAGATGAGCTGGTGCCGCTCAATTGGGTACTGCGCTGCCCGGACCTGCGTGAGGCGCTGGAGACCTTGCCACTGGCTCAGCAAGACCAGCAAGACGGCTATATGGTCTGCCGTTTGTGGCGCGATCATCTGCAATGGGACATGGCGCTGGCCCAGAGCGGTCGGCCCGCTGCGGGCGGCGGCTTGCCGAGCCTTATTCACTGGAGCGATGGCCAGGAGCCCTGGCGCGCTATGCCCGATCTGGGCTGGCATTTGCAGTGCCTACGCCTGCCACGCGCGCTGGAGCGGCTGCAAGGCAGCTTGGCCCGGCCCGAGATTTTCTGTGGCCACGGCGGCGAAGGTCTGGCGTTTGGTTTGGAAAAGAACGGCCAAGAACTCTGGTTTGAACGCCACGACCATCTGGCCTGACGCACTCTGTGATCAAGTGGCTCGATTTGCGATCAAAGATTTGCTTTGCAAGACAATATCGCGAGCGAAAATCCTTTTGGGGCAAATCCGACTGGTTATTGGGCCAATCCGACTGGTTATTGGGCAAATCCGACTGGGGACAACCGGTGCGACCAGTCCTATTTCTTGCGGAACTGGTCCAGTGACACCACGTTCGAGCCATCATCCGCCGTCTGATCGCTGCTCCCTGACGGCTCTTGATCGGCCACCGTGTCCCCTACTTCAGGTGCCAGAGTGGCCTGGCCGCTGTTCGACTTGGCGCCAGCTTTCTTGGCCTTGCCTGCCGCTTTGCCTTTCGGCTTTGCCCTGCTTTTCGTCTCTGGGGTCTCAAGCGGCTGATCGGGCTCCGATGTCCCGATGGCCTCGGGCACGTCATCGTCCGACAGCGCGCGCAGGTAGGCCGGGCGTGCTTGGCTGCCGTCCGCCAAGTCCTGAACCTCCCCGTCGCCCTCTTCGTCTAACGGCGGGAATTGCAGCGCAAAACTGATGTAAGGATCGACGAAGCCCAACACGGCGTCGTAGGGCACCGACAGGTGCTTGGCATCGCCACCGAAATAGAGCGTCACTTCAAAATGATCGCTGCCCACAACCAGGTTTTCAAACTGGTACTGCAGGACGATCGAGAGTGTCTTGGGGTGCCCTGCGCGCAGATCGTCGTCCATCACCACGCCCGGATACTGGGTGGAAAACGAGATGTAGAAATAGTGCTGGCCGGGCAATTCTCCGCCGTCGGCTTGCTCCAGCGCCAAGCGTACCACTTGCCGCAAGGCCCGATCCACCAGCCCTGGATAGTCAATTAGGCTCTCGGGGGGCGGGGTCTGACCAGAAGAGGAGTCGCTCATAGGCTCGTGTCGGCTCGCAAGGGTGTGTCAAGGCTGCCTCAGCCGAGGGTCACACAAACCATCCAGCAGAAGCGGTGCCGCTACCCTAGCCCTTGAGGTGGCAACGGACAAGTGGCCAAAGCTGTTTATCGCGCACGTTGGAGCGCCACGCACGTCTGTTGTCTATTCACATAAGAAAATGGGGCGTTCTGTTGCTAGGTGCCCCACCCCCCACCTATAGCTTGCTAGAGCCTAGGAATTAAAGTTTCGGATGCGATACCGCTTAAGCGGCAGCACGAACCGGAGCAAAGTTGTCGTTTGCAACTATATTTACTCGACCCCTTTAACGCGGGATCAGTCCGGGTAAAGCCACGGCCTTTCAACGCATGTCGATCCTGTGTCGTCCCCTTAAGACCCGACAGCGGTAGCCCGAAAGCGCGCTGCGGAGGATTTGGTGGAGACGCCGGGTACTGCCCCCGGGTCCAAAACGCCTAGTCAAACGCAGGTTTATCACCATAGTGGTTGCCCACGTCCCTAAGTTAGGCGCTCTGGCCCCAGATTTCCAGCCCCAAATGAACGACTGCCGCAAGTCGTTGCACCCCGGCTTTGTGGCGGGACAAGCGCGCTGCGGGCTGCTAAGCAGAGCTTGAGCCCAGGCGCAGCATTCTTGCTAGACGCCGATTACCTAAGATTGTATTGAGACCACACGTCCTCGTTAAGGCCCTTCCTATGCAAAACCTGACACAAGACCAGCAAGACGACCTGCAAGACGCGCGCGCCCAGAGCCACCAGACCCGCAGAGCCACCGCGCCCGCGTTGGAAGAGCTGCTCTATACCGCCGTGCCCGTGCTGGACCACGGCTTCGTGCGGGTGGTGGACTATATGGGCGATGATGCCGCCATTGTGCAGGCCGCGCGCGTCTCCTATGGCCGCGGCACCAAGTCGGTCAGCTCTGATGAGGGCCTGATCCGCTATCTCATGCGCCACCGCCACTCGACCCCTTTCGAGATGTGCGAGATCAAGTTCCACGTCAAACTGCCGGTGTTTGTCGCCCGCCAATGGATTCGCCACCGCACCGCCAACGTCAACGAGATCTCTGCGCGCTATTCGGTGCTGGATAAAGAGTTCTATGTGCCTGCGCCCGAAAATCTGGCCGCCCAGTCTGCCGTCAACCGACAAGGACGCGGCCAGGTGCTGGAAGGCGCTGAGGCCGAAGAGGTGCTGAGGCAACTCAAACTGCAATCCGGCCAGGCCTATGACCATTACTTGGAGCTGTTGAACCAAGACGACGATGGCCAGATCATTGACCCCGCACGCAACGGCTTGGCGCGCGAGCTGGCCCGCATGCGCCTGCCGATCAACGTCTATACCCAGTGGTATTGGAAGATTGACCTGCACAACTTGTTCCACTTCCTGTCGCTGCGCGGCGATCCTCACGCCCAGTACGAGATCAGAGCCTACGCCGACGCCATGATCGAGCTGGTCAAACGATGGGTGCCGCTGGCCACCGGCGCGTTTGAAGACTACCGGCTCGGCAGCTTTTCGCTGTCGGCCAAAATGATCGAGGTCTTGCGTCGTCGCCTGGCGGGCGAGACCGTGACCCAAGCCGATTCCGGCCTGTCATCCCGCGAGTGGGCGGAGCTGATTGAGGTGCTGGGCTAAATGCTATCCGATCTGTCCCTGACACCCTTTTTGCTGCTGGCGCAAGTTGGTGCTTGGGTTTGGATCGTGCGTTCCGCGCGCCTGCGCGCAGGCATCACCGACGAGGTGGAGCGCGACGCCGTTGCGCTGGCCTGCCTCATGTTGATTTGGGCCGCGGGCCTATCAGCGGCCGCGCTGGCGGGCCTACTGCGGAGCCCCGTGGTCGCCGGTTTGCGGCCGGTGCTATGGTTCGGCCTGGTGCCCTATGCCCTGGTGGCACTCAGCCTGCTTGTCTTGCCCAGCCTGCGGAGCCACAGCCTGCGGCTGCTGGATCGCACGCCGATCTGGCTGCTGCCGCTGTTGCAAGCCCTGCGCCTGGTTGGCCTTTGGGCGCTGTGGCCGCACTACGCGCGCTTGGGGGCCGAAGACCTGGGCCGTGCCCTGCTGGCCGAGCCCTTGCCCTTTGCACTTGCCGGACTTGACCTGCTGTATGGGGCCTCGGCCCTGGTCGTTGCCCTGCTGGTGGCCAAGTCCTGGATGGGGCCCCGGGCCTTGTTTGCCTGGTTGACGATTGGTGCCCTGCTTCTGTTGGTGCCGCGCTTGGGCATCATGAACCAAAGCCTAGGGCTAGCCTTCAGCCTCTTCTATCTGCCCTTGGACCCACAAGGCCTGTTGGGCTATCCGCATGTGCTGAACTATGGCCTGATCGGGCCAGGGTTCGTGCTGATGGCGTTTTGGCAAGGACTGTGGGTGCTGCGCCGCTCCCTGGCAGCCCCGCTGACCATCGCGAGCAGCGGCTCGGACGCCGCCACGCCGCCCGGACCGGCCACGGGCGAGCGTCGCGTCCCCAATTTGGGCGCGGTCATTGCACCCCTGCAGGCCTTAGCAGAATCCTTGGGCGGTCAAAGCCCCGAGCGCAAGGCAGAGTTGCGCGCTGACCGCCGTGCCAAAGCACGCGAGCGAGTCGAGGCGCGCCAGCAAGCTCAAGCAGAAAAGGCCGCCAAGCAGGCTGCCGAACAGGCTGAACGCCATGCCCAAAGGCAGGCGCAAAAAGAGCGCGAGCGCGAGGCCAAGCGGGCAGCAAAGCAAGAAGCCCAAGCCGCGCGCGAGGCACAGCGGGCTCAAAAACACGTCACTGCGGCAAGCCCAGTGACCGAGTTTGGAGCCCCCCCGGCGCTTCCTGAGGCTGGCTCAGCACCGCAAACGGGCCCGGCTGGCTTGGAGGATCAAGACTTCGATACCAGCCCCTTCCAGATCGAACCCTTGCCCGAACGCGCCTGGTCCAAGGCGCATGATTTGAACGCGGAGCCTGACATTCCGTTTGAAGATCCTCTGGTGCCGACCAACGTCGCCCCGCTGCCCAGTGAGGTGCCGCCGCCAGCACCGCCGCCCCTGGATCCCGTCTTCTCAAGCTTGTCGCCGGGCGAAAACCCTGACGCCCCGCATGCTCCGTCCGATCCGGCCGAAGCAAGCGAGATGCCGCCACCATTGCGGCCCAAAGGCTAGAGTTTCCGTTATTTTCAAGTGGGTTCCGTTGACTTGCGGTCGCTCAACGCGCTTATACGAGCGCCGCGCCGCCGTAACCGCCCTGTGGTCGGATACGTCGGTGAAATACACATCGAATCAAGACCTTGCACGGCGTGAAGCGACACGGTTTTGGCTTCACGATTTCATTTTGACCCAAGTGCTCCCTGCGGATCTTTGGCACAAACGAGGGCATTTGCGTCTTCCCATCCCGCGACAGCATCCAGATCTGGCATTAGAGTAAGACTTTATTACACAAAGTTTGATAAATTTTCGCTGTATCAAATTCTCCCTTACGATTAGCCTTCAGACCTTCGGTCCGCGGAATGCAGACCCTGCGCGTCTGTCCGATGCGCGTGCCAAACAGGAAAGAAGCAAGGATGCGTGCTGCTGTCGTCAGGGCCTTCAACGAAGACCTGTCCATAGAGAGCCTTCCCGACCCAGACTGCCCCATCAATGGCGTGGTGCTTGAGGTCGCGGCTTGCGGTGTCTGCCGCTCAGACTACCACGGCTGGGTCGGCGGGCATCCCAAGGTGTCGAACGGCTCCATTCTCGGCCACGAATACTGCGGCACCGTGGTCGAGGCTGGCGCTCAAGCCAAGCACAAGGTGGGGGATCGCCTGATTGCGCCCTTCATCTTGGGCTGTGGCGACTGTCCTGCCTGTCGGACCGGGGTCTCGAATACCTGCGCGCACGCAATCGTGCCCGGCTTTGGCGCACCTGGAGCCTATGCCCAATACGTGGCGGTCCCCTTCGATCACAACCTGGTTCACCTGCCCGAGAGCCTGTCGCCCGCCTTAGCGGCGGGCTTGGGTTGCCGCGTCACCACCGCCTGGCACGCGCTGACCGATCGCGCCAATGTCCGCGCGGGCGAGTGGGTCGCGATCCACGGCACCGGCGGGATCGGGCTGTCTGCTCTGTTGTTGGCAAAGATGCTGGGCGCACGGGTGGTGGTGGTGGACATCGTTGAAGAAAAGCTCGCCCATGCCGAAAGCCTGGGAGCTGATGCCGCCGTCAACGCGCTGACCACGGATGCCGCTGCGGCCATTCGCGACATAACCGGCGGCGGCGCGCAGGTCTCTCTGGAGGCGCTGGGGATCGAGGCCACCACCAACGCCTCGGTCGAGTGCCTGGCCACCCTCGGCCGTCATGTTCATGTGGGAATGCCCGCAGGCGATGGACGGATGGAGATCAACATGCGCGCCATCTACGCCAAGCAGTTGGCCTTCTATGGCACGCGCGGCATGCCGGCCTGGAAATACCCCGCGCTGTTGGGCATGATCGAGCGCGGCGCGGTTGATCTGAGCCCCATGCTGGATCGCGAAGTCAGCCTATCGGACGCGAGCGCCGAACTGCGCGCTATGGGCGGCCCGACGCCACCGGGAACTGCGGTGATTACCGATTTTGGTGGGTAGACTGCGGTTCCCCGACGGCATGCTCCGACCGCGTGCGAACATCTGCCCCGCAAGTCCACCTATGGGGTTTGCTCGGTTAATCCCGCAAGTCCACCTATGGGGTTTGCTCGGTTAATCCCGCAAATCCACCTATGGGGTTTGCTCGGTTAATCCCGCAAATCCACCTATGGGGTTTGCGTTAGCGCCTCAAGTCCGCGACGCGCAATTGGCGAGCGCGCAACAAGATGGCGTTCTCGATTGACAGCTTGGTACTTTCGTCGGTCTGGGTGGAAATCCAGGCTCCGTTTTGCTGGACCTGATTGTGGACCGCGACCTCCAAGGCCTCGGTTTCCAAATCGGTCGAGAGGATGAAAACATCCACCCGCAAACGCTCGTAGGGTGAGGATTGATACCACTCGGTCTGCATGAATCCCGAGACCGGATCAGCATAGCGGATCGGCAAAAAGGACAGGGTCTGTAGGCTAGCACGCCACAGATATTTGTTGACCGCTGACAGGCGCTCGCCGCCGCCACGGCCTTCGCCGCGCATCAGCTTGCCAACGTTGATGCCGCGTTCGCCACCAAAAATGGAGGTGCCCTGCAGCTCTTTGTCATCTCGCGTTTGATCCGGGCGTGGCGCCAGGCCGTTGTTGCAAGCGGACAGGAGCCCAAAAGCCACAATCGCGATCACAGGCAAGCGACGCATCAAAGCCATGATCAGCACGTTCCTCTCAACAAATAGAGCCACACGGACGGGCGGGCAAAGAAGCAGCAGCCCAGCCAACTCGCCCGGTTGGTCAACAGGCGGGGCCCTTTATAACGGCAACAGCCACCCGGGCAAAGCTGCCGTCAACAGCAACCGTATCAGGACCATGCTTAGCCCCCTGAACCCAAGACAGCAAGGCACAAAAAAACAGAGGGCCCTGAAGGACCCTCTGCCGTTTGTCGATCTAATGGGAAGATCAGAAAGAAACGGTGACAGACGCGCCAGCCGTCCAGGTACGGCCTTCACCGGCGGCAAGATTCTGGCCCGCGCCCGACATAGCATTACCCGCTGCGCCGCAAACGCCGGGGACCGCCGCACCGCCGGTCGCGGTCCAATTCGAGCAACTGTCACTATCCAGGTTGGCTACACCGACCCCAAAGACCAAACCGTCAGCCAGCTCGTAGGTCGCGCCAGCAAAGTAGTTGGTCTCCATTTCCTGACCGGCAACCGGAGCATGGCGGATTTCGGTCTCGACGCCTGTACCAATCGACAGAGCGCCCATGGTGTAACCAAGACCAGTCGCGATGTATTCGGTGGTCGCACCCACGTCCTCGTAGGCATAGTTAAGGCCAAAGGCCAGCCCGCCAATCGATGCGCCGACTGAAGCAGCCAGCGCCTCGTCCGCTGCGGACAGCCCCAGGTCAACACCGACCCCGCCGACGTCCGCCGCATAGCCAAGACCAAGTGCCCAGTTCGAATCGTCATCGATCGAGGCTTCGAAGTCGATTCCCGCGAAGGCATTTGAGTAGAACACTTGCTCGGCTTCCAATCCGGCGTAGGTGTCACCTTCAATTGCGCCGGTCACTAAGAAAGGCGTGTTGAGCTGGTTTGACGCCTCACCGGCGGTGCCCGTGTCGCCCATTTTGAAGTTGCCCAGGGCCGAATTCACGAAGACATAGCCATCGTTGAAGTCAACGGAATCAAGAGCCAGGACGTCGCCGGGGTCAGACTGGTACATGTCCAGCTCGAAGTGCATGCCATAGTCCAGGCCTGATTTCGTCGAATTGGCGTAGTCAAAGTTCAAGCGCGCATCGACGCCGAAGTCCAAACTGTCAAAGGACCGCGCACCGCCGCCAAGGTCATAGTTGTCGCCCAGCGCGGCTTCGAACTCCAAAAAGCCGCCGATCGTCAGGTCTTGTGCGGCGGAAACTCCCGCCAAAACGACCCAAGCCGTAGTAGCCAACAGTACTTTTTTCATGTGATATCTCCAATCACCATTGCATGTGATCCAGAGCGAAAAATCGCTGACTAATAAGATTACACCAGGCCCCAGGCCCTCCCTAGGTCCCGCCCCCAGGACTGTGGTAGACCTCCAGCACTTGTGATCCTTGCGCCATATTAACTGTGACTCTTTGCACACCTGTGGCGCGCCAGGGGCTGCACAACTGGCAGATTTGCGCCCATTCGTGCGATTCTTGTGCCGACTCGTTCTGCAGATAAGGCCAGACATTGACGCCCGGCTACCGAGGCACTGCTATTTGGGTCCGGTGCCAAACCGGTGGCCGGACATCCGCGATACCTTGCTTGCTGGCAGACAAGCCTCGTTAACCCCAAGCCGCGTTAACCCAATGCATCAGGCACAAAAAAAGAGAGGGCCACGAAGGACCCTCTCCAATCTGTCGATCTAATCAGGTGATTAGAAAGAAACGGTGACAGATGCGCCAGCAGTCCAGCTGCGGCCTTCGCCGTCGCCGAGGTCAGCACCTTTGCCAGTGTGGCCACCGGCACAAGCAGCGCCGCCAGTTGCAGAACAGTTAGAACCGCTGTCGCTGTCCAGGTTGCCTACGCCAACACCCAGAACCAGGCCATCAGCCAGTTCGTAGGTTGCACCAGCGAAGTAGTTGCTCTCGATCTCTTGGCCAGATACTGCACCGTGACGGATTTCAGTCTCAACGCCAGTACCGATAGACAGGGCGCCCATTGAGTAGCCAACGCCAGCAGCAACGTACTCAGTAGTCGCCATTACTTCTTCATGAGCGTAGTTTACGCCGAAAGACAGGCCGCCAGCAGATGCGCCGATTGAACCAGCCAGAGCTTCTTCAGCAGCTGACAGACCCAGAGAAACGCTTACGCCGCCAACATCAGCAGAGTAGCCCAGGCCCAGAGCCCAGTTAGAGTCGTCGTCAACAGACGCTGCGAAGTCTACACCCAGGAAAGAGTTAGAGTAGTGAACCTGCTCTTTTTCCAGAGCTGCGTAGTTGCTCTCTTCGATCGCACCAGGTGCCAACTTAGGAACGTTCAACTGGTTAGACGCAGCACCGGCAGTACCAGTGTCACCCATCTTCACGTTACCCAGAGCTGAGTTGATGAAAACGTAGCCGTCGTTGAAGCCAACCAGGCTTTGGCCCCACAGAATATCGGCCGGAGTCTCGTCAGACGAGTACATGTCCAGCTCCAAGTGAGCGCCGTATTCCAGGCCAGACTTGGTAGAGTTAGAGTAGTCGAAGTTCAGGCGTGCATCGACACCGAAGTCCAGATCGTCAACTGAGCGGATGCCAGCGCCGAGGTCGTAGTTTTCGCCGTAAGCTGCTTCAAAAGCTACGAAACCGCTGATGGTCAGGTCTTGCGCTGCAGCAGCGCCTGCGAATGCAACAACAGCAGTTGTCGCCAACAGTACCTTTTTCATGTGATATCTCCAATCACTTGTTCATTTGATCCAGAGCGATATATCGCTTGCAGGTTGTATAGCGCGCCTCGGCCTGCCGCGCCAAGGGAGAAGACACGCTCTGTTGCATTTTTTCAGCAGTCGTGACTTTTTCGCAACATATAGCCAAGGTCGGCCGGGCATCAGTGAGCGAATTCGAGGAAAAGCTTAGGGTTTCGCTGCCCATCTCCCGCCGAATTCCTGCCATTCAGACCGACTCGCTCGAAAACCGCCGCCGCCGCACATCCTGAAACGCGCCACTTCAAGTGGAGTAAGACTCCCCGACAGTTGGGCGCGCCAGGCTTGAGTTCTGCCTGTCTTGAGACCCAAGCAATCTCAGATTATCGCCTGCGGGCCCAAGTGTTGCTGCCTGGTAAGCGTCCCAGAAAAATGGCCCTCAAACAAAAAAAGAGAGGGCCCCGAAGGACCCTCTCCAATCTGTCGATCTAATCAGGTGATTAGAAAGAAACGGTGACAGATGCGCCAGCAGTCCAGCTGCGGCCTTCGTTGTCGCCCAGGTCAGCGCCTTTACCGGTAGAACCACCGGCACAAGCAGCGCCGCCAGTTGCAGAACAGTTAGAACCGCTGTCGCTGTCCAGGTTGCCTACGCCAACACCCAGAACCAGGCCATCAGCCAGTTCGTAGGTTGCACCAGCGAAGTAGTTGCTCTCGATCTCTTGGCCAGATACTGCACCGTGACGGATTTCAGTCTCAACGCCAGTACCGATAGACAGGGCGCCCATTGAGTAGCCAACGCCAGCAGCAACGTACTCAGTAGTCGCCATTACTTCTTCATGAGCGTAGTTTACGCCGAAAGACAGGCCGCCAGCAGATGCGCCGATTGAACCAGCCAGAGCTTCTTCAGCAGCTGACAGACCCAGAGAAACGCTTACGCCGCCAACATCAGCAGAGTAGCCCAGGCCCAGAGCCCAGTTAGAGTCGTCGTCAACAGACGCTGCGAAGTCTACACCCAGGAAAGAGTTAGAGTAGTGAACCTGCTCTTTTTCCAGAGCTGCGTAGTTGCTCTCTTCGATCGCACCAGGTGCCAACTTAGGAACGTTCAACTGGTTAGACGCAGCACCGGCAGTACCAGTGTCACCCATCTTCACGTTACCCAGAGCTGAGTTGATGAAAACGTAGCCGTCGTTGAAGCCAACACCGCTTTGCGCGCCGTTCCAGATATCAGCAGGATCGGTTGCGTCTGAGGAGTACATGTCCAACTCCAAGTGAGCGCCGTATTCCAGGCCAGACTTGGTAGAGTTAGAGTAGTCGAAGTTCAGGCGTGCATCGACGCCGAAGTCCAGATCGTCAACTGAGCGTGTGCCAGCGCCGAGGTCGTAGTTTTCGCCGTAAGCTGCTTCAAAAGCTACGAAACCGCTGATGCTCAGGTCTTGCGCTGCAGCAGCGCCTGCGAATGCAACAACAGCAGTTGTCGCCAACAGTACCTTTTTCATGTGATATCTCCAATCACTTGTTCATTTGATCCAGAGCGCTTGTGCGCCCTGGAGTTGTGGTACTGTAGAGCCCTCGAACTAAGCAAGGCTCAATCAAAGGATGTGTTGCATTTTTTGAAAGAGTGTGACTTTTGCGCAACAAATGTTGAGCGCATTGGTCGGTTTCACACCTAAGAGCCGCCATTTTTCACGGTTTACGCGTGCTTGAGCCCCGAGAAGCTCAAGTTGTCCACAGGTTCCCATCGTTGCAGCAGAGAATCTACACAGAGAGTCCAACCCAGCGCGCCCCAAAACCAGCCGCTGAACTCAACCCTTGCGCGCTGACCAGAGACGCACGCGCAGACCGTGCCCTCGCCCGGTGCGAGAAACGGCGTATTAGAAGTGTACCGTCACCGAAGCCTTGCCTGAAACCGTGTCGCTGCTGTTCAGAGCAAAAGCACTGTCAGCGTCAAGTAGGCCGACTCCCATGCCCAGCTCCAGGCCATCCGCCATCTCATAGACCGCACCGGCAAAGAAATTGGAGATGGTATCCTTGGTCTTGGTCGCGGTGGCCAGGGTATAAAGGTAGGTGACCTGGCTCTCGGTACCCAAACCCAGCTTCAAAACTCCGAGGTCATAATCGACCCCCATAGAGACATAGGTTTGCGCGGTGGTCGCAACACCAGCCGAGATGCTGTTGGCCGAGGTGCCTGCCAAATGCAGTCCTGCGGTCAAGTCGCCCAAGCCCATGGACACCGAGCCCGCGCCACCGTCTTCCGACAGCGCGCCGCCCAAAGCCACATCCCAGGGGCCCATTGGTGCGCGGTATTCTGCGCCCAGCGACCATCTTGCATCATCGTCGACCGAGCCTTCTAGCCTGACGCCTGCATAAGAGTTTGCATAAAAGACCTGCTCGGCCTCCAAAGCGGAATAGTCGTCCAGGTCTAGCGCGCCCAAAGGCAAAAGAGGGACGCGCAATTGGTTGTCCGCACGACCCGCCGTACCCGTGTCTCCCAACCCAACGTAGCCAAGCGCAGAATCGATAAAGACATAGCCGTCATTGAAGTCGACGCTGTCGCCTTCGACCACGTCCTCATTGTCAATCAGGTTTTCGCCATCGCGATCATCATCGGACTGGAAAAGATCCAGCTCGAAATGCGCACCGTAGGCCAGACCCGCTTTGGAGCTGTTGCTATAGTCAAAGGTCAAGCCAGCATCGACGGCCGCATCCAGGTAAGACACGCGGCTGTCCGCATCAACGTCATCCAGCGCGTAGCCCTCAAATTCAACAAATCCGCTGAGAACCAGTTCTTGGCTGTTCACAGCCCCGGCCAAAAGGCCTGCAGCCAGGCCCACAGTAAGGAGCTTTTTCATAAAAAATATCCAAAGTATCGTCCTTGAGCCTTAAAAATAGAGAGGCTCGAGATCTTTACTATAGCCGGCTTTGAAACGAAATCAATTCCAAGATGCCAATCTTTAATCTATTTTCTAACAATGTGCTATTTTTGCAACATTCGGTCAACCGACCCCGAAGGTATCCCGCTGCGCCGATCCGCGCATTCTTGATCTCAAGTCCAAGCGCCGAGACCAAGACGCATTGACGGCCACAATGTGGTGAGGCCCGTGTTGCCATCCGGCTGCATAGATCCAATCGGGCACAAAAAAAGAGAGGGCCCCGAAGGACCCTCTCCTATCTGTCGCTCTAATCGGGAGATTAGTAAGAAACAGTTACAGACGCGCCAGCTGTCCAAGTGCGGCCTTCGGCAGCACCCAGGTGTGAGCCACGGCCAGTCAGTGTGGGGCTTGCACAAGTGTTGTTTGCACCACCGGTTGCAGTCCAGTTAGAACAGCTGTCGCTGTCCAGGTTCGCTGCACCAACACCCAGAACCAGGCCATCAGCCAGTTCGTAGGTCGCACCAACTACGTAGTTGGTTTCCATTTCTTGGCCAGATACTGCACCGTGACGGATTTCAGTCTCAACACCGGTACCAACAGACAGAGCGCCCATTGAGTAGCCAACGCCAGCAGCAACGTACTCAGTTGTCGCCATAACTTCTTCATGAGCGTAGTTTACGCCGAAAGCCAGACCGCCAACGGTTGCGCCGATAGAACCAGCCAGAGCTTCGTCAGCAGCTGACAAGCCCAGAGCGATGTTTACGCCGCCAACATCAGCAGAGTAGCCCAGGCCCAGAGCCCAGTTAGAGTCGTCGTCAACAGACGCTTCGAAGTCTACACCAACGAAAGAGTTAGAGTAGAAAACCTGCTCTTTTTCCAGAGCTGCGTAGTTGTCGCCTTCGATCGCACCAGGTGCCAGGAAAGGAGTGTGCAGTTGGTTAGCAGCTTCACCAGCAGTACCAGTGTCACCCATGCTCACGTTACCCAGTGAAGAGTTGATGAACACGTAGCCGTCGTTGAACGCGACGCCGCTTTGCGGGCCGTTCAGATAGTCAACAGGAGAGCTGTGGTCTGATGAGTACAGGTCCAGCTCGAAGTGCATGCCGTATTCCAGGCCTGACTTAGTTGAGTTGGAGTAGTCAAAGTTCAAACGACCGTCGACACCGAAATCCAGGTCGTCAACAGAGCGAACGCCTGCGCCCAAGTCGTAGTTAGTGCCGTAAGCTGCTTCAAACTCCAAGAAGCCGCCGATGGTCAGGTCTTGTGCCGCAGCAACGCCTGCAAATGCAACAACAGCAGTTGTCGCCAACAGTACCTTTTTCATTTGTATCTCCTAAAGATAAGGGTCCGTTCAACGCAGGCGATCTGTCGCCGCCCGTCGTGACCTTAGTTAGCGATCTTGGCCGCCCCAGCACGAGAAGAAATGCACAGATGTGCGACTTTTCTGGTCGACTGTTGCACAAACAGCACAAAAGCCGGGTAAATTCGCTTTCTAGTGGGTGGCCGAAACCCCATCTCACCCTAGGGCTGTTCAACGCCACGTTCTGCCCGGTTTCTGGCCGCCACCTTAGCGGGCGATATACGAGTCTTTTGGCGGCCTGAGTGCTTGCGGGTGGCCTCAGGCTTTCCTAAAAGCCACTGAACGCTGCGGGCCGTAATCGCACTGTTCGCAAGCTGCGCGCCCTCAGCGCAACTCTACCCTCAGCGCAACTCTATTAGAAAGGCTGCCTCGTGGATCAAAACACCACCCCCGCTCCGACGGCCCTGCAGAATGTGCTGGCGCGCATTCAGGCCGCAATCCCGCCTGAGCGGATCGGCCAGCCCTTGCCCCAGTTGCTCGCGGTTTCCAAGACCAAACCCGCCTCGGCGGTTCAGGCCCTGATCGACCAGGGTCAGCGCCACTTTGCTGAAAACCGGGTCCAAGAAGCGCAGGGAAAGTTTCCAGAGCTGCAAGCCGCATATCCGGATCTGGTGCTTCACCTCATTGGCCCGCTGCAAACCAACAAGGTCAAGGAGGCCGTCGCGCTGTTTGACGCCATACATAGTGTTGATCGCGAGAAGCTGGCGCGCGCCCTCAAGGCCGAGATGGACAAGCAAGACCGCAACCTCCCCTGCTTTATCCAGGTCAACACAGGTGAGGAGCCACAGAAAGCTGGCATCGCCCCCGGTGAACTGGCCAGCTTCATCCAGCTCTGTCGTGACCTAGGCCTCACCATCGCTGGTCTGATGTGCATTCCGCCCTTTGATGAAGAGCCCGCCCCGCACTTTGCCTTGTTGCGCGTCCTGGCCGAACGCAACGGTTTGAGCCAGCTCTCTATGGGCATGAGCGGTGACTTCGAGACCGCGGTCCAGATCGGCGCCACCCATGTGCGGGTGGGCTCGGCGCTGTTCGGTGCGCGCGACTGATCACAGCACCGTAATAGCGGGTTTCCCAGCCCCCGCCACACACATTGTAAACAATTGTAACAAAAAGGCTCACAACAGTGTGGCTGGGCGTCAGCATTCAGGCTCTAGGCGACGTGCCTGCCTGCGCCTATTATAATGATAAGAGCAGCGCTGCTCTGGACGACACCAAGCCCGTCACTGGAGACCCAAGAGCCATGAACGACGTCACCAAAAACAAAAATTTGCTGATCGTTGACGACGACGACGCCCTCAGAGAAACCCTGGCCGAACAACTGGTGCTGCACGATGACTATAATGTCACCCAAGCCTCCAGCGGACAGCAAGCGGTCGAGATCGCCAAGGACAAGACCTTTGACCTTATTCTGCTCGATGTGACTTTGGGCGATATGGATGGCCGCGACGTCTGCCGCCTGCTGCGCAAACAAAACGTCAAGTCGCCGATCCTCATGCTGACCGGCGCGGATTCCGATGCCGACACCATCTTGGGCCTGGACGCTGGCGCCAACGACTATGTGACCAAGCCCTTTAAGCTGAACGTCTTGCTCGCCCGCTTGCGCGCCCAATTGCGTCAGCACGAACAATCCGACGATGCGGTTTTCTCGGTCGGCCCTTATTCCTTCAAGCCTGCGCTGAAAATGCTGGTCGAAGTCGAGAACGACAAGAAGGTGCGGCTGACCGAAAAAGAGACCGCGATTCTAAAGTACCTCTACCGTTCCGGCAACGCCGTGGTGCCCCGCGACACCCTGCTGAACGAGGTCTGGGGCTACAATGCGGGGGTCAACACCCACACGCTTGAAACCCACGTCTACCGCTTGCGCCAGAAGATCGAGCCCAACCCAGCCGAGGCCACGATTTTGATCACCGAGCCTGGCGGCTATCGCCTCTCGTCTTAGGACGGGTGCTGGCTCCGCGCAGTTTTTCGCCTGCCACTTCCACCCTGGGACCAGAAGCTAAGACCTTAACCCTCTAAGATTTCTCGTTTTTATCGTCACCCTCAACCCCTTTTTCTTCCTCTGTCTCCTCCCCAAGGCTGGACGGCTCTTCCTCCCCTAAGGACGCCACCACAGCCAAACCTTCCCAAACCGCCTCGTCCAATGTGAGGCGGTTTTTTTTTGCTTGCGCCTCGACCAGCGCTGCCAGTTTCGGAAAGTCACTGACAAAAGAATCAAAGGTCAGCACAACCGGTCGCTCGCCAGAGGCAATAAAGCTCAATCGCAGCTCAAAGCGGCCGCGGCCTGCCTCGTGCTTGCGACGGCTGCCGAAGTGGCGCAGACGAACCGCCGTCAGTGCGGACCAGTCAAGGTTCAGCACCGCCCGCCCCGGCAGCGCCACAGCCAAAGCTTGTTGGTTCCAAGCCACCCGCGTCAGGGCGCGCACCAAGGCCAGGGCAAAGAACCAGGCGCTGGCCAGCATAATCACCACCACCAGGCCATAGCCCCACCAAGCCAAGGGCCGGACCATCAGAATAAAAGCGAAAAAGCCCAGCGTCGGCAACGCCAGAGCCATATCGCCCAAGGTACTCCAGGCGGCATAGCGCTGCCAGCGTTGCACCTGCATGCTACAGCTCCACAATGATCGGGATATGGTCGCTGGGCTTGTCCCACGAGCGGGTGTCCTTCAGCACCTCGACCGAACGCACGCCCTGGCTCAGCGGCTGGGTGGCAAAGGCATGGTCCAAGCGCCAGCCATAATCCTTGGCAAAGGCTTGGGGATAGCGATAGCCCCACCAGGTATAGAGCGACTGTTCATCGCTGAGGCCACGGCGCGGCAGATCGACGAAATCCAGGCTGTCCTTCAGCTTGCCCCACAACGCCGTCTCACCCGGCGAGTGCCCCACCGATCGGACCAGTTTTTTGTGGTTCCAGACATCGGTCTCCAGCGGCGCAATATTAAAGTCGCCCATATAGAGCACCTTCTCGCCCGCTTTGTGCTGTTGCGGGCTCCAGTCGATCAGGTGGTCATAAAAGCCCAGCTTGTGCGCGAATTTATCGTTGACCTCGGGGTCGGGCTTGTCGCCGCCTGCAGGCATATAGAAGTTGTGCAGCATAAGATCGCCAAAACGCACCGCCACGTGGCGCTTGTCGTCCTTATCCCAGAAGACCTGCCGCCAGTCGGCATCAAACGGCAAGCGCGAGACAATCGCCACACCATGATTGGCTTTTTGGCTGACCACCGCGCGATGGCTATAGCCAAGCGCCTCGAACACATCGTGCGGGAAGATCTCCTCAGCAATCTTCACTTCCTGCATGCAGAGCACGTCCAGGTTCTGTTCGCTCAAGAGCCGCTGGATTTGCTCCAAGCGCGGGCGAATGCCGTTCACATTCCAAGTTGCTATGCGCATAGGGTGTCCTTTGTATCCGTCTTCCCGGCGGGCGCGATCTCGCCCTGCATGCCTGGGGGAGCATGCTGGCTGTGGGCCCGCCTAGGGGTTGTAATGATGTTGCAAGCCCACTTGCAAGTCCACTTGCAAGTCCTTGGCGCAGATGAAGCCAACCGAACAGGCGAGAGGGGCCCCACCTGCGAGTGTTTCAGCTTGTGACATGTATCAAAAGCGACACCGGCGGGCTCCTGCCTGATTCTTGTGCGGAGGCACCCAGATCCAAAGCCGCCCAGATCAAGGCTACCCAGATCAAGGCTGCCCAGACCAGGACCGGCGCGCATCGGCCAGCCCATTGCGCAGAGCCCGCGCCAAGCCGCGACGTTCGGGCGGTGTCAGCGCAGCGGCAAAGGCATAGCGCCTGCCATGCGAGCGCAAAAACAAGGGGCGCGGCGTGTCCTGGCTCTCCTCGTTCACCACCTGCACCCAAGCCGTGTTGAGGCTGACTTGCTCGGCCTCGCCCTTGGCTGAAATGCGGGTCAGCCGGGTTTCGTCGCGCCACACCTCAACAATCTCACGCGCTTCTGCTTGGCGATAGGAGACGCGAAAGGCCCAATAGAGCCCCAGCCACTCCAGGCCCATAAACCCGATGATCGGCCAGGCACCCAGAGCGAAAAACACCCCGGAGACCGCTGTAAAGGTCAGGGCGAGCAGAGTGAAGAGCCGACGGAACCCGGCCTGGCTCAAGCTGCGATGCGGCCGGATGGTGGCGCTGAAAAAACAGGCCCGCCCGCCGGTTGAGACGGTCTTGGGCGCTTCATTAGTGCCGTTTCCTGCCGGGTTTGCTTGGCCGGGTCTCATGGCTGCCTGTCCATTCATCTGTCCGTTCATCTGCGTGACACTAGGCCTCGCTGGCCCCAAGACTAGCCTCCCAAATGCCGCGCCCGTCCTGCAAGATCGCTCGCGCTTGGACGCTATGCTGCCCCGCAGCCTCATAGAGACAGAGCGGCGGCATTATCAGCGTGTCGCCACGACGGTTCTTGCGCAGCGCCAACAGAGCCAGCCGCGCGGGGCGATCAGCAAAGGACTGTACCGGCAAGATCTTCGCCGCCCCCAGATCCAAGCGCGCCGCTGCCGTCAGAGCGCTTTGCAGTTGGCTGGCAGGCAGTACCCAATATTGCCAGCCGCCGGCCCTCACACAGCGCTTGGCTACGCCCATCCAGTCCTCCAGATTCCAGGGGCTTTGGTGGGCGCTGGCGCGGTAGGCGTCCTGGGCTTGGCGACCCTGCCCTTGCTGCATAAAGGGCGGATTGCAGACCAAAGCTGCGGCGGGTTCAGGGCAGGCTGTCGCCAGACCCTGGGCGTCGAACACATCCAAAGCTTGCAGGCGAACCCGCTGATCTAGGTCCAACGCCCGCGCATTGTCTTGGCCGAGCGCGGCCATCTGAGGGTCGCGTTCGAGCCCCAGCACCTGGATGTTGGGCAGGCGCTTGGCGGCCATCAAGCCAACGCTGCCGACGCCAGCGCCCAAGTCGATCACCAACCCCCGCGTTTGCGGCTCCAACCAGGCGGCCAGCAACACCGATGCCGTGCCCGCTCGAAAGCCTTTACGCGGCTGGCGCAGCTCCAATTGCCCGCCCCAAAAGGCATCGCGGGTCGTCTGTACGGCTGCGGCGGTGCGTTCTAACGGGCTATCGTCGAGCGGCGCTGCAAAGGCGGTGGGATCGGTGCTTGCGGACATGGGCCTGGATTACGAACATCAAGAGCGCGGGCTTGCATTAAGCCGTGCTTTGACCGGAATTGGCAAGCCACCTAGGCCGCGATGACCACTTTGTGAGCCGCTTTTCGCGCACAAGGGCGCGGCAAAGTGGGTGCAAGGCGCTCTGCCCTCTGGTCGTAAGGGAAATTTCCCGCTAAGACCCCTGTTATGGACCAGAATTGGGCCTTAACGTTGCGTAGGCGCTGCAAGCCTCTGTCGCCGCAGCACAAACGTGGCCAATTCAAAACGCCGGGCTAAGCGCCCAACTACAAGGAAGTTACGGTGAGCAACGTCGTCGCCCTAAAAGCCAAGGAGAAGGCCGCCTCAGCCATGGACCGCTTGTTGGCCCTGGTCAAAGAGGATCTGAACGGCACCAATCAGTTAATCATAGAGCGCATGCACAGCCATGTACCGCTGATCCCCGAGCTGGCGGGCTATCTGGTCAACGCCGGCGGCAAACGCCTGCGTCCAGTTTTGACCCTGGCCTCTGCGCGGCTGTGCGGCTTTACGGGCCAGCGTCACATGGGCTTGGCGGCTTGCGTCGAATTCATCCACACCGCCACCTTGCTGCACGACGACGTGGTGGACGAGAGCGCCATGCGCAGGGGCAAAGCCTCAGCCAACGAAGTTTGGGGCAACCAGGCCAGCGTCTTGGTCGGTGATTTCCTGTTCTCGCGCGCCTTTGAGCTGATGGTGACCGATGGCTCGCTGGAGGTGCTGCGCATTCTGTCCGCCGCCTCTGCCACCATCGCGGAAGGCGAGGTCCACCAGCTTTCCGTAATCAGCGATCTGGGCATCAACGAGCAGGACTACTTACAGGTCATTGCCGCGAAGACCGCCGCTTTGTTCGCCGCTGCCTGTGAAGTCGGCGCGGTGGTGGCTGAGCAGCCCGCCGCGCATCAAGCCGCCTTGCGCTCTTACGGCATGAACCTGGGTATTGCCTTCCAGCTGGTTGATGACGCTTTGGATTATTCGGCGCAGCAGGCCGAGCTGGGCAAGGAAATCGGTGATGACTTCCGCGAGGGCAAAGTGACCTTGCCGCTGTTGCTGGCCTACCGTCGCGGCGATGCCGACGAGCGCGCCTTTTGGGAGCGGGTCATCGCTCGCGGCGAGCAAGAAGACGGCGACCTGGAGCAAGCCATGCAGATCATGGCGCGCCACGACACGCTGGCAGCAACGCTGGAACGCGCGCAGCACTACGTCAATATGGCCAAAGACGATCTGGCCTTGTTCCCGGATGGGGATCTGCGCCAGGCGATGATCGACGTGGCCGATTTCTGCGTCCAGCGCGGGCACTAGCAAAGCTCGAAGGTGGATTTGCGGAAATAAACCAGCAAACCCCGAAGGTGGATTTGCGCCGTTGGTGTTAGCGCCGCGCCGCAGCGACCAACCGTCGGTCTGATAGGCTGCCGCGCCACAAGTCGAGTCATAGCGTGGCTCGGCATGGAGCGACGCGGCTTGATCCCGCAAACCAACAAGCCCCGAGCGGCCTTTAGACACCAGACAGCCCCGCCAGACCGAGCTGGGTTGCTGCTGCAAAACTCTGCTCTTGGGCTCGCGCTTTGGACCTGTCTTTATCCTCGACGCTTGGGCGGCAAAGGGGGCGGCATGCCCGCAGCAGAGCCGCGGGGCGCTGCGCCTTGCCCCTGCCTTGGTCGCGCTTGAGGAAATTGCGGCGGGCTCTGGTGTCCCTGCTGCTGGTGTCCCTGCTGCTGGGGTCTTTGGTGGTGAGGCGCTGGTTGGTGAGGCGCTGGGCCTTGCTGCCTAACTTGATCTTGCGGCAAGCGCGGCGGCTGGGGTCCAGATGGCGCAGCACCTTGTCTCTGGCCCTGAATTTGGCCCTGAGGCAACGGCGGCATGGCCGGAGGGCGGCGGGCGGGCTGAGGCGTGTGGCCAGTGGCCGGTTGATGGCTGGCATGAGGTCCAGCTTGCCCAGCGCGCAGCGGCGGCAAACGATGCCCGCCAACCAAGGTCTGGGTGTCGTCGCCATGGCCTGGAAGCGGCGGCATACTCATATGCGGCGCAAGGTGTGGTTCGAATTGCTGGTCAGATGCAGCGGGCGCGGCCTGCGCACGACCCTGCCGCTTGGCTTGCTTGTTCGCGCGCTTGGCGGCTTTGGCAGCGGCGCGGGCTTGGGCCTTCTCCTGCCGACGTTCGGCGCGGCTAATCTGGCGCGTGTCGCCGGGCAGCAAACATATGTAGCCAATCAAGATCAAGCTGAAGGGCAACAAAGGGGTCAAAACGGCCAGCCAGCGCGTTTTGCCGACCGCGTTCAGACGCCAGGCCACTACCATGATCAAGATTAGCCCGAACAGGCAGAACATGGCCAGGAAGCCGAGCTGCAAGGAAATGGTCCGCGCACCACTGGGCAGGCTGACTTGCGCCCAGACCACAGGGATTAGCCAGGCCAAGGTCGCTGCCGTCCAAAGCAACGTGGCCATGGCAGAAAAGCGGATCGTGCTGCCCGCGATGATCACAGGGTAGACAACGAAAATCAGAAAGATGCCCAGGGCTGCATAGGGAGCCAGGCCCAAAAGTTCGGACAAAAGTCGCTTCCTTCCCTCAAGATCCGTGTCAGCAAGCAGGTAGCAAGCCTGGCGCTTGCCTGCAAGGACTAGCCCGCAAGTCTTTGCTGCAGGTAGGCCGGTGATTTGGCCCCGGTTAGCGCGGCATGGGTGCTGGACAGCCAGGCTGCAACGGCCTAGCCTTGCCCTCAAAGCGTGCAAAAAGAATGAGGGCGAAATGCGGATCTTGTGCCTGGGCGACGTTTGCACAACCAGCGGCTATGAGCTGGTTCTTCGCCGACTGCCAGAGCTGCGCGGGGAGCTTGCCCTCGATTTTGTGCTGGTCAATGCCGAGAATGCGGCCGAGGGCCATGGCTTGTGGCCCCATCAGGCCGACGCCTTGCTGGAAGCGGGCGCAGATGCTCTGACCTTGGGCAATCACGCCTGGGACCGCAGCGAGCTGAAGGATTACATCTGGACGCAACCGCGTCTGGTCCGCCCGCTCAACTTTGAGACCAGCGCAGCCGGGCGCGGCAAGGCGTTGATCACCGCGCAGGGTGGTAAGCGTGTGCTGGTGGTGCAGCTCCACGGCAATTTGTTCATGCGCAAGTGCCGCCCGCTCTACCAGGTGCTGGAGGAAGCCTTGCAAGGCCAGGAGTTGGGGCAAACCGCCGACGCCATTCTGATCGACGTGCACGCGGAGTGTAACTCGGAAAAGCAAATCGTAGCGCATATGGCTGATGGCCGCGTCACCGCAGTGTTCGGGACCCACACCCACGTGCCAACAGCCGATAGCCAGATCTTGCAGGCCGGCACCGCCTATCAAACCGATCTTGGCATGTGCGGCCCAAACCACTCGATTGTTGGCTTCGATGTCGCCCAAGCGCTGGCCATCCTGGGCGGCAAGCGCAAGGGCCGGGTCGGGCAGGCCAGCGGGGCGTCTTCGCTCAACGGGCTGTTGATCGACACCGACGACGCGACCGGTTTGGCGGCCCGTTGTCAGCGATATCACTGGTCCGAGGCGTTTGCATCGACGCCAGCCCTGCCTTAGACCAAATCCAGATGCAAGACCCGCGCTTCGGCGGCCTCGCCAGCGTCGGGACTGCGTGGAGCCAGGCCGGTGAGCCCGAATTTGGGTGCGACTTGGCCCTGCCAACAGTGCGCCGCATGCCAGAGCTGAAGCTGACGGAGCGCAAGGGCGTAGACCTGGGCTTGCCAAGCCTGGGGATCGCTGAGCGCTGGCGGGGCAATCCAAGCCTCCCAAGCCGCCAAGCCAAAATCGAAGCCAAATCCCAGCTCGATCGCTGGTCCAGGCTGGTGCAACCGCGAGCCGCCTGGATGGCTGATCTGCACCAAGCCAGGCTGAACGCCAGCCTGGCTGCGATGCAACATGAGCGGCTGGCTCTGCAAGCGTTGGAGACTGCGCAAAGTGCCAGCCTGGCTCAAGCTCCAATAGACCAGCGCGCTAGGCTGAAAACCCTGCCGTTGATAAAAGGGCAAGGCGGCCAGGTTAAAGTGCGATAGGGCCAGATAGAGGCGGTGTGCGCCCCGTGCCAGCGCCAAGCGACCCAGGCTTTCCACGCAGACCCTGCCGAGGCCTTGGCGACGAAGGTGGGGAGCAATGATCAAGCTATTGATGAAGAAGGCGGCCTCACCAGAACGCCGCCCACCCGGGCGCGACGCCAAATCAGGTTGCGGATCAGGTTGCGGATCAGGTTGTGGATCAGGGATCATGAAGCCGGACACAAGGCCCAGCAGCGGCGCTTTTTGATCTCCTCCAAATTGCCCCTGCCTCCCCAAAGCGTTGGCGTTGTGAATGCCCAAGTGCCAGTGGCTCACCGGGGGATGGGTCAGATAGTGGCACAGTCCAGCGTGCTGCGGATCTTGCGCGCGAAAGCAGCGCGGCAGAGCAGCGCCCTCCTCCTCAGCCAGGCGGCGCAACAAACCCAGGGCCGCCGGCAGGGTCGCAGGGGTGATGCGACGGAGCTGAAAGCGGGGCTCACGATGATCGTCGCGGGAACTGGGCACGAACATTCCTTTGCAAGGGTCGCCTCAGAAGCAGGCATGGCCTTTGGGCAGCCGCGAGCCTCAAAAGGACGCCGGTAGCAGACGCAACTTTGTGACGCGAATCAAGAGTTTTGGCTTGCCAGATTGAGCGAGTTGGTTCATACGACGGTTCCGCATTGCCCCAGTGGCGGAATCGGTAGACGCGGTAGATTCAAAATCTGCTTTCCTCTGGAAGTGCCCGTTCGAGTCGGGCCTGGGGCACCACACTTCTCTTAGCACCTCACTAAGGATCTGCTTTTGCAGGTCTTATCGGAGTGTGAGCCGAAGGGCGCGAAGCAAGTCCCAATTCTTGTGTGCCACCTTCGCGAAACGATATCAGGTCGCAGTGATTGTCTTGGATGAGATAATCGTGGCTAAGATTGCCTTGGCTGTTGGATACCAGCCCGAAGCCCCGGTATCGGCTATCCCTCGACTGCCCAGCCACAAGCGTGTCAAGCCTGACTGAGCCCTTGCGTCCTGCAATCCTCGCCTGTCGGCAGGCCTGCAGCGCTCTTGGGCCCAAGGTCCTACAAAAAGAAAGGGCCCCGAAGGACCCTTTCATCTGCATTCTCTTGCGCAAAACAGTTAGAAGCTAACTTTAACAGACGCTCCTGCAGTCCATGCGCGCCCTTCTTTGCACTGTGGACCTGGGCCCACATTGATTGCGTTGACATCCCAGCCACGTCCAGAACGGCCAAAACAAGACTCAGACCAGTTTTTTGCGCTATCGCTATCAAGGTTGGCCACACCTGCGCTCAAGAGCAGACCATCAGCCAATTCGTATGTAGCCCCAACGAAGTAGTTTGTTTCGTGCTCTTGTCCAATTGCGCTGCCATGAACAAACGGTTCACCATAGGAACCAATGTCACCATGGCGGATTTCTGTTTCAACACCGGTGCCAATGACTAAAGCACCCATGGTGTAGCTAACGCCGGTCGAGACGTACTCGGTTGTTGAGCCAACCTCCTCCATCGCGTAGTTCAGGCCGAATGCCAGACCGCCAACAGTTGCTGCAATAGATCCAGCCAAGGTCTCTTCGCCTGCTGATAGGCCCAGAGCGACGGCGACACCACCGACATCGGCCGCATAGCCGATGCCCAAGTTCCAATTGGAATCATCGTCAACCGACGCGGCAAAGCCTACGCCCAAGAAGGCGTTTTCATACTTGACCAGCTCGTTTTCAGCGGTTGCGTACTGGTCACGCTCAAGCGCATTCACCAAATAGGGGACGTGCAATTGATTTGAAGCAGAACCGGCAGCGCCAGCATCACCCAGCTTAACGTTACCAAGGGCGGAATTGATAAACACATACCCGTCGTTAAAGCTGACCCCGTCACCAATCAGGCGATCTTCGCTGGTGATCCCATACAGTGAGCTTGGGCCGCCGCCAGTATCGCCTTCCGCCCGTACCGCCGCTGCTGGCATGTTCTCGACCACCAGCGTGGTTCCATCTGACTGGTAGAGGTCCAGCTCGAAGTGCATGCCATATTCCAGGCCCGACTTGGTAGAGTTTGAATAGTCAAAGTCCAATCGGCCATCGACACCATAATCCAAGCTGTCGATTTAGCGCCCATTTCCAGCGCAATTCACATTACCCAAAAAGCCATAAGCGCAGGGGATTCTTTCCGCAGCATTCACGTCATAATTCTCGCCGTAAATAGCTTCAAAGGCAACAAAGCCTCCGACTGTTAGGTCTTGAGCCTGGGCAGCGCCAGCAAATGCAATCAGCGTCGCCGCTGACAGAGTTACTCTCTTCACTTGTTTATCCCTTAAGAAAAATTACACAGATTTTTGATCGTTATCTGCATTTTTCCTACAAGAAACCCAATAACATTCTGAATACGAAATATATGCTACCTTTTATATTTCTATCACTGTTGCATACTCGCAACATTTTCATGCTCTATTGCTTTAATTAGATGCCGTTAGATTATGACAATCTATACCGATGCTCCGGACTGTACTAAGGGGAGGATTGGATCGCTGACCTTGAGATTGCGCGTCGCCCAAGACTGCACTTTGCCCGGTCGAGGGTGTTTTCGCACGGCGCTGACCTAACAGATGCCCGTTCGCGATGCCCAATACAGCAAGCCCAAAGTACGCCCCACTTGCCTGCCCCCGCATTGCGAGGCGGTTGGCGTATTGCTCGACACCGCCCACCATGAGGCCGGCCCCGGTATCACCTCCGCCAGGTTCACGCGTTGGGTACTTCGGTTTTGGCGTTGCATTAAAAGCTCCGAGCCCGCGTCAGCGCTCCCCCTTCAGCGCCACAGCAAGAGGCGCACAACAGGGGCAGCAGGCTCTAAGCCTCACCAGAATGCCGCTTCCGTGGTGGTGGACGCGCACGGCACGGCCCATGAGCTTGCGATCATTGAATTTTTATTGCGTAATTTCATATGCTTATCTTGCACTATCGTGTAATCCCAGTCAGCTTTGCACGCGTCCTCGGTCACCTGACTGCGGTTCGATTGCGTCCCCGCTGGGCCCCGCCAAGTCCCAAGGGGCGCAAGGACCGCCAATCCGTCCTCACGCGACTTGCGGAACCGGCTCGCAACAATTGCTGTCACTGTGGATAAAGCAGGGCAAATTAAACCGCAAAGCTAGTGCCTTGAATCTGCTACAACTGCAGATACTTCGCACAAGATTTCTGGGTGGAAATTGGCTAGTTTTCGGCAAACAAATAGGCTCAGCGTAAAACACTTCGTGCGCAAGAAAAATCTTATCCACAAAGTTGTTAATCGAGCCAACGCCGCCGACACGGCGGCGGCCCTGGGATTACAGTGACGTGAACAAAGGCTCTCTATGCCGCGCATGCAAGGATCAAGTCCGCAAGGATTGAAGCGCTTTCAGTTGATTTCTGGAGCAGGCTCTGGGGTGCGCAGCGCCGCCCGGCTCGGGCTGAAAGCCGCCCCGCTCGCCCTGGTCTTGCTGCTATCGAGCTGCAACAATTCTGCCTTCAAATTCACCACGGCCCCCAATGCGCAACGCGTCGCCCAGCAAGCGCTGGAGCAAGCCAGCGTTCCGGGCAACGTCACCGCGCCCGATATCGAAGGCCGCCTGGCCTTGGCCCGTCGCGACTATGCGCAAGCCGCCACCTACTACGAGCTGTCGATCACCCGCAGCCCCAAGCTGAAAGATGCCTACCTTGGCGCGGCTTCGGCCTTTAGCATGCTGGGCCACTTTGACCGCGCGGATGTCTATTTCGGCCTCTACAGCCGCCACTTTGGCGAAGATCTGGCCTTTTTGAACGACTACGGTTTTTCCCTGGCTCTGCGCGGTGAGACCGACAAGGCGCAGATCTACTTGCTAGCCGCTCAGCGCCAAGCCCCCGGATCGACGACGGTCGCCAACAACTTGCAGCTTCTCGCCATGTTGCAAGAGGGCAAGAAGATTGCGCGTGATCGCCGCCCGGCCCCTAAGCCCACCAACCGTTATTTCTGGGGCGGATGATGGCCTGTTTGATTTCCACGCCACCGTCGCAGGCCAGTGCCTTACAAACCAGACCGGGGCTGCGCTGGCTCATGGCGCTGCTGCTCTGCTTTGGTGTCATGCTGGCGAGCCCAGCGCCCGCCTCGTCCGAGGGCCGTAAGCTCTACATCCCGATTGGCAGCGAACGCCTGCTGAGTTTTGACGTGCCCTTTGGCCAGATCTCGGTCGCAGATCCCAAGGTGATCGAGGCCCTGCCCTTCACCCAAAAGAAGCTCAACCTGATCGCGCGCGCCTTCGGCTCGACCGTGGTGCTGGTGCTGGGCGAAGACGGCGTGACCACGCTAGCCAGCTATGACGTGCAGGTCGGACCGGACCTGGCGCAGCTCAAGAAGTCCTTGTGGCGCCTGGCCCCTGGCGCCCAAATTGAGCTCAATTTCGTCAACACCTCGCTTCAAATCCAGGGCAGCGTACCGGACACTAAAACCGAAGAGCTCATCGTCAGTGCCGCCGAAGAAATGACCGGAACCAAGCCCATCTCTGCCCTGCAGATCCAGCCCAATGCCTCGCTGATTGAAGATGCATTGCAACGCTTGGTGCCCGGCGCAGATGTGCAAATCGACTACGTCAACGACGCGGTGCAGATGCGCGGCAGTGCGCCAAACGAGGAGACCAAGAAGCTGCTTGAGGCGGCGGTCAAAGCCATCACCGGACAAGACCCCGTCTCAAACCTGGTGGTTGATAACGCCGAGCAAGTGACGCTGAAAGTTCGCGTGATCGAAGTCTCGCGCTCACTGGAGGGCGACTTAGGCCTCTACGGCGCAGGCGCTACAGGGCAAAAGACCTTTGGAAGCAGCGCGGGCGATTCACCCGTCACCACCTTGCTGCAAATCGCTGCCGACATGATCGCGCGCTTCACGCTGATCAGCCCGACCATCAATATTGATCTTTATCTCAAGCTGCTAGAAGAACAGGGCTATGCCAAGTACCTGGCCGAGCCCACCTTGACCGCTCTTTCGGGCGAGTCCGCCGAATTCCACGCCGGCGGCGAGGTGCAAATTGTGACCGGAACCTCGGTCGATGAAGATGGCCAAGTGACCAGGAAGACCGAGTTCAAACAATTCGGCACCAGCCTGAAGTTTACACCCACCGTTAAGATCGACGGCCGAATCAAGTTGCTTTTGGAGCCCGAGGTCAGCAGCATTGATAACATCAACAAATACAATGATTTGGACACCTTCGATGTTCGCCGGGCCAAGACCACTGTTGAGATGGAAAACAACCAAACCTTGATCATCGCGGGCCTGTATCAAAAGCGCCAAGATCGTCGCAAAAAGCAAGTTCCTGGCCTGGGCGGCCTGCGCGGTTTGGGCAATTTGTTCCGCCGCTCTGATTCCCGCGACGACGAGACTCAGATCCTGTTTGTGGTGACCCCCAGCTATGACGTGCCCGACGAGGCTCAGCAGCGCCGCAGCGTTGCGGCCTTTGAAGCTGCCAACGCCGCAGACGCCAAGGATTTCTACTTGCGCGGCTACATGGAGCGAGGCTTTGACGTCAACGACCTGATGCAAGGTGTGGGTGTCACCGGGCGCTTTGGCCCTATGATCTCCTCGGGTGGGCAAGGAGTGTTCCGTGCGGACTAGAGCCCTTCTTGCAATCTTGGCTTCGTTGCTTCCCGCGACCTTGGGTCTGTGGTTGGCGGTCTCGGGCGCTGGCATGGCCCAGAGCGGCGGCACCTTCGGCTCCGCCATCAACCAAGGCGACAATCTGAGCCTGGGCTTCAACAACCCGCTGTTGGGACAAGAAAACCCCTTGCTGGGCCAGCAAGACAACCCGCTGCGCCAGACCGCCGTTGTGCCATGCTCGTTGGAATTTACCGCCGAGCAAGAAATCGGCGAGCGCCAGACCTACATGAGCTTGTGCGAAGGCTTCTCGACCACTTTATCGAGCGACGAGACCTTTGAGACCGTGATCGTCGGCGATGATGAAATCGTGTCGGTTGCGGTGATCAACTCCCAGATGCTGAGCATCACCGGGGTAGAGACCGGGGCGACAAACGTGCAGTTCTTCACACGACGCGGCGACCTGGTGAAGATTGTGACCATTAATGTTGTCAATCGCCCCGACTTCACGCTGAACCCCGTTGCGGTGGCCAACCCAGCGCTGAGTCCCTTGTCCACTGTCGCCCCCTTCGAGACTCAATTTTCAGGCCAGGCGACCACGCCTTCAAGCGCCGGTGGACCGCTGCTCAACAATCTCACCAGTTTCCTTGGCGGGTTGAAGAGCCTGCAAGGCGACTTGGACAAGAAAATCGAAACCAGCGAAGAAGAGAAGCAAGATATTAACGTCGTCATTCGCGCTGGCGGCAAAGAAATTTCATACAGCTGCGACGAGCGCTGCGCGCGGGTCAACAATAGGGCCGGCAAACTAGCCGAGTGATTTTAACGTGCTAATTCGTATTATTTTTGTTTTGTTCATTGTGATCGGCGGCGCTGGAGCCTACGTCCTGTCGCAATCCTATTTCCGCCAAGTCGAACAGCAGGTCCAACAACAAACCCGCCAAGAAAACAAGCTGTCCGAAATCCTGGTGTACAACAAGACGCTGGTGCGCGGTACCAAGGTGAGCAGCGGCGATCTGTCTTGGGTGCTGCGTACCGAAGCTGACATCCCTGCCGGGTCCATCCTGCGCAGCGCCAGCCCCAACGCGCCGCGCGATTTGCAGGACAAGTTCCTGACCAAGTCGGTTGAAGATGGCGATGTCGCTCGGTTTGATTCGGTTCTGGAATCCACCGCTGGCTTTATGGCCCTGGCCATCCAGCCCGGCTTGCGCGCCATCGCGGTGCGCACCAGCGCTGTCCAGATTGCCGGTGGCTTTATCCAGCCTGAGGACCGCATCGACATCATTCATACCCTGGTGGTGGTGAGCGACGCCGAGGGCCAAGGGGCCACGGAAGGCGTCAGCGAGACCATTTTGCGCAACGTGCGGGTTTTGGCGGTGGGCGACGTGCCGACCGGCGCTGTGGTTGCCAAGACCGTCAGCCAACAGGAAACCGACCGCGAGCGGCTTAACAACAAGGTCGCTGCCAAGGCCGAAACCATCACGCTGGAGCTGTCAGAAGAACAATCCAACCTGCTCTATGAAGCCACCACTACGGGGTCATTGACCTTTGCTCTGCGGCCCGTTGAGGCCGGTGAAGGCGGTCGCCCCGAGACCGGCAGCCTGGTTTCGCTGCAAAAGAGCAAAGTTCGGGTCATTACCTCCAAGGGCGTGACAATCGTTTCGACCGACTAACCAGCGGTCTGGCCTCCTGAGCGCTGATCCCCTTGGGGCCGGTTTGCTCATAGCGGCGCAGTACAAGACATGAAAAGGAGACATGCGTGTCAACTCTGCTGCAGTTCATGACCAAAGACGCTGAGTTGAGAGAAAAATTCGAGGCTCTGGCACCGCACCTATCGCGCATGAACATCTCTGCCAAGGTGCTGGAATTCGATTTCAACGATGCCTTGCGCATGCTCCAAGACCAGCCGCGCAAGGACGGCGACGGTCATCGCGCCTCTTTGCTGCATGTGCTGGACAGCGAAATCGAGCAGGCCTATCAGACTGACTTTGACAGCCTGCCCGGCGACATCGTGATTGTCTCAAGCCTGGATTCTGTGCATGTCTCGCGCAAAATCATCGCCGCAGGGGCGCTGGACTACGTGGCCGAGGCTGACTTTGAAGAAGACCTGATCGATAGCCTTGGCAAAGTCGGTCAACGCGCGCTGTTGGACCGTAAGATTATTGGTTTCACCGGGGTTGGAGCGGGCACGGGCTGCTCGACCGTGGCACAGCTCTTCGCGCTGCAGATCGTCAAAGAAAAGAAGCACCCGGTTGCCCTGGTGGATTTCGATTTGACCTTGGGCCGCCAAGCGGTGGATTTTGGCCTCAGCTTCAAGGGCAGCTATGCGCAAAGCTATGCCGAGGACCCGACCGGCAACTCGACGGTTGATGGCTTGTTCCAAGAAAGCGCTGACGGCTTGCACGTCTTTGCGGCGCCGCACACGCTAAGCCTGTCCGACATCAGCGACTTTGAGGCGGCGACGAGCTTTTTGCAGACCCTGCGCGCCACCTATCCAGTGACGGTGCTGGACATTCCAACGCGCATGACCGGCTTTGACATCGACCTGCTGAAGGCCATCGACGACCTGGTGGTGGTGGCGACCCCGGATTTGGTCGGCCTGCGCAATCTGCGCAATCTTAAGACCTGGGTGGCGGAAACGGAGACCGTCTCCTACGCCCTGGTGCTGAACAAGCAGCCTATCAAGCCCAAGTTCAGCGAGGACGAGCTTAAGACGCTGCTCGGCCCACAGCTCAAGGCAACTTTGCCAGCGCTTGCCAAACCCCTGGAGCATCAAGAGCGGCTGGACCTGGCCAAAGCCACGCATGTGACGATCCCCAAGCCGTTCGCCCCCGGCCTGCAAAGCCTGGCTCAAGCACTAGAGTTGGATTCCTTGCGCGAATCAGGTAAGAAGAAAGCCTTCAAATTCTGGTAAACAGGACAAGGTCAATTATGTTGCTTGGCGCTTTGCGCGGCAGCAAGACCGAGAAAAAGAACTTACTCGCTCTGATCCAAGATCGCCGTGGCGTCACGGCGGTTGAGGTCTCGCTGCTGATGCTGCTTTTGGTCCCCATGCTGATCGTCGTGGTGGACCTGTTCCAAATGGAGGCCAAGAAACGCCGCCTGCATCAGGTGACGCGCGCCATGGCCTCTAATGTGGTGGCCAACTACGATTATCCGACCTTCGAAATTGCACAGCAGGAGCTGCTGGGCACCTTCTTTGCCGACAGCACCGAATATCCACAAACCAAAGTGCGCGTCGAAGGCTGCGAGTGCCTGCAAGCATCCGATGGCTCGGGCTGTGAAGCCAATTTGCAAACCCTCTCGATCCACAATCTGGGCCAGGTCAAGACCGTTTGGCGCGGCGAACAATTCATCGGCGTTGAGCTGAAGGTCAAGCGGGAGACTGCTTTTGGCTGCTAGCACAACACCTTGGGGGCGCTGGCTCGGCGATTGCCGCGGCGTCACGGCTGTCGAAGCCTCATTGGTTTTTCCGCTTGTCTTGGCCATGGTCTATGGCCTGCTCGAGACGGGGCGTATGATGATTGCCCGCCAGGAAGTAAGCCGGCTAACCGACATCCTTGCGCGCGATGCCGTCATCGACAGCCAGAGGCTGAAGGTGATTACCCCGCAGGCTGCCAAGGACAATTACGGGCTCATGCTGGACCCACAAAAGCTGGACATCAGCGTTTCAGAAGAAACCGCGCTGACCTCGGGCGAGCGCTACCGCATTCGGGTCGATTATCAGTTTGATCTGCTGGTGTCCTTCGACGGCATCTTGAAGATGTACGATCCTGAGACGACCGTAGACACCCACGTCATAACCCACGACAGCATCGTTCCTAAACTGGGATTTTAGCGCCAAGCCTGAGCAGTCGCCTTGGACGGTGCCGAAAGCGGCCTTGGGTGCACTTGCGGCACCATCAAAACGTGACGCCAAAGCCGCGTCGCTCCCTGCCGTGCAAGGCTTTGATTTGACTTGTTTGGCCATGCCCCATCAGACGGCTCAGCGGTCACTGTGGCGCGGCGCTCGTATAATACCAAAGCCGCGTCGCTCCCTGTCGTGCAAAACTATGATCCGACCTATATGGCGCCAGCCTATCTATCAGCAGTGCCATCGCTACCGCGCGGCGTTCGAATCAGTCCACTAGTGCAACCTTGCCGTTGGTTCTTGGGTCGCGATCACTGGGCAAGCAGCCGATCTTCAACTCCAAGCTGCCAGACACTTTGACCGCGTCGGCCAAAATCTGAACGCAAGAGCGGCTGACCACCGCATTGCCGGTCACTTCAACCGAATCACCAGGCAGATAGACCACGCCGTCGATCTCGGTGTTGGCATTGCCGTTGATGAGATGCTCGACCGATCGCCCGTCGTCGTAACCGTCGGTCAAAAAAACCATGCCTTGCGTGCTGCCACTAACCGGACCGCTCAGCTTGACATCAGACGTGCCATTGACCACCAGTTCGGCGTTGTTGGTCAGCAAGAAGCTCACGCCCTCGCCGACGATCTCGGAATTGGCATCAAACGAAAGCTTGCCGCCGTTGATCACATAGATGCCCGGGTCCAATGTATGCGTTGCCTGGGTCCCACAGGGATTTCATCTTGACTGCTGGAAGTTCCAAGGCAGCAATTCGTCAAGCCTGCTAGCGGGGTGGCCCGCGGCGATTGCCTCAAGGGTTGCCTTTAGGTAGG
>JAUIBT010000050.1 GCA_030428255.1 Alphaproteobacteria bacterium | reverse complement strand
CGCCTACCTAAAGGCAACCCTTGAGGCAATCGCCGCGGGCCACCCCGCTAGCAGGCTTGACGAATTGCTGCCTTGGAACTTCCAGCAGTCAAGATGAAATCCCTGTGGGACCCAGGCAACGCATACACTCAGGCGCTGTCTGCCGACTTGTCCTGCGTGCCGAGCGGTTGGTGGGCTGCACTTGCAGCCAACAGCCGCTCGGCGACGTATGGCAGTCTTTCTTAGTTTGACGGCCTGACCAGGCGGCCCTGTCTTTACCGGTTCTTCGCCGGTATTTGTGCTTTCTAGATGCGCAAAATTAAAGCTGGTTAGCCGCGTCAGGACCTGTTCTTAGGACCTCATCATTTTGCACGCTGGGCGTTCGACCACTTTTGCAGCGATCTTGAGCTGGCTAGCCGTGGTGCTAGGCCTGTCCTTGCTCGTCAGCCTGCTGCCCAGCCCCGCCGCCACGCAAAGCGAGCCGCCCCCCGGCCCCGAAGCCATTGTCAATATCGCCCAGGTCAGCCTGCCTGAAGGCATGCAAGACCCAAACATTGACAACAACACCGACAGCGCGATCTTGGCGCGCGCGGCTCTTTTGCTGATCGAAAAGCTTAGCCTGGGCGGGGACGGTCTGTTTACCTTCGTGCTTCAAGGCAGCCAAACCCAGTCCCTTCAGGTCCAGACACAAAATGGGCAAGGCGGCAGCGGCGCCCTGGCCATGGGTGTTGGCACCTACGAACTCAGCGAAGACCTTCACCCAGATTTCGGGCTCGTCAATTTGACCTGCAGCGATGGCAACAGCGACAGCCAGGTCAGCGGCTCGCGCGACACGGGCTTTCTTGCAACGCTGGTCATTGCGGAAAGCGAGAGCGTCACCTGTCGGTTTGAGAACCAAGCCTATTCCGAGCTCCGCTTGCAGGTAGAGTTGGACCAAGGCAGCGGCCTTTTCGCCTACCCCCATACCCTGGAAAGCCCGGCCCAGCTCGCCAACCCGATTGAGATTAGCGCGACCAGCGGCTCGACGGAAGCCCTGCTGGAGCCGCTCTGGGCGGGCAACTACCAGATCGAAGCCTTGCAAAAACAAGGCTTTGAGCTGATCGCCAGCCAGTGCAGCGGGTTGGAACCGACGGGCTTGGTCCTGCCCCAAGACAGCGACGGCAACGGCGTACTGGAGGGCGACAGCTTATCGCTGACCGTCACGCCTGGCAGCCAAGGCCTGTGCCAGTTGCGCTACCGCAGTGCAACGCCAGCGGTTGAGCTGTTCAAATCCGCGGTGAAAGGACCGACCTATATCGGCAACGACACCTATGGCCTCAGCTACCGCCTAGAGGTGGCCAATGGCGGCAGCGCACAGCTCGCAGTGACCTCTTTGACCGATGACTTGAACGACCTGCTGAGCCAGACCGTTGTCGTGACCCAAGTTGGCGCCGCGCGTCTGGTCGCGCCGCCGCTGGGCTTTGCGGGTACGCTCAACGCAGACTTCGACGGCGGCACGGGCTTGAAGGGCAGCTCAACACAGCTGATAGCAACACCTGGCAACCTTGCGCCAGGTGAAAGCCTGACTGTCGAGTTTGACTTGCAGATCACGCGCAAGCCAGGTGCCACTTATATTGATAACCTTGCCGAGGTCGCCGCTGAGGGTGCCGGTCAAAGCGTTGACGATGTCTCCTCAGACCCAGCGGCCAGCGAACAGATCACCATCGAATCCGCTCGCCAGCGCCTTGCTGTTTGGTCCTTGTTGTCCTCGACCAAGGCGCAAGCGCAGGCCGGTGGCAGCCCCAGCGGGGTTACGCGGATCTTCTTCTCACCCTTCGGCTTGGTCTACGACGCACGCAGCGGCGCTCCCTTGGCGGGCGCGCGGGTCAACATGCTGGACAGCAACGGTACGCCCATCGACGCCAGCGTATTCTTCGCAGGTCAGCAAGGCCAAGTCACGTCGGCCAGCGGTGCATATTACTTTGATATCAACGTGGACTCACCCCTCGCCCCGACCGACGGCCTCTATTACTTGGCTGTGACACCGCCATCTGGCTATTTGGCTCCCTCAGACCTGCGCCCTGCCCTGCCCGGCGCCCTGAGCCTGCCAAGCGGCGAAGGTCAGGTCTTGGTCAGCAACCAAACCCCAGCCGCCTTTGCCGAACAGGGCGCGGCCATCCCCGCCCATTATCTCGCTTTTGATATCGGCAGCAGCCGCCATCGTGTTGCTGGCAACCATCTGCCCTTGGACCCCGTGAGCGGCTCGGTGGTTAACCTGGTTAAATCCGCCGATGAACAAGAAATCGAGGCCGGAGATATGGTCGGCTGGCGTCTGCAAGCCAATAACTTGACCAACGCTCAGCTCAATAACGTCAACCTTCAAGACCAGTTGCCGCCCGGCCTGAGCTATGTTGACGGTAGCGCGATGTTGGCCCTTGGCGGGCAGCCGAGCGTGCCAAACGTCCAGGTCTCAGGGCAGACTTTGAGCTTCACCGGCCTTAGCCTGGCTGCGAAAGACAGCCTGGTCATCACCTTCTTGACCCGCAGCAGTACCGCGTTGAAGACCGGCACCCTGACCAACCAAGCCCAGATCTTCGATCAAGGTGGCGCGGCCCTGTCCAATGTCGCATCGGACAGCGTGTCGGTTGCCGTGCCTCCGGTCTTCGGGTGCAGCGATGTCTTGGGTCGCAGCTTCCAGGACGCCAACGCCAATGGCTACCACGACATGGGCGAAGAGGGCCTGGCAGGCGTCGTCATCTATACTGCGCGCGGATTGAAGATCACCAGCGACCGCTATGGCCGCTTCCACGTGCCTTGCGCGCAAATCCCGAGCGATGAGCGCGGCCAGAACATGATTTTGAAAGTCGATACCAACACCCTGCCGCAAGGCTGCCAGATGACCAGTGAGAACCCGCGTGTCATTCGTCTGACCGCTGGCAAGCTGGCAAAGGTCTCATTCGGTGCTGTCTGCGCTAAGTCCATCCGGGTCACGCTCTGCGAGGCGGTATTTGTGCCAGGCCAGACGCAAATTCAGGGTCAATGGGGGGCGCATCTGCAAACCTTGGTTGACTTAGTACAGAAGAGCCCCAGCCGCGTGCTGCTGTCTCACCCGACAACCGCCGATCCAGTCTTGGCGCAAGCGCGCTTGCGCCGCTTGTCGGACTACCTGCGCGGCAAAGCGCAGAACGTTGGATTTGAGGCCAGCATTTCGACCGAAACAAGCCCAGACGTTGGGGCTTGCCCCGCCGGCAACTATGGACCTGCGGTGACACTACCGCCGTCAAGCAAGCCCGCCCAAGCCCTGCCGCCGATCCGCGCCTGTCAGGGTCCATCAAGAGCCGGGTCAGGGCTCAGTTATTGCGAGGCTCTAAGCCAGCTCAAGATCGACGAATACCCGGCCTACCGTTCGCGCGGGGTGCGTGTCGCCGACTACAACGCCTACGTGGGCCATGTCGAGGAATGGAAACGCGACTATCAAAGATCGCAGGACCAAAAAGCAGCCTGGAGCGCAGCGCAGATCAAGCAGGTTCAGCAAGACCTGAGCAAGCGCTTCTATCAACTGCTGGACTATAAGCAGCGCTATATCGCCCTTTGATGCCTAGGCCGCATCGTTTCACGCGCCGCCGCCGCTGAGTTTCAAGTGCGCTGCGCATCTAGGTGCCAGGCACAAAAAAGAGGCCAGGCGTGTGGCCTCTTTTGCCGAGATCAGCCTCAACCTTCGCGCCGCCCCCTGTGACGCGCTCGCGCAACGACGACTGGAGTGAGTAGAGCCGATTGGCGGGCGTCCACCACGGGTTAACTCTTTGATTTGGCCGCAAATCCAGCCAATGAAACTTAGGCGCAATCGAGGGCGATTGCTTGGAGTTTGCCTTAGTCGAAGTCGTACTGCTCCCAAGGGAACATGATCCAGGTATCCTGTGGCACATCTTCAATGTAATGCGAAACCAACGGCTTGCCCATGGGTTTGGCGTAAATCGCACAGGTGATGGAGTCCGGCATCAGCTCCTTAGCAAAACGCATGGTCTTGCCGGAGTCCACCAAGTCATCGACAATGATCCACTTGTGGCCAATGACCGACGCTTTCTTAATCAAGGTCATAGTCTCAGACTGCTGAGCGCCAGTGTAGGAGCTCATGCACACCGTGTCGATCAAGCGAATGTCGAGCTTTGCAGCCAGATTGGCCGTCGGCACCAAACCGCCGCGCGTAATGGCGACCAGGCCCAGTTTTTCACCCTTGGCGCGCTCGGCCTCGATCACGGGTTGGAGTTGGTCGGCAAGCTGATAGCAAAGGGTCTGTGCTTCTTCCCAAGTCACGTATTTCTTGAGGGCTGGCTCCATGGTCTTGTGGTCCTTTGTCGGGAGGGATTCAAGCTATTGGAAGGCAGATAAAGCAGACCTCTTGGCTGGGGTATAGTGGTTTCCCCCAGGCAATCGCTGCCGGGCCTAGAAGAAATTAAAAAACATCAAATTTCGGGCTTGCCTTTTAGAGCGGGCCTGCTAGGTTCGCGGCCTGCCCGGTGACTGACGGCACACTGCCTCCTCATCGCGACGCACTGCGGACCCGTAGCTCAGTTGGATAGAGTACTTGACTACGAATCAAGGGGTCGGGGGTTCGAATCCTCCCGGGTCCGCCATTATTGCCTGCCAAGTGTTTGAAATTAAACATTTAGCAAAAACGCCTTCCCGCGATACCTTCCTTTGCAACGCGCCTTAAACCAGCGTAGCGAGCTTGTCCTAGAGCAGGTTTCATTGAATTGCAGTCGCCCTAAGCGCTTCTGCGAGCACCGCGCTGCAATGACCGCTCTGCCGTCGGGCAAGCCGTTGCAATACGCGTCGATTCAAGGCTTTGCACGGCATGCAGCGACGCGGCTTTGGCTTTACTGTTGATGTTGCCGCAACTGCACCCCAGACAGCTATTGGCCCAATCCAGGGCGATTACTCGGGCTTTGCGCTAGGCCTGACTGGACGCGCAGCGCCGCCGCAGCGCAAGCCGCGAGATATATAAATACCTACTCAATATTTACCTCCAATTATCACAAATTATATACGATTTAGCGCAATTAAACCACGCATCAATCGCCGTTCGCCTAGTCATTTTTCGGTATTATCGAAGTACTTTAACATATAAAATCTTCATTTTTACTCTTCCATCACCTCGCACGACCGCAGAAAACCCCATACCATATTTGCAAATCGAACGCGCGACCTTCTGTCATGTGTTACCCATCAGGCGATTTTCCTACATAGAACGCGACATGACTACCATGAAAAAAACTGACGGCGCTCTTTTCGATGCAGAATTGCGCCACGCGATCGTCCATGCAGTCGTAAAGCAATGGACAGACACTAACCCCATGCCGGATTTTGAGGGTGCTGAGCACGCATTCGGCATGACACTTTGGAAAAGACGCTTTTCAACGAACACCAGCAAGGGTGAAACTGGGCCGATTGCATTCTTGATGCGAGCCGACCATTTCCTGGTCTCCGTCGAGGGCAAAGGCGTGATCACAGTGCGCGTCAAGCAAAACGTCCCCGTGAGCTATGCAGTCAAGCAGCACGAGGAAGCAATCGCCACAATCAGTCCCTTGGACCCTTGCTATCGAAGCTATCAGGCTACCAGGGATGCGGCCAAGACTTGGTACAAAGAGCAAAGTGCCTTGGCGCACGAGGTTCACAGCCTCTTGGACGCGGTTCCAAACCTGGAGGCCTTGCTGGACCTGTGGCCGGACTTGGCGGAGATTCTTGATCCAAGCGTCCTTGACGGGGGAGAGCAGTTCGACACCCAAGGCCGTATGAAGGAACTGAACGAGCGGTTCGGTTTGGCGGCCTAACCCCGGCCAATCGCCCCTTGGACATGTTAGCCCTTTGGGTAACACCGTGCTGCGCAAGTCGAACGAAGACAGCGCAGGGCGGGATTGGGGAGCGGGTCAGAAGTCAGGCGAAGATCTGAGGCGCGATCTGGGCTCTCCCTGTTACCCGCAAAATCCCTGGCTGCTGACCTGGGACCAACGCCAGCGGCAGAGCCCGTCAGCGCGCTCTTAAAGTCCTGGGGTATGTGCATCATACCGGGTACAAAGTTCAACCTGTAGCCCAGAAAGTCGCGCCTTGCCGGTGGCAAGATGCCGAGCGACAGCTCGTGTTCACGCGCAGCACCCTGGAGCTGAAACACCAGATCGAAATAGCGCAGCCCCCTGCCGTGTGGTGGGAAGGCCTTGCAGCACAAGCAGGGCAGCCTTGCCCCAAGTCGGCGGGGTGGAGATCGGCGCACTGGCGTTGTGGACGCGCAAGACCTGTTGCTGCCTCATGGCACGCAATCGGTGAGCTCGTAGCAACCTTTGCCCCAGACGCATGCCAAAATACGTCAGCGCATGCGGCTTTGATACCTGCAGATCGGATTCCACTCTAGCAGCGGCAAGCCTAGCGTTTGCGTTCTAGGTCTTCTTTTGCATCGGCCATATGCTGAATCTGGTTGTTGTCGGGCCACCCTACGAGGCAACAAAATGTTGCTGATCGGTCTCGCTTGATAAGAATATTCATGCGCGCCAGTCGAATTTCATTTTCTGGGGCCATGTCGCAATTACCGATGCGAACCTAGAGAGCAAAACGACTGACAGGCCTGGCAATCATACCCGCCCCTAGTCCTTCGTCCATGGCGTCCGACCGCTTCACCAGATCCGCAAGTTAGACCTTCACCCGCTCGCCCTTAGGATCATAGAGCGGACGCAACGCCGCCTTCGCGGCAAAGCGTTGGCCTGCAATCTCAATCTCGTAGGCCGAGTCCAGCAGATCACGCGGGGTCTCGCCCGCCGCCAGCGGCACATAGCCCATGCCTACAGCCGCGCCCAGCGTGTGCCCATAGTTACCCGAGCTGCAATAACCGACGATCTGACCATCGCGGTAGATTGGCTCGTTGTGATAGATCAACGGCTCAGGGTCCTGCAACACGAACTGCAGCAGGCTGCAGGACAGCCCCGCTGCCTTCTTGTCCGCCACCGCCTTGCGACCAATAAAGTCGCCATAGCCGCCGTCGGCCTTGTCCATCTTGACCGCAAAGCCCAGCCCCGCCTCCAGCACGTGATCTTCGTCGGTGATGTCGTGGCCGAAGTGGCGGAAGGCCTTTTCTATCCGGCAGGAGTCCATGGTGTGCATGCCGCAAAGCCGCAGCCCATGTGCCTGCCCGGCCTCCAACACTTGCTCTAGCATATAGGGCGCTTGGTCAGCGCTGGCGTAAAGCTCCCAGCCCAGTTCGCCCACGTAAGAGACGCGGTGCGCGCGTACCTGGATCATGCCAAGCTCAATCGTGCGCGCCTGGCCGAAACCAAAGGCCGCGTTCGACAGATCGTCGGGGCTCAAAGCTTGCAGCAAGGCCCGTGCATTGGGGCCCATGACAGCCAGAACGCCTTCGCCGGCGGTGACATTGGTGATCACCACCCGCGCCGCCTCAGGCAGATGACGGCGCAGCCAAGTGGTATCGCGGGTCACGGTAGTCGAGGGCGTCACCACCAGGTAAGCGGTCTCTGAAAGGCGCGTTACGGTCACGTCGGCCTCGATGCCGCCGCGCGCGTTTAAGAACTGGGTGTAGACAATGCGTCCCGCCGGCACGTCCACGTCGTTCCCGCAGACCTTTTGCAGGAAGGCGCAAGCGTCAGGGCCTTCAACGCGCAGCTTGCCGAACGAGGTCATGTCATAGGCCCCCACCGCCTCGCGGATGGCTTTGTGCTCCTCAGCGGCGTAGCTGAACCAGTTCTGGCGGCCCCAGCTATAGCGGTATTCAGCGACCTCGCCGCGCGCAGCGGCCTCAGGCGGCAAGAACCAGTTGGGGCGCTCCCAACCCGCGGCCTCGCCAAAGCAAGCGCCGCGCTCCTTCATGGGATAATAAAAGGGCGAGCGCCGCAGCCCGCGCGAGGTGGCGTACTGGCGATAGGGGTAGTGGTCAGCATAAAGCAGACCCAAGGTTTCCGACACCCGCTCGGCCAAATAGGCCTTGGTTCCCTGCATGGGCTCCATGCGGCGGATGTCCACGTCCCACAAGTCCACCGGCGGTTCGCCTGCATCCATCCACTCGGACAGCACTTTGCCCGCGCCACCAGCCGATTGAATGCCAATCGAGTTAAAGCCCGCCGCGATCCAAAAACCAGGCAGCTCGGGCGCTTCGCCCAACAGATATCGGTCGTCTGAGGTGAAGCTTTCGGGCCCGTTAAAGAAGGTGGCGATGCCTGCCTGCTCCAACATTGGCACCCGGTTGACGGCCTTTTCCAGCACCGGCTCGAAGTGCTCGAAGTCGTCCGGCAGGGTCAGGAAGGCTGAATCTTCGGGGATGCCATCCACCGCCCAGGGCTTGGACTTAGGCTCAAAAGCGCCCAGCAGGATCTTGCCTGCATCTTCTTTGTAGTAGGCCCACTCGTCCGGCACCCGCAGCACGGGCAGATCGCGGCGCAGATCGGGGATGGCTTCGGTGACGATATAGAAGTGCTCGCAGGCTTGCAGCGGGACGTTGACGCCTGCCATCTTGCCGACCTGACGCCCCCACATGCCCGCCGCGTTGACCACATAGGGCGCTGTGATGGTCCCGCTCTCCTCGCCCTGCTGCCAGGCCACGCCCGACACGCGGCCGTTGTGGGTGGTCACGCCCGTGACCTTGACGCCTTCGACGATCTTGGCCCCACGCTGGCGCGCGCCCTTAGCCAGCGCCAGGGCGATATTGGCCGGGTCCGCCTGGCCGTCAGAAGGCAAGAACAGACCGCCTTCAACGCCGTCTGTGTTCAGATAGGGGTACTTGTCCAAGCACTCTTGAGGGCTGAACCACTGCGCTTCTAAGCCAAAGGTTTTGGCCATCGACATGCCGCGCAGCATCTCCTCTTTGCGCGCCGGGCTCAGCGCCAGGCCCAGCGAGCCGAACTGGCGGAAGCCGGTGGCGACCTCGGTCTCGGCCTCCAAGCCGGTGTAGAGGTCGGCCGAATACTTGGCCAACTTGGTCATGTTGAGGGTTGCGCGCATCTGGCCGATCAGGCCCGCCGCGTGCCAGGTGGTGCCGGACGTGAGCTGTTTACGCTCCAGCAAGACGATGTCCTGCCATCCCAGTTTAGCCAAATGATAGGCAATCGAACAGCCCACAACACCGCCGCCGATAATGACAACTTTGGCTTCTTGGGGCAGGCTCTGGGCTCTGGACATGCTGGGCTCCCTGGTCTCAATTGCGCCTCTGTTTGAGCGCTCGGCCAGCAGACTGGCAAGCAGCGCTCAGCGGGGCTTGCTTATCTGCGCCATGATCGCGGATTTTTGGTGTGAGCACCCAAGCGGCCCCGGATGAAGGGGCCACGTCTTTCCACTGGGCTTGCTTGAAGCAAACGACTTCAGGTCAATTCAAAAGGAAAGATCGACATGTTCATTGTCTGGCGCGGCTACGGCATCCTTGTTCCCATCGTTACAGCTGTGGCTTTTTTTTTGACCGTGATCCTGGCGGATACGCTAACCCTGCCCACCGACTACTTAATGCTGATCGCGGGGGTCGTGGCCGGAGGATTCCTGTGGTGGTTTGGTCGCAAAGTGAACGATCCAGCCAAGGACCAGCTTTTGCGCAACGAGGCAACCGGCGAGCTGGACACCCGCATCAACGGTTGATTTGAGCACGCGGTGGCAAGTTTTTTGCTCTGGCGCTCTATGGCATCCACGCCAGGGCGCGCATTGGCTCTGATTTTCCTGTTTTGGGTGGTTGATTGGGC
>JAUIBT010000021.1 GCA_030428255.1 Alphaproteobacteria bacterium | reverse complement strand
CACAATGCGCTCGCGTAAATCCGCCGATAAGGGTTTGCCCATGATCCACCTCCAAGGAGGGAGAATCACAAATCAAACAAAAAGGGAACCCCAAAAACAGATTCAGGCTAATCGCCCGACGCTCTAAGGTAGCACGTGCGAACGCAACAATGCTTAGCTGTCGCTTTGCAACTGAATGTTCACTGCGCTTTGCTTACCCTTGTGGGTTTCAACTTCGAACGAAACTTTCTGACGCTCGTCCAACTGCTGAATGCCAGACTTCTCCAGCGCAGAGATGTGAACGAACACATCCTTTGTGCCATCGTCAGGTGCGATGAAACCGAAACCACGGGTGGTGTTGAAAAACTTAACTGTGCCGATTGCCATAATGTATATCCTTTGGCTCTTCATGATTGACAAAGAGCATTTTCTCAGAGTTCGCCGAAGGCAGCCCTCTGTCTCACTCTTATTCAAACGCTAAAGGATCAACGGTCAGGAAGACACTTAACCACCGCCTCAAAAAGGCAGATAGCTAATAACATTATGTAGTAAGAGCTAATATGCTCGGGACCTATGTAGGACGCCCAAGTCCTTTTTGCAAGTGATGTTGCTGCTTTCACACAAACAATAACGCGGCTGCAAGATATGCGCTGTGGGATCACAGCAAGCTTCGCATATGTTGCGTTTGGGCAGCCTTGCGCGACACGCACAGCCTGCCCCATCATTGCCCAATCAATCCTTGCAGTTGCTGACCGCCGCCAAGGCATCTTGGCATAAACAAACCCCAGCAACCGTTCCTGATTGCTGGGGTATATTCTTAGGCCTCAAGCTTTTGTTCGATGGCGGCTTGGCCTTGTCCTGTCACCGCATTGATCCTGATTTCACGCGGCTTCAGGGCTTCTGGCACCTCGCGGATCAAATCGACGTGTAGCAAGCCGTGCTCCAGGTGGGCCTCAGAGACGCGGATGTGGTCAGCGAGCTGGAATCGCCGGTCAAATGAGCGCTTAGCGATCCCACGGTGCAGCATGACCGGGGTCTCGTCTTCTTCGACCTTGCGGCCCGACCCGCGAATGACCAGCACATTGTCTTGCGTGCTGACTGACAGGTCTTGTTCTTCAAAGCCCGCTACAGCCATTGTGATGCGGTATTGATTCTCGCCGCGCCGTTCGATGTTGTAGGGCGGGTAAGACGGTGCCGCTTCGTCGATACGCAAGGCCGATTCAAACATCTGGTTGATGCGATCAAAGCCAACGGATGAGCGGAACAAGGGGGATAGATCTAGGGTACGCATATTCATGTCCTCAAAGTGAGCAACGGTTGGGAGCCACGCTCGCAGATTTGACACGTGGCTGCGGCTATGGTGCGCCGCTGACCTTGAGGTAGGAAGGCTGGACCGGCAGATCAAGCCCCCTTGGGAGCGACTGCGCTCGGTCCTGCCTGCGCCCGCTTTCGCTGCTGTCGGACCGGCATAGACCCAACACGATGGATCTGGTTGGCAAGGCTTCTATGCTGGGGTCATGCCCTGCTTGCCCGCTCCGCCTATGCTCAGCGTCGGCTATAAGACAGGGCACTCAAACAGCAAAAACCGCACCCCAATTGGAGCACGGTTGCTGCATACCAAAATCGCACTCAGGGCCGAGCCCCAAGACGCACGGGCTTTAGAACTTCAAGCCGCCGAAACGCTTGTTGAACTTAGACACCTGTCCGCCGGAATCCATCAGGCGCTGTACGCCGGTCCAGGCCGGGTGCGACTTGGAGTCGATGTCCAAACGCAGAGTGTCGCCCTCTTGACCGTAGGTCGAGCGGGTTTTGAATTCTGTGCCATCGGTCATGACCACAGTGATTTCGTGGTACTGGGGGTGAATGTCTTTACGCATGGTTCACTTTCCTTGATCGGATCGGCTTAGTAAGTCAGCCGCCGTTGTATTGCAAGGGCAAATTGGGCCCGCGGCCCCCTCACCCCCAAGATTCTTGACGCGGGGCGCAAACACGCCCCAGGGCGGCCCGCCCGCCAGGCTCAGCCTGAGTGCCTCGCACCGCTCGACCAGCCAGCTTAGCGGGTTGTCAGCAGGAACTCGATCCGCCGATTGGCCGCCAGTGCTTCGGGCGTGGTATCATTGACGACCGGCTGTGTATCACCAAAACCGGCAGCGACGATGCGATCGGCTGGGAATCCGCGCGAAATCATCGAGTTGACCACCGCCCGCGCACGCGCCGTCGAAAGATGCAGGTTGTCTTGGTAGCGACCACCCTCGCGCACCGGCACCGAGTCGGTATGGCCATCAACACGAAGCACCCAGTTGATGTCGGCCGGAATGCGCTGGGAGATCGCAATCAGCTTGTCGGTCAACAGCAGGATCTCCTGGGTTCCAGCGCCGCCAATTTCATCCGAGCCCGAGGGGAACAGCACCGCCGCCTGCAAGACAAAGCGATCACCTTGCACCTGCACGCGGTCCTCGCCCTGCAGAATATCTTTTAATTCCTTCAAGAAGACCGACTGTACGTCCTGCAACTCGCTGACCTTCTCAGCCAGCGCCAAATTCAGGCGTGCGTTGAGGTTAGCGATCTGTACGTCGCGCCCTTCTAAGTCCTGTTGGGACAGTTGAAGCGCGTCCTCAAGCCGGGCGAGTTGCCCTCGCAGCACTGCGGTTTGCTGATTGAGCAGGTTGACTTTGGCTTCGGCGTCCTCACGCAAGATGCGCTGTTGCCGCCTCTCGCCTTGGGCCTCTTCCAACAAAGACTGATAGCGCGCTAGCTCGGTTGCGCTCTCTTCGCCCTGCACCTGCAGGCGATCGCGCAATTCGCGCAAGATGGCAATGTCAGCCAACAAGCCCTGAATTTGTTGCTGGCTCGCATCCAGGGATTGATAGGCCGAGACCAGCTCTGCATCGGCCTTATCGCGCTGAGCGTTGACCGCCGCCAGCTGGCGTTCAAGGGCTTGCATGCGGCTGTCACCAGCCACAAGCTCTTCACGCAGGCGGGTCAGCTCCTGATCCATGTTGATGGTCTGCTCCGACAGAGCGGCTTGGTCTTGTTGCAGGCCCACCAACTGGGATGCCAGCTCGTTGGCCCTAGCTTCTCGCGTGGCCAACAGAGCTTCCATATCGGCGATTTGCTGTTCGCGCTGCGCCAGGCGTTCAGCCACGGCGAGCGCTTCGGCGTCTTTAACCTCGATTTGTCGCTGAGCGTCCTGAACTTCGGCCAGGCGCTCGGCCAGATCGGTTTCCAGCGCTGCAAGCTGCACGCGCTGCTCGTCCCGTTGGCGGCTCAGGCTCTCCAGTTCGCTCTGAAGGCTCTCCGCTTTGGCCACCTGAGCCTCCAACAAGGCTTGAGCGCGGGCGAGTTGCTCCAGACGCTCTTGCAGCCGGGCCTGGGTTTCATCCAGATCAGCCCGCGTGCCTTCCAAAACCGCAGCTTGATCGCTCAAGGCTTGCTCGCGGTCAGTCAAATCGGCTTGGGTCCCCTGCAACAGTGCGGCTTGCTCACGCAAATCCTGCTCGCGCTGGGCTAGATCTGCTTCTCGCTGAGCCAAGGTCTCCTCGGTGCCCTGCAAGCGCTGAGCCAAGCGCTCATAGGCTGCGAGCTGCTCGGCCAAGTCGGTTTCCGTGCTGGCGAGCGTCTGGCGGGTTTGCGCCAACAGGTCTTCTGTCTGTTGCTTGGCTTCATCGGTCGCGCGCAGGCGCAAGCTCAGCTCCTCGATGCGATCCTGGCGCAGGTCCAGTTCAGCCATGCGGCGTTCTTTTTCCTGCTCCAAGGCGTCGCGCAGAGCCGTGAGCCCGTCGATCTCCTCCAGCAACTGCGCCCGCTCAGCTTCCGAACGGCTCAAGGAGCGGCTCAGATCACGGCTTTGGGCCTTTTCATTGGCCAGGGCCTGGCTGGTTTCGTCCAGCGTAGACTGCGTCGCAGCCAAGCGCGCCAACAAGCGGGCCTGCTGATCTTCAAGGTCGGCGATGGCGTCGGTTTGATTGCTCACTTCCTGCTGAAGCTGGGCGCGCAACGTGGTCAGGCTGGCAATTTGCCCCACGAGTTGGCGGCGCTCGTCGCGCACCGCGTCAAGATCCAGGCCCAAGGTTTCGATCTCGCTGGCCTGCTCTTGATTGACGTTGAGCAAAGAGGTCAGGCGCTTGATCATCGCCTCATTGGCGCGGGTTTGCTGGTCCTGCTCGTCCTCCAGGCTACGCCGATCTTGCTCGAATTGCTGCAAGGAGGCGATGTATTGATCGCGAGTGCGCGCCAGCTCAGCGCTTTGCTGGCTCAAGCTTTCTTTGTCTGCTTGGAGTTGCCCGACCTCAGCTTGCAAACGAGCAATGGTCAGCTCGGCCTCTGAGATGGCGGTAACGCTGGCCTCAGCGCTGCCCTTTTCGCGTTGCAGCGACAGGCGCGCTTGCTGGTATTCGGCTTGCAGCGCGCGTAACTCGCGCAGCGTATCGCTAAGCTTGTCTTCCAGGGCACGGTTTTCGTCCTGCAACAAAGCTTCGCTGGTCTGGGTCTTGCTGACCTGCTGGCTGATATAGAACTGCCCGGTCACGAAAACCAACAGCACGAACACCACCACCAGCAGCAAGGTCGAGAGTACGTCGACAAAGCCGGGCCAGGAGTTGGCCGAATATGGAGCGCGGCGTCTTCTACCCGCCATAGTGAGCTTCCTCTTTTCGATCGTCGGCTGAGGGGGGCGCAAGCACGACCTGGCCTTTGCTGAACCCAGGCAGGGCCCGCGACACTATCCTTGCCATGCGCTTAGCGCCGCAGGGCCTCGGTCAGCCCCATAAGTTGTTGCCCCAGGGACTGGCGACCGGCTGCCATCTCCTGCCGCAGAGCTTGGATTTGCTTGTTGATCTCAACCATTTCCTCAGTGCCGCCACCGCCGCCGCCGCTAAAGCCACCGCTTTCCAACTGCGCCAGGATGCGGTCCAGGCGTTGAAGGAACTCTGGGCTATCGCCTTCAGACGATTGACGAATGACGCTTGCCAGGTAGTCCAAGCGTTGGTTCAGCTCAGCCATTTGGGCCGAGTTCACTAGATTGGCCAGGTTGGTGCGGGTATCAACGATCACCGGATAGGCCAGCTCTTGCAGTTGGGCGATCTGTTGCGCCAGCCGCTGCACCACCGCATGGTCAAGCTGCACATCGCCCAGGCGGCGAATGAATTCTTCCAGATTGGCATCCATCACCAAGCGGCTTTGCTCTGAGCGCTGAATAGTCTTCACCAAGCGGTCCAAGGTCGCGTTGGCCTCGGCCAAGCTTCCCGGGTCGCCGCCGCCGGTATGATAGCCAACGCCAGGGCCTTGATCTTCGCTGACCAAGTGGGTCAGCTCGGCCAGGGCGTCTTCCATGTCGTTCAAGAATCGGTTGTGCGCTTGCGCTGAGATAAGCTCGACAAACCCGAGAATAAGCGAGCCCGCCAAACCGAACAGTGAGGAGCTGAAGGCCACGGCCATGCCGCCCAAAGGCTGCTTTAGACGCTCGCTCAGATTGGAAAAGAAACTTAGCTCGTCGGTCTGCCCGCCTTGGCCCAAATTACCAATAGCGCCCGAAATGCCCTCGATGGTGCCCAACAGGCCCCAAAAGGTCCCCAGCAGGCCCAGGAAGACCAACACGCCAACCAGATAGCGCGACACATCGCGTCGCTCTTCGATGCGGTTAGAGACGCCATCGACAACCGCCGAATAGGAGCTGGCCGACAAATAGAAGTCTTTGGTCTCGTCCAGCGAATCGCGCACGATGCCATCAAGCGGCGACAGCAGGGCGGGCTTGCGCGCGCGTGCCAGCTCCGTCACCGAGTGTTGGCTTGGCTCGTTCAAAATGCGGGCTGCAAAATTGAACCAGCGGATCTCGCGCCACAAAGAGCGCACCTGCATCAAGAGGTAGAGCGAGCCGAGCGTCGTAATACCCAAAATCAGCCCGTTGATCGGCGGATTGGCTGAGAAATTGCGCAGCAGTTGTTCGCTGAGATAGACGGCGCTGGCCAGGATCAGGCCCAAGAACACCAAAATTATGAGAAAAAACCCGCCAGGCGACGCAATTCGCCGGGTCAATCGAGCGCCATTGGTATGTGTAGCCGCCAAGCCTCTGCTCCTCATGTTGCCGTGTTATTCGGGCTCGCAAGAGCTTAACTGCTTGTCAGCGCAAGGCAACGTCGGAATGCGGCGTGTGGATGGACTTAAAGGGTCGCCCACGCGCCCAGAACCCTGCATGACGGCCAGTTTTAACAGCCACCTGACCCGCTCGCAGGCCAAGCATCGCCGCCGTCAAAACGAGCTTGCACGAAAAGAGCTCTAGCCCTGCACTTCCACGTCGATGCGATCGCTGGTGACGGCACCGTTGTTATCGCCGCGGGCCCGGATCGAGACGCGCTCTTCATCGACGCCAGCTTGGATCAGGTGCTTGCGCACTAAAACCGCCCGCGTCGCAGACAAGGTGCGTGCTGAGATCTGTCCGGATGGTTGCGCATAGGACACCAGGCGCACCTTAAGCTTTGGATTGCTGGCCATGGCGCGCGCCAAGCTGTTGAGTTGCGACAAGGAGGCCGCAGGAACGCTGGTCGTGCCGCTGCGGTAGCCAGATATCTGGAAATTGGTTGGCTTGGACGGTGCAGGCAGCCTGGGCGCGGCACCGGTTGACAGGCTCAAACCTGTGCTGCTGTCGCCCGCACTATCTCCGCCCAAGCTTAAGGTCGGAAGTTTGGGGATGGTCAGCGCCGTGCCTGTACCGCTGCTGGCGTTGCCATCGCTTGCCTCGCCGCTCGCGTCGCTGTTGCCCAACGACAAACTTGGGCGCGTTGTGCCGCTGCTCGGCGGAGTCAAGGACAAGCTGGGCGAGGTTCGAGTTTCGCCGCTCGTATCCTCGGCCTTGGCGGTCTTGGTCTCAGAGCTGCTGTCACCTGCGGGCAACTTGAGCGGCGCCAAGGTCGGCAAGCTGCCGCTGCCGCTCTTGGCCGAGTTGACGTTGCGCTGGCCTTCGTTCGAACTGCGTTGTGTCGGGCGGGAATCCAATGACGATGGCAGTGTCGCGTAGTTGATGCCAGACGGGCTGGCGACCAATAGGGTGGATTTCGGCGGACCCGAGGGCGCTGAACCGCCGGGGCCGACGCTGACAGGACCGCTGCTGCCCGGTGCTGCGGCTTGCTGAGAATAGGGGCTGCCCGGTATGGCCAAGAAGGACTGCGGAGGGCCACTGGGAGCGGCGGCTGGGCCTGTAACGGATGTCAGCGGCGTCGCGTCGAAGCCACCAAGCTGTTCATAGTCTTCGGAGACCAAAGGCAGGCCAGCGTTCGAGGCTTGGCCCGCCAGGAAGGGCGAGCTACCGCCTGCGGCGACGCCAAACTGCGGGGTGGTGGAGATTTGGTCGGGTGTAGGCGACAAGCCTTGTACAGGGCGCGCCAGATTGGCGGGTTGAGTGGGAAACGCCGCGCCGCCAGCGCTGCCGCGTGTCCCGCCGGATGCACCGAAAGTTTGCCCCTGGACGCCAAGTTGTGTGGGTGGCGGTGTCAAGCTGCCTGCTGAACCACGCGTAGACTGGGCGCTGGCCTGAAAGCTGCCCAGCGACAGGACAATCGCCAGGCTCGCCGCCACGCGCCAAGGCGTGTCGCTGAAAGCGCACAGGCCTGCTGACGTGGCCTTCGGCGGCACAACAGTTGATAACTTGGTCACATTCCAATGCTTGGGTCGCATAGATCCTCCGCTGCCGACTGGGCAGCACCCTAAAGAAGCGGCCTTTAGCGCCGTGCTGAAGCTCGCCCCAATTTTAACACTGGGGCTCTTGTGACCTAGTTCAGCACTTGGGTGTTTGTGTGGCAGGAATAATGAACACTTATCCTCAATTCCTGCACAAATGCCCGCAAGGACTCGATTGCAGCAGCAAAAAAACGACCGCTTATAGGTTAGGAGTTCAGCAGTTTTACAAGGCTAGGCTGCAAGACCTGATTGGTCGCCAGAATTTCTCCGCTGCCCAGATCGAAGGCCTTACCCGCGATAGAGGAGACCAAACCGCGCGCCTCAGTAACCAACAGTGCACCCGCAGCGATGTCCCAAGGCTTTAGGTGGTCTTCGAAGAAAGCATCCACGCGCCCGCAGGCCACATAAGCCAAGTCCAGGGAGGCCGCGCCGTTGCGGCGCAGGCCAGAGGTCTCGCTCACAACGCGCTGGCTGCGTCGTGCAAAGCTGTCCCAATCGCCGTGCCCTTTGTAAGGTGCCCCGACTGCGATCAAGCAATCGGGCAAGAAATCGCGGCCAGAGCTGCGAATGGGGCGGTTGTTCATGGTCGCACCCTGCCCGCGCTCGGCGCAGAACATCTCGTCCTTGACCGGATCATAGACCACAGCCGCTTGCAGCACACCGTCGGTCTGCGCAGCAATCGAGATCGCAAAGTGCGGCTGACCGTGCAGGAAGTTTGTGGTGCCATCCAGCGGGTCCACGATCCATTGAGAGCCTTCGGACACCAGCGCGCCGCCGGTCTCTTCGCCCAGCCAGCCAAAGTCTGGGCGCGCGTAGGTCAGGTCTTCTTTCAAAATCTTTTCGGCGTTCTTGTCTGCCTGGGACACGAAATCCGCTGGGCCTTTGCGCGACACCTGCAAGTATTCCACGTCGTTAAAGTCGCGGCGCAAAGAACGAGCGGCTTTTTGCGCGGCCCTTTGCATGACTGTCATGAGTGCTGATTTTACCGCCATGAGAGGAATCCTATCCTAAGCCTTGGGTCTGGCTGACATGAAATGAGACGAGGTGTTTGCAGGGCGCATCCATCACGCGCGCCACACCTTAGAGGCCAAAAAGCCGACCTCCGTCAACAGGAGACCGGCTCTTTGCAGTGGCTGCAAGCGGGCCCAGCATGACCAAACGTGGTCGGGGGAAGGCCGCCTTAGTCTTTGGCACGCTCGACGTAGCTGCCGTCTTGGGTGTTGACCTTAACCCGAGTTCCAGCCGCCAAATGCGGCGGCACCAAAATGCGCACGCCGTTTTCCAAGATCCCCGGCTTGTAGGAGCTTGATGCGGTCTGGCCTTTAACCACAGCATCGGCCTCAACCAGTTCCATTACCACGTGCTCGGGCAAGCTGGCGCCAATCACTTCTTCTTCGAACAACTCGATTTCGCACACCATGCCTTCTTGCAAGAAACGCGCGGGCTCGCCAACGGCGTCCTTCTCGACCTGGATTTGCTCGTAGGTCTCGTTGTCCATAAAGACGAAATAGTCACCCTCATCATAGAGGTAGGCGTAGGGCTTCTGCTCCAAGGTCACGCGCTCGACCTTCTCGTCAGCGCGGAAGCGTTCGTTCAGTTTGGTGCCATTGCGAATGTCGCGCAACTCGATTTGCGCAAACGCGCCGCCTTTGCCAGGTTTGACCTGCTCCAGTTTCATCGCACGCCACAGTTGGCCTTTGTGTTCAATCACGTTGCCAATCCGGATGGCATTGCCGTTGATTTTCATGGTCTCATGTCTCGAAAAAGTCTGATGGCTGGCCTTTACCAAGGCCTGGCGGTAATTGCAATGCGCGCGAGCCAATGAAGCCCGAGAAGCGGCGCAACGCCCGCAATACCGGCCACTACCCAAGCTAGCAATTGCCAGGTCTGAAACATGAGCGTAACATGCGCGCGTCAAAAACCAATGAAGGCCGATCCCATCGGTCTTCCAACCACAAAGAGACGAGATAAAACTATGAGGAAACTACTGGCTCTGACCGCGAGCGTACTGGCACTGTCCACTGCGTCCTTCGCAGATGTGTCGTTTAAGTTGCTGCTGACCAACGATATCTATGAGTACGAGGGCTATGGCGGCGTTGCAGCCGTAACTGCTGCGGCACGCGCGAACTCGGAAAACGTATTTTTGATCCACGCAGGCGACACCTTCTCGCCCTCACTATTGGCAGGCCTCGACAAGGGTCAGCACATCGTTGATTTGATCAATATGGTCAAGCCCGAGTTCTTCACCTTGGGCAACCACGAGTTTGATTTCGGCACAGAAGTCGCCTTTAAGCACTTCGCCAACATGAACACCACCCACCTGACCGCTAACATGACCGATGCCAACGGCAACCCAATTCCAGGCATCGGCGCGCGCTCTATCGTCGATCTGGGTGAAATCAAGCTGGGCTTTTTCGGCGTGACTTCAGAGGACGCCGCCGTAAAGTCGAGCGTTGGCGATCTTAAGTTCACCGACGCTTTAGCCGCCGCCGAGATGCAAGCCGCCGCCTTAAAAGAAGAAGGCGCGGACATGATCATTGCCATCGCACACACAGACATCACTGATGACTTTGCGCTGCTGCGCATGGGCATTGCGGACATCATCTTGTCCGGTGACGATCACAACCAAATGACCTTTTGGGACGGTAACACAGCCTTGCTTGAGTCTGGCGAGGACGGCGAAGTTATCATGGAAATCAGCGTAAATGCCAAGAAAGACGATCGCGGCCGCGTGCGCTGGAATCATGCCATCAGCATCCACAATCCTGCCGATTTTGAGGTTCCGGCCGATGTGGCTGCCAAGATCGAGGAGCTGGACGGCGAGTTGGACTCGAAGCTGGGCACCGTGATCGGCAAGACCGGTGTTGAGCTGAACACCACACGCCCCTTCATCCGCCAGCAAGAAACCACCTTCGGCAACATGCTGGCCGACGCCATGCGTGAAGCAACTGGTGCAGACGTTGCCCTGACCAACGGTGGCGGCATCCGTGCTAAGAAGGTCTACGCACCGGGCACTGAGATCACCTCGGGCGACATCCTGGCCGAGCTGCCGTTCGGCAACAAGACCATCGTTATCGAGCAAACCGGCGCGCAAATCGTCGAAGCTCTGGAAAATGGTGTCTCACGCCACGAAGACGTCAATGGTCGCTGGCCGCACATTTCTGGCATGTCCATGACCGTGGATCTCTCCGCCGAGCCCGGCTCGCGCGTGTCGAACGTTATGATCGGCGGCGCGCCAGTTGACGCTGGCAAAACCTATAGCTTGGCCACCAACGACTTTTTGGGTCGCGGCGGTGACGGCTATTCGACCTTCAAAGGTGCTAAGCAACTGCTGGACGCCAATCAAGCCGTGCTTATGGCCTCGCAGTTGGTGGACTACATTGCCGCAAAAGGCACCGTTAACCCCAAGGTTGATGGCCGTGTGAGCATGAAGTAACCCACCGCAAGACTGCCATAATCAAGGCCCGCGTCGAGCTAGCCCTCGGCGCGGGCTTTTGTATGTGCGAGACTGCTGCGAGTCCGATAGACCGGCCGGAGCCGACAGGGTCAAACGAACAAAGCTTTGCATTGACCGCTCTGCTGCCTGGTGGGCCTTTGTAATTCAGGTCAAATAATGGTTTGCGCAGTCCGGAGTAACGCGGCTTTGGAGTCAATCGCCCAAAGCCAGCAACTCAATCGAGGGGTCCAGCTCTGCCAGCAGCGCTTGCGCCTCGTCGGCCATGCTGTCAGGCACCCAAAGTCCAATCCCGCCCATGGCCAAACTGGCCGCTGTCAGCAAAGAATCCGAGCTTGCGTCCAAGTGCCCATGCAGACCGTGGGACTGCAAGTACATCAGCGCTGTTTGCGCTTGAGGTTGGGACAAAAAGACAGCGACGCGCAGCATGGCCCTAGCTCCAGCCCAGCGCGCGTTGGCGCTTTAGGGCTTCCAAGGCATTGCGCATCAAAATAGCAGAGGTCACAAGGCCAACGCCACCCGGCACCGGCGTCACCCAAGACGCCACGTCAAGCAGGCCTTCGGTGTCCGCGTCGCCGACGATCCGACTGCCGCCTTGGCCATCATCGACCTGATTGATGCCGATGTCGATGACCGCCGCGCCGGGCTTGACCATATCGGCCTTCAAGAAACCTGGAATGCCCACGGCGACGATCACCGCATCCGCGCGCCGCGAGTGCGCTGCCACCGAGCGGGTCAAGTGGTGGCAGACCGTCACGGTCGCGCCCTCGGCCATCAGCATAAAGGCGGCTGGCTTGCCGACAATCGCCGAATGGCCGATCATCACCACCTCAAGCCCGTTCATATCCAGCCCCGTCGCCTTCAGCAGCTCGACCGAAGCTGCCGCCGTACAAGGTGCCAAAGCGGTATCGTTATAGACCAGGTTGCCAATCGACGCCGGGTTCATGCCCTCAACGTCCTTCAGCGGGTGGATCGCGCCTTGCAGCGAGCGAACATTCAAGTGGCTGGGCACCGGCCTTTGCATGATGACGCCCAACACCTGCGGATCATCATTCATGGCAACCAGCCGTGCTTTGGCCTGGTCTTGGCTGATATCGGCGGGCCAGAACTGATCGTCGAATGGCAGGCCGACGCTTTCGGCGACGCGCTTTTGGTTGCGGATATACACCGCGACCTCGGGATTATCGCCGATGGAAATCGACACCAGCCGCCCCGCTGGCCGGGCAGCGGTCAGCTCTGCCAGCTCACCGCGCACCTGAGCCAAGATCGCCTGCTGTACGGGCTTGCCGCGCAGCAAGCGAGGGTCGGACTTGTCCATGCCGCCCTACTCCGCCGCGATCGCGCTATCCCCGTCCAGTTTGGCCACCCGGGCGGCGCAGAACTTGAACTCTGGGATCTTGCCAAAGGGGTCCAACACGGGATTGGTCAGCAAATTGGCCGACGCCTCAGCAAAGCAGAAGGGAATAAAGACCATGCCTTGTGGCACATCGCGGTCAGCGCGTGCGCGGATTTCAACCGCACCTCGCCGGGTCGCAACCTGCACCATCTCACCGGCCTCAATGCCCTGCTCTCGCAGATAGCGCGGGTGCATGAAGGCCACCGCTTCAGGCTCAATGCTGTCCAGCACGCTGGCTCGGCGGGTCATAGAGCCGGTGTGCCAATGCTCCAGCACGCGGCCAGTTGACAGCACCATAGGGTAGGTCTCGTCGGGCAGCTCATCGGGCGGCACGATGCCGGTCGGCACCAACTTGCCCTTGCCGCTGGCAGTCGGGAAAGCATCCGAGAAGATGATGTCTTGGCCGGGCTGATCGGGCGCGGCACAGGGATAGGTGACAGCAGACTCGCGCTCCAGACGCGCCCAGGAGATGTTGTTGAGCGACTTCATGACCTCGGCCATTTCGCCAAACACCTCGCCAGCGCCAGCATAGTGCCAGTTCAAGCCCAGCTCGCGCGCAATCAGTTGGATGATCTCCAGGTCTTGCTTGGCCTCGCCGGGCATGGGCACGACGGGGCGCGCGATTTGCACCTGACGGTTGGTGTTGGTGAAAGAGCCCCATTTCTCGTGATAGGCCGAGGCGGGCAAGATCACGTCGGCAAAATAGGCCGTCTCGGTCATGAAGATGTCTTGCACCACAAGCATGTCCAGATTTGCCAGGCCTGCGCGAGCGTGGCGCTGGTCAGGGTCCGACATGGCCGGGTTTTCGCCCATGACGTACATGCCCTTAACCTCGCCCTCAAAGGCTTTGTCTACGATTTCGACCACTGTCAGGCCCTTAACAGGATCTAAATCTGTACCCCAGAAGTCTTCAAAGCGATTCTGGATATCCTCGTTCATCACCGACTGGTAGTCAGGGTAGAACATGGGGATCAGCCCCGCGTCCGAGGCCCCTTGCACGTTGTTCTGGCCACGCAAAGGGTGCAGGCCCGAACCCGGACGGCCGGTCTGACCGGTGAGCAGCGCCAGATGGATCAAGCAGCGGGCGTTGTCGGTGCCATGGACGTGTTGCGACACGCCCATACCCCAGAAGATGATCGAGGCCTTGGATTTGGCATAAACCCGCGCAACCTCGCGCAAGGTGCCTGCGTCGATGCCACACAGCGGAGCCATGGCCTCGGGCGTGAAGTCCTTAACCGCAGTACGAATATCCTCGATGCCATCGGTCATGCGGGCCACGTAGTCGTGGTCGATCAGATCCTCAGCCAAAATGGTGTGGATCATGGCGTTCAGCATGGGCACGTCTTGGCCCGATTTGAACTGCAGGTGCTTCCAGGCGTGCCGGGTGAGGCCCTGTTTGCGCGGGTCCATGACCACCAGCTTTGCGCCGCGCTTGGTGGCTTGCTTGATATAAGTCGCGGCCACCGGGTGGTTTACCGTGGGGTTCGAGCCAATCACGATGATGCAATCCGCATCACGCGCTGCGGTAAAGGGCGCGGTCACGGCCCCGGTGCCAATGCCCTCGATCAGCGCTGCGACCGACGAGGCGTGGCACAAGCGCGTACAGTGATCGACGTAGTTGGAGCCAAAGCCCATGCGCACCAACTTCTGGAACAAATAGGCTTCCTCGTTCGAACCTTTGGCCGAGCCGAAACCCGCTAGAGCCTTGGGACCGTGCTGCTCTTTGATGCTGCGCAGCCCCTGGCCCGCCACCGCTAAAGCCTCGTCCCACGTGGCTTCGCGGAAGTGAGTATAGGGGTTGGTGGGGTCGATCTCCATCGAGCTGGACTTGGGCGCATCGGCGCGACGGATCAGCGGTTTGGTCAGGCGCGATGGATGCTTGATATAATCAAAGCCGAAGCGACCCTTAACGCAGAGCCGGTTTTCGTTCGCCGGGCCATCGTGGCCATCGGCATACAAAATTTCATCGCCCTGGACTTTGTAATCCACCTGGCAGCCAACTCCGCAATAAGGGCAGCCCGATTGGACGGTCTTGTCCTCGTAAGCGACGCGCACGCCCTGCTCGTCCAGCAAGCGAGCCTCCATCAGCGCGCCGGTCGGGCAGGCTTGCACGCACTCGCCGCAGCCCACGCAGGTCGATTGACCCATGGCATCGTCGAAATCAAAGACAATCTTGGCCCCAGAGCCGCGGAAGGCCATACCAATGACATCGTTAACCTGAACCTCGCGGCAGGCGCGCACGCACAGGCCGCAGTTGATGCAGGCGTCAAGGTTGACAGCAATCGCCGCGTGGGAATTGTCTGGCTCTGGTGTGCTTACACCCAGATCTGCTTTGGCGGGAAACCGGCTCTGGGCGATCCCCATCTGGTCCGCCCAGGCCCAGAACTTCGAGCGATCATCGTGCGCAACAGGCTTGGCAGGCTGGTCAGCCATCAGCAATTCGAACACCAAGTCGCGCGATTTCTTAGCGCGCTCAGAGGCGGACTTCACCACCATGCCCGCGTTGGGCTTGCGCGTACAAGACGGCGCCAGAACGCGTTCGCCCTCGATCTCGACCATACAGGCGCGGCAGTTGCCATCGGAGCGATATCCAGGCTCGGGCGAATAACAAAGGTGCGGAATCTCAGTGCCTTGGCGCTGCGCGACCTGCCAAATCGTTTCGCCTGGCTTGGCCGTCACCTCCTGGCCATCCAGGGTAAAGGTGATGGTGTTGCTTTCGCTCATGCCTCGGTCCTTAGTCTCGCCGCGGGTGTCTGGTCGCGGGTGTCTGGTCGCGGATTGGGTGCGCTGCACTGGTGCTGTACTGGCGGGCGCGCCCCTGCTGATTGGTTGCATTTTATAGACAGTCTGCGACAATTGCCATGTCCTTGACGCGCCATGTTTGCCTACAAATCGGACGCGGGCAGCGCTGCTTTGCCAAAGGAGTTTCAATTTTACCGCTTGGATCTGCAAGATTCCACAAGCATGGCTGGTTGGCCGTCTGCTAGCGCCATCCAAGAACAACGCACATGCCGCTCAATACAGCCATGATTTGTGCCTGATCGAGGGAATGAGGTCGGGCAAACTAGACCGCCACCAAATGGTTTGTAACTATGAGTCTTCTCACCCGCGTATTGCTGGCACCAACTTCAAACCCGAATGGCTCTTAGCTATGGACCAACGATTTACGCTGACCACCGCCCACCTTCGGGCCCTGCGCCGCCTGGTTTTCGTGCATTCCCCTGCGGAGAACGACGCCGGCTTGAGCGCATGCCTACTCAGTGATCCTTTGGCCAGCTTTGGCGGACACAGCCCGGGTGCGCTCTTGGCGTCGTGGCTGGGCCTTAAGCCGCCCTTCGACCGCGCGACACGCCTTAAGGTGCTGGACTTCTACCAATCTTTGCCCTGCGCGCTGTCTCTCATTTTGCAGCATTCCGCATGTCCAAAGGCCCCACAACGCTTGGTGGCCAAAGGGTCGCTGGCCATGCTGCTGGGCTATGGCCACAGTGCGCAAAGCCACAGCGATAACCTTCCGCGCCTCAGCCCAGAGGCGACCGACATCGCCTTGGCCTTAGCACAAGACCCGCAAACACGTTTTACTAGCCTTGTGCCACTGATCGACGGCATCGACCACCCCCAGTTCCGCTTTCTGCCGAGCCAGCAGCACTTGGGCCTTTTGCAGACCTTGCGCTTTGACTGGAGTTGGTTTGAGAGCCAGGACGAGGGCTTTGCTGATCTGTTTTTTGCGGGCACGAACAACCTGACCTTGGTGGAGTACCTTGAGCGCATTCCAACCATTGCGGCCGAGCTGCCCCAGACCGCAAACCAAGACCCAGAGCAAGCGCGCTTGGTCAGCGAACTGGAGCCCGCGTTGGGATATTTTTTGAGCCGCAGTCGTGCGCAAGCCGGGACCTATTTCCGCTGCCGCCAGACGCGGGGATTTTGGCGCCGTGAGGCCCATGCCCATGCCCTGCAGGCGCAGGTCTAGTACGGGCCTTGCCACACAGCAAGACGCTGCCGATTGGCTGACGATGTGACGTCCAACAGGACACACAGCCTGGAGTCAGATGAAACGAGGTGGCTGGGCGCTCAGTGAAGCCGTGCCCCATTGGGCACTTCGTCGCCTGGGTGGATCAACACGATCCCGCCCTCGGGGTCGCTGAAGCCAACGACCAGAACCTCAGACATAAACTTGCCGATCTGCTTGGGCGCGAAGTTGACGACGCCAGCAACCCGCAGGCCGACTAGGCTTGCAGGGCTATAGTGGTCGGTCACCTGGGCAGAGGTTTGCTTGACGCCGATCTCCGGCCCGAAATCGACCCACATCTTGATCGCAGGCTTGCGCGCCTCGGGATAGGGCTGAGCATCCACGACGGTTCCGGCGCGCAGATCAATCTTCAGAAAGTCGGCAAAATCAATGATGTCTGACACTTAGGCGGCCTCGTCCTGATCGGAGGGTGCTGTCTCGGCCTCTGCGTCTCGGCTTGGCCAACGAAAGGCCCTAGGCCCCTTGGCTAGAAAGTCAGCAGCGCGCTCGGCCTGCGCTAAGCTTTCGTCCAGGGTTTTCATGGTCGGGCCAAGGTCTTCGCTCTCGTCCTTCAGCCACGCCCGCAAGCAGCGGACATAGAGCGCCATTAGCGCCTTGACGCGCAATTGCCCGGCAAAACCCGTGCTGGTCTCGCCCGCCGCCTCCAGCACCAAGGCCATCGAGCGATCAAGGCGCAGCAGCGTGCCGATCGCATCCAACGGCGCACGCTGTTGTTCGTCGACCAGGCGCGCCATCGCGGACTTGTAGTCCGTCAAAGCGTCAAAGCGGGCCATAATTAGATCGAACAGCAACTCGCGCACAGGTGTTTGCGGGTTATAGGCTTCGGCATCCTGCAACATGCTGGCATCCATGCGGTCGGCAAACCCGCGCATCACATCCTGCTTGTCGCGTGCGACTTTATAGGCGTCGCGATAAACCAGACCCGCAGCTTGCAAGATGTCGGTGTAGCTCGTGGCTTGCCACCCACGCTCAGCGACCAGCGCCATCGCGCTGTCGATCAGCTTGTCCATGGTCGCGGTGTCGTTCATGCGCTTGGCCTCGCCTTTTGAACTGACGGCACAGCAAAGCCTACGCCGCCCTGTTCAATGTTTCGTTTGCCACCGGCCCAGATCTTGCGCCGTCACTGGTCGGAGCTCGTGGTATTAAACATGGCCAATGGGATGAAAAATGCAATGCCTTCTGGCTGCTGCGAGACCGCTTTAGCTCTTCGCCAGCTCGACCGAGCGGTCATAGGCCGCCTTCGCGGTTTTAGCGATTAGCTCGCCCAAGCCGTTTGTACCCCTGGCATCGCTGCCCATCAAGACGCCAAGCCCGGCTTCGGTTGTGCCCTTGGGGCTGGTGACGTTGACGCGCAGTTGTGCCGGGCTGTCATCTGACCGCATGGCCAGTTGACCCGCGCCTGCAACCGTGGCCTTAGCCAATTGCAGCGCCAAATCGGGCGCCAGGCCCAAATCTTGTGCGGCCTGGGTCATGGCCTCGATCATGTGAAAAACATAAGCAGGGCCAGACCCCGAAATCGCAGTCACCGCGTGCATCAGCGTTTCGTCATCGAGCCAGATCAAAGGGCCCGAGGCCGACAGCAGCGCCTCGGTCAAAGCGCGCTGGCTCTTTGAAACTTGAGCGCTGGGGTAGGCACCGGTAATGCCGTGGCCTATGGCTGAGGGCGTGTTGGGCATCATCCGCACAATGCTGGCGTCAGCGCCAAATGCGTCCTGGTAGGACTGCATGCCAATGCCGGCTGCGATCGACAAGATCAGCGTAGCTTTGTCGGCCAAGTTGGCTGCGGCACTCAGAACATCCGCCATCATCTGAGGCTTGACCGCCAGCATCATCATCAGGGGAGGCCACGCCAAGTCGGCCTGCTCCAGCGCGGGCGCATAGCGGCAACCGCGGTCAATAAAGCCCTGAAGAGGATCTTGAAAGGGGTCGATCAGCAACACCCGCTCAGCGGGCAGGCCCGCGTCAAGCCAGCCAGTCAACAAAGCTGAGCCCATCTTGCCACAGCCGACCAGCACCAAATCGCCGCGCGAGTCAGCGATCAAGGCCTCCAACGTGCCCGCTTGGCCGCTCATTAGGCCAGACCGTCTACAGCCTTGGAGCCGTCAATCAGCGCTTGTTCGGCGTCGCGACCATCGCGAAGCACCAACAGGAACGAAGCGAAGTACTGCTCGCAGTAGTCGATGGCTTCTTGGATAAACAGGTCCACCAGCTCTTTGGCCAGGCTGGTATCATGCGGCACCACTTGGGTTTGGCGGAACATCAGGGTTCCGTGATCGGGGTCCAAATCGAAGTGTCCGTAAAGAAGTTGAGAATTGACCAACGACAACAGCTTATAAAACTGGGCGTTTTCCTCGTCCATCACCAGGTCGATCATCGCAGTTTGCATGAAGCAATTCTGCTCTGGCCACCAACAAACATAGAAAGTGTAGCGCGAAATTTCGCCAGGAATGTCGATCAGCAGCTCGCAATCGCCTTGCCGCTGAACCGGATAATTGGCCAGGACCATCGCCTCGACAACTTGGTCAATGACAGACGGCGCGTGGGCAATTCGGAACTCGTCTGCATCTTTAAGCACGGGTGATTGCACGTTCTGGGCTTTCGTTCAAAGAGGGCATAAATGTATGGGCCGCGTTCAGCGACTTATGCCAAGGTCCGTGCTGAGGGACTCGCTGTCAAAAAAAAATGCGGCCTGACTACTTGTGAGAGTAGAGCCGCACCTTCTCTTCTGCCTCAAGGCCTTTTGCCTTGGGAAAACCCGGTGGAAATATGTGAATAAGCGGGGATGAACGACAGCTAGAAGTTATAGCCAGCTCGCCAATCACGCGGTTTCGCGCCTCAAATTTGCCGTCTGCGCCTTAATCCGTCCAAATTTGCGATTTTGCCCTCATTTTGCAACGCTTTGATTCAAAACGAGAAAAATCACAAGCTCGCACAGACTCAGGTTGCGCCATCACGAGTTTTGCACGTTTTGCTCCAACTCCGCCAAGCGTTGCTTCAAGATTTCGTTTTCCTCGCGCGCACGTTCAGCCATGGCTTTGACCACCTCGAACTCTTCGCGGGTCACAAGGTTCATCTTGTCGATGTGGCGTTCCATGCGCTGACGCACCAAGGCCTCAACTTCGGTTCGCAAACCGCTTGCCGCTCCAACCGCACCTTGCGCGACGCGAGCAACATCATCAAAAATTCTGGGGCCTTGCATATACTACCTCTTGCAAACATCCGTAGGGGCTGCTGCTGTCAGACATGGCCCGCCCTTACCGTGAATGCAAGAAGGAGAGATACGGTATTGCTCCCGCGATGCCGCCGCATTTGGACGCAGCAAAGCTTGATGCTGCGCAGGTGGCCTGGCCCGTGTTATGTCTGATAAGCCAGGCGGATACGCGCCGCGCTAGAGCCTCTCCCTTTGACCCACAGCCCGAAAGAGCCCATGCAGTCAGGACTCCCCTTTCCGAACATCGACCCCATCGCCATCCATCTGTGGGGCGATTTTGGCATCCGCTGGTACGCCTTGGCCTATCTGGCGGGCATTTTGCTTGGCTGGCAGCTTTGCTTGCGGCTTGCCAAGGCCTATGCGCAGGAGAGCAACATCCGTGCAGATAAAGAGGCCAGCCACTTCTCCGACTTCATTGGTTATGCCGCCATCGGTATCATTTTGGGCGGCCGATTGGGCTACGTGCTGCTCTATAATTTTGAGCTCTATCTGCAAAATCCGCTCAGCATCCTCAATCTGACCGAAGGCGGCATGTCCTTTCATGGCGGCTTGGTCGGAGTGGTGGTTGCGACATGGCTCTATTGCCGTGCCAATGGGCTGCCTGTGTTGCGCTTTGCCGATATGCTGAGCGTCGCCGCGCCCATCGGGCTGTTCTTCGGGCGCATCGCAAACTTTATCAATGCTGAGCTTTGGGGCCGACCGACCGATCTGCCCTGGGGCGTGGTCTTTCCCATACCGCCCTATCTGCAAGATCGCTACCCAGAGATCGCGCGCCATCCCTCGCAGCTCTATGAGGCCGGGCTTGAGGGCTTGGTGCTGTTCGTGCTGACCTTGAGCCTCTATCGCATGTCCGTGCTGCGCAATCGCCCTGGCACGCTGGTGGGCGTCTTTCTGGCAGGCTACGGCGTGGCGCGGTTCTTGGTTGAATTCGTGCGCGAACCCGATGCTCACCTGCAGTTCTTGTTCGGCTGGATGACCTACGGCCAGCTCTATTCTGTGCCGCTGATTGTCCTGGGCGTTGGCCTGATCGTGAGCCGGATGCGCGGCGCTCCTCAGACGCCGCCAGCGTCTCCCAAGCCTCCCAAGGCAGGTGGCGCAGCATGAGCCAAACCTTCGATCCCAGTTGGTTGGATCCTGAGCAAAGCAAAAAAATTGCAGACGCAATGGACCAGCAACTCAACAAGTATGGTCCCATGCCGATCAGCCAACTGTTGCGGTTTGCTTTGCAGGACCCGGACCACGGCTATTACCGCCACAAGCCCGCCATCGGTCGCCAAGCCGATTTTGTCACCTCACCCGAGCTGTCCAATCGCTTCGGTGAGGCGGTGGGGCGCTGGGTGGAGCAATCCTGGCAGGCGCTGGGACGCCCCTCCCCGTTTTGGCTGATTGAGCTGGGGCCAGGTCGCGGGGTCATGATGCGCGATCTAATCGCTGCCCTTTCGCCCGACTGTGCGGCAGCAGCCAAGTTGGCGCTCTGCGATGTCTCGCCCAGCTTGCGCCGCCAGCAGGCTGAGTTCTTGAGCCCGGCGGATCCCCAGTGGTTTGAGCACTGGTCCGAGATCCCCGAGGGCGCAAAGATCCTGGTCGGCAACGAGTTCTTGGACACTCTGGCTATTGAGCAGATCATCAAGCACCAGGGCCGCTGGCACCTGCGCTGTGTGGATCGCCTCGGCGATGGCTTTGCCTACATTCTGGGGCCTGAGCTCAACAGCAAGGAAGCCGCGCACATGCCCTTGGCCGCCCAGCTTCGCCCAGTGTTCTGGCCGCGCGCGATGCAGGCGGCTCTGGATGCCTTGCCAGACGGCGCGCTGGTCGAGGTGCCTTGTGAAGCGGCCAGCTTGATCGATTTCCTCAGCCGCGACTTTCGCGAAGAGCCAAGTGCAGCGCTGTTTATCGACTATGGCGCGCCGCAGCTCGAGCCGGGCGATACCTTGCAAGCTGTCATCAGCCACGCCAAAGCGCCGGTGTTGCAAACCATCGGGCAAGCCGATTTGACCACGCAGGTCAACTTTGCTTGGCTGCTGGCCTTCTGCCAGGAGTTGGCCGAAGGCCCAGCACCGATCGACGGTCCCATTTCACAAGCCGAATTCTTACGGTGTTGTGGTCAGGAACCCTCGGCCAGCGATCCGACCGCCCGCGCGGCCTGGCATCGCTTGACTGACCCACAGGGGATGGGAAGCCTCTTCCAAGTCATCGCCATTCGCGGTAAATCCTGCCCAGCCCTGCTGTAACGACAGCTTAGTTGACATCAAAGGCCCTGCTGCGTGCATCCACCACTCCTGACCTCTGCCGCGCTCGAGCAAATCGAGGGCATCACCCACGGCTTCACCACGCGCCAAGGTGGGGTCTCTTTTGGTCAGCAGGCCTTGAACTTGTCCTATCGCGGGGACGATACACCCGCAAACGTCGCTGAGAACCGTCGGCGGGTTGCTCAGGCCCTTGGGGCCGACACCATCTTGAGCGTCCACCAGGTCCACAGCAACCGCATACTGGAAGCCAAGACGCTGCCCGCCCAAGCCTGGCAGCAGCCCCACGACATGAACGCCTTGCCGCAAGCTGACGGTCTGTGGAGCCAAGAGCCGGGCCATTGCCTGGGCGTTATGGCGGCTGACTGCTGCCCGGTTTTGATCGCAGACCGGCGGTGTGCCCGCATTGGGGCGGCCCATGCTGGTTGGAAAGGGGCGGTCGGTGGCGTCTTGCGCCATCTGGTTGCCGCGATGGTCGCTGCGGGCAGTCAGCCACAAGATCTGGTTGCTGCCTTGGGGCCGACGATTGCCTGGGACTCTTATGAAGTGAGCCCAGAGTTTCCCGATCCCTTGCTTGCGCTGGACGCGCGCAATCAGCGCTTTTTCAAGCCCTCACCAGCGGGCAATGGCCATCACATGTTCAATCTGCCAGGATTTATCCAGGCCGAGCTTGAAAGCCTGGGCCTGGGAAAAGTTGACAATCTGAACCAAGACACCTTGAGCCAGGCGGAGCGCTTTTTCTCCTATCGCCACGCGCGCCAGAACGGCTTGCCCGACTTTGGGCGAATGATGGGCGTGATCCACCTGCAACCGCGGCAGGCCTAATCAGCGCTCAGGGGCGACGTGCCTCACAAGCGCGTCAACCGCGAAGCTCAGGCTGGTACTCGCCGCGAATATGCGCAAGACTGCCGGGCATTAAACCCCGCTTCTCATATTGGACTACTTCCATGATCCGCACTTTACTGTCGGCCGCTGTCACATCGCTCACGCTTCTGGCTGTCAGCACGACCGCGAGCTATGCCCAGTCGGGCGCCAAATTCGAAGAGGCCGACGAGGCAGCGATCAGCGAGTTGATTTTTGCGTCGATGGACGTCAATTTTTCGGGTCTGCTAACCAAGGCTGAAATCGAATTTTATTTCACCTATGTTTTCTTGACCATGGACAATGACGACGACGGCAGCCTGAGCGACGACGAATTTGCTCTGAATTTCTCGCCCGTTGTGCCGGTTCCCATCGAAGAACTGGAGGACGGCGAGGCCCTGCTAGAGGCCGAGTTCATGGCCTATGACGCTGATAAGAACGGCAGCATTGCCAAGGACGAATTTGTTGCGCGCTATGCCGCGAGCTTCGCCAAGGCGGACGCGGACCAGAGTGGCGGATTGAGCCTGACCGAGTTTGAAAACCACAGCTTCGTTGAAGAATTTGCCGCCTACGAAAAGCAGTGGATGGTGGCGCTGCAAAAGCGCTGAACCGCGAAAGGGTAGCACGCGTGGGCATGCGGGTTGATTCGCATGCGACAAGAACCGCTGGCGTCAAGGACCGCTGGCGTCAAGGACCGCTTGGCACCGCGTCCTAACTATCGCCGCCCGCAGCGATAATTGGCCGACAGCGTTCGGGTCAGTCCAAAGGCCAAGGTCGCGCCCGTACAAAGCTCCCCCCACCCCAAAGGATCGTTCACGATTGGATGCAAGCGACCGCCCAGGTTGCTGCCAATGGCGGGCTTATGACCAAAGGCATTCCAAGCCATAAGGTAACAAGCGCCCATATGAAGCCCGGCCGTGTTGAGCGGTTTGACGTCGGCACCTTGAGACTTAAGGAAGTCTGACATGCCCGCGACCTGGCGATATCCGCGCAGGGTCAAGTTGTGAAAATCAGAGGCCGTGTTGCCGGTGTGGCGGTTCTTATTGATCGGCCGTTTGGCCCGGCCCATGTCGATCCATTCACCCCAAGGCTCTTTTAGGCCTTCAAACATGGCCTGGCCGACCGCATCGGCCCGCGAACGACCCAAGCCGTAGACCCGCGCCATGGCGCGCCAAGCGTGATCGCCAAACATGAGCCGATAGAGCGTCGATTTCCTGTTGGGTTTTGTGTAGAGCCCGCCCCCCCGTGCGCGCCAGGCCAGCGCGCCCAAAAACATCATATAGGCGTCCATCTCCTGCTTTGGCACGCAAGCCGAGCGCGCCACCTGGCCATAAGTGCGCAAGTAGCCTTGGCGCGCAGCGTAGTTCAGCAAGGACTTATCGTGGGAGGCGACCAAAGGATAAAACAGCAAGTCCGACAAGCGGCGCAGGTCCGGACGCTCGGTAATGCTAGGAGTTCCTGGGATTTTTTGGCGAATGCGCGTATCGGTCTGCGGATCGAGCTGACAGGCAGCCTCATAGTCAGCGCAAAATTGCCCCTCAGGCTTCAGCCGCGAAAGATCGCTCATCAACCGATAGACCGGCTCAAACAGTTGAGCGTCGAGCCCATCATACTGGAAGGGGACAATAACAATTTCTTCGCCTTGGCTCTGGCTGTTCGCAGTTCGCGGCACCAGCAGCACTAGCAGCACTAGCAAGCAGAGCGCCTTCAGACCAGCCAAGCGCACCCTGGCCCACGCCAGCGCCCAGCGCCTCGCATTTTTCCTTGAAATTTCCGCCACAAGCGCTCCTTTGCTCAAGCCTCGCATTAGCGCTAGCGCGTGATTCTGGTCAAACTTGGAAGGCCGAGTGCAAAACCGACCGCGCCCAGGGCGGGGCAATCACTCTTGCGTGTCTCTCTCCTTGAGCCGGGCATAACCATCAAGCGCCCGGTGGCGCGCCATAACATGATCGACAAGCGGGGCAGGGTAGCCTTGGCCCAAACCTTGCGCTCCAGGCTCAAAGATTTGCGGGCTCGCTACCTCGCGCAATGCCGGGAGCTGGCGACGAATAAAGCGCCCTTCTGGGTCAAACTTCTTGGCCTGGGTGGTGGGATTGAATATCCGAAAATAAGGCGCAGCATCCGCGCCACTGCCAGCCACCCACTGCCACGACGCTGCATTCGACGCCAAATCTGCGTCAACCAGCGTATCCCAAAACCATGCTTGGCCTGCACGCCAATCGATCTGCAGGTGTTTGGTCAAAAACGAGGCTGTCACCATGCGCAGACGGTTGTGCATCCAGCCTTCTTGCCACAACTGCCGCATGCCCGCATCGACCAGAGGATACCCCGTGCGCCCCTGCTGCCAAGCAACACGTGCTTGCGGATCGTCTTGCCAAGGGTAGGCATCAAAGGCCTTGTGCCAATTGCGCTCTGGCAAGTCGGGGCTTTGGTTCAAAATCTCATAGGAGAACTCACGCCAGCCAAGCTCAGACAGAAAATGACTGCGATCTTTGGGCTGTTCGCCTGCCTGGGCTGGCAGCTCCTGAACAGCCTGCACGACCTGGCTGGCCGAGATGTGCCCCCAACGCAAATAGGGCGACAAGCGCGAGACATGCTCCAGATCCGGGCGATCTCGCAGGCTGCTATAACCAGCAAGACCATGGTCCAGGAATGAGGTCAAGCGCGCCTGCCCCCCGGCCTCACCGACCTGCCAATGCTGGGCCAGACTGCGGGTCCAAGCGGCCTCGGCGCCTTCAAGGCCCAAATCGTCGATCTCGCACTGTCCTTGAAAGTTCGGCCTGTGCTCGGCGAACCGCAAACGACCGGGCGCGGCACAGGGCGCGCGAAACGCACCCTCAGCCAGTGCCGCTTTCCAATAGGGCGTGAAGACCTTGAAGCCACCGCCCGAGCGCGTCCGCAGTTGGCCAGGCTCAAGCAGCAAATTGCCAGCATGCTCGCACACGTTCAAACCCTTGCGGGTCAAAGCTTGCGCAAGAGCTAGGTCGCGCTGGTGCGTCGCCGGGACATAGCTGCGATTAAAGTGAAGGGACGCGACACTGGTTTGACTCACCAGACTCGCCAGCACCTGGTCAGCGGCGCCCTTGGCAATCAGCAAGCGACCGCCCAGCGCCTTGAGCTGTGCATCCATATCGCGCAATGCCTGGCCCAGCCACCAGCGCGCGGCAGCGCCCAGCGGCCAGTTCGCACCCATTTCCTGCGGGTCCAGAATATAGAGCGCAAGCAACCCTCCACCCTGTTCGGCATCCTGGCTGGCCGCGAGCAAGCCAGGATTGTCAGCCAAGCGCAAATCGTTGCGGAACCAGAATAGCGTTGCAGGCATGGGGTGCTCTTAGTCTGAAGGCCCTGCGCGGCGTTGTGATCAACATACCAGCAAGGCTTGGGCTTAGTGTGCGTGGCGGCCGCTTGGTTTGAGCGACCCCAACCGCTGTACGCGGTCTCGCCTAAGCACATAGGTCGCATAGGGGCCGTCGAAAAGCCCCCGAATGGCTGGTGAATTATGATGCAAGCCGCCCACGTAAATGCCAAAGGCGGGCAGGATCATGCGCCGCTGGCCAACCAGGAAGCAGGGCCGAGAAAAATCGCGCCCACGACCAGACACCCGCACTTTTGGGTGAAAGTGGCCGATCACCTCAGCCTCGCCAGCCAACTCCGCGCCGCAACGCGGCTCGTGGCGCAAAGCCAAATCGGACCAGGTGAGCGAGGCGCACATACGGCCCGGCAAGGGCGCGCCACCGTCTTGCATGGGGTCGTGGTTCCCCGTGATCCAAATCAGGGCGAAGCGCTCGGCCAGGCCGTCCAGCCGCGCACGCAATTCGTTCGGCAGGCGGGCAACGCCGCCCGTGTCTTGGAAGCTGTCGCCCAAGAAAACCAGGCTTTTGATTTGCTGATTACCCTGGGTGCTTGCAACCAGCCACTCCAGCTTGTCCAAGGTGCGCTGCGAATCGTAGGGCGGCAAAAATTGCCCTCCTTGGGCCAGCGCCGAGCCCTTCTCCAGGTGCATATCGGCTACAATAACGCAATTGTGAGCAGGCCAAATCAAGGCGCCGCTGGCGTGCGCCAAAAAGCTCTGCCCTGCGAAGCTTAAGGGCACGAGCTGCGCGCCCTGCCCCGCCGTTTGCTGGCTCGGCTCAAAATGGCTCAAACCGCTCACGGTTGCGCCGTTCCTGCAGGCACCAAGACCTGGCCCTGGCTGATGCGCCGGGCCTGGCCGCCAATGGTGACTTTGCTGACCTCCGCCCCGCGCTGCTCAAAGCCCAGTTGGATCGACGATGGGCGGCCCATGTCTTCGCCTTGGCACAGCTCCAGGCTGCGCCAGCCCGAGCGCTGGGGCTCGCGCCGGGCCAGGAATGCGGGCACGCAGGCCGCCGCAGAGCCGGTCGCCGGGTCCTCGGCAATGCCCATCAGTGGCGCAAACATGCGCGTGTGAAGCCGGTCGGTGTTGCCGCTAGGATCGGGCGCGACCGCGTAAAGATCCATGACCTGCAAACGCTCGGCCATGGTTGCATCAAAGCGACAAGCTCCCAGGGCGGCACGGTCTTTTAAACCAACGACAAAGAAGGGCGTCCCGGCCGAATAGAGCCCCGCTTGCTCCATATCGAGCTGTTCAACGTCCAGGCCCAGCAGGCTGGCAAGCGCCGCCGCCTCGGGCGCGGGGGCCTGCCAGACCGGCAGCCGTGGGGCGGTAAAGGTCGCGGACAAGCCGCCATCGCTGGCGCGCTCGATGCGAATGAGCGTGCGTCCTACTTCTAAATCCAAAGCAAAATCAACAGGTTGACCTGCAGTCGGCTCCATGTCTGCCAGCTCAGCGATCAAAAGTGCCGCACCAACTGTTGGGTGCCCGGCGAAGGGCAATTCGCGCTGCACGGTGAAGATGCGCAAGCTGGCCAGTGCGTCTTCGCTCTTGGGCGGGCAAAGAAAGACCGTCTCTGACAGGTTGAATTCTCGCGCTAAAGTTGCCATGCTGGCGTCGCTCAGATCACCGGCATCGCCGACCACCGCCAAGGGGTTGCCCGCGAAAGGCGTTGAGGTAAAGACATCGGTTGTGTAAAAATCACGCTTCATGGTCTGACCCTGGCCGACGCCTCGGCGCGGCGATTACGAGGATGTGAGCAAACAGCGCAACCAAGACGCTGTAGTCTTGCGACCCTAACGCTTTCTTCGCGATTGGCTAGCGCCCTTTGCGATTGCTCAACACAAGAACAGGATCTTCGCGCGATGCGACGCCAATTCAAACAGCCACTTCTGCCTTTGGGTTCACTTCTGTCGGCGACAGCAGGCCTCGTCCTAGCTGCTCTTGCGGGTATAGCGAGCGCACAACAGGCCCCGGCAACGAACAGCGTTGAAACCCAGGTCGCGGGGTTGAGCCTGGGCGGGGACAGCATGCAGGCGTTGTTTTCGCAATTGGCATCGAAAGACCAAAGCCCGATCGATGCCTACTACCCGGGCCTGAGTTTCCGCGCTGACGGCAAGCTGATTGAGCCCGCCAGCCCGAACGCCTACTTGGCCAAGATTACGCCCGAGTTGCTGCAGCACTATGAGTTGATCTTGTTCGTCAACAAATCCAATTCTGGGCCCTTTGCTCAGCGTCTAATCTGGCTCAAACCCAGCGACCCTGACGATCACGCCAAGCCTTGGGAAGCCACCAAGATTTGGAAAGTCTCCACGGGCCGTGAACGTAAGGAAAAAGAGGCCTTCACCACCACGCCACCGGGTATCTTTAACTTGCACCCAACGCGGCAAATCAAGGACTACCGCTCACGTCTCTACAAGGGTGCAAAGATGCCTTACTCGGTCTTTTTAGATTACCGCACCCTGCGCAGCAAAGGCTATGGCATCGCCTTTCACGCCACCGGTGCCGTCGGAAACCTGGGACGCCGTGCCTCGGGGGGCTGTATTCGCCTGCGCTATAACAATGCCCGTACCTTGTTCGAAACCCTGCGCGCCGACTATCGCGGACGTATTCCCGTTATGGAGATGGCGGCAGATGGAAAATGGACCCGTGAAGGCCGCATGGCCTACGACGAGCGCGGCTTGCCAATCATGATAACCGGTCTAAAAGCCCTGGTCATTATTGAGGAAAGTGAAAACTTGGTTGCGAGCGCAAATTAGCGGTCTCTCGTTAACTAAACTTTAGGTTGATTATCTGGTCTCAGTCAGGCATCGTTCGCCCCGGTTTGGGCGGGCCAAGGCTAAGATACCGGACGGCATTTTGCCGCCGGCGCTGGCGTCGGCCTAAAGGCATGTCGGGTAAGATCGACAGACCTGCTAGAACCTTTGCAAGATTATCTATGAGGCTGCGCGCGTTCGTATTGTGCCCGCAGTTTGTAATAAGACCGGGCTGCGCCGCTGCAGCCTCATTCGGCTTTAGGGAGGCCCCATGCCAGAGTTTCGCACCGCCATCGCCCACCTTGTGAACAGGCTGCGCGTTCAGCGTCCGTGGCTGGCTCTCAGCTTGCTGGCATACCTGTTTGCGCCGCTTGGAGCCGCAGCCCAAGACACTAGCAACGGTGCCGCATCAAGTCTCGCTGCCTTGCAATGGACCCAGCAAAGGGTCGTTGTGGCCTCTGACGACGACGCTTATCGCGCTCAGGCCAAAACGCTCTTGGCACCCTTGGCGCAGGCAGGCGGGCTGGGCCTAAGCCGTTCGCTGAGCGATGTGGCACTTGCTGATTTGAACGCTTCGGCGCTCGGCGATGGCTTGGCGCTGGTGGTATTGCATGCGCCAGATCAGAGCGGGCCTCAGCTTATGGCGCGCATCGCCGGTCTGACCCAAGCCATGCAAACCGAGCACTTAATTGTGCTGGTCGATGGCAGCGTCACAGGTTGGATCTACCAAGAAGCCGCGCAAAACGCGCAACTTGATCTCTACGCCATCGCCCGCAGCCAAGATGATGAGGCTAGCCGTGCGGCCTTGTTTGAACAACTCCGCCGGGGCCTGTTTGGCTACGCCGACCGCCTGCCCTTCGGCAACGATGACAAGATCTTGGCCAACACCGAATTGCTGGCCTTCTTGTACCGCAGCATGGCGCGCCGTCTTGGAGAACAGCTTGCCGCGCAAGATATGAACTCTGGGCGGGCTCTGTCGTTGTTTGGCCTTGCCGGTCTGGCCAGCGCGCATGTCAGTGATGAAGTCGCGCTGCAATCTGAACAGCTCGAGGCACAAGGCTTGCTGCAAGGCGACGCTGATCTCTCCTCCCTCCAAGGCTATTTTGAACGCTGCGTTTTTTGCCCCATGGCGGGTGAACTTGCGAGCGCGCAACGCAAATTGATCGAAAGCGAAGCGCAATCCCAAGCCGAGCAAGTCTATTTTGCGCAGCTCAAGCAGAGCCGCAACGCAGCCGGATTGCGTACCTTGTTGGCCGCCTGCCGAACCTGCGCTTTCCAACAAGAAGCCGTGGCCCTGCTCAACGAGTTGGAAACCGAAGAAGCGCGTCAAGCCGACAGCCAGGCCTTCCAAAGCGCTAAGACTTTGGACGCGCTCGACCGCTACCTAAAGACCTGCCAAGTGTGTGCGTACAAACAAGAGGCGCTGGACCAGATTGGTGACTTGAGTCAGCAAGCCGACGAGCGTTTGGCCTTCTTCCAAGCCCGCAAGACCAACACCTTGTCGGCCTTAGATGCTTACCTAAAGACCTGTCAGGTGTGCGAATTCGAAGCCGAAGCGAAGACCATGAGCGAGGCGCTTTTGACCTCGCCCAGCGCCTTGGCCGAGCGTGATTCCTGGCTCAATGCCAAGGTGCAGCAAGATCTAACGTTAGCGCGCGCCTATCTGGAAGGATGCAGCGTGTGCCAATTCAGCCAAGAAGCCCAACAACTTGAGCGCTCCATTCGTGACGCCCAAGATGAGGCGAGCATTGCCCGCCCCTGCCTGTCGCTGGCGGCCAGCAGCCAATACGGCGGCCTACCGCTCGGCAAGATCTCTCGCGCTGATGCCATCCCAGCTTGCCGCAAAGCGGTCGAGCGCTTCGCCGATCGCGCTGATTTGGCAGCCGCCTTGGGGCGCGCCTTGATGCTCAACGCGGCATACAGCGAAGCCAAAGCCCTGTTTGAGACCGCCGCAACAAGCGAAGGCCAAGGCGCTGCCGCAGCTGCGGGTATGGCCGCCTACGTCAACTATTTCGACTTGCCTGATCTTGAACCCGACCTCGCCGCAGCCAAGCGCTATGCCGAGCAAGGCCAGGCCGCGGGCGACCACACCGCAACGCTAATCTGGAGCTTTTTGGTCGAGCAGGACCTCATCCAGGCCGAAGACGATCAGGTTAATTCTGCGCTGGAAGCCATTGCCGCCGAGGGCTCAGCTATGGGGCAATACCTACTCGCCCGCCGCCTGCAGGCCCAAGCGTCAAGCGGTGATGTGGCGGACCAAGAGCGCATCATCGAGCTGCTGACCGAGGCCGCTGAGCAAGGGCAACTGGACGCCCAAGCCCTGCTCGCACGGAGCTTGGAGTCCGGCAACAGCCCGGCTGGAGTGCAGTCTAGGCGCGCCGCGCGTCTCTATCTGGACGCCTACCTTGCTGGCGGCACCGAGGCCCGAATTGCGCTTGTCGATGAAGGTCGCGAGCGCAGCATCGAGGTGATGCGCTTCGTGCAACGCGACCTTTCCCGCCAGGGCTACTACGACAAGGCCCTTGACGGAAAATACGGCCTCAACACCCAGCGTGGTTTGGAAAAGGCGCTGCAAGACCGCCTCTTCACTGAGCGTTGATTGTGGAGGCCCCTATGTTTAAGCCTCAACCGAGCATCACCCCTGCACAGGGGCGTTCACCCAGTGCCAATCAAAGGGGCCAGCGTGCGTGCTGGCGTCGCCGCACCTCGGGGCTCGCTGTGATCGCCGGTGCCGCCATGGCATTGCTCAGCGGCCTGATCGCATCACAACAGGTCCAGGCACAACAGGTCCAGGCACAACAGATCCAGGCACAACAGGTCCAGGCACCGCCCGCGGCGCGCAGCTTGGTACTCCAAGTCCAGGGCGAGCCCAGCCAGGCTCAGGCCTTTGCCGAAGGTCTGGCAGCACTGGGCGGTGGCGAGCAAACACTGATTCTCCAGACCCGCAAGGCCGCCAAAGATCGTGGCTTTGTGGTTCACATCACAGACCCCCACAACGGCGGCCAAACCTTGGTTGCCCTGCAAGCCTGCTCCGCGCTGACCTGCGTTGAAGCCGATGGTCCTTACGCGCTTATATTTGCCCGCGAGGCCAGCCCAAAGCAGCTCGCCGAAGCCCTGCGCCGCGCGCTGGGCGGTTTTGCTCCCCAAAGCGCGAAGCAGACAGGATCGTCTCCTGAGGCCCAACTATCGCTTGTTGATCTGGTGAGCTACCTTTCGCGCCAGTTGCGCGCGCCCTTGCGGCGTCCGACAGCAATCGCTGCCCAATACCAGCTCGATTTGACGCTCTTTTCTCCCGCCCCGCAGGACCTACAGCAGGCCGCAATCGAGCGCTTGAAAGCGCTCAGCCTGCTACAGTCGAGCGATGCGGAAGCCCTGCAAGAGCACCTTCAAACGTGCCAGTACTGCGAAGAGCGCCAAGCGCTGAACCAGCAGCTGCTGACTTTGTTGGCGGCCGATACCAATCGCGAAACACAATTGCGCCAGTGGCAAGCCGTAGTGGCCGGTGCCGCACCGCAAGGCGTGTTCGGATATATCGCAGCCTACCCCAACGCGGCGATTGCCCCGACCATCATTCAAGACGTGGCCGCGACTTGGCCTGACCAGCTCGCAGCTGTGGAGGCCAGGCTGTGGGCCGACGCCTCAAGCCTGGCTGATCCGAATGTGATGCGCGGCCTGATCCTAGCCTGCATGGATTGCAGCTTTGCCGAGGCACTGGAGCCCGAAGCACTCACGACCGCGAACCCTGAGCTGGAAGCTGAAACCGCGCTTTGGCAGCAGGCGCGCCAAGAAAACAGCGCCGATTCCTATGGCAGCTACCTGGAAGATTGCAGCTTGTGCCTCTTTTCGCCCGAGGCCTTGCGCTTGCAACAGAAAGCTGGCCCTGACCCCGAAGCGCTTAATGATCGCCGTCTTTTGGCCGCCATGGGGTCAGAGCCAAGCCTGCCCCAGATGCAGGCCTACCTTGAGGGCTGCCAGCTTTGCGAACAGCGCGACGACATACAGGCACGTTATGATGCCGCCTTCGCCCGCGACACGGCTCAGGCGCGATGCTTGGATTTGGCCCGGAGCCCGCGTTCGGGCGGCGATGGCCTGCAACCGCGCGAAGCGGCCCAAGCCGAGGAAGCCTGCTTAACCGCGCTTGAGCAAGCCGACAGCGGCGCGCTGCGCTTGGTGCTAGCCGAGTCTTATCGCCTGCAAGGCAAAGCCGAACGGGCGGTTGCAGCCTTCGATCAGGCCTACCAAGCCGGTGAGGCCGATGGGCTCGACGGGCTTGCACTAAGCCTGTTCCAGTTTTCAAAGGCAGGCTCACAAGGCCGCAGGCGGCTTGCGGACATCATGGCGAACCGCCCTGCCCTGGCCGCACTGACACCTCGTGCCGCCTTGGTGGAAGCGCTGATTGAGATCGAGCAGCTTGGCAATGCCGAACGCCTGCTGCCCCAGCCTGAGATCGTTAGCCTGCTGGAGACTGCAGCAGAAGGGCAAGAAGCGGAAGCCGCTTATACGCTGGGCCTGCTCTACTCCTTTGGCCAGCTCACCGAACGCGATCTTGGCAAAGCCGCACGGGCCTTCCAAACGGCCGCTGCCCTCGGGCACGTCGAGGCCAGCGCATACTATGCGGACCACGTCGAGCGCGGTCTAGGCGTTGCTGCTGACTATAAGCTGGCGGCCGAGCTGTATTATCAGGCCCTTAAGGGGCAATCCAAGTGGGCCGAAACCCGCCTGATCGACCAAGGCCGATCGCGTCCTCTGGAGGTTATGAAACACATACAGCGTTTCTTACGAGACGAAGGGTTATATCGCGGGCCCATCGACGGGGTGGCCGGCGGAACCACCACTAAGGCGCTGAACCGCGCGCGTGAGCGAGGCTAGAACGGCATGGCCAAATCAGACCGCCACCTCCCACCCCAAAGTGCAAATCATAAAGGCAGGCAGGCCGGTGGCCTACAAGGCAGCGGGCCGGGCGGCGTGCCAGGCCGCGCGCCGAAGGTTTCTCATCTGGCCAAATCCAAGGCTGCCCGAAGCGCCCTGGCCGAGCTCGGGCTCGCTTCGATCGCGTTGGTGACCGTGGTCGCGCTCGCCCTGCCAACGGCTTCAACCCTAGCCGCAGAACCCAAGTGCATGCTGCACCAGTTCTTGAAGGGAAAATGCAAGATCGGCGAGCCCGCGCCCTCTAGCGGCGGAAGCAAAAGCGAGACAAAGAAAAAGAAAACGTCCAAGCCCAAGTCCGACTCCTCGAAAACCGCTAAGCCGGAAAACAGCGAGCCGGTCGCGCCACCCGAGCCTTCCTGGGAGTTTAGCGATTTGGCCAAGTCCGGGCCCAACGACATCATCGTCTTGCCCGACCACGCGACCATGCAGCAGTGGCACAAGCAGTCCTACGCCAACAATCCCTACCGAAACCCCTATAAGCGCAAGCGAAGCGAACTGCCCTCCTACCCGCAGCGCCCCTGGAACAATCGCTTGCCCTTTTTCAAGGATCCAGGCCTAGGGGTGGTCACCTCCGACTTTGGTTGGCGCAATCTCAATGGGCTGGACTTTCACGGCGGCTTGGATGTGAAGGCGCCGGTGCGCACCCCTGTGTACAGCCATGTCTCGGGTGAGATCATCAAGATTTTCCATGGTCGCGGCACCAACGTTGGCATCATTTTGCAAACCGACGATGTACAGCACCTCTTCTGGCACATGACGCCCCTGCGCAAGTACGCCAAAGGCCAAAGGATCGAAGCGGGACAAATGATCGGCAAGCTGGCGCCTTGGGGCTATCAGACCCACCTGCACTATGCGATTTTTGTTGTTGGCCCGACTGGTACCGATGCCAAGCGCGACGACAAGAACGCGATTGACCCCGAGTATGTTTTGGATCGGTTAGAGCAAGATGCAAAGGCACCCAAACTGGCGCAAACCTGGCGATGGAGCCAGCAATTGCCCTTTGCCCAGCAGCTTGAGACCAGCGAGTCTCGGACCGAAAACAGCCAGGCGCTGGTGTCGCTGCCCGAGGCTTGGGGGAGTGACCTGCCATGACCGCAGACCGGGATTTCTGCAAGTCTGCTTTGGCGCTGGTTTCGCGCGCGAGTCCTAGTCTTAGCGTGGCGCTGCTGGTCGGCCTTGCTCTGCTCACAGCGACCGCCTTTGCACAGCCACTCGCCAGCGATGACACGGCCGCTGACCAGCTAGACGCCTATGAGCAGGCTCAAAGCGATCTGACGCGGCGTTTTGCAGCGCTGGCCTTCGATCAAGCCTCATGGCAAGCCTTCCAAGCCCTGTGCCCCAACTGCTTGGAAACGCGCCCCGATCCCAAAGCCAGTGCAGCACCCCTGCCGCAAGATCCTTTGGGCCCGCTGGACGTGGCCGCCTTAAAGTCCAGCATCGCCGAACAAAAGCGGCGCTACGACAGCGAGTTGTGGCAAGCCGCCAGCATTAGCCCGGCCGGCTTGGAGCGCTATAAGAGCCGCTGCTTGATTTGCCGATCCCAAGACGCCCTGCAATCCCGCGCGCAAGACATGCAACAGAAAACAGCAACCTGGCAGCAGCAACGCAGCGCGTGCCAGAGCGCTGCTGCGCCTAGACAATACGGCGGGCAACACAGCTGGTATCTGGACAGCGAGCAGGCCCAGTCGCTTTGCCTGGCGGCCTTTGCGGCAGCGCCCGGCGATCCCTGGGCAGCTTACTTGCTGTGGCGAAGCCAGAGCCCGGATGAGAAAAAAGCAGGGCTCTTGTCCTATGCCGTCGACCATGCGGTGCCACCAGCCTTGGCCGCTGCAGCCTGGCAACGCCTGGCGAAGCACTTGCCCGCGCGCAGTTTGGCCCAGCGCGCCGCAGATGCTGGCGATCTGAACGGCCTGGTGATCCTGGCCTTGCTCGAGCGGCGCGATGGGGCGTCGCTGCGCGTAATCAACGATTTGCTCGCACCGGCCCTGGAGGCCGATCACCCTTGGGCCTTGCGTTTGGCGGCGGCGCTCGAGCCCTCTGCGCCGCTCAAGGTCGCTTATCTGCAACTCGCGATTCAGCAAGGGGACCAGCAAGCACAAAGCCAACAGCTCAAGGCTTGGGAGGCGAACCTGGGGTCGTCGCGCAACCGCAAGCTTGCCGCGCGTGCGCACATTCTGGCTGTGGCGCAAGGCCTGCCTTCCGCCCAGCAGCTCTGGTTGGAAAACGGCGATCAACGCCCAACGCGTTTGGTCAAAGCCGTTCAGAGCGAACTGATTGCTCTGGGTCACCTGTCTGGCGAGCCCGACGGCGTTTGGGGTAAAAACAGTGAGGCTGGCTTGACGCGTGTCAGTTTGGCTGAGGTCGCAGCCTGGCAACCCAAGCCCGCCGATCCAAAAGCCACCAGCACCTCGCAGAGCGCAGATCTGGATGTCCAGGATCAGGACAATGAGCAGGCTGCAGCCGAGCAAGAAGGCGCGATAGACGGCGGTTTGGGACTGGGAGACGAAGGTGAGCCAGACGAGCCTGGTGCAACCGAGCAAGATGCCAACGCCGCCTTGGAGCAAGCGGCAATTGACGCGCCCCTGCCCAAGGCCAAAGGGCGGTTGGCCATCGTCGAGCCCAAAGAAGAAAAAAAGCCCAAACCCAAAAAACGCGGCACGGTCTTCTTGCGTAAGTCGAACTGACCGCGCTCTGCGGTGTCATGCAGACGCCGCAGTTCTTGGATCGCGTCTTGCTGAATTGTATTTATTCAACGCGTCAAGAAGGGCAGCGGATTGACCGGCTTGCCGTTCTCGCGCACTTGGAAGTGGAGCTGAGGGCGCTCGGCTTTGCCACTTTGACCGGCCAAAGCCACCACCTGCCCTGAGGTCACGCGCTGGCCTTTCTTCACCGAAATGCTCTTGTTGTGCGCATAGGCGGTGATCAGACCATTGTCGTGCTTGATCAACAGCAGTTGGCCGAAGTCTGCCAGCACGCTGCCGGAATACATCACCATGCCGTCACCAGCAGCCTTAATGGGCTCGCCTTCGTTGACAGCAATCGTGATGCCATCGACTTTGACGCCACCTGACTTGAGACCGAAGCTCTCGAGCAATTGACCGCGCACGGGCCACATGAGGCTCGCAGCCTTTGACTTGGCAGTCGGAGCGGGTGCGGCGCTGTCTTTCTTGGCGACCTGCTGTGCTGCTGGCGTTGGTGTTGGCGTGCTCGCGGCCGCGGGACGCTGGACCTGGGCGCTGGTCGTCGCGGCGACTTGCTGGGCTGCGACCGCGGCGGGCTTGCGCACCGGCTTGGGGACCGACAGGCTGCGGCCCAAGCTGGCCACTTGCGTTGCGCCCTGGCTGGCTCCCAGGCCGCTGCCAAAGCCTGTGTTGCCCTGCGGCTCAAGCTTTTTCTTGGCGGTTAACTGGTTTAGGCCACCCGGTTTGGCAGGCAACATCAACACCTGACCAACGCGGATGCGGTCGCCGCTTCTCAGCTGATTGATGGCAGTCAAGTCGCGAACGGAGACCTTGTTGGCGACAGAAATCTTGTACAGCGTATCGCCTGACTTGACCGTGTAGCTGCGGCTGGAGGCAAAGGCTCCATTGACCGCCCCTGCGTCAAACGACGCTGGAGCTAGCAAGCCACCGCCCGCACCCACGCCCGGAATCTTAAGCAGCGTGTTGGGGCCAATAAGGTCACTCGTCAGGTCGTTGGCCGCCTTGATATTGGCAATACTCACGCCAAATCGCTTGGAGATGCCATAGAGCGTGTCGCCCTGCACAACGTCATAGACGCCGCCGTCAGTGATGAAGCCGCCTGCGGTTCGATTGGTCGGAAAGAGATCGTTCACCCCAGCTTGAGCACTGCTCAAAGCAAAGGGCGCAGACTGGAGCGCGAGGGCAGTTAGCCCGAAAAGGCAGGTTTTGCGCACGCCGCGTCCAAGGACCGAAAAACTCCAGGTCGCCATGGTCAACCCTTTCAAATATGTCAAATCTATACTGGTCTAAAATACCGCTAGTGTAGCGAATCCCAGCATTTTTGCCAGTGGCAAGCCAAGGTCAAGCGGGGCCATTTAGGGACGATTTGGGCCTAGATGTGGCAGTCGCTGACCGATGAGCCGCTCAGTCTAGGCCCGTCAGCATGGGAACAAAGCTCGCTTGATCAATGACTTGTTGGTGCCAATTCGCCCCGTCGCGCCGCAAAAGAAGCAGTTTGGCTCTCTGCTCGCCCGCTTGGCCTTCGACTTGCAGCGGGATCATCAGCCGCCCGCCTTCGGCCAGTTGCTGGGTCAAGGCTGGGGGCACGTGCGGCGCGGCGGCTGTCACCATGATCGCGTCGAAGGGTGCTTGATCAGGCGCGCCCAAGAAGCCGTCGCCGTGGCGTACAGAAATGTTGAGAAAGCCCAACTTGGCCAGGCGCTGTTGCGCCGTGGCAGCCAGTGGGCCGTGGCGCTCGATACTGGTGACCCGCCGGGTCAAACAGGCCAAGACCGCCGCCTGATATCCGCATCCTGTGCCGATCTCCAGCACATTATCTTCGGGTTGCAGCGCCAAGGTTTGGGTCATCATCCCGACCACCGAAGGCGCGGATATAGTCTGCCCCAGGCCAATCGCCAGCGCGCAGTCTTCGTAGGCGTGAGAGCGCAACGATTCCGGCACAAAAGCCGGGCGCGGCACCCGCTCAAGCGCGGCCAGAACGCGCGTGTCCATCACCCCCGCCCGACGCAAAGCCAAGGTGAATTGCGCCCTTTGGGCTGCATCACTCGCACTGTGGCCCCCGTTGCCGCTGCCCGCGCGTCCAGAATAAAGATATGGGCTGCCCGGACGCATTAGCGGTGCAAATTCAAGGCAACCGTCAGGCGGCTGAGCGCGCGATAGTCGGTCACATCCGGGGTAATCGGGGTCACGGAAACATAGCCGTTGCGCACTGCATCGATATCCGAGCCCTCGTCCTTGGGAACGTCGGAGCGCAAAAACGAGAAGTAAAAGCTGCGCTTTTTGTCGCCCGCTCCATGCTCTTCTGTCTGCGAGGACTCCTCGCGTTCGCCTTGGTGGGCCACCCGCACGCCCTTAACCGCCCCGCCCTCACAGGCCGGAAAGTTGACGTTCAGCATAGCGCAGCCCTTTAACGCGAAAGCCGTCAAGTCGGGCAGCAGGGTCGGCAGCCATGCCCGCGAGGCCGACCAAATACCGTCTGCTGCAATCGTCGAGCGCACCTGGCTGAAGGCTATGGCCGGAACGCCTGACTGGCGCGCCTCAAAGGCCGCACCGCAGGTTCCCGAATAGCCGATGTCTTCGCCCAGATTCCCGCCCGCATTGATGCCGCTGAGCACCAGGTCGGGTTTGCGCTCCTGCATCAAATGTCGCAAGCCGATCAGCACGCAGTCGGTGGGCGTGCCATCCACCGCAAATCGCTGCCCGCCGCGCTCCTCGACAGCAACTTCTCGCCGTAACGAGATCTGCCGCGAAGCGCCAGAGCGCTCAGCACTGGGGGCCACGATCCACAGATCGGGGATCAAAGGCCGCAATGACTCCTCAAGCAAGGCCAGGCCCGGCGCGTCGATGCCGTCGTCATTGACCAGCATGACGCGCAGGTGGCTAAGGTCCAGAGTCATGCTCTAGGCTCCGTGCGCGATCACCTCGATGCCGCCCATATAGGGGCGCAGCACCTCGGGCACGCGGATCGAACCGTCAGCCTGCTGGTAATTCTCCAGCACCGCAACCAGCGCACGGCCCGTGGCCACACCCGAGCCGTTCAGTGTGTGAACGAATTCGGTCTTTTTATCGCCCTTGGCTCGACAGCGGGCCTTCATGCGACGGGCCTGGAAATCCCCGCAATTTGAACAGCTTGAGATCTCGCGATACTGGCCTTGACCGGGCAGCCACACCTCAAGGTCATAGGTCTTGCGGGCGCCAAAACCCATGTCCCCGCTCGACAGCTTCAGCACCCGATAGGGCAGCTCCAAGGCCTGCATGATGGCTTCCGCACAGCCGGTCATGCGCTCCAGCTCGGCGTCCGACTGATCTGGCGCGGTAATGGCAACCATCTCGACTTTCTGGAACTGGTGCATGCGAATCAGGCCACGGGTATCGCGGCCCGCCGAGCCCGCTTCAGAGCGGAAACAGGGGGTGCAAGCCGTATAGCGATGCGGCAGGCTCTCGCGCTCAATGATCTGATCGGCAGCGTAGTTGGTCATGGGCACTTCAGAGGTGGGGATCAGGTAGTGACCGCTGTCGGTCTTAAACAGATCTTCCTCAAACTTGGGCAGTTGGCCAGTGCCATAGAGCGCCACGTCGCGCACCAAGAACGGCGGCGCAGTCTCGGTATAGCCGTGCTCGCTGATGTGGGTGTTGAGCATGAACTGCGCGAGTGCCCGCTCCAGGCGCGCGATGGCCCCCTTGAGCACCACAAATCGCGCGCCAGACAAGTAGGCCGCTGTTTCGAAATCCATGAGCCCCAGCGCTTCGCCCAGTTCAAAATGCTGCTTGGCTTCAAAGCCCAGCTCAACGGGGGTACCCCAGCGGCGCACTTCCAGGTTTGCATCTTCATCAGGCCCGACCGGCACGTCGTCCATAGGCAGGTTCGGCAGCCCCTCAAGGATACCGCGAAGCTCGCCCTCTTTGGCGCCAGCGGCCTGCTCCAGTTCAGCCAGGCGATCCTTGAGAGCGCTGACCTCAGCCATCAAAGCAGAAGCATCGCCGCCGGTGCGCTTGACCTGCCCGACCTCTTTTGAGGCTTCGTTGCGGCGGTTTTGCAGCTCCTGAGCCTGGGTCAACAAGGCTCTGTGCGCTTCATCAAGGGCCAGAATGGACGATGATTGCGGCTCCAGGAAACGTCGCTTTAGGCCTTCGTCAAAGGCGGCCGGATTTTCGCGAATGGCGCGCAAGTCATGCATAGCTCTACTCCCGTGAGCGCAAATGGTTATTGGGATCAGCCTGTCTAACGCGGAGCGCGGGCAGGCTCAAGCTAGGAGTGTGCCTGCCGAGCCCTGGCTCGCATTATTTTCTAGCTTCGATGCTCGGCTGACCTAGGGCCGCGCGGCAGCCACGAAAAAAACGCGCCCCAAATCGCTTGAGGCGCGTCTTATTCTAGTCAGCGACGTTCAAAACTCAGGGTTTTGAGCCAGCCTCATCGTCGTCGCCCTCGTTCTCAGCGTCGCGATCAAACTCATCGGCGAGCTCATCTTCGTACTGCGAATAGTCGAACTCTTCTTCAGTGAAGGAGTTGCGACCTTGCGCCTTTTCCATCAGCCAGATGGTCCAGATCGAACCGAAATATAGCCCAATCATGGGCAAGCCCAGGCTGATCTGGCTGACCGGATCGGGTGGCGTGAAAATGGCGGCCATAATGGCAATGCCGACCAGCGAATACTTCCAAAAGCCCATGAGCTGCTTAGCGGTGACCAGCCCCGCGCGCGCTAAAAGGTTCAGCAGGACCGGTAGCTGAAAACCAACCCCAGTCGCCAACATGAGCCACATCAACAAGGGCACGTATTGCCCGACCGTTGGCATCAAGCGTGTCGTTTCGTTTTGGAAGCCCAGCAGGAAATCAAAAGCCAAGGGTGCCATGACGAAATAGACCAGCATGCAACCGGTCCAAAACAGCACCGGCGTCGCGACCAGGAAGGGCCAAACCACGGCTTTCTCGTTGGCGTAGAGCCCAGGAGCAACAAATCGCCAGATCTGAAACAAGGTCCAGGGCATGGTGACCAACAGTCCGGTATAGACCGAAACTTTGATATAGTTCCAAAAGATCTCGGTCGGATTGGTGGCGATCATCTGGGCTTCAAAATCCGGCCCAAACAGCTCCAAACCCTTGGCCTGCATCTTGTCCATCAAGGGCGCAGACATGAAGCCGAAAATTTCATCACTGAAGATAAAGGCGACAATGGATACGCCGATCAAAACCGCCATGACCCACATCAAGCGGTTTCGCAGCTCGACCAGATGTTCCATCAGCCCCATGCGGGCTTCATTCAGGCTCGATTGATCGGTGATCTCGCTCATGCCTGGGTATCTTTGTCATTGAGGGAATCGAGGTGGCTGCTGGCCTCTTCCAGCAGCGCGTTTGAACGCTTGACTGGCTTCGAGACCTCTGGCGCAGGTGCTGCCACGGATGGGCTGGCTGGGCTGCTCGCCGCTTTGGGGTCGGCTGCTGTGTGCGCCGATTGGCCGGCGCTAAAACTGGACGACGACAACTCGGAAGAGGCCGAGGTCGCTGATTCAACATCCTTGCCCAGCGAGCGCAGGGATTTCTCGGTCTCGCCGTCGGGATCAATCAAGCTGCGCGGATTGAAGCGGCGCGCTTCTTTGATCAAGTCAGCGGTCTCTTTGAATTCCGTATCTTTGACCATATCGTCAAAGGTTGCTGTTAAATCGCCCACCACTCCGCGCAGGGACTTGATCCAACCGCGAATGTCTTTGACAAGCTTGGGAATACCTTTTGGTCCGATGAATATGACAATCACCAGGACCACCACCATGATCTCGGTGGTGCCCATGTTCAACATGCTTGCCTGCCGTCCGTTACCACGTAACTGTTATGCGACCGTTCAAGCTGCCCTTAGGCAGTCTTGTCGGTATCGCTTTCGCTGCTGCGCGCAGCAGGAGCCTCATCTTTGGCTTCCAACGTCTCGGTTTTCGCCTCGTCGTCTTTGCCTTTGTCCTCGTCCTTCAGCCCTTTGCGGAAGGCGTTGATGCCGGTGCCCATGTCTTTCATCAACTGGGGGATGCGCCCACGGCCGCCAAACAGCAGCAGGATGATGGCGAGGATAATTAGTAGCTGCCAGGGACCCATGGAGAACATAGTCGTACCGCCTCGGTATAGTTAGGAGTTCAGTGCGGAACTCTGATTGCAGATTGCGCGAAGATAATCAATCTCTGGCTCAAAAAAAGGGCCAAACAGCGACATCAAGCATCGCGCGGGAATACATACGTCATGCTGGCATCCAAGCCAACGCCAAATTGACTGCCTTCCTTCGGCAGGAATTGGCCTGCGATCCGGGCGTGAATGTGTTGCTGCGGCACACCCACCACGTCCATATGCAAAACCGATTGACGCCCCAACGCGCGCGCCGCGCGGATCTCTACCAGCGTCTCGCCGGACTGCATGGCAACAGGACACACGCGAATGGCTTCGGGGCGCGCGTAGACATCCACCTGCGTGCCTGCTGGCAAAGAGGTTTCGCGCACCGGCCCCACCAGGGTCTGGATGCGCCCAGCCTCGACCCAACCATCTAAGCGATTGACATCGCCAAAGAATTTCACCACTTCGGGCGAGCGCGGTTCGTAATAAATCTGGCTCGGCACGCCTTGTTGCAACAGCCGGCCCTTTTCGATCAGCACGATCCAGTCGGCCATAAACAAGGCCTCATCGGCGTCATGGGTGACGACAATGGCGGCTATGTTGCGCTCCTTAACCACATGCAAAGTCATGTCACGCAAACGCGAACGCAGGCTGCCGTCCAGGCCAGAAAAGGGCTCATCGAGCAACAAGACCTTGGGCTCAGGGCCCAGCGCGCGCGCCAGTGCAACGCGCTGCTGCTGACCGCCCGACATTTGGTGCGGAAATGCCTCGGCTTGATCGGCCATAGACACCTCATCCAGCAGCTCTAGGGCGCGGGCTTTGCGCCGGGAGCGCGGCAATTTGTGCAGTCCATAGGCAACGTTCTGCCAGGCGCGCATATGCGGAAACAGGGCATAGTCCTGGAACATCAGCCCGACCGAGCGATCTTGCGCAGGCACCTGAAAGTCGGGGGACGCCACGAGCTGATCGTCAATCTCAACCCGCCCCTGTTGCAGGCGTTCAAGGCCTGCAATCAAGCGTAAGGTGGTCGATTTGCCGCTGCCAGACGCACCCAACAGGCAGGCGATTTGCCCCGCTGCCACATTAAAGGACAGGCCTTCCAACACCGTTTCTGAGCCCCAAGCGTGGCTCAGGCCAGACACGCGCAACAGGCACTCGCCTTCGACATCGGTCGTGCAGTGGGCTGGATTGTTTAAAAAGAAATCGCTGTCGAGCAAGGCAAACTCCTGCGCATGGCCATGCCCTGATGTAAGACCATGCGGGTCCAATTTCCAGGTATTTTCGCGGTTGTTCGGCCTGGCGGGGTTTCTGACGCCAGGTTCTAAGTCTGTTGCGGCTGGTTTGGCTCGTCTTCGGCCACAGACGCGAGCAGCTCCGCACCGTCACTCTCCTCGCTATCCAGTACGCCCTCTTCGGCAACATCTTCACCCATTTTGCCTAGCGTGTCAGAGCCCAAGGTCGCCCGCTTGGACAAAAGGCCAGCAGCGCGCAACTCCTCGAGCCCCGGCAGGTCGCTGGTTGAACCAAGGTTGAAGTGGTCCAAGAACGCGGCCGAAGTCGCCCATTGCAAGGGTCGCCCCAAGGTCTCACGACGGCCTGCGGGCTGCACCCACTCCAGCTCAAGCAAAAGGTCGAGCGTTCCTTTTGAGACTGCCACGCCCCTGATTTCCTCAATCTCCGCACGCGTAACCGGCTGGTGGTAGGCGATGATCGACAAGGTTTCAATGGCCGCGCGCGACAGCTTTCGCTCGACCTCGCGCTCTTGGGCCAAGTAGTCGGCCACGTCGCTGGCGGTACGAAAGGCCCAGCGATCCTCCTGGCGCTCCAGCACCACACCGCGGGCTTGGTAGTGCCGCTGGAGGTCGGTCAACAGCCCTGCCAACTCCAGTTCCGTCACCTGCAGCCGGTGAGCCAGTTCGCCCTCACCCAGCGGCGCCCGAGCGTTGAAGAGCACCGCCTCCAAGGCGCGCACCAGCGCGCCTTCCGCGCCCTCGCCCTTGTCGTGTGGGTCTTTGGTCCGCGCATCGCCGAATTGAGCGTGAATGACCGAATCGCTCACAATAAATCTCCTCGCGCCTCATCGGGCGACTTCAGCATGATGGGACCAAAGGGCTCGTCCTGGTTCAAATCCAAGCGCCCGGCGCGTGCCAATTCCAGCGCCGCAACCAGGGTCGAGGCTAGGCCAGAGCGCCGTTCTTCAGGTTCGAGCAAACCAGGAGGCAGAAAAGTCGCCAACTCGGTCCACAGCGGGATGGGCTTGGAGATGATACCGCGCAGGCGCGCCAAAGATTCTTCAATACTGACGATATGCGGACGGCGAAAATCGAACTGCGGCTTGGTCTGTGCGATCTTAATGCGTCCGTAGGCCGACAGAAGGTCGTGCAAGGATGCCGTCCAGCGGATGTTTTCCACCACGGCTTGGGGTTCCTCAAATCCGCGCACAAAGCGCCACTGGCCCAAGCGCGGGCGCTCCATCAGAGCCTCGCCCGCATCGCGCACCGCAGCTAAGCGGCGCAAATGAAAAGTCAGGTCGCGAACGACCTGCTGGCCATCGCTATCGTCGTCGTTTTTGGGCTTGGGCAGCAAGACCTTGGATTTCAGGTAGGCCAGCCAGGCCGCCATCACCAGATAGTCAGCAGCCAGCTCAATCCTCAGCCGCTTAGCGGCCTTCACAAAGGCGATGTATTGGTCCACCAGGGCCAAGATCGAAATGTTCGCCAGATCGACCTTTTGCTCGCGCGCAAGATGCAACAAGACATCCAGCGGGCCTTCCCAGGCGTCTAGATTTAGCACCAGCACATCGGCTGGGTCGCGATCTGGATCTAAGTGCAGCAAGTCTTCAGACATGGCTTAGGCATGCCGCTTTGCTGGTCAAGAGGCAAGCCCAAGGCTACAATCTCCCACAACTTCGGCACCTCTTACACGCAGAAGTTTGGCGTAACAGCAGCGCGCTCTACCTGCGCTTTTTAACCACGATGCAGGAGCGATGCCCCTGCTGGCGGAGTTGTTGGCAGAGGTCCAGCGCCGTTAGCTCATTGGGAAAGGGGCCAACTTGCAAGCGATAGAAAGTGCCACGACCAGCAATTTGCGCGGTTTGGACCCGCAACACCAAATCCTTGAGCAAGCTGGGGTGCTTGGCCTTAAATTTTTCCCAAGAGCGACGCGCCGAATTCAGCGACCGGTATGAGGCGAGCTGCAGACCATAGGGCTGGATTGCCTCGGAGGGCAGCAAAGGCGGCGACCAGGGACCATCGGGCACGACGACCGATTCATCGTCTGCATTTGCGACCGGCTGCGGTGTGGGCGCTTCTGGCGCGGCCACCAAACCACCTTGCCCATCTGCGCGCAACTGTGCCAACTGCTCGCCCACCGCCTTCGCGCTGGGAACGACCCAGTTGGCAAAGTTGCCCAACAGACCCGCCTGACTGTGCAGGCCTTGGTCAAGAATGAAAAGAGGCACCATATCTGCGCCAACCTTGGCCTCGTGCAACCCATCCACCGACTGAGTGTTGAAGATCAGCGCTGCCGGGTTTTGCTGTCGTGATCGCCCATTCGGCATGGCCCCCTCACCCAAATCTGGGCTGTGGCCGTCGGCTTGCTTGTCGCCAGATAGCTGGCCGTCGTTCATCAGAAGCTGCCAAATGGGATCAGCTTCGACCTCCTCGACCAAAGCGCCCAAATCGTCCTGCTTTGACAAAGGTGCGGCGGCTGACACGGTGCCAAGATCGCTGCTCAGATTGCTGCCAGGATTGGCTGGCACCTCAGAAGGCTGAGCCACCGATGACGTGCTTTTGGCCTGGCCGTGCGCAGCTTCTTTACGTCGAGGTAAAGGCGGCCAAACGTTGCTTGTCTCAACGTCTTGGTTCGAACTCGCCAACACGGGTCTAGCGGTCGCGCTTTCATCGTCGCTGCCCACGGCTGCTAAGGCGATCAGCTGATCAATGCTGGCAGGACTTGCAGCCTGCGACCCAGCGGTCTGAGATGGCAGTTCGGCCAAGATTAGATCATCGATGGAGTCAAGATTTGCTGCGGACGATGGAGATTGCGGGCCCGCGAGCGTCAGGTCCATGACGGACCCATGATCGCCTTCAGCAATTTGCACTGTAGCGGACTCATCGTCCTGACCCAAGACGCTCATGCCCAGGTTTGCAATGTACATGCCACCGGGGTCGTCCGGAACGTGCTTTTCAGGGCCTTCTTGTGCGGCAAGGTAGAGCGGCTCGCGCAGACTGGGTTCACTGACCAAGCTCCAGATCACCAATCCCATAACCACGCTTGAGGCCACGCCACCCGCGACCATCGCTATTTGCGGCATGGAGGCGGCGCGGCACACCTTCCAGATTGCAGCACTGCTGCGGCCCAGGCGATAGCGGATCTGTGCCTGTGTCACCGAATGGCGCTCGGCGGCCATGGCTTCGCCCGCCGCGCGCAGATCGTGGCCCAAGGCTTGATCGTGCTCGTTTGCAGCGAAGTGCTGGGTCTCGTGTTCGCCGCGGGCAAAGCCAGGCACGCGCGCTGCGGGCCGATAGGCAGGCGCGTAGGCTTGCTCATCGTGGTCCTCTGCGGCGTAGTCAAAGCTGAGTGCAGCTTTCAGATCCGCGCGTCGAGTGCTGCGCAGATTGCCGTTGACCAGATGGCCGGACACGGGGCCTTCTTGGTGCCAAGCCACGGCTTGCCAATCCCGCGCCTCAGGCGAAAGATCGCCGAGCGCCGCGTCGATGGCTTGAGCGTCTAACCCTGAGGCCCCTTGCGATGCCTGGTGCGCAGGCCCAAAGTGTTGCGCCTCGGCTTGGTGCTGATGCCCGGCCATTTGCGGTTCAAACCCGGGGTTGTGCAGTGGGTCCAACGCGGCTTGCCAGGGTTCGCCCAGGGGTTCGCCCAGGGGTTCGCCTAGAGGGTCCTGATAGGCCAACGAGGCGTCTTTTGTTGATTCACCGTACTGAGGGTCATCCCAGCTTTGATGATCACCGTCCTGGTCGGGCTCTATGTGTGCTGCCTGGTCCGCGCCCAAAGCCTGGTTAGCGCCCTGGGCTGCTGCTGCGGCCCGAATGCTGTCTGCCTCCCAAGCCTCGGCGGCTTGCGCGAAGGGGTCGCGCCGAGGAGCCGGTGGGGGCGTGCGCTGCTCAGCAGCGGCCTCCAAGCTCGCTTGGCGATCCTGACTGATACGTCGATCTTGGCTGATACGTCGATCCTGGCTGGCAAGCGACGAGCGATACTGCGGTCCGCGCATGCGTTTGGCCAGGTCGGTCAGGCTGGTAAGTGGCTGGTCTGAAATGTCTTTGTTCAATGTCGTGTCGTCAAATTCGGTCATTACATCACCTCTTGCGGCACTACTCCCATGACATCGAAACCCGACAAAATGATGTTGGAGGTGGCGCGCAAAAGCGCCAATCTCGCGACGGAAAGCTCCAGATCGCTGTCCTGCAAGAAGCGCAAAGTGACATCACCATGCCCTGCCGACCACAGCGCGTTGAAGGCGGACGCCAACTCCTGAAGATAGAAAGCGACGCGGTGCGGCTCAGCATTGAAGGCCGCCGTCTCCAGCGTCTGCGGCCACTGGCTGAGCAGGTTCATAACCGCTAGTTCTTCCTCGCTGGTCAGGCGCTCAATCGCGGTGTTCATCAGGCCAGCGGCGCCCAGGTCTTGGCCTGGGAACATCTCCTCAGCCTTGCGAAACACTGAGTTGATCCGCGCGTATGCATAGTTGATCGCCCAAACGGGGTTGTCCTTGCTAGCCTCTAAAACCCGAGCATAATCAATATCTAAGGGCATGTCAGAGCGGCGCGTCAAAATCACAAAGCGCAAAACGTTGGAGCCGATTTCCTCCAGCACATCGCCCAACGTGATAAAATTTCCCGAGCGTTTGGACATCTTTACCAACTCACCGTCGCGGTAAAGCTTGACCAGATTACAGGTCAAGACCGTCAGATCACCCGTGCCCTCAGTCATGGCTTTGACCGACGCCCGCAGCCGCTTGATGTAGCCCGCATGATCGACGCCAAATACGTTGATCATCTTAGCAAAGCCGCGCTGATACTTATCGTAGTGATAGGCGATGTCGTTGGCAAAATAGGTCCAAGAGCCGTCGGACTTCTGAATAGGGCGATCCACATCATCGCCAAAATCTGATGAGCGGAACAAGAGCTGCTCGCGCGGTTCCCAGTCCTCAGGCTTCTGGCCTTTGGGCGGCTCCAGGACGCCGCGATACATGAGCCCCAGCGCACTCAGGGCGTCGATGGCTTGGCCGACTTTGTTGGCCGCAACCAAGGCCGCCTCTGAGGTGAAGTGCTGCTCAATGCCCATGACCTTCAGGTCGGCCTTGATCAACTCCAGCATGCGAGCCAGCGCATAGTCGCGCACCGCTGGCAGCCAATCAGCTTCGTCTGCGGTCAGCCACTTGTCGCCATCGCGCTGCTTTAGCCCTTGGCCCACCGCGACCAAATAGTCGCCAGGATAGAGCCCTTCGGGAATGGTGATGGTTTCACCAAAGGCCTCGCGGTAGCGCAGGTAGGCCGAACGCGCCAAGATATCCACCTGGCCGCCTGCGTCATTGATATAGTATTCGCGCGTCACATCATAGCCGACCTTCTCGCTCAGCCGCGCCATGACATCGCCAATCACCGCGCCGCGTGCGTGTGCCAGGTGCAACGGGCCGGTGGGGTTGGCAGAGACGTACTCAACGTTCAGCTTCTCGCCGCCCGCCAAATCGCTGCTGCCAAAGTCGGTGCCTTGTTCCAAAATGCGCTGGATTTGGCTGAGCCAAAAATCGCTGCCCAAGCGCAGGTTTAAGAATCCGGGACCCGCGATCTCAACCGCTGCAATGCCGGGGATGGTCGCAATGTGGGTCTTGATGGTCTCAGCCAAATCGCGCGGTTTGAGGCCAGCAGCCTTGGCCAGCACCATCGCGGCGTTACACGCAAGATCGCCGTGCTTGGCATCGCGGGGCAGCTCGACCACCACGCGCTCAAAGGCGCTGTCTTGCAAGGCGTCGATATGGCTGAGCCGCTCCAGGATCTGAGCGCGGAAATGGCGAAAGTGGTTCATGGCAATCGGGCGGTCTGAATGAGGGTTATTTGGCGGTCGGCAGCGCGAAGCGATCAGGGCGTCGGCGCTGTCTAGGCTGGCGCAGGCCAGCGTCGGGCCGCCCATACTAGGCGCTTTACCTCTGGGCGCAAGCTGATTTGCCCGCCTCAGCCAGCGTCGTTTTAGACGCTGAACATGCTGTAGGTATCGAACAGAGCCGAGTGCTCTTTGACCGCCAGCGAATCGGTCATGCCAGCGATGTAGTCGACCACCAAGCGGGTCAGCTCTGCCTCGCGTTGGCAGGCCAAAGCCCCCGCCCGCCAAGGGGTCGGCAGACTTTCAGGGTGCTGGTGATAATAGTCGAACAACTGCTGGACGACGCGCATGGCTTTGACCCGCATGCGGTTGACCTGAAAATGGCGGTAAAGATTGTCGAACAAGAAGCGCCGCAATTGGCGAATCGCCTCCTCCATGTCTGTCGAAAAGCCGATCACCGGGCCGTTTGCCGCGCGCACTTCGGCCACGCTCGCGCCAGGCAGCGCGGTCAGGCGTGCTTGGCTGGTGGCCAAAACGTCTTTAACCATGGCGTCGATGGTACGCCGCAACACCTCGTGGCGGCGCTGCTCTAAGCTGGCATGCGGGTGCAAGCGCTCAACCTGGGTGATGGTGTCGCCCAGCAACGGCAGGTGGCGAAAATCTTCCAGCGCCAGCAAGCCGACCCGCACGCCATCATCGATGTCGTGGTTGTTGTAGGCGATATCGTCCGACAAGGCCGCAACCTGAGCCTCGGCGCTGGCATAGCCGCGCGGCTGCAAATCCCAAGCGGCTTGCTCTGCTGCAATGGCCTCGGGCAGCGCGCCTTCCAACGGTCCGTTGTGCTTGGCGATACCCTCCAGCGCGTCCCAGGTTAGATTGAGCCCTGGGAAAGCCGCGTAGTGATGTTCAAGCTGGGTCACAACGCGGATCGCTTGGTCGTTGTGGTTAAAGGCCGACAGACCACGCGCTTGCAGGCAGGCCGACAGTGCGTCTTCCCCGGCATGGCCAAAGGGCGTGTGGCCTAAGTCGTGAGCCAGGGCCACCGCTTCGGCCAGGTCTTCATCCAGGCGCAGAGCAACTGATATCGAGCGCGCGATCTGTGCCACCTCAATCGAGTGCGTCAGGCGGGTACGATAATTATCCCCCTCGTGGGCCACGAAGACCTGAGTCTTGTGCTGCAACTTTCGAAAGGCCGAGGAGTGAATAATCCGGTCGCGGTCGCGTTGGTACGGCGAGCGCACGCTCTCGCTGTTGGTCTCAAAACGGCGCAGCGGATCTTGACTTGGCAAACAAGCGTAAGGGGCCAGGCCCAAGCGCTGGCCACTGGGATGTTGCAGCCTCGCCAGATCGCTCACAGCAGTTTGTGAGTGACAGTCGCGGCTAGGGTCTTGAAATTTCGTACCGTTCATAAAACCTATACTTCCACAGCGCAGACCCGTGAGGCTTGATCTTGGCTGCGCAACTCCGCGCGATCAGGGCTTGCCAAGGCTTGGTGCCTGCCCTACCCCTAGACCTAGCACAGCGGCGATAAATTTGCGCGCCTGTGCATAATGACTGGGTGCCGATGATGGATGATTTAACACTCGACTTAGATCTGGCGGGCCTCGAGGTCCACTTGAGCCCGGCCGCCGCGGCACAAGTGCGCAAGCTCTGCAAGCAAGAAGCGCGGGCCAACGAGGTTTTGCGGGTTGAGGTAGAAGGCGGCGGTTGTTCGGGCTTTCAGTACAAGTTCGAGCTGATCGACCAGCCCAACGATGAGGACCTGATTTTTGAGACCGACGGCGTGCGCCTGGCGGTGGACCCGGTGTCTTTGCCATTGCTGGGCGGCTCGACCGTGGACTATGTGATCAGCCTTGTCGGAGCTTCGTTTCAGATCACCAACCCCAATGCGGTCTCGTCTTGCGGCTGCGGCACCTCGTTTTCGATTGGCTAGAGCGGTATGACACAAAGCGCCGATGCGCCGCCCCCCCTCAGCATTGCATCTTGGAATGTGAACTCCGTTCGTGCGCGCTTGGCCAATGTCACTGACTGGTTGACCAGCGCAGCGCCCGATGTTGTCTGCCTGCAAGAAATCAAAGCCACCGAAGAAACCTTCCCCTACGAGGCGATCGAGCAGGCGGGCTACCAAGCCCATATCGTCGGACAAAAGTCTTACAACGGCGTCGCTCTGCTCTCTAAGGAGCCGCTTGATATCCGCCTGACCGCCCTGCCGGGCGACCCCGAAGACCCGCAAGCGCGCTATATCGAGGCCGAGCTGGGCGACTTCATCATTGCCTGCCTCTACCTGCCCAACGGCAACCCTATGGGCAGCGAGAAATACAGCTATAAGCACGCCTGGATGCGCCGCCTGGGCGCGCGCATGGCCGCCGTTCTGGCCGAAGAGCGCCCGGCGGTCTTTGCGGGCGATTTCAACATCATCCCCGAGCCGCACGACTGCTATGATCCGCAAGCCTGGCGCGACGACGCTTTGTTCTCGCTCGCCAGCCGCCAGGAGTTTCAGGCGCTGCTCAATCTTGGCTACTACGACGCGCTGCGCAGCTTGACCCATCAGGCGCACCTCTACACCTATTGGGATTACACTGGCGGCGCTTACGCCAAAGACAATGGCATCCGCATTGATCATTTGCTGCTATCGCCGCAGGCCACCGACCGCCTGCTGGACTGCCAGATTGATCGCGAGCCGCGCGGGCGAGAGAAAGCCTCTGACCACACCCCTATCATCGCGCGATTGGAGCGCTGACCCATGCTGCCAATCGGCGACCACAACCCGACCCGCCATATCTCCAAGCCCTATGTGACCTACGCTTTGATGGCGGCCTGCGTTGGCATCTTTCTGCTCGAGATGATCGGGGGCTTTGGCCGCAGCAACGTTTATAATTTCGCGGTCTATCCCGCCCTGTTCACCAATCAGGCCTCGGCCCCAGCGGGCGAGCTGCTGCCCGCGCTGCGTCTGGTCTCCTACCAATTCTTGCACGGCGATCTCATGCACCTTTTGGGCAATATGCTGGCCCTTTGGGTGGTGGGCGATAACGTCGAGGACGCAATGGGCCACCTGCGTTACCTGCTGTTTTACCTGCTGGGCGGCGTGGTTGCAGCCCTGGCACAGATCTATTTTGCGGGCGATCCCTTTACGCCCATGATCGGCGCGTCAGGCTCTATCGCGGCCCTGTTCGCGGCCTACCTGATGATGCACCCCTTTGCGCGCTTCATCTTACTGATTTTCTTTTTCCCGGTGCCCATGCCAGCCATTGCCTTTTTCGCCGTGTGGTTTGCTCAGCAGGTGTTTGGGGTCTTTGCGCCCAACGCCTCAAACGTGGCCTGGTGGGCGCATTTGGGCGGCTTTGCCTGTGGCGCGTTGCTCATTCCAATTTTCAAGTACCGCAACGTGGCGCTGGACCCCTTGTTTGCTTGGATGGATTTCATCCATCGAACGCCGACCCAAAAGCGCTGGGCCAGCTATCGCCGCGGCCGGGCCAAGCCCCCGCAGAGAACCGACAACAACGTCAGGACTCTGCCGGTTCCCCACCGCAGACCGCTCAGCCCGCAGGAGGCCGAGTTCAAAGCGGATTATCGCGCCTACCTCGACTCGGCCATGAGCAAGCAAGAGTTTGAGACCAAGTGGGGCGATGGCTCGCTTTTGCACCGAAAGCCCATGGCTCACAAGGCTCAGCCTTGGGGCAGCGCGCCTGAAGGCCAGGCGACGGAGCCGGAGCCCGAGGTCAAGCCGCGCAAACGCCGCTCGATCATGCCCTCGACCCATCACAAGGACTGAGGCGGGGCCGCGCGCGAGGGTGAACTCGAGGCCGCTAGGCCATGGGCGAACTTAAAGATGGCCACCCCAGCGCAGCACAGCGAAAATCAACGGAAACAGCGCGATCGCCATGATCGTTGAGGCCAGGACCATGGCCGCCACCTCGACCGGACGGCGCTTGTGCTGAGCCGACATCATGTAGGACAAGACGGCCACCGGCATGCCCGACTGAATGACGAAGGCACCATACAGCGGGTCTGGCAGCGCCAGCGCCTCAGCAATGGCAAACCCCACCAGGCTGCCCAACCCGACCCGCAGAGCTGACAGCCCCAAAATCAGCCCACCGCCCGATGGCTTGAAGCTGGCCAAGCTGGAGCCCAGCGCCATCAGCATCAGCGGCACCACAATCGCGCCGATCATCTGACAGAAGTTCAGCACCGCGACGGGCAACTGCCAGTCTATGGTCTTAAGCAGCACCGCCGCGAGGAAGGCGACGAACATGGAATTGCGCGCCAACTGCTTGATCGAGAACTGACCGGAAGTCACGGGCACGCCCAGGAGCGCGTGAAAAGCCATGATGGCGTTGGAAAAGATCAAGCCGAAGGCCAAGCCGGCATCGCCCAGCGCGAAAAACACCAGTGGCAAGCCCAAGTTGCCCGTGTTGGGAAATAGCAAGGGTTGTAGGAAATCGCGATAGGCCAGTCCCAAGCGGGGCAGCAGCGGCACCAAAACCAGCGCAAACGCCGCCACCATCAAGCTAGCCGCCAACACCACCTGCCCCACCGTCGCGAGCTGAAGCTCTGGGCGCGAAAAGGCCGAGAGGATGAGGCAAGGGGCGGCCACGTTCAGCGCCAGTTGCCCCACAAACACACGGTCAAAGTCGCCGCGCAGCTTTTGCCAGGCAAAGCCAATCCCAGCGGTCGCAACCACTGGGGAAAGCACGTTCGCCACCGCCAGCACAAATCCCAAAACCATGAAACCGCCAAATAAAGAGCACGAGTAGGCGGCCTTTCTTGCCCCCTGTGCGATGCAGGTCAAGCGGCCGCCTGACCTGCCGCTCTGCCATTCTGCCATCTGGGATCACCACCGGCTTGCCTGCCCAGGGCGCTTGGCCTAAGGTCGCCGCCAGTTATGATCCGGCGCAATAGAACGCGCCCAACCTCTGGAGGACTCCGTGGTCGAAAACTCTCTTCAAAGCCTTTGGCAATCGGGCCGGAGCGCACTCAACGCTTGGATTTCTCTGACCAGCGAATTCTCGGCTGAGATTGCGACCCACACTGGCTTTGATGCGGTCACTATCGATCTGCAACACGGCTTGGCTGACATCGGCCAATTGCCGACCTTGCTGGCGGGCGTTAAAGCGCAGGGCGTCACTCCGGTGGTGCGCGTGCCTTGGCTGGATGCTGGCGATATCATGCGCTGCCTGGATCTGGGCGCCTTGGGGGTCATTTGCCCCATGATCAACACCCCAGAGCAAGCCGCCGAATTCGCCTCCTACGCGCTATACCCGCCCGAAGGCGTGCGCTCCAACGGGCCGATCCGCGCCTCTTTGGTTTGCGACGCCAGCTATGGCAACAACGCCAACGCCATGATCACCCGCTTTGCCATGATCGAAACCCGCGAGGCCGTTGCCAACGCTGAGGCTATCTTGTCGACGCCCGGTATAGACGCCTACTACTTGGGCCCGTCCGACCTGGCCCGCTCCTATGGCTATCCCGCCAAGCTCGACCACCAAGACGGCGAGCTTTATGATATCATCGTATCGCTCAAGGATCTGGCGCACCGGCTGGGCAAAAAAGCTGGCATACACTGCGGGACAATCGACTACGCGCAGCAGATGCGTGACATTGGCTATGATTTTGTGACCGGTTGGGCTGACGCAGTTGCGTTGAAGAACACGGCCAGCGCGTCGGTTGCTAGCTTCCGCAATACACAAGGTGCTGCCGCCTCCGCCTATTAAACGGGTTCCGGCGAGGGTTGGGGCTAATCCTGGCTCAGGTCCAAAGCTTCAAAGCTGTCCGACGGCAAGTGCTGGCGGGCCAGCTCCAGCAGGTGTTTGTGGTGGGTGAAATAGATCACCTGCTGGCGCTCGCGGCGCTCGGCAAGCAAGGCCAGAGCCCGCGCGGCGCGGTCATCATCGAATTGTACCAACAGGTCGTCGCAGATCAGCGGCAGGGCCCCGGCCTGGGTGGCGAGCTGGCTTAGCCCATACTGATCCAGCGCCGCCAGGCGCAGGCTGAGATAGAGCTGGTCCTTGGTGCCCTCGCTGAGCTGCTCCAAGCCCTTGTCGTCGCCCAGGGCATCGCTGATCCAAAACTGCGCCACCCCGTCTTGGTCGCGGCGCTGTTCAAGCTGCCGGTAGGCACCGCCAGTCAAGTGCTCAAAGGCTTGCGAGGCTTGCGCCAACAGAGCGTCTTGCTGCTGCTCCAAGAAGCGATTGAGTGCCGCGCGCAGCAGCCGCGCTTGCAAACCCACATCCAAATATTGGCGGGTTGCCTGGCGCAAGCGCTCCAACTTGGCCGACCGCTCAAAGCGCAGGTCCCGTGCCCCGTCGCGCTGCTGGAGCGCGCGCAGAGCTTGACGCTGCTCGCCCGCAGCTTGATGCGCCGCGCTCAGCTCTGCGTTCAGGGCTTGGTCGCGGGCCTCCAAGGCCGCGCGCTCGTCGGCCAACACGGCCAGGTCATGCCATGCCTCGCAGTCCCCCAAGGCGGCCCGCGCTTGGCTTTGCGCGCTTATATCGATCTGCAACGCACTCGCCGCATGCAATAGGGCCAAATCGCTTTGCTCTGCGGGAACCAGAGCGCCGCGCTGCTCATTCAATGTGCTGAGGCGCGCCTGGTCCGCCTGCTGGGCCTGGTTTTGCCGGGTATACTCGCGGTTCAGCCGAGCATGGTCTTGGCGTTGTTTGCGTTCTTGGGCGAAGGCCTGGGCCAGCAAAGAGGTGCGATCGGCTGGCTCCAACCCCTGCCCCATCAGGCCGCTCAGTCCCTGGGATTCGGCGTGCTGAACCACCGCAGCAATACGCACGTGCAGCGCTGTTTCCTGGTCGCGAAACCCTTGCCAGAGCTTGTACTTGTCAAGTCTGGCTTGGGCAGCGCGCGCATCTTGTAGCGCTGCATTGAGCCAATCGCGCAGCTCTTTGTCCAGCTGCCCCTTGGCCTGCGGTTGAAACCCCTGCTGTGCAGCTTGGTCGGCCAGCGCCTGCCACTCGTTTTGCGCGGCCTGCCGGCTCGCTTTGCGCGCGTACCAGCTCTGCAAGGCAGCCTGACAGCTTAAGACCTGCTCGGCCAGGGCCAACAAGGGCTCCAAGGCGGTATCATCGAGCCCAAGCGCCTCGACAAGCTGCTGAACAAGAGCCGATTCCTGCTTTGCCAACGCGGCGGCTCGAGCCTGGGCGGCGCTGACCTTTAAGTTCGCCTCGGCCTGCTGGCGTTGGGCATGCTGCCAGGCACCGGCCTGCCGCTCAGAGCGTGCAAAGGCCTCGGCTGCGCGGTCAGCGTCTAAAACGGCGACCTCATAAGCTTCTTGCAGGCTGGCTTGCCCCAGATCGCGTTTCAACTTATTCCAGAGCTGATCGCGATGGCGACGCGCTTCCAGCATGGGGCCATTGTCCAGGCCCGCACCTTGATCTTGCAAGTGTTGGCAGGCGATAGCGGCCTCGGCGAGCGCCCGCTCCCCCGTGCGCGTTTCCATGGCGATTTCTTGCGCCTCGCGCTGCAAGCGCTGCTGTTCTGCGCGCCAACCTTTGCAGCTTTGCGCCAAGCCACGTTCAGGGGCCAACAAAGCTTCAACCTCCGCCCAAGCCAAGCCCTTAGCTGAGATCTGCGCTGGCAGATCCGGGGCCTGAGGTACAGGCGGTATCGGGGGCAGTACGGCGGCCCGATCCGACAAAGCGCCAAGGCGGTCCAGGTGCTCGGCGGGCGGGCGTCCGTCCGCCTGCACGTCGACTTCGGCGAGATCGTCGCTGGCCAGTAAATCCTGCGGCCTGTTGGCTTGCAGCGCGGTCCAAGCGTCAAACAGCCGCTCCGCCTGATCATAGCCTTGCCCCAAATCCGAAACCGCCGCTTCGTGCGCTTGCCACAAGCTGTCGTCCAGATGCAGCGCCTGGATCTGCTGCTTCAGCGCCTCCAGCTCGGTTAGTCGCTGGTTCATGGCGCCTGCCAGCGCAGAGCGCTCCCGCTCCAATGCTTCAAGGCGCGCGAGGTCATCGCGGCCCAAAGCCGGCAGGCCAGGATGCTGTTCTTGCATAGTCTGCCATTGCGCCTTGACCTCGGCCAGAGCTTGGTCTGCCAGCAGACGTTTTGCGTCACGCTCCAGCATGGCTTGGTGGTCACGCAGAACCTTGCGTTGATGCTCCAGCGCATCAGCCTGGCTTTGCGCCTCCTTGGCGGCACGATCCTGACCAAGCCAATCTTGCGCGCTCAAGCTCTGCTCAGCGATGGCCTTGTCGAGCGCCTCAAGCTCTGCACGCAAGGCGTTGATGGTCTGGTTGCGCCCGCGCGGCTTAAAGAGCGCTTCGACCTGCTCTTCTAGGCGCTTGCACTGGCTCTCGGCTTGCTCACCCAGCAGCGCGACGCCAAGCGCCTCGCCAGCCGAGCCGCCAGCGGCTAAAACCCGGCTGGCTTCCGCGCGCAAACGCTCGCCATCCAGGGCAAACAAGTCCTTGAACAAGCCCCGCTGACCCTTGACCGGCAACCAATCCTGCGCACCGGTCTTGAGGCGATCTTGCACCCCTGCATTGCTGCGCTGAAGCTCGACCAGCGTTTGCGGATCAGCATTGGCGCTCAGCCATCCGGTGACTTTCAGCTTCGACTTGGTCCAGGCTTGCTCATAACTCACCGCCACCCGGCGATCCATGAGACCAAACAAGAAGGCCTCAAGCGCATAGAGCGCGGTTGATTTGCCCGCCTCGTTGGGGCCATAGACCAGGCTCAGCTTGCCGGGCTCGGCGAAGCTCAGCAGCTTGTCTTCAAAGTGCCCGTAGGCATGTAGGCGCAGGCGATGGATATGCATGGCTCAGCGCTTCCCTTCGCCCGGCGGGCGGTCATCGCGCCCGTCGCGCCCGTCGCGCAAGGCTTGATCCAAAAGTGCGGTGGGGTCGGCCTCCCGCACTTCCGCTTCCAGCCCTGGCAGATCAAGCTCACGACCCAGCGCGCCCAGGGTCTTGGCCAGCGCTTCGCTCAGCTCCTCCAATCCCTGCGCGACATCGCTGGCCTGAACAAAAGGAGCCAGTGCCGCCAGGCTTGCCGAGGGCTCGACCAGGGGCTGATGGTCGGCGGGCTTCATGACCACGCGTTCGATAAACACCCGCGCATCAAAGCTGCCATCGAACAGCCGCGCCATGGCATCAACGATGCTATAGCGCTGACCATAAAGCTCGGGGCCAGCGCCTTCGATTTGCAGGCGGCAGGCCCAGCGCTCGGCATCGCCTTGGTTCAAGAGATCGTTCAGTGCGCGACGGATCAGCCGTTCCAAATCGTTTTCAGAGCTGAGCCCGCGCGCGTCGATCACCAGCCGCCGCCAATCAAGGCTCGAGGTCTTAAAGCTGCAGCCCTCTGGCGGTTGGCCTGTCGAAATCGTAACCAAATATGCGCCCTTGCTACCCTCCTCGTCGATCGCGCGGCCTTGCGGCATGCCGGGGTTGACGATCAAGCACCGGCCTTCGGCAAAGCGCTTCTCGATGTGTGCGTGGCCCAGGGCCCAATAATCATAGCCTTTGGCGAACAACTGAGCCGGGCTGCACGGCGCGTAAGGCCCCTGAGGCTCCAGCGCCGTGTGCAACAGCCCGATATTGATCGCACCTGCAACGGGCTCTGGATACGTGGAGATTTGGAAGTTTGGCTCTGCTTCTTGCGCATAAGACCAGCCGTGGAAGGCAACCGCCTGGCCGCCAAAATCGCGCCGCTCGGTCTGCGGGTCGCCGGGTAAGAACAGGTGGACGTTGGGCGCGAGGAGTCCGCCAATCGACTTATTGGCAGCGTCATGATTGCCACGAATCATAAAAACGGGAATGCGCTGCTCGGCCAGGCGGTGCATTTGCTGGTTAAAAAAGATCAGCGGCGCGTTGTCTTGCAGGTCGCGATCATACAGATCCCCAGCGATCAGCAGGAAATCGACCTCTTCGCCCAAGCAGGTATCAACAATGCGCTCCAACGCCAGGCGCGAGGCTTGGCGGAACGGTACGCTGTGACCCGCAATGCCTGGCGGCGGGCTGTCCAAGTGTAGGTCCGCACAGTGCACGAAGCGCAAGGGCGGGCGGCTTGCAAAGGCGGCGTTCTGGCTCATTCGCCCCGCACCACGCCAGATATGAGGTTGGCGCGCAGCAGGCTGGCTGTTGATAAGTCCAGCGGCGCTGGCAAGTCCGCGCAAAGCCGCTCAAGCGCGCGCTCGGAATCGGCCAAGGCCGCCTGTGCCTCGGCCACACTGACCCAGGTGAAGTCCAGCGCCTGACCGGGGAGGCTCTGCACCAAGCGCGGCAGGTCACAGCTCGCCACGGTAGCGATCTTGGTATAGCCGCCTGTGGTTTGGCGCTCGGCCATCAAGATGATCGGTTGGCCGTCCGCAGGCACCTGAACGCTGCCAAAGGCAATACCGTCAGAGGCAATGTCGGCGCTAACTTTGTGCGCCAGCGCGGGGCCCTCCAGCCGGTAGCCCATGCGGTCGCACAGGCTGGTGAGACGATAGGGCTGGCTAACCAGTACCGCCAGTGCTTCGGGCTTGAAGCTGGCGTCCTGCGGCCCGGCGATCAAGCGGATTGGGCCATTGGTGCTGGGCAAGGCCAGTTCGGGCGCAATCAAGCGCGGGGTAGCGCTTGGACCTGTGCGTGGGCGCAGCGCTAGCCGATCACCTGCACGCAAACAGCGCCCCTCAATGCCGCCCAGTGCGGCGCGAATGTGGGTCGCTTGCGATCCCAACCAAACCGGCACATCCAGCGGATCGGCCAAGGCGAGATAGCCGACGGCGTGGCCGCGCAAAGGGCCAACCCGCAGCAGTTCGCCGGGCTCCAGCCTTAGGGTTTGCCAAGCCGAATGCCCCGATGCGGGCTGTGCCTGGCCAGCTACCGCTAAGGTCACTGGCCGATCGACCGTCTTGATGCTCGGTCCCAGGCCCCAAAACTCGATGACGGCTTGATCGGCCGGCGCGCCGACCAAGGCATTTGCAATCCGCGCCAAGCGCCGATCCATGACGCCTGAGGGGCCAATGCCTTGTGCTTGGTACCCCCAGCGCCCCTGATCTTGCACGCTGGTCAATGGACCAACCTCGATAAACTCGATCATACCGCGCCTCCTTGCAAAGGATCGAAGCCGCGAGGATCGGCCAGCAGCGCGTCGTAATCCGCGCGCGAAATGGCTTGGAAATGGATGGTGTCCCCCGGCGCCAAGAGGCAAGGCGCAGCATCTTGTTTGGCGTCAAACAGCGGCAGCGGGCAGCGGCCCAACACGTGCCAGCCCCCCGGAGATTGCTTGGGATAAATGACGCTCATGGCCCCGGCGATGGCCACCGAACCCGCTGGCACCTGTGCGCGCGGGCTCGCGCGCCGCGGCAAGGTCAACGCCTCGTCCAAGCCGCCTAGATAGGGTGCGCCCGGCATAAAGCCCAGCATGTAGACCTTGAACACGGAAGCCTGGTGCTTGGCCAAAACTTGGTCAGTACTGAGACCGGTCGCTGCGGCCACGTTCTCCAGGTCCAAGGCAAAGTCCGCATCGTAGCACACCGGCAAGCGGAGCTGACGCCCGATGTCGCTTTGACCGACCGCATCCAAGCCACCCAAGCAACGCGAAACCCGGTCTTGCAAAGCCTCAAAGCCGATCTGCTGTGGATCATAGAAGATCAGCAGCGCCCTTAGGCTGGGGACCAAATCGCGCAACCAGGTCTGTGCATCGCTTTGCAGCACCTCATAGAGCGCCATAACCCGCGCATTGGCATGGGCGTCCAAGGCCATATCGCCTGCGGCTCCAAAGGTGAGCAGGGCTGCTTGGTCACCAGCGGGGGAGAAGCTGAAATCATTTGTCATGGCCCAAGCCTAGGCAGGCGCTGGCCCCGAAACAAGATCACTATTCGCCCATGTTGATAGCTTGACGGACAAAGTGTATTTCGGCAGGCAGTTCAGCAAAGGTTAGGCGAGAGTCGCGGCTGCCTCCGCGCTTGCAAATTAAAACTTTAAGTTGCATTTTGCGTGGATCTGGCCTTAAACAAGCATCGAAACTTGACCAATTTTCGCCCCCGCAAGAACTAGAAACCCGGTACGCACAGCACATTATGTACTCTTTGGACTACGAGGCAGACATTACCGTCATTGGCGGTTCGGCGGTGGGCCTGACCACTGCCTACGCCTTGGCGCGTGCAGGTTTGCGGGTCTGCGTTCTGGATCGCCACGGGCCAGGCCAGCCCCACCCCCAGCGCCCGCCCGAGCCGATCAGCGACATCGCGATCCGCTTTTTGGCCAGCCTTGGCCTCGACTATTCCCTGTCTACCAGCGAGCGCATCAAGTCCTATCTGTTCAAAGATCGCAACGGCGAGGTGCTGTTGGACCTGCCACTCAGCGATCACCAGCTTGAAGCCCATCAGCAGGTCATGATCTCAAGCCACGAGCTGCGCGAGGCCATGAGCGAGCGCATAAAAGGCAATGCCCGCATTACCTTGCGCGCAGGGCATGCCGCCCATGAACTGCAATTGGACGAGGAGTGGGTCTTTGTCATTGGCGAGACCTATGATCAACGCCAATTCTACGTGCGCAGCCTGTTCGTCATAGATTGCGACAACGAGCTTTCGTTGGTCAACCAGGTCATCAATGCGCCGGTCAAAGCCTTGCGCCGCCCGCGCACCTGGCTGTCGGTGCTGCTCGAGACGCCCAATCCCTCCATGCGGTGCTCGGTTAGCTATTATCAAAACCGTCCGCTGATTCGCGTGCCGCTGGGTTCCAGCTATCAGCGCTGGACCTTGGGCGCCATCGGCAGCGACCAACGAGAATTGCTGTCGTCCAAGGAGTTCATCGTTCGCTTCCTTGACGAGGTCGCAGGCGTCAAGCCCTCGGCCATACGCGGCGTCTCCTTGCAAGACTACCCCATGACGATCCGCGAAAAGCTGTGGGAGCATCGCACCGCGCTGATTGGCGAGCCTTCGATTCATTTCAGTGACGATCAAGCCTGGCTTGGCGATTCTGCCCTGGATACGGGCTTGGGCGATGCGGCGGCGCTGATTTGGCCACTAACCGGCATCTTTACCCGTGGCCTCACCATCAACGCGCTCAAGGTCTGGGAGCAAAAGCGCCTTTCTCACCGCACAACGCGCGCCGAGCGCCACCGCAAGGCCTCTGATATGCTGTTCAAACAGGGCAAAAGCGCTGCCCTAAGCAAAATGGCCGAGGCCACCAATCGCGTCAGCAAGTTCTTGCCAATCAAAGGCCGCAAGCGCACCGGGATCGTTGGCCCCAGCCAAGCCGACCTGCGCCGCCTGGTGACCGAGCCCAACTTCCTGCGTGCTGGCCCCTTGCTGTTCAACGCAGGCAACACCGGCATGCCCATTCCAACCGCGCGGATCATCGCCGCCCTGGACGCCAACGGCCAGATCGTGCCGGACATGGAAAGCTTTAACGCCTACCCGATTCAGTCCGGGCGTTTAGACAAGGTGTTGCCGCCCGGCTATGTGATTATGACCTTGGGCTATGACCCAGAACAAATTCTGCCCCAAGAGGCGGTGGAATTCTGGCGCGCGCTGGATGTCACCATGTTGCGCATCAACCCTCAGTCGATTGGCGCCCGCCCCAAATCGGTCTGTGACGCCGATGGCCGCCTGGCAGAATGGATTCGCTTTGGCCAGCCGCAAAACAGGCAGGATTACTCCATGGTGCTGGTGACGCCCGAGCGCTACTGCGCGGCGCTGTTCAGCCCCGCTCAGTCTTTTGCCTTAATCGAGCTATTCTGCCGTGCTTACGGCCTTAATGTGCCCGATTTTGTCGGCGATACTCCGAAGATCTCGGTCGTTCCTCTGGTCGATGAGCCCGAGGACGACAAACCCAGCATTTGGAAGAGGATTCGCAGTTATGCTGAAAAGCACGCCCCGTCGCAACTTAGCCGCAAAAGCTCTTCGGAGCCAAGCGCGCTTCAAACCGAAGATCGAAAAGTCGAAAAAGACCTATAGCCGCAAAGGCCGCATCCCTAAATCGGAGCGGCCTTTTTTCTTGGCCAACGGCCAATCCGGCGCTGTTGTTTTCCCAACGCACGTTCAACCCGCTTGGCAAGCGCGGTACATGGCCTATAACTGAGGCTCAACTCCCAGCCACACAGACATGAGCCTATGCCCCGCCCTTTGATTGTTATCGCGCTGGAAGACGAAGCGGATGTGATCAATCCGAAGTTCCAAACCCTGATCACCGGCGTTGGCAAGGTCAACGCGACCCGCGCCCTGACCGCCAAGCTGGAGCAATGCCGTGCGCAAGACGCTATGCCGCCCTACGTGCTCAATGTTGGCTCCTGCGGTGGCCACCAAGTCCCGCTGCACCAAATTCTGCCGGTGGCCAGCTTCTTGCAAGCCGACATGGACGTCAGCGCGCTGGGTTTTGCTATCGGCCAAACGCCCTTTGAAGACGAGCCCAGCCCGCTGCTGCCCAGCTTTGACCTGGCCCGAACGACGATTGCTGACCGCTTACCTGCGCCGCTGGCCTGCCGCACAGCCGATCACTTCGTCACCAAGCCACCGATAGACACCCCTTGCCTGTTCGACATGGAGGCTTATGCGCTGGCCCATGTGTGTCGCGCCTATAATTTGCCCTTTGCAGCATTGAAGTACGTGACCGACAACGCCGACGGCGAGGCCGCCGACACCTGGCAAACCAACGTGGCCGCCTGCAAGGCTGGCCTGACCCAACTGCTCAAGGACCTGGACACATGAGCCACGATTTCTCCGACCTTTTGACCTCGATCCCCGATTTTCCTCAGCCGGGCGTGACCTTCAAGGATATCTCGCCCCTGCTGTTGCAAGCCTTCCCCCAGTTCATCGACGCCATGTCGGACATGGTGGGCGACTGGTCCCAGATCGACGCGGTAGCGGGGATCGAGGCCCGCGGCTTCCCCTTTGCATCGGCCCTAGCCTATAAGCACTCCAAGGGATTCGTGATGCTGCGCAAGGTTGGTAAGCTGCCGCCGCCAACCGTGCGCGCCTCCTACAAGCTGGAATACGGCGAGGCCACGCTTGAGGCCAAGGCTGGCACGGGGCGTTTGCTGATTGTTGATGATGTACTGGCCACCGGTGGCACCATGTGCGCTGCATTCGACTTGACTCGCAAAGCGGGCTATGAGCCCATGTCCTCAATTTCTGCCCTGCGCCTAAGTTTCCTAAATCCAGTCCTGCCCGACGGGGCTGCCCACGATTGGATTTTGGATCTCTAAACGCGAGCCATCGCGAGTGACGGTGGCATGAAAGGGCTTGCTCTGGGGGCTTCCATGCGCTGGTACGAACATCAAACGACTGCGGTTACGCTCTTTGCTGTAGCCATGATGGCCATTGCCCTCAATGACGCTCTCATCAAGCTGATTTCCCCGTCTGTGGGCTTGGCGCAATTCATGCTGTTGCGCTCGGTGGTGGCCTCTGCGGTCTTCTTGAGCCTACCTCAGACGCGCCGCGACCTGGCCGCACTGGACCGCCAAGGCTGGCTCTTTTTGAGTTTACGCGGCTTTGCGCTGACCACAGCCATGAGCCTCTATTTCACCTCGCTGATCATCATGCCCATGGCTAACGCTATGGCCCTGTTCTTCACCGCGCCCATTTTTATTACTCTAGGCTCAGTGCTGCTGTTTGGCGAGCGTCTGACCGCCTTCCGCCTAATCGCGCTGGTTATGGGGCTGGTTGGCACCTGGTTGATCTTGCCCAGCTTTGAGCTGGCCTTGAGCCTTGGGGGCACCTTGCTCGGTTTGGCCTCCGCCCTGTGTTATGCCAGCTTTCAGTTACTTACCCGCGGCATCCGCAGCCGCGGCACAACCTTGGCTATGTCCACCATTCAAACCTTGGCCTACGTCGTTTTGGCGGGAGGCTGGCTTGCGATCACCAGCTTACGCCCGGATCTTTTCCCAACGGGTGAGGGCATGCTGGACTTTCTGGTCCGGGGCTGGACTTGGCTGACTTGGCAGCAAGTCGGCATCCTTGCGATCTGTACCTTGGCCATGCTGGCTTTGTCCTTGGCCGGCCCCAACGCCTATCGCAACGTGGAGGCTTCCGCCATGGCCCCGTTCGAATTCGCAGCACTGGGCGCGGGAATCTTTTTCGGCATCGTGATATTGGGCGAGTGGCCCAGTTTGGCCGCCTACACCGGCGCCGCGCTCATTGCAGCAGCGGGCATACTGATGGTTCAGCGCGCTCAAGCCCGTGAGCAAGCGAAGTAACATGAAGGACGCGCCCTCGCCCGCCTACGGCGGCAAGGCAAAACCCTTCAGCTTTGCCTTAGAGCCTTTGGACCCCAGCGCTTGGGTGTTGCGCGACGAGACCTACGACGCGCAGATCGCCGAAAAGCGCCGCCTGTTCGCCGCTCAGCCCGAGGACGTGTTTTTCGCTTACCCTGAAAGCCTGCCAGCCTGCCTGGAGCTCGAGGCCCTGTTGATCGCTCGGGGGTATATTCAGCCCGCAAGCGACGAGGAGCCAGCGCATCCGCTTTGGCGCGCCGCAAGGCAACTACAAGAAGACCTGCTGATCATGCAGCAGCAAGCGCCGGGCGCTTGGCACCTGACGGCGGGCTCCTTAAGCTTTCCGTCTAAGTGGCGGCTGCGCGAGAAGTCAGGCAAGCGTTTGGACGCCATTCATGCCCCCGTCCCCGGCTTCGGTCCCGGCGCACGCAACGCGCGACTCATGGCGCGCATGTTCGACAAGATGCAGCCCGACCGGCCAATGGTCCGCTATAACTGGTCGCTAGACAGCCAGGCGGTGTTGTACCGCCCCAGCGGCGCGCCCTTGTCGGGGCCCGACAGCGAGGCTCCGCGATTGATCCGGGTTGAGCGGCAGACCTTGACCAAGTTGGCGGGCAGTCGCGCAGTGGTCTTCACCATCCACATTGCCCTTGATCCCCTATCGGTCTTGCAGGAGCAGCCCGCCGTCTGCCAAGCCGTGATCGCTCAGCTTGAGGCCTTGGAGCCTGCGCAGTCTGCATACAAGAGCTTTCGCGCTGGCTTAGAGCCCGTCATAGATCAGTTGCGCCGCCTTAAATAAAGCGATCTTGGGGCCGCCCTTGGAGTAACCAGTCGTGTACCTTGGGATCTCCACCCATCCCTTTGGAGAGGTCTTTATCCCTCTGCATCATAGAAAACCGATAGATTTACACCTAGACTAGAGCAAATCGGCAGCCCTAGCTGCACCTAACATGACCGACGCCAGGCCACAAACCACTCGTCACTTCAGCCCGGCGGCATACCTTGAAAACGCCACCGTCAATGGAAAATTGGATCCCTGCCAATTGGGAAATTCTTGCAAACAAGCTCTTGTCCCTTTCGGACCAGCTTACACTTGCCCAACAAGTCCATGTGGTTATTTTCGCTATCGCGTTGATTTTTATTATCAGCAATGTATCCAAGCCGAAAATTATTGCGATTACTGCGGTCATTATTTCCTATTTCATTTGGCGAGTAAACCATACAATACTGCCGTTTGTCCATGAAAGCTCGATCATCGCTGTTCTTATGTGGTGTTACTTGGTCGCCGAGATCATCAGCATCATGGACATCGTGCAAAACGACGCTTTTGAGCTGATCAAGACCCGACGCAAACGCCGCTTATCCTGGGCAACGATGGCACCCAACTGGGAGCATCCCAGCGTCTCGACTGCACCTACCGCACGCGTTCCTCAAGTCGATATCTTGATTCCCACCTACAATGAAGACGGCGAGCTGTTGCGCAAAACCATCCTGCGAGCACTCGAGGTCGTTTATGATAACAAGACTGTTAATGTCTTAGACGACGGTGATCGGGCCTGGCTGCGTGACCTTTGCCAAGAGCTGGGTGCCCGCTATTTCCGGCGTGACGACAATGAAGGGGCAAAAGCTGGCAATATGAACGCCGCCCTGCCGTTTTTGACCGGCGAGTTCGTCGCCATTTTAGATGCTGACTTCTTGGCGCTCGACAACTTCCTGGTCTCGGCCATGCCTGCCTTCGCAGACCCGAAAGTCGGCTGCGTGCAGTTCCCCCAGGTCTTCTACAACCCCGACGCCTCTCAGATTAACAGCAAGACCTATGGTAAAATCGAGGATGAACAGTGGTTCTGGTACTCTGAGGTCCTGCCCTATCGCGACAGCTTGGACCTTGCCACCTCCTGCGGCAGTTGTTCCGTGGTTCGCCGCAGCGCTTTGAACGAGATCGGCGGCACGTTTCCAGCCGACACCATCACTGAAGATTTCGACATGTCGCTGCGGTTCTTGGAAAAGGGCTACATCACTCGCTATCTGTTCGAAGGCGTGGCTGTCGGTCTGGCTGCCGATTCCACCCAAGGATTCTTTGCTCAACGCGTCCGTTGGGCTCTGGGCAACATCAAGGCCTGGCGCTTGTCGCTCAAGCGGCGCGGGCGCCTATCCTTTGCCAGCCGCGTCTTGCTTGTCGAGTGGCGCGTCATCAGCCTGCCCGCGCGCATGATTACGCTGCTGGCTCCCGCCTTTGTCTTTTTGTTCAATGTCTGGCCGCTCAAGGTGTCTTCTGTTCTAGAATACCTGGTCTACGTTGCCCCCTTCATTTTGGTCATCTCTGAAAAGGAAATCCGTACCGCGCGCGCTGGTGTTGCATCGATTTTTGTAAAGATGGCACGCGATGCGGGCGTCGCCATCGTGCTAGGCAGCATGATCCTCGCCAAGCTGTTGAGCCAAGGGCGGCCGGTTTTCAAAGTAACTCCTAAGACACGCGACAAAGCTGCAACCAGCGTTGCCTTTGCCATCCTAATCGCGATCAACGCCTTCTTGACCCTTGCCCTAGCAAACGCGGCGTTTCGCTACGCCTTGGGGGCTAACTGGAGTGACTACCATCTTGTATCAGCCCTGTGGCTTATCTGGAATCTCACTCTGACGCTAACGGCGGCAGTGATGTTTTTTGACCGCGCGCCCTTGCGAAAAAAAGATCGTCTGGTGCCCGCAGACCCTATGGAGTGCTGGCTTGAAGGTCTACCCGGGCAATCGACAATCAAAGGGCAAGTCACTGATCTGTCGGAGGGAGGAGCGCGCATCGCCCTTCCCTTTTGCTTGCAAGAGGTCGAAAGCCTTGTGCTTGTCTTGGCTGATTTGCGTTTAAAGGCGCGTGTCCTTGACGTTGGCAATATGGTGCAAGGGCACGCTTGCCAAACCCGCCTCAGGTTTAAAGGCCACTCGCAGAATGAGTCCGATGACCTGGTACGGCTACTCTACTCCGGGCGTTTCATTCCCGAGGTGCTAAAAAATACTAGTGTTCGCAAGAAACTTTGGAGACCTAGTGATGGTCAAGTTCGTCAATCCCCCGCAACCGACGACCAAGCAAGCGCAGATTTGTCCCGGCCCCAACCCGGCGCTCTACAACGCCCTGGTCGCGACGCTTTCCCTAAAAGATCCGGGGTTGGCCGAGCACTCAAACCGCTGCGCCCAGCACGTTTGGATATTGATGGAGGCGCTTGAACGCGAAAGCCACCCGGCAGCCAAGCTCTACGAGCCCGGGCATGTCTGCCAAGCCATTCGTTTGCATGATTTGGGCAAGATCGCCATACCGGACGCCATTTTGCGCAAGCCCGGCCCGCTTAGCTCTGAAGAAACAAAGATCATGCAAACCCATTGCGTGGCAGGGGCTCGGACTTTGCGAAACATACAAATCGACAATCAGCTAGACAGTGATCCGGTCTTGAGCTTGGCGATTGATGTCGCCCTGTACCACCATGAACGCTGGCGTGGCCAGGGCTACCCTCATGGCGTTAAGGGTAATGCCATTCCAGTGATCGGGCGCATTGCCACTCTCATCGACGTGTATGATTCACTCTGCTCTGCGCGGGTCTACAAGCTCCCGTTTTCCCACGAACAAGCGCTTGAGACTATGAGCGAAATGGCGCCTACAACTTTTGATCCCGAGCTATACGAAATATTTACCGGCATATCCCATAGCATCCAAGCCAGTCACAACAAATTTGCTAGACTGTTCAAATAGATTGACCAGACAATAAACACACAACTGGCAATCACCACCGCTTGGTTACTTATATGGATAACCAAGCCTAGGCAACAACAAGAAAAGAAGCTTTTGCTATGCCGCCAGTTGTTCTAGCCATTGACGACAGCCCCGAAATTCTCCAAGCGCTCGGACGCGCCCTCGGCTCAGAATTCGATCTGCGCGTCGCAACCAACGCCAAAGATGGCCTCGCGCTGGCACTGGAAATCAAGCCCGATTTGATATTGCTCGACATCATGATGCCTGAGGTCGATGGCTATGAAACGCTTCGGCGCTTGCAGGCTCACAGCGCCCTGAGCGACATACCAGTTATCTTTCTCACGGCGCTTCACGGGCAAGAGGACGAAGCGAAATGCCTGGGCGCAGGCGCGCGCGATTTTGTGGGCAAGCCCTTCAATCCCTGCGTGCTACGCGCTCGCGTGACCACCCAAATAAGGATGAAACAACAGTCTGAAGAATTGCATCGGCTGGCACGTTTGGACCACCTGACCGGGCTCGTAAATCGACGTGTCTTTCTGGAAAGCGCGGACATGGCATGGCGCATTTGTCGGCGCGATAAGCAGCCTTTGTCCTTGGTCATGGTTGATGTTGACCATTTCAAGGCCTACAACGACACCTATGGTCACCAGCAGGGTGACGCCTGCCTTAGGGCTGTCGCGCACGCCCTGAGGTATACCGTCCACCGCGCAGGTGACATGGTGGCCCGTTTGGGTGGCGAAGAATTCGCTTGCTTGCTGCCCAACACCAGCCTTGCCAACGCTGAAGTTGTGGCCGAGCGCATGCGTGCCGCGGTCGAGCGGCTGGCCCTGCCGCATATGGCGTCCAGTACAGACCAGGTTGTTACAGTCAGCCTTGGCGTTTCAAGCATGATCCCAAGCGGAGAAAGCAACGTCGAGCGATTGCTGGAGCGCGCCGATCGCGCGCTTTATCAAGCGAAGGCCAAAGGCCGCAATCGCGTATCCTGTCAGGCTTCCTTTTCGTTTCCGCTTGGCCTAATGGAAGGCGTGCGCACAAGCGCCGCTTAGAGATATGCCCTTGACCGCTCGCTCATCCTGGCACCAGGCGCACCTAGGCGTCTTTCTTGCGACCTTCGGCTTGCTGGTCACCTGTATCACCATCCTTGGCTACACTGCCTTTCATGTGATTGAAACGCAGCGGGTTGAACGCATTATAGAGCGCGAGCAAATCCACTTGTCAAACGACAAAGCCTGGATAATCAACGCGTTGCAGCTCGCCACGAAGGATATTGCACGGCTGTCGTTGTCCGCCAACATGCGCGACTATCTCAACGAGCCAAGCAGCGAAAACACGCTGAACATAGAGCGCGAATTCGCACTGCTTCTGCAAGGCAATCCCCACTATTCCCAGGTACGCTATCTGAACCCTGTGGGGAAAGAGGTCATTCGGGTGGAAAACACCCCCAGCGGTGACCTGAGCCCCATGTTCCCTCCATTCTTCGGCAGAATCTGTTGTTGAGATTTAGCCCTATGCAGCCAGGCTTTTCAATGTCATGTTCGCTGCAAACTCACGAGGCGTGAGGTTGCTGAGCGATG